>NZ_JAPEMB010000001.1:3788304-4409108 GCF_026343125.1 Streptomyces sp. NBC_00094 | reverse complement strand
GGACCGCGATGCCCTGGATGCCGAGCCGGTCGACCTCCTTCTCGTACGCGCGCCGCTTCTTGCCGGAGAGGCCTTCGCCCTCCTGCTTCATCTGCGCGACGGCCTCCGCCTCGCCCAGCTCGCCGTCGTTCCCGTACAGCTCGTGGTCGGGGCCGAGCTCGTACCCGGGCGGCACGGGCAGCAGCAGCTTGCTCAGCGGCGTCCCCGCTTTGCCGCGCGCGGCGGACTCGGCCGGGTCCTTGTCGGTCGCGGTCGAATCCGCCGAACCCCACACCTCCGTGGGCGCGGTGCGGTCGGCGGAGGAGACGGTGACCGCGGTGTACGTCACGCCGCCGCCCGCCGCGCCGAGGACCAGCACGGCGGGCAGGACGACCCCGAGCAGGATGCGGCGCGCGCCGCGCTTCGGCTTCCGCGGGGCCTCGGCAGCGGGTTCTGTCGGTGCCATCGGTTCGATGGGTACGTTCACGTCGTTCCGGTCCTCAGTCACAGGCGCCCCAGTTGCTGCTCGGCCAGCGAACGGATGTCCTTCTCCGTGATCTTCTTCGTGTCGAAGATGAAGATCTCGACCGCGATGTCGCCGCGGTGGAAGAGGGCCCTGGCCTCGTAGAAGTCCAAGTAGCCCGCCTTCCGCTGCACGGGGAAGACGTAGTAGCGGCCGTCGGCGGAGCCCTTGAGCGCCTCGCCCTCGCCGTTCGCGTACTCCTCTTCGGGCATGTAGCCCTGCTGGTCCTCGATGTGATCCTGCGCGCCGAGTTCGTCGCCCGGGCGGTACTGGACCAGGCGGACCGAGCTCAGCCGGTTCTCGCCCGTCTTCCAGGACGTGACGGCGACGCGCCGGATGCCCAGCTCCAGCTGGTAGCTCAGCGCCTCCCCGGCCCGCTCGAAGTCGGAGGCGAACTCGCGGACCGACATCCAGCCGTCGCGGTCCCCGAACTCGTCCTTCTTCGCACCCGCGGGCTTCGGGACCAGCAGCTTCCGCAGGTCACCCTGCGCTTTCGCCTGACGGTCCTCCGAGGCCGGGAGCGGATCCGGCTCCTGGCCCTTCGGGAGGGGCTTGGGGTAGGCGAGGGCCGGCTGGTTCAGCGGCGGGAGCGGCGTCGGTTCGCGCTGCGCCTGGACGCCGTATCCGACCGCCGTGCCGCCGACGATGCCGAGGACGGCGGCGACGGCGATGAGCCCGACGGTACGGAGGACACGGCGGCGCGGCCGTACGGCCTCGGACGGCGCGGCGTCGGCCGCGGCCGCGGCCTCCGTCTCTGCCGCTGCCTCTGCCTCTGCCTCCGGCCCCTCCGGATTCACGACCGGAGGCGCGGTTTCCGCCACCGCCCCCGGCTCCGGCGGCGGTGCCGTATCCGTATTTGGGATGGTTTCTTCGTTACTCAACAGTCCCCCCACGAGACCTGAAGGGCGGATTCCGTCATCCGCGCACCCAACTGACACGTGAGAGCCGCAAGGGGTTGCAGGGCCGCGCATTACAGTTCGGCATATGGCGAAGAAGCTCGTGATCAAGGTGACCGCAGGGGCCGACGCCCCCGAACGCTGCTCGCAGGCCTTCACGGTGGCCGCCGTCGCCGTCGCCAGCGGCGTCGAGGTCTCGCTCTGGCTGACCGGCGAGTCCTCGTGGTTCGCCCTCCCGGGCCGCGCGGCCGAGTTCGAACTGCCGCACGCCGCGCCCCTGCCGGACCTGATCGACTCGGTCCTGGCGGCCGGCCGCGTGACGCTCTGCACGCAGTGCGCGACCCGGCGGGAGATCACGGAGGAGGACGTCCTGGAGGGCGTCCGCATCGCCGGCGCCCAGGTGTTCGTCCAGGAGATCATGGGCGACGAGACGCAGGCGCTCGTCTACTGAGGACGAGGACGGACTACCGACGGCGCCTCTTGCCGTCCAGTTCGTCCCACCACTCGTCCGACGTCGGGTCTCCCGAGGGGTCGTCCCACCAGCGGTCCTCCGGGCCCCGCCGGTTCGCGACCATCGCGGCGACCGGCGGGATGACCATGGCGACCACGCACATGCCGACCGCCACCGGCATCGAGAAGAGCCGCACGACGGCCCAGGCGCCCACGAAAAGCACCAGGCAGGCGCCCATCATCCAGAAGTAGACGTGGCGACGGCGTGCGTACACACCTTCAGCGTACGTCCGGACACGCCCCCCGTCACCGGCGGCCGGAGGCTGCCGCAGCGCCTCGAAGCCTGTGAGGCGCCCCCGGCGCCGAGCAGTGCGAGGGGCGCGGAAGAAAAAGACCGAAGGGCCGTGCCTCAAGTCCTGGAAATGGCGTCCAACCCCCCAGGAGGCACGGCCCTCCGGCCGTTCGGTGTCGCAGTCGGTCAGACGGCGATGGCGACCTCCGCGAGGCCACCCTTCTGCGCCACGACCTGGCGGTCGGCGGTGCCGCCCGGAACCAGGGCGCGGACGGTCCAGGTGCCCTCGGCCGCGTAGAAACGGAACTGTCCGGTGGCGGAGGTCGGGACCTCGGCCGTGAACTCGCCGGTCGAGTCCAGGAGGCGGACGTAACCGGTGACGGGCTGGCCGTCCTTGGTCACGAAGCCCTGGATGGTGGTCTCACCGGGCTTGATCGTCGAGGCGTCGGGGCCGCCGGGCTGCGCTCCACACATGGTGTTCTGTCCTTACGGTCGAGGGGTCCGGAGAAGGGGGAGGTCCGGAAGGCTTACTTGTTGGCGCCGAGCTCGATCGGCACGCCGACGAGGGAGCCGTACTCGGTCCACGAACCGTCGTAGTTCTTGACGTTGGTGACCTCGAGCAGCTCGTGCAGGACGAACCAGGTCAGCGCGGAGCGCTCACCGATGCGGCAGTACGCGATGGTGTCCTTCGCCAGGTCGACCTGCTCGTCCTCGTAGAGGGCCTTGAGCTCGTCGTCCGACTTGAAGGTGCCGTCGTCGTTGGCGTTCTTCGACCACGGGATGTTGCGGGCGCTCGGTACGTGGCCGGGGCGCTGCGACTGCTCCTGCGGGAGGTGCGCCGGGGCGAGCAGCTTGCCGGAGAACTCGTCGGGCGAGCGGACGTCGACCAGGTTCTCGGAGCCGATCGCGGCCACGACGTCGTCGCGGAAGGCGCGGATCGAGGCGTCCTGGGCCTTGGCCTTGTACTCGGTGGCCGGGCGGGCCGGGATCTCGGAGCCGTCGACCAGGTCGCGGGAGTCGAGCTCCCACTTCTTGCGGCCGCCGTCGAGGAGCTTCACGTCCTGGTGGCCGTAGAGCTTGAAGTACCAGTAGGCGTACGAGGCGAACCAGTTGTTGTTGCCGCCGTAGAGGACGACCGTGGTGTCGTTGCCGATGCCCTTGGCCGAGAGGAGCTTCTCGAAGCCCTCCTGGTCGATGAAGTCACGGCGGACCGGGTCCTGAAGGTCCTGGGTCCAGTCGATCCGGATGGCGTTGCGGATGTGGTTCTTCTCGTAGGCCGAGGTGTCCTCGTCGACCTCGACAAGGGCGACCTGCGGGTTGTCGAGGTTGGCCTCGACCCAGTCCGCGTCGACCAGGACGTCGCTGCGAGCCATGCTGTTCTCCTCCGGGGCAGTGTGCGGCGGTGTGGTGCGGTTGGTGCGGGTTTGTGATGCGGTACGCGTCGTCGCGTGGCGTACGACGTGCGTACGGCTGCACAGGTCGGCCCCGACCGCGGTCGAAGGGCCTGAAGGAATACGGGAGTCGGTGCTCCCGCTCAGACTGAGCGACAGAGCATGGCGGCGACGCGGCACAGGTCTACTGCCCGCCGCTTCGTGAGATCCGCCTGTCGCTTCATGCCCTCGATCGTAGGGACGGACAGGCGGCCGTGTCACCGGTGTGTCATATTTTGAGACGCGATCGTCCGAGATGCGAGACGTGATCACCGTGCAGGTCGGCTCCGAGCGCCTCGGTACCGCGGTGTCCGGTTCGGTTTCTGCGGATCGGACAGAGGCGTCTCACCATGTGGTTAGAGGGGCGATCGGGGGTCCGCGGCGGCCCCGGAAGGGTGGTCCGCGGCGGACCCCGTCCAGAGGCCCGCCGCGGAAATGACCTCGCCGTAGGAACCTGGTCCCGGCATGATTCCCGGCGTGCACGAGGACGAGGACCATCGCGGGCGAACGCGGTACACGCTGACCGAGACGGAGCACGGGCATGCCTGGGGCGTATGCGCCGAGGCGGAAGGGCTGTTCGGAGAACCGCGACGCGGGACCTACGAGCTGTTCGGCTGGGTTCCACAGGCGGAGCAGGCGGAGCAGGCGGGGGTGGGCGGCTGGGTCGGCCACCGGCTGTGGCTGGTGCCGGACGACGAGACGCTCGACCCCTGGTCGCTGGAGGATGCGGAGAGCCCGGGGCAGCCCCTGGGGACGGACGGTCTCGTGCTCACCGGCCAGGACGACTACGAAGGTCCGCCCGAGGGCCACAGGGGCCGCGTTCGTGTGCACGACGGGCACCGATGGCTGGGATCCTGCCGCGCATTCGTCCGTGTCCGGCCGCACAAGCAGCCTTCACCACCGCTCGTCCTGCGGGGGCTCGCCCAGGGTGATCAGCTGCGGGCGGCACTGGCGGAGGGCACCCGGCAGGCGCTGGACCTGGAACTGGCCGCCCTGGAGATACGAGACGATCAAGGTGAGCAGCTCACCGAACGCCTGCTCTGGGCCCGAGTCAGCGCGTGGCGCGCCTCGTCGTCCGGGACGGATCTGATCGACCTGGAGCTCGACGGAGAGCTCTTCAGGCCCGTTCCCGAACACGCCCGGCCCGTCTGGGAGCGGTGGCTCGCCGGGCCGCCCGACACGGCGGGGGCCTGGGCCGGCCTCGATACCCGGCACCGCTGGGTCTGGCACGATCTCGTCCGCGAGCGAGTCGCCCACCACGGTGCCCCCGGTGACCGGCCGGCCGGTCACGCCTACGCACTCGACGGCCGGCACGTCACCGACGAACCGGGCCTCTACCTGGCGCTCGGCGAGGCGGTGAACGGGCCGGGCGGCTACTTCGGCGGCAACCTCGGCGCCCTCGCCGACTGCCTGGGTGGCACCTTCGGCTACACCGCCCCCGCGACTCTGCTCTGGCGGGACGCGGCGACCGCACGCGAGCACCTGTCCCAGGCCCTGACACCCGATGGCCAGTCCTACGATCTGTTCGGCGTGATCCTCGACCTCCTGGCCGAGGGCGGCATGCACGTCACCCTGGCGTGATCCACGGTCCGCCCGCCGGGTATCGCCCGCCGCCGAGTGGGAGCGTCGGCCGGACGACCCCGGACCCGTCAGCCCGCGAGGGCGACGTCCTTGCCGCTCACGGCCACGGCGAGGCCGTCCGGCCTGGCCTCGACCTTCTCCACCTTCATGCCGGCGATCATCCCGATCGGCCGCTCGAAGTCGGTCCGCTTGCGGATCATTTCCTCCACGCCGGGGATGCCCTCGCCCGGCACCTCGTCCGCGCGGACCTTGATCGTGTCGCCGTTCACCACGGTCACCGTCGACAGGACCGAACGCGTCAGCTTGCGGCCCAGGATCTCCACGCTGCCGGTGACCTTCACCTTCCCGTCGCCCCCGTAGGCCACGGTGGCCTCGCGGTCGGAGGCGGCCGTGAGCGCCTCGTACGAGATGAGGGCGGTGCCGGTCGCGGAACCCGCCCGCGCGCCGGCCCAGTCGCCGGTGACGGTCACGTCCCGGAGCGCGGCCGTCAGCTCGTCGACCCGGATCTTCCGGCTGCCCGCCGTCGCCTCGACGCCCTTCGCCACCACGTCGACCTCGTCGAACCGCTTGTCCGCGACCTGGGTCAGGAAGGGGAAGCCCTTGATGTCGATCTCGATCGAGTCGCTGTCCGCCGCCGAGAGCTTCACCCGGCTCGCCGCCTCCGACTCGGCGTACGCCACGGCGAGACGGTCGATCCCGACGAACACCCCGCCCAGCACGACGGCCACGATCAACAGAATCCGCAGTGCTCGCATGGGTTGTGCGTCCCCCCGATAGAGAAAAAGTGTTCGGCCCCCCGACACGAAGATCGACGTGTCGAGGGGCCGGTTGGTTCCCCTGGCGCTTCCCGGCCGGTTCAGGCCAGGGCGCGACCCAGCAGGTAGACGGCGGGCGCGGCGGCCGTCAGCGGCAGCGCGATCCCCGCGGTCATGTGGACGAAGCGCGACGGGTAGTCGTAGGCGGCGACCCGCAGGCCGACCAGCGCGCAGACCCCGGCGGCGAGGCCGACGAGCGCCCCGGAGGTGCCCAGGCCGTTCAGCCCGCCGGCCGCGATCCCGGCGCCCGCGCCCGCGAGGAGCGCGACGACCAGGGAGACCGGGCCGGGCAGCGGGAGCGCCCGGGCGACGACGGTGGCGGCGACCGCGATCCCGCCGACGACCACCGCGTCGGGGGCGGCCCCGAGGTGCCCGGCGGCGACGACCGTCAGCGCGGCCGAGGCGATGCCGGCCATCAGGCCGTACATCCGCTCGTCCGGGTCGGCGTGGCTGCGCAGCTGCAGGACGAGGCAGAGCAGGACCCAGACGCCGAGCGTGCCCAGGATCGCGGCGGCCGCGTTCTCACGGCCGACGGCGAGCAGGGCGGCGTCGGCGACGAGGCCGCCGGCGAAGGCGAGGGCGATGCCCTGCCGGGCGGGCCACATGCCGTTGAGCCGGAACCAGCCGGCGGCGGTGAGGCCCTGGAGCAGGACGAGCGGGACGAGCAGCCCGTACGGGCCGAGGGAGGCGCCGCCGGCGAGCAGCAGGCCGAGGACGGCGGTCAGGGCCGCCGGCTGGAGCCCGGGATCGATGACGGGCGAGCGGCCCTCGGCACGCGCGCGCTGGGCGTCGGTGATCCGCGTGTTCCCGGACGTGGTGGGCGAGGACCAGGCCACCCCGGCCCCGGACCCGGCGGCCACGGGCTCGGGAGCGCGCTCGGGCACGTACTCCGGTACGGGCGTGTCGTACGCCACGGGAGCCGCCGGGGGCATCGGGGCCGACGGAGCCGCCGCGTACTGCTGCTGTCCGTACTGCTGGTGCTCGTGGGGCTGCTGGTGCTCATGGGGCTGCTGCTGCTCGTACGTCGCGCCCTGCGGCGGCAGGTAGGCCGTGCCGTCGTACGCGGGCTGCTCGTAAGCGGGCTGCTCGTACACCGGCTGTTCGTACGCGTGCTGCTCCCTGGAGGACTCGTACGCGGGCTGCGCGTAGGGAGCCTCGTACGGCGTCCCCTGCGTCACGGCGGGCTGGTACTGGGTGTCCCAGGTCTGGCCCTCCCACGTCTGCGTGACGTCGGGGCCGTGCTGCCCGTGCTGTCCCTGCCCGTTCGCGTACGGGTCGTACTGCTGGTCGTTGCTCATGCTGCGGGGTTCACCCTCCTGCGAACGGGGGGAGCACCTCGACCGTGCCGCCCTCGGCAAGCCGTACGGTCTCATGGCTCCGGGTCCCGACGGGGTCGCCGTCGATGAGGAACGAGCATCGCTGGAGGACCCGGACGAGCTCGCCCGGGTGCTTCTCGCGGGCCGCGTCCAGCGCCTCCGCGAGGGTCCCGGCGGTGTACGGCTCCTCGGCGACACCGGCTGCGGCCTTGGCCGCGGCCCAGTAGCGGATGGTTCCCGCTGCCATAGCGGCGCTCCCTTCGTTCGTGTGCGCGCCGCCCCCCATGATGGGCTATCGGCGTGTGAGCCAGTCGCCCAGCCGGGCGAGCAGCTCCTCGTCCGCCGCGTTCTCGGCGTGGCCCATCCCCCGCTCCAGCCAGAGTTCCGCGTCGCCCGCGGCGGCCAGCGTGCGCGGGTGGTCGAGCGGGAAGTACGCGTCCCGGTCGCCGTGCACGATCAGCAGGGGGACCGGCGCGATCAGCGGCACCGCCTCGACGGGCGAGAGGGGTACGGGGTCCCAGGTGCGGCCGTCGATGCGGGTGCGGAGCCCGTAGCGGCCGACCAGGCGGCCCGCCGGGCGGGTGACCATCCAGTGGAGCCGGCGCATCGGGGCCGTACCCCGGTAGTACCAGCGTGCGGGGGCGGAGACGGCGGCCACCGCGTCCACGCGGCCCTCCGTACCCCGCTCCAGGGCGGCGTGGCGCAGGACGACGGAGCCGCCCATGGAGAAGCCGACCGTCGCCACGCGCGCGTGGCCGAGGTCACGGGCCCAGCGGACGGCGGCGGACAGGTCGAGGACCTCCCGGTCGCCGACCGTGGAGCGGCCGCCGGAGCCGCCGTGCCCGCGGAAGGAGAAGGTCACGACGGCCGCCCCGCGCTCCGCGAAGGCCCGGGCGGCGCGCCGGACGGCGGGCCGGTCGGCCGCCCCGCTGAAGCCGTGGGCGACGACCACCACCGTGTCGCCTGCGCCCGCCGTCCCGGTGACGGCCGTTTCGGTGACACTTGCGGTGCAGGGTTCGTAAACCGCCTCGATACGGACACCGTCATCGGTACGCAACATCGCACGATGTGGATCACGATGATGGACGGAAGTGATCGAGGAAACATCCATCATGTGAAATCGCCTCTCTCCCTCTGAACTCATGTGGGCTATTCTGCTGGGCAGAGGATCCGGGCGACGCAGCCCCCGGGTCCTTTTGCGTTTTCCGACCGTTGTTACGGACGGATGAACAAAAGCTCTCAGGGCGCGAGAGCCGGCAGTGATCAGTACGAAGCAGTGCCACGTCCTCGCAGGGACCGAGGAGGAACCGACGTTATGAGCGAGCGTACGAAGCACGACCGACCGATGTCAGCGATGGCAGGTGGGGCGCGATGAGCTCTCTGCTGCTCCTGACCAACGCCCTCCAGCCGTCGACCGAGGTGCTGCCCGCACTCGGCCTGCTGCTGCACAACGTCCGGGTGGCTCCGGCGGTGGGCCCCGCCCTCGTGGACACCCCCGGCGCGGACGTGATCCTCGTCGACGGCCGGCGCGACCTCCCGCAGGTCCGCTCGCTGTGCCAGCTGCTGCGCTCCACGGGGCCCGGCTGTCCGCTGATCCTCGTCGTCACGGAGGGCGGCCTCGCGGCCGTCACCGCCGACTGGGGCATCGACGACGTCCTCCTCGACACCGCGGGTCCGGCCGAGGTCGAGGCCCGGCTCCGGCTCGCGATGGGCCGCCAGCAGATCGTCTCCGACGACTCCCCGATGGAGATCCGGAACGGCGACCTGTCGGTCGACGAGGCGACGTACAGCGCGAAGCTCAAGGGCCGGGTCCTGGACCTGACCTTCAAGGAGTTCGAACTCCTCAAGTACCTGGCCCAGCACCCGGGCCGGGTCTTCACGCGCGCCCAGCTCCTGCAGGAGGTGTGGGGGTACGACTACTTCGGCGGCACCCGGACGGTCGACGTCCACGTACGGCGGCTGCGCGCGAAGCTGGGCCCCGAGCACGAGTCGCTGATCGGCACCGTCCGTAACGTCGGCTACCGCTTCGTCACTCCCGAGAAGGTCGAGCGCGCGGCCGAGGAGGCCCGGGCGAACGAGACCAGGGCGCAGAACACCCGGAAGGACACCCGTTCGGAGGAGGCCGCCCGCACCGCCCGTGTCAAGGAGGCCGACCGGGAAGTCACCTCTCCGGAGGACAGGAACGTGGCGGACGCCACAGTGCGACCTGCCGGTAGGTAGGTCACCCCGCGTAGACTGCCGCGCGTGGCCAAGGTGACGCGGGATGACGTAGCTCGACTGGCAGGCACTTCGACCGCGGTCGTGAGCTACGTCATCAACAACGGACCCAGGCCGGTCGCCCCGGCCACGCGCGAGCGTGTCCTCGCCGCCATCAAGGAGCTGGGCTACCGCCCCGACCGGGTGGCCCAGGCGATGGCGTCCCGGCGTACGGATCTCATAGGCATGATCGTCCCCGACGCGCGGCAGCCGTTCTTCGGGGAGATGGCCCACGCGGTCGAGCAGGCCGCCGCCGAGCGCGGGAAAATGGTGCTCGTCGGCAACTCCGACTACCGGACCGAGCGCGAGGTCCACTACCTGCGCGCCTTCCTCGGGATGCGGGTCTCCGGACTGATCCTGGTCAGCCAGGGCATGAGCGAGCAGGCCGCGAGCGAGATCGAGGCCTGGGACGCGCGTGTGGTGCTGCTGCACGAGCGGCCCGAGGCGATCGACGACGTGGCCGTCGTGACGGACGACATCGGCGGCGCCCAGCTCGCCACCCGTCACCTCCTGGAGCACGGTCACCCGTACGTGGCGTGCCTCGGCGGCGTCCCGAACACCCCGGCCGTCGGCGACCCGGTCGCCGACCACGTCGAGGGCTGGCGGCGCGCCATGCTGGAGGCGGGCCGCTCGACCGAGGGCCGGCTCTTCGAGGCCCCGTACAACCGCTACGACGCCTACCAGGTGGCCCTGAAGCTGCTCGCGGGACCGGACAGGCCGCCGGCGATCTTCTGCTCCACCGACGACCAGGCCTTCGGCGTCCTGCGGGCGGCGCGCGAGCTGCGCATCGAGGTGCCGTCGGAGCTGGCGGTCGCGGGCTTCGACGACGTGAAGGAGGCGGCGCTCACCGACCCGCCGCTCACCACGATCTCCTCGGACCGCCCGGCGATGGCCCGCGCGGCGGTGGACCTGGTCCTGGACGACTCGCTGCGGGTCGCGGGATCGAACCGCGAGCGGGTGAAGCTCTTCCCGTCGGCCCTGGTCGTCCGCCGCTCCTGCGGCTGCGGCGAGTAGCCCCGCCCACCCTGAGGGCCCCTTTCCCCGGGGCCCTTCCCGGGGGTCCCTTCCTGCGGACCTCCTCTCGCGGATCCCTTCCCGCGGATCTCTTCCCGCGGATCCCTTCCCGCGGATCCCTTCCCGCGGATCCCTTCCCGGGGTCTTTATATAGGGCATACAGGGTTCTGTCGGGCTTCTCAGCCGGTCCTCAGGCGGCTCTCATCTACGGATCCGAGAGTCGTAGCCATGACGGACTTCCAGGAGCAGCAGCCTCAGCAGCCGTACTACCCGCCGCACCCGCCGAGGCCTCCGTACGACCCGGCGCAGCCGATCACCACCGAGCCGGGGACCACGATCTGGCCGTCCGGTGGGCACGTCCCGCCGCCCGTGGACCCGCCGGTCGCCGTCGCGGCGGCCCCCGCCCCGGGCTCCCGCCGTCGCGCCAAGCGCGGTGTCGGCCTCCTCGCGGCCGTGGCCATCGCGGCCGCCGCGGTCGGCGGCGGCACGGCGACGCTCGTCCAGCAGCTCACCGCCGACGCCCCCGCGACGGCCTCCTCGGCCGTGAACGGCACGAACGTCTCCGCGAGCAGCGTGGGCACGGTCGCCGGCGTCGCCCAGGCCGTCTCCCCCTCCATCGTCGAGATCTCCGCGACCTCGAACTCCGGCAAGTCCACCGGCTCGGGCGTGATCATCACCTCCGACGGCGAGATCATAACCAACAACCACGTGATCTCCGGCGCCTCCCAGATCACCGTGCGGCTCAGCGACGGGAAGTCGTACGAGGCCGAGGTCGTCGGCACGGACCCCGACAAGGACCTGGCGCTGATCAAGCTGAACGGCGCCTCCGGACTGAAGGCCGCCACGCTCGGCGACTCGTCGAAGGTGAAGGTCGGCGAGGAGGTCGTGGCGATCGGCTCCCCCGAGGGCCTGACCGGCACGGTGACCAGCGGTATCGTCTCCGCGCTCGACCGGGACGTGACGGTCGCCAAGGACGACGACGGCGCCGGCACCGGCCAGGACCAGCAGCAGGGGCAGCAGTACGACCCGCGGCAGGGCTGGCCGTTCGAGTTCGGCGGACAGCAGTTCAACGGCGACACGGGCACGTCGAAGACGACGTACAAGGCGATCCAGACCGACGCCTCGCTCAACCCGGGGAATTCCGGCGGCGCCTTGATCAATATGAACGGCGAGATCATCGGAATCAATTCGGCCATGTATTCGCCCAGTTCTTCGAGCGGTTCCACGGCCGGAAGTGTCGGCCTCGGATTCGCGATTCCGATCGACACGGTCAAGGCCGACCTCGACAGCCTCCGCTCCGGCGGCGACAACTGACCACGTGCGAGGCTGGTGCCATGACTGGCCAGGTGAACGAAGGCGCCCGTGAGCGCATCCTGATCGTCGAGGACGAGCCCGCGGTGCGGGAGGCCCTGCGCCGCAGCCTCGCCTTCGAGGGGTACGACACGCAGGACGCCGTCGACGGGCTCGACGCGCTCGCCCGGATGGAGGCGTACGCCCCCGACCTCGTCGTTCTCGACGTCCAGATGCCCCGGATGGACGGGCTCACCGCGGCCCGGCGGATCAGGGCGTCCGGCTCGACCGTGCCGATCCTGATGCTGACCGCCCGCGACACCGTCGGCGACCGGGTCACCGGGCTCGACGCGGGCGCGGACGACTACCTCGTGAAGCCGTTCGAGCTGGACGAGCTCTTCGCCCGGATCCGGGCGCTGCTCCGGCGCAGCTCGTACGCCTCCGCCGCCGCGGCCCCGGCCGAGGACGACGTGCTGGCCTTCGAGGACCTGCGGATGGACCTGGCGACGCGCGAGGTCACCCGGAGCGGGCGGACGGTGGAGCTGACCCGCACCGAGTACACGCTCCTGGAGATGTTCCTTGCGCACCCGCGGCAGGTGCTGACCCGGGAGCAGATCCTCAAGGCGGTGTGGGGCTTCGACTTCGAGCCGAGTTCGAACTCGCTCGACGTGTACGTGATGTACCTGCGGCGCAAGACGGAGGCGGGCGGCGAGCCGCGCCTCGTGCACACGGTGCGGGGCGTCGGCTACGTCCTGCGAGGAGGAGGCGGCGAGTGACCCGCTTCAGGCCCCTGGCCTGGTTCCGATCGCGGCCCCTGCGGTCGCGGCTCGCGCTGCTCACCGCGTTCGCGGTGGCGGTCGCGGTCGCGGCGGTCTCGCTGGCCTGCTGGTTCGTGACGCGGGCCCAGCTGGAGGCGGAGCTCGACTCCTCGCTGCGCAGCAGCAGACTGGACGCGGCGTCGGTGCAGAGCCTGCTCACGCTGTGCCGCCAGGGCACGACGCCGCCGCCGGTCGCGGGCTCGTACACGGTGCAGGTGATCCTCGCCAACGGCGGCGCCTGCACGTCGGGTAAGGCCGCGATCCCGGTCGGCCCCGCCGACCTCGCGGTCGCGCGCGGACAGCTCTCGTACGCGCTGCACACGGTGAAGGACGACGACGGCCGGGAGATGCGGGTCTACACCTACCCGCAGGAGGGCCCGATCGGGCTCGCGGTCTCCGTGGCCCGGCCGCTCTCCGAGATCGACAACTCGATGTCCACGCTGCGCTGGGTGCTGCTCCTGGTCTCCGGGATCGGCGTCGTCGGCGCGGGCGCGGCCGGCCTATGGGTGGCGCGGACCGGTCTGGAGCCGGTGAACCGGCTGACCGGGGCGGTCGAGCACGTGGCCGCGACCGAGGACCTGACGGTCCGCATCCCGGTCGAGGGCGAGGACGAGATCGCCCGCCTCTCCCGCTCCTTCAACGCGATGACGGCGGCGCTCGCGACCTCCCGCGACCGGCAGGCGCAGCTCATCGCGGATGCCGGCCATGAGCTCCGCACCCCTCTCACCTCCCTCCGTACGAACGTCGAACTGCTCGCGCGCAGCGAGGAGACGGGCCGGGCGATCCCGCCGGACGACCGGCGGGCCCTGATGGCCTCGGTGAAGGCGCAGATGACGGAGCTGGCGGCGCTGATCGGCGATCTCCAGGAGCTGGCGCGGCCCGACACGGTGCGGCCGGGGCCGCTCGAGGTGGTCCCGCTCCACTCGATCCTGCGCTCGGCCCTGGACCGGGCCCGGCTGCGCGGCCCGGAGCTGACCTTCGTGACGGACCTCGCGCCCTGGTACGTCCGGGCGGAGCCGGCGGCGATCGAGCGGGCGCTCGTCAACGTCCTGGACAACGCGGTGAAGTTCTCGCCGCCCCGGGGCACGGTCGAGGTGGCCCTGATGCGGGGCGAGCTGACGGTCCGGGACCACGGCCCGGGCATCCCGCCGGACGAGCTGCCGCACGTCTTCGACCGCTTCTGGCGCTCCCCGTCGGCCCGCAGCCTGCCGGGCTCGGGCCTGGGCCTCTCGATCGTCGCCCGTACGGTCCACCAGGCGGGCGGCACGGCGAGCCTCGCCCCGGCGCCGGGCGGCGGCACGGTGGCGACGCTCCGGCTGCCGGGCGCGCCGACACCGCCGCCGGGCTCGTAGGTCGTACCGGGGTGGTCGGTCGTCGTCAGTTGTGCCGGGGTCGGTTGTGCCGGGGTCAGTTGTGCCGGAGAAGGGCCTCGACCAGGCCTGACCGGGTGTTCGGGTAGTCCATGGGGACGATCCCGAGCCCGGTCCGCCCGGCGGCCTCGGCGCCGTCGAGCCAGGAGTGGACGCGGGGGTTGAGCCGGTCGGCGTTCCAGCGGGGCGGGAGCGCGGCCGCGGTCGACACGTAGTTGACGTACAGCTTTCCGGGCTGGGCGATCGCCTTGCGGAAGTGGGCCTCGATCTTGGGGTACTTGCCGAACGGCTCGGCCATGTAGTCGTCCTGGATGTCGAAGAGCGAGCCGTCGCCGTAGCGGACGCCGGGCAGCCCTCCGTTGTCGGCGAGCAGGACGACGCGGCCGCGGGCCTCGCCGAGGAGCGGCAGGCCGTCGCCGATCCGGAAGAGGGAGCGCCAGCCGCGCGCGTCGAGGTAGTCGTCGAAGACCGCGCGGAAGGTGGCGTCGGACTCCTCCGAGTACTCCTGCTTGACGCGCATGAGGACGGTCTCGGAAGGGTGGGCGGCGAGGAAGGCCGAGCAGGCGACGAGGACGTCGCCGAACATCATGTTCTGGTACGAGGCGCCGTGGTGGATCGCGAAGGACCCGCCGGTCACCCGGCACCGGATGTCCAGGAACCGGATCCCGCTGTCCAGCTGCTGGGCGATGGTGGTGTTCTGGCACTCGGTCCAGAGGCCGCCGTAGCGGGCCCCGGAGTCGTGCGTCCCGGGGATGGTCAGCTGCCGCAGGGCCGTCCCGTCCCCGTGCGCCGCCATCCAGGCCCGTACGTCCACGGCGGACGCGGCGGGCGCCCCGAGCATCACTCCGGCCCCGGCCGCGAGGGCCCCCACGAGAAAGCGTCGTCGCTCCATGAGCCGGATCATGTCAGGGTCACGACAAACACACCAGGGGTCTTCCGGACGTACGCGAAGAGGTACGCGAAAGGGGGCGGCGGCCCGTCGGAACGGTCCGCCGCCCCCTCGCTCAGGGGCCCGGGAGGGCTACTTAGGGCTGCTCAGAGCTACTTGACGACCGTGATGCGGTCCGTCGCCGGCGGAGCCAGCGGCGCGGCGGCCGAGGAGTGGGCCGCCAGGTAGGCGGTGAACATGTCCAGGTCGGACGCGCCGACCAGCTTGTTCTTGTGCTCCTTCAGGACGGCGAAGCCGTCGCCGCCACCGGACAGGAACTCGTTCATCGCGACCCGGTAGGTCTTCGCCGGGTCGATCGCCTCACCGTTCAGCCGCACCGAGCCGACCACGATCCGGTCGGCGCCGGTCTTGGTCATGTCCAGGGTGTACGTGAAGTTCTTCGACACCTGGAGGATCTTCGGGGCCGCCAGGTTGAGGCCGCTGACCTGCTGCTGGAGCGTGGTGACGAGCTGGGCGCCGGTCAGGTCGACCGCCGTCATCATGTTGGTGAACGGCTGGACGGTGTACGCCTCGCCGTAGGTCACGACCCCGTCGCCCTCGGCGCCGGCAGCCTTGTGGGTCAGCGGCGCGCGGACGCCGCCCGGGTTCATCAGGGCGAGCTGCGCACCGCCCTTGTCGGCCGGGGCCATGCCCTCCAGCTGCGCGTCCGCGATCAGGTTGCCCAGCGGCTTCTCGTACACCGCCGGATCGAGGGGGTTCTCGATGTCGGCGGAGATGTGGCCGACGGGACGGCTGGCGATCGGCGCGGCCAGGTCCTTCCAGCGCTTGATCAGCTTGCTCATGTCGTCGGCCCGGTCCACGGTACGGGTGACGACGTGGTTCGCGGAGGCGACGGCCGTGCGGACGATGTCCTTCGTCCGACGGTCGTAGGTGAGCGTCGTGTCGGTGTAGAGCCGGCCGAAGGAGGCCGCCGAGGTGACCGTGCGCGGCTTGCCCGCCGGGTCCGCGATGGTGCACGCGTACGCCTGGTGGGTGTGGCCGGTGACCAGCGCGTCGACCTGCGGGCTGACGTTCTTGGCGATGTCGACGATCGGGCCGGAGATGCCGTTGCCGGGGCCCGGGCTGTCACAGTCGTAGTTGTACGCGCCCGAGGCCGGCATGCCGCCCTCGTGGAGCAGGGCGACGATCGACTTCACGCCTTGGCGCTCCAGCACCTTGGCGTACTTGTTGATCGTCTCGACCTCGTCGCCGAACTTCAGGCCCTTGATGCCCTCGGCGGACACGATGTTCGCCGTGCCCTCCAGGGTGACGCCGATGAAGCCGATCTTGACGCCGTCACGCTCCCAGACGAAGTACGGGTCGAGCAGTGGCTTGCCGCTCTTCTCGTCCGTCACGTTGGCCGCGAGGTAGGGGAAGTTCGCCCCCTCGAAGGTCTTGCCCTCCTCGAAGCAGCCCGCGGTCGGGTGACAGCCGCCGTTCTGCATGCGGGCCAGCTCGCGCGCGCCCTCGTCGAACTCGTGGTTGCCGACCGAGCTCACGTCGAGCTTCAGCTTGTTCAGCGCCTCGATGGTCGGCTCGTCGTGGAACAGCCCGGAGACCAGCGGCGAGGCGCCGATCATGTCGCCCGCGGCGGCGGTGACGGAGTACCGGTTGCCCTCGCGGGCCTGCCGCAGGTGCGTGGCGAGGTACTCGACGCCACCGACGTCGTTGATGGTCCCGGTCGAGCCGTCCTCCTTGAGGTAGGTGAGCCGGCCCGAAGAGCCGGTCGGCGGCTCCAGGTTGCCGTGGAGGTCGTTGAAGGACAGCAGCTGGACGTCGACCATCCGGCCCCATCCCTTGCCGTTCCCGTACCCGCTCCCGTTCCCGGCGACGAACTCGTCCCCGGCGGCCCCCGCCGACGACGGCATCGCGGCGAAAAGCGCCCCGACGGTCGCGATTCCCGCCCCGGCGGCCAGAATTCGCCGCCCGGTCTTGCTCTTCCGCTTCATCCCCGGTATCGCTGCCATCTCTCCCCTTTGCCCCTTGCCCCGTTTCGCGGCCTTGATCTACTCCCCCGTCTGCCGCTGCAGCCTAGAGTCAACGCGCGTAGCGCAACAGGGGGTAGCTGGTTACAAGACAGTTGCCGCCGCCTTTCCCCGGGGCGGCGACGCGTCGCCGTAGGCTCGTACCCATGACTTCCGACGCGGCGCCGGCCATCGAACCGGGACGGCAGATCCACACGTATGACGAGCTCTCCCCCGAGCAGATCCAGGACGTATCGGAGCTCCTGGAGGCCGCCGACCGGGCCGACGGCCTGCACGCCGTGTCCGAGCAGGGGCGGCTGTACCTGCGGCACGGCGGGCGCGAGGGCGTGCGCCACTTCCTGCTCACCGTCGGCTCGAACCTGTACGGCTACGCCCAGCTGGAGGAGACCGACCCGATCGAGGCCCCGGCCGCCGAGCTGGTCGTCCACCCGTCCCACCGCGGTCGCGGCCACGGCCGGGCGCTGGGCACCGCGCTGCTCAACGCCTCCGGCAAGCGGCTGCGCGTCTGGGCGCACGGCGGCAAGTCGGCGGCCCGGCACCTCGCCCAGGTCCTCGGCCTGACGCTCTTCCGCGAACTGCGGCAGCTGCGGCGGTCCCTGACGCCGCTCGACATCCCGGAGCCGGTCCTGCCCGAGGGCGTCACCGTCCGTACGTTCCTGCCCGGCCAGGACGACGCGGAATGGCTCGCCGTCAACGCGACGGCCTTCGCGCACCACCCCGAGCAGGGGTCCCTCACCCAGCGCGACCTGGACGACCGGATGGCCGAGCCGTGGTTCGACCCGAAGGGCTTCTTCCTGGCGGAGAAGGACGGGAAGCTGGTCGGCTACCACTGGACGAAGACGCACGCCGAGGAGCAGCTCGGCGAGGTGTACGTGGTCGGCATCCTGCCCGAGGCGCAGGGCGGCGGCCTCGGCAAGGCGCTCACGGCGATCGGCCTGCGGCACCTGGCGGCGCAGGGGCTGCCGACGGCGATGCTGTACGTGGACGCGGACAACACGGCGGCGGTGACGGTCTACGAACGGCTCGGCTTCGTGACGCACGAGGTGGACCTGATGTACCGCACGGAGTCGTGAGCACGTAGGAGATGACAGGGGGCGGTTGACACCGCCCCCTTCTTTCCACCACCCTTTCACTACTTGATTAGTGAAAGGGTGGTGGAAGCGATCGTGGTCGAGTACCGCATCGACCGGCGCAGTGGCGTCGCCACCTACCTCCAGATCGTCCAGCAGACGAAACAGGCCCTCCGGATGGGCCTCCTGGAGCCCGGCGACCGACTGCCCACCGCACGCGAGGTCGTCGAAGCGACGGCCATCAATCCGAACACGGTCCTCAAGGCCTACCGCGAGCTCGAACGCGAAGGCCTCGTCGAGGCCCGCCGAGGCCTCGGCACCTTCGTCCGCACCACGCTCGGCACCGGCCCCGCCGACTCGCCCCTGCGCGGCGAACTCGCCGACTGGGCCCGCCGCGCCCGCGCCGCCGGGCTGGACCGGGAGGACGTGTCCGCGCTCTTCACATCCGTACTGAAGGAACACTTCGAGGGGGACGACGCATGACGAAGGACACGGCCCTGGAGGCCGAGGGCCTGGGCAAGACGTACGGGGGGAGAGGCCGCGGCTGGGCCCTGCGGGGGTGCGACTTCGCCCTGCCCACCGGCCGGATCTGCGCCCTCGTCGGCCCCAACGGCGCCGGCAAGTCCACCCTCCTCGCCCTCGCCGCCGGACTCCTCCGCCCCACCGAGGGCAGCGTCAGGGCCCCCGCCCGCGAACACCTCGCGTACGTCGCCCAGGACAAGCCGCTCCACCCCCGGCTCAGCGTCGCCGACACCCTCCGCATGGGCCGCGAGCTCAACCCGGGCCGCTGGGACGAGACCGCCGCCCAGCGGGTGATCGCCGATGAACTCGACCCGCGCGCCCTCGTACGGGACCTCTCCGGCGGCCGGCGCACCCGCGTCGCCCTCGCGCTCGCCCTCGGCAAGCGGGCCGAACTGCTGCTCCTCGACGAGCCGATGGCCGACCTCGACCCGCTCGCCCGCCACCAGCTCATGGGCCTGCTCATGGCCGACGCCGCCGAACACGGCACCACGGTCGTCATGTCCTCGCACATCCTCACCGAGCTGGAGGGCGCCTGCGACCACCTCCTCCTGCTCGACGGCGGCCGGGTCCGCCTCGAAGGCCCCGTGGACGAACTCCTCGCCGCCCACATCCTGCTCACGGGCCCGGTGGCCGACCTCGCCCCGCACACGGTCGTCGAGTCCCGCACGACCGGCCGTCAACTCACCGCCCTGATCCGCCGCGAGGGCCCGGTCGAAGGCCCCTGGGAAACCCGGGAGCCCTCCCTGGAGGACCTCCTCCTCGCCCACCTCCGCACCCCCGAAGGAGCCTCGGCATGAGCACGCTCGCCCTGAAGGGCCCCTACTGGGTGACGGTCCGCCAGTACCGCCGGACGCTGTGGCTGGCGGGGGCGGTGGTGGTCGTGGCCTTGGCGGTGATCGGTGGGCTGCGGATATGGGACGCGCAGTACGTGGACAGGTACATGGAGGACGGGTACTGGATCCCGTCCGAAACCAACCGCGGCTTCAACACACTCCGCCTCGCCGTGGAGCAACTGGGCGTCGGCATGCTCCTCCTGCCGCTCCTCGTCGGCGCGTTCGTCGCAGGCCCGCTCGTCGCCCGCGAGTTCGAGTCGGGGACGTACAAGCTCTCCCTCACCCAGTCGGTGAGCCCGGCGGCCTGGCTCCGCGCCAAGCTGCTCACCGTCACAGCCACCGCCTTCCTGGCCACGCTCGCCCTCATGGGCGTCTTCCGCATCGGCTGGGGCCGGGTTGCGGGCACCTGGGGCATCACCTGGTCCGAGCAGGGCCCGTACGAGGCGATCGGCATCGTGCTCTTCGCGTACGTTCTCGCCGCCGTCGCCGTCGGCGCCCTCCTCGGCCAGCTGATCCGCCGCACGCTCGTCGCCATGGCCGCCACCGGCCTCGTCATGGGCGTGCTTCTCCTCGCCTTCGGCGCCTACCGCTGGTCGATCCTTCCGCTGAAGACGGTCACCGGCCCGGCCGGCTCCACCCTCTGGGTCCCGGAGTACGGGCTCGTGATGAACTCGGGCCTGCTCACCAGCTCGGGCGCACGCTTCGACACCACCGCCTGCACGACGCAGGCGATGAACGCGGCGAACGCCGCCGGGGACACCGCGGGCCCGGACGCGTGGGGCAAGGCGTACGACCTCTGCCTCGCCCAGAACCACGTCACCGGCCAGTACCTCGACTACCACCCCGAGTCCCACTACTGGCCCACCCAGCTCATCGAGACCGGCATCGTCCTCACTCTCGCGGCCCTCGCGCTGTACGCCGCCTTCCGCGTCCTGCGTGCCCGACACGCGTAGACCCCGCACGGCGCACACCGGGGGCGGGGCCCGCACACGGCCCCGCCCCCGATTCCCGTACGACACGTCCCCGTTACCGGCCATTCAGACGCGCTTGCGACGCTCACGCAATGAAGCGCTCCGTGACCACGCCCGGCAGGGCGGTCCTCCCCAAAGGGAGACTTCCCTCCCCCACGGCCCGCTCCGACGCGCCTGATGACCTCTTCGCGCGGAAGAATGGGGCCATGAGCCAGCAGCCCGCCGAGGTCCCGGTCCAGTCCTCCGCCAAGCCGTCCGCCCAGACGTCGGCCCAGACGGCCGAGAAAGCGTCGAAGACGTCCGCCCCGTCGTCTCTCGGCCCCATAGCCGCGCACCGCCCCCTCGTGGTCGACGCGAGCGCCGTGACCGAGATCGCCCCGGACGTGGACGCCGATCCCGACACGTACGTCCCCGACGGCACTCTCGGTGACGATCTGCCGCAGGGCCGCTTCCTCGACCGGGAACGCAGCTGGCTCGCGTTCAACGAACGCGTCCTCGAACTCGCCGAGGACCCGACCACCCCCCTCCTCGAACGAGCGAACTTCCTCGCGATCTTCGCCTCGAACCTCGACGAGTTCTTCATGGTCCGGGTCGCCGGCCTCAAGCGCCGCATCGCCACCGGCGTCGCCACCCGCTCCGCCTCCGGCCTCCAGCCGCGCGAGGTCCTCGAACTCATCTGGACCCGCTCGCGCGAGCTCATGGCCCGGCACGCCGCCTGCTACCAGCAGGACGTGGCCCCGGCCCTGGCCGACGAGGGCATCCACCTGATCCGCTGGCCCGAGCTCACCGAGAAGGAGCAGGCGCGGCTCTTCACCCTGTTCCGGCAGCAGATCTTCCCGGTCCTCACCCCCCTGGCCGTGGACCCGGCACACCCCTTCCCGTACATCTCCGGCCTGAGCCTCAACCTCGCCGTGGTCGTACGCAACCCGGTCAGCGGCCACCGCCACTTCGCGCGCGTGAAGGTGCCACCGCTGCTCTCCCGCTTCCTGGAAGCCTCCCCGCAGCGGTACGTCCCGCTGGAGGACGTCATCGCGGCGCACCTGGAGGAGCTGTTCCCCGGCATGGAGGTGCTGGCGCACCACATGTTCCGGGTGACCAGGAACGAAGACCTGGAGGTCGAGGAGGACGACGCCGAGAACCTGCTCCAGGCCCTGGAGAAGGAGCTCATGCGGCGCCGCTTCGGCCCGCCGGTGCGCCTGGAGGTCGAGGAGTCCATCGACCCGTACGTCCTCGACCTCCTCGTCCGCGAGCTCAAGGTCTCCGACGCCGAGGTCTACCCGCTGCCCGGCCCGCTCGACCTGACCGGTCTCTTCGGGATCGCCGGGCAGGACCGGCCGGAGCTGAAGTTCCCGAAGTTCGTCGCGGGCACCCACCGGGACCTCGCCGAGGTCGAGTCGGCGTCCGCGCCGGACATCTTCGCCGCGCTGCGCGAGCGGGACGTGCTGCTGCACCACCCGTACGACTCGTTCTCGACCTCCGTCCAGGCCTTCCTCGAGCAGGCGGCGGCCGACCCGGACGTCCTCGCGATCAAGCAGACGCTGTACCGGACGTCCGGCGACTCCCCGATAGTCGACGCCCTCATCGACGCCGCCGAGTCCGGCAAGCAGGTCCTCGTCCTCGTCGAGATCAAGGCCCGCTTCGACGAGCAGGCCAACATCAAGTGGGCGCGCAAGCTGGAGGAGGCCGGCTGCCACGTCGTCTACGGCCTCGTCGGCCTGAAGACGCACTGCAAGCTGTCGCTCGTCGTGCGCCAGGAGGGCGAGCTGCTCCGCCGCTACTCGCACGTCGGCACCGGCAACTACCACCCGAAGACGGCCCGGCTGTACGAGGACCTCGGCCTGCTCACCGCCGACCCGCAGGTCGGCGCGGACCTCTCCGACCTGTTCAACCGGCTCTCCGGCTACTCGCGCCGCGAGACGTACCGCCGCCTGCTCACGGCCCCGAAGTCGCTGCGCGACGGCCTGGTCTCCCGGATCACCAAGGAGATCGCGCACCACAAGGCCGGCCGGCCCGCGTACGTACGGATCAAGGTCAACTCGATGGTCGACGAGGCGATCATCGACGCCTGCTACCAGGCCTCCCGGGCCGGGGTGCCCGTCGACATCTGGGTCCGCGGCATCTGCGCCGTACGGCCCGGGGTCACCGGTCTCTCCGAGAACGTCCGGGTCCGTTCGATCCTCGGCCGCTTCCTGGAGCACTCCCGGATCTTCGCCTTCGGCAACGGCGGCGAACCCGAGGTCTGGTTCGGCAGCGCCGACATGATGCACCGCAACCTGGACCGCCGGATCGAGGCCCTCGTACGGGTCTCGGACCCGGCCCACCGGGCTGCCCTGACCCGGCTCCTGGAGACCGGGATGTCCGACACCACCTCCTCCTGGCACCTCGGCCCCGACGGGAACTGGACGCGACACGCGACCGACCCCGAGGGCCGGCCCCTGCGGCACGTGCAGGAGATGCTCATCGACGCGCGGAGGCGCCGGCGTGCACAACCTTGACCCCCTGCGGGACGTCACGGCGGGGGAGGTCGTGGCCCCCTATCTCCACGCCCGGGCCGCGGACTTCCTCCGCGGCCTGCGGATCCACGGCGAGAGCGGCTCGGACACGGCCGGGACGGACGAGGCGGCCCGTACGCTGCGGGCCGCCGCCCGCCGCATCAGCGGCACCCTCCACACCTTCCGGCCGCTGCTGGACGCCGTCTGGGCCGACCAGCTGC
The DNA here is from genome assembly GCF_026343125.1 of Streptomyces sp. NBC_00094. Lineage (NCBI taxonomy): Bacteria > Bacillati > Actinomycetota > Actinomycetes > Kitasatosporales > Streptomycetaceae > Streptomyces > Streptomyces sp. NBC_00094. The sequence goes on along the minus strand of NZ_JAPEMB010000001.1, from coordinate 4,386,056 downwards.
GCACCGAGCTCGCCTGGCTCTCCGGCACCCTGGCCCTGGAGCACGCCTGCACGTCGCGGCTCGTCCGGCTGGTGGACGCACTGTCCCGCCTGTCGAACGGCAGCGGACCGGTGCCCGCGGCCCGCGGCAGCGACGCGGCCGGACTCACCGTGGGCGCCGCCCGGGCCGGTGCCCTCCTCGAACGCCAGCTGACCCTGGCCCGTACGCGAGCCCACTCGGCCACCCTCCAGGCCCTCGGCTCCGCCCGCTTCCACGCGGTCGCCGACGCCGTCGCCCTCCTCGCCTCCGAGGTCCCGCTCGGCCCGGCGGGCGGCGCCCCGGCCGTCGAGGTCGTCGACGCGCCCGCCGCGGTCGCCGAGCGGCGCCTCCTGGAATCGGTGGCCGCGCTCCCGCTGGCCAGGGCGGCCCACCCGTACAACGCCGAGGCCCTCGCCCTCGCCGCCGGCGAGGCCCAGGACGCGCCCTGGCACCGGACCCGGCACCTGCTGCGCCTGCACCGGTACGCCTCCGAGCTCCTGCACACCGGCGGCGAACCCGACCCCGTCCTGTACGAGTCGGCCCGCGCCCTGGACCGGCACCGCGACGCCGCCGAGGCCGCCACGGCCGCCGCCACCGCGGCCCGCACCCCCCGGATCGCCCCGGCGACGGCGTACGCCCTCGGCGTCCTCCACGCCGACCAGCGCCACGACGTGGAGGCGGCCCGCTTCGCCTTCCAGCACGCCTGGCGCAGAGCGACGGCCCCGGTCCCGTGACCACTCCCGACCGCGACCGAGACCGCGGCCCGATCCTGGCCGCCGGGTGCGTCCTGTGGCGCCCGGCGGTTTCCGGCCACGGCATCGAGATCGCCGTTGTCTTCCGACCGAAGTGGTCGGACTGGTCCCACCCGAAGGGCAAACTGAAGCACGGCGAGGAGGCCCGGTCGGGGGCGATGCGGGAGGTCCAGGAGGAAACCGGCATGACGTGCGCTCCGGGCGTGGAGCTGCCCGCCGTGCGGTACCGGGTGCAGGGCCGTCCCAAGGAGGTCCGCTACTGGGCGGCCGAGGCCACCGGCGGCTCGTTCGAGCCGAATCGCGAAGTGACGCGGTTGCTGTGGCTCGCCCCGGGAGCCGCGCAGGCCCGTCTCACACGGGACAGGGACAAGGACCTGGTCGAGGCTCTCCTCAGAGCGCGCGGTGCCCGGAAGACGGCTCCCGGCGCCACGTCGGCCTGAGCAGGTCCGGGTCGAACGGCGCCTTGTCGCTGACCCCGTCCGGAACAGGCAGGACAAGGACCGACGAGAGCACCTGTGCGATCAACCCACGCTTCTCGCGCACCACCATGCGGCCCCACTTCTCGCGACTCCACTCGCGCAGGATGTTCCTTTTCGTCTGAGCCTCCACATACTCCCGCCGCTCCGCCTCCAGGCTCTCGATGCTCCGGCCGAGGCGTAGGAACAGATCTCGGACATCGCCCCAGGACGCTTCCCCTGCCGCAATCGACGCCTCGATCTCGTGCCGGGTCCCGCGCAGTTCGGCCAGCTTCTTCTCGCCGCGCCATGCGACCGGTTCGGCTGTGCCCCCCGTGAATTGTTCATCGAGGTGGTCCAGGACGAGCCTCTCCAAGAACTCATCCACGGGTACCACCCGACGGCCGATGCCCTTGCAGTTGGCGTCTCCGCATCGGTAGTAGTCCCCGTACTTCGCGTTCCTTCCCGTAGCCCTGTTGCCGCAGAGCTTCGAACGGCATACCTCTCCGAGGTCGTTGAGCCGTCCGCATCGGAGGACACCGGAGAACAAGTACGACCGAGAGGGCGTCGCGGCTTCGGGCGCGGGTGTCCCTTCGAGCCTGTCCATGCCTCGGTGCATTCGTGACGCCCGCACACCCTGCATGATCGCGTCCCAGGTCTCGTAGCCGACCCCGTCCCGAACTTCGTCGGCGTGATCCCACTGCCCGATCACCGGCTCACCGGTGATCGGTTCGCACACCACAGCACCGTTGAGGATCCGGCCTCCCCACCACGCGGGATTGGCGACCAGGCCCTTCACCCCCTGCTCGGACCACCGGCCGCCCCTAGCTGTCGCGACCCCTTGCCTGTTCAGGTCGCCGGCGATCCTCCGCCACGATTGCCCTGCGGCGCGCGCCTTGACCATGGCCAGCAGATGTGGCCACTCCTCGTCGTTCCTGTGCTTGTTGCCGGGCCTGTAGGGCTCTGAGGAGGCCCCCAGCCAGCCGAAGCGGCGCGGCCCCGCGTAGAGCCGGCCCTCCTCTGCCCGGTCGGCACGACTTCTGGCCGTACGCGTGCGTGCCCTCTCCACTTCGGCAAGCTCCGACCCCGGCCGCTCGCCTTCGGCAAGATCCAAGACGGCACACCCCGCAACGAAGACTCCGTCACCGGCCATGACCAGAGCATCCTGGAAGGCGACCAAGTCGCGTGGCAGACGGTAGACCCTCTCGCGCTCGACGCTGACGCAGCCCCGGACGGGTATCCCCGTCACCCGCTCATGGCCGTGGATGATGTCCTCACACATCCGCCGAAACGCGGGACGCGGCACCGCCTCCTTCGCCGCCGTCAGGTTGTTGTCCTCGTAGTGCAGAACGACGGCAAAGCCCAGGGCGGCCGCGTTCCTGGTGTTGTTCCGGTGCTGGCGGGTAACACCGATGGATTCCCCGTTCAGTCTGTCAGCGGAGACTCTCGCGTACGAGATCAGGGGCACGCGTCCGCGTAACCAGCTCTCCGTCGCACCGCCCTCGCCCGCCGCCCCACCCGAGAAACGCGCACCCGGGCTTACGGCACGGTTCACTTCCCGTTCACTCTCTCCCGCCGACCGCTTCACCTGTTCTGCCTAATTTCGGACTCACACGGTGCAGGAACCACATCGATGCACCACCACCCGACACACGCCGCCGTAGAACGGTCAGGACACTGGGTCCGCGGCAAGGCGGCTTCTGGAAGGAACACCCGAAAGTGAAGCTTTCGCGCAAGAACGGGCTTCGCGCCTCCGCGATCGGTGCCCTCGTCGTCTCCGGCGCCCTGGTCCTCTCGGCGTGTGGCTCGGACAACAACACGGAGACCCCGGCCAAGGAGGGCGGCACCGCCAAGACCTCCGCCGCCGCCTCGAACATCGCGTGTGAGGGCGCCAAGGGGCAGCTGCTCGCCGCCGGCTCCAGCGCGCAGAAGAACGCGATGGACCTGTGGGTCAAGAACTTCCAGGCCGCCTGCGCCGGTGTCGAGATCAACTACCAGGCCATCGGCTCCGGCGGTGGCATCACCAAGTTCAACCAGGGCCAGGTCGCCTTCGCGGGCTCCGACTCCGCCCTGAAGGAAGAGGAAGTCGCCGAGTCGCAGAAGATCTGCAAGACCGGCAAGGGCGTCAACCTCCCGATGGTCGGCGGGCCCATCGCCATCGGCTACAAGCTGGACGGCGTGGAGAACCTCGTCCTGGACGCCCCCACCATCGCCAAGATCTTCGACAACAAGATCACCAAGTGGAACGACCCGGCGATCGCCAAGCTGAACCCGGGCGCGAAGCTCCCCGACTCCACCATCCAGGCCTTCCACCGCTCGGACGAGTCGGGCACCACCCAGAACCTGGGCAAGTACCTCTCGAAGGCCGCCCCGGCCGACTGGAAGCACGACCCGAAGTCGAAGTCGTGGCCCGCCCAGGGTGGCCAGGCCGCCAACGGCTCCTCCGGTGTCGCCACCGCGGTCAAGGACGCCGAGGGCTCCATCGGCTACTTCGAGCTCTCGTACGCCACCGCCAACAAGATCTCCACGGTCAGCGTCGCCACCGGTGCCGCCGCCCCGGTCGCCGCCACCACGGAGAACGCCTCCAAGGCCATCGCCGCCGCGAAGGTCAAGGGCACGGGCAGCGACATGGCCCTCTCCCTCGACTACGAGACCAAGGCCGACGGCGCCTACCCGATCGTCCTCGTCACGTACGAGATCGCCTGCGACAAGGGCAACAAGGCGGAGAACCTGCCGACCCTGAAGGCGTTCCTCAACTACACCGTGAGCGAGGAGGGCCAGAAGGTCCTCTCCGAGGCCGGCTACGCCCCGCTCCCGGCCGAGATCGCCGCCAAGGTCCGCGCGATCGTCCCCACCCTGTCCTGACCCCCGGCCGGGCCCGGCCCCTCCCCTGAGGGGCCGGCCCCGGCATCCGGTGCACCGCCGCCAGGAGCTCGTACACCCGTACGGGCGCCGCAGACCGGAGAAGCAGATGGCTACCACCACACCAGACATACAGAGGAGCCGGCGCGCCAAGAGCGCGTCCCGCCCCGGGGACCGCATCTTCAGCGGCCTGTCCCGAGGCTCCGGCATCACCCTCCTCGTGATCATGGCCGCGATCGCCGGCTTCCTCACCTACCGCGCCGTCCTCGCGATCTCGAAGGACAGCACCAACTTCTTCACCACCTTCGAGTGGAACCCGGCCGGCAACCCGCCGGTCTTCGGCATCGCCGTCCTGGCCTTCGGCACGGTCGTCTCCTCGATCATCGCCATGGTCATCGCCGTGCCGGTCGCGATAGGCATCGCGCTCTTCATCTCGCACTACGCACCGCGCAAGCTGGCCAAGCCGCTCGCGTACGTCGTCGACCTGCTCGCCGCCGTGCCCAGCATCATCTACGGCCTCTGGGGCGCGATCTTCCTCGTCCCCTACCTGGACGGCCTCAACCAGTGGCTCGACCAGTACATGGGCTGGACGTACATCTTCGACAAGTCCAGCGACGGCGTCGCCCGCAACCTCTTCACCGTGGGCATCCTGCTGGCGATCATGATCCTGCCGATCATCACCAACGTCACCCGTGAGGTCTTCCTCCAGGCCCCGAAGATGCACGAAGAGGCCGCCCTCGCCCTCGGCGCCACGCGCTGGGAGGTCATCCGCATGTCGGTGCTGCCCTTCGGCCGCTCCGGCATCATCTCCGCCTCCATGCTGGGCCTCGGCCGCGCACTCGGCGAGACCATGGCCGTCGCCGTGGTCCTCTCCCCCAGCTTCCTCATCTCGGGCCACCTGCTCGACCCGGGCGGCGGCACCTTCGCCCAGAACATCGCCGCCAAGTTCAACGAGGCCAACGAGTTCGGCCGGGACGCCCTGATCGCCTCCGGTCTCGTCCTCTTCGTCATCACCCTGCTGGTCAACGGCGCCGCCCGCTGGATCATCGGCCGCCGCAAGGAGTACTCGGGGGCCGCGGCATGAGCCACGCCATACAGGATCGTCCGGTCTCGGTCGCACCGCGCCGCGGATCGCTCTCCCACGCCCGCCTCCCGCGCTGGACCCCGGCCGCCGTCGCCGCGTTCTCCATCGCCGCCGGCATCGGGATCGGCCTCGGCGCCGGCTGGCACAGCAAGGTCCAGTGGGGCATGATCGCCGCCCTGCTCTTCGTCCTCACGACGTACGCCGTCACCACCAAGGTCGAAGGCAGCCGCCAGGCCAAGGACCGCGTCGCCACCAGCCTCGTCTGGGTCAGCTTCGTCCTCGCCGTCATCCCGCTGCTCTCCCTCGCCTGGGTCACGGTCAGCAAGGGCATGGCCGTCCTCGACGTCTACTTCCTGACCCACTCGATGAACGGCGTCCTCGACGCCGAGGCCGGCGGCGGCGTCTACCACGCCCTGCTCGGCACCATCGAGCAGGTCGGCATCGCGACCCTGATCGCGGCCCCGATCGGCCTCCTCACCGCGGTCTACCTCGTCGAGTACGGCGGCGGGAAGCTCGCCCAGGCCGTCACCTTCTTCGTCGACGTCATGACGGGCATCCCGTCGATCGTCGCCGGCCTCTTCATCCTCGCCACCTGGAACCTGATGCTGGGCTTCGGCCCCTCCGGTTTCGCCGGCGCGATGGCCCTCGCCATCCTGATGATGCCGGTCGTGGTCCGCTCCACCGAGGAGATGCTCAAGCTCGTCCCGAACGAGCTCCGCGAGGCCTCCCTCGCCCTCGGCATCCCCAAGTGGCGCACCATCCTGAAGGTGGTCCTGCCCACCGCGATCGGCGGCATCACCACGGGCGTCATGCTCGCGGTCGCCCGCATCACCGGTGAGACGGCCCCCGTCCTGCTCCTCGTGTTCGGTACGAAGCTCATCAACCCGAACCCCTTCGAAGGCGCCCAGTCCTCCCTGCCGCTCTACGTGTACGAGCAGTACGCGGTCGGCACCGACGCCGCCGTGGCCCGCGCCTGGGCCGCCGCGCTCGTCCTGATCGCCTTCGTCATGATCCTCAATCTGGTGGCCCGCGGCATCGCCCGCTGGAAGGCCCCGAAGACCGGCCGCTGACCGCGGCAAATTGGAAGTGATCCCCATGGCCAAGCGAATCGACGTCAGCGGCCTCTCCGCCTACTACGGCGCCCACAAGGCGATCGACGACATCTCGATGACCGTAGAACCCCGCTCGGTGACGGCCTTCATCGGCCCCTCCGGATGCGGCAAGTCCACCTTCCTGCGCACCCTGAACCGCATGCACGAGGTCACCCCCGGCGGCCGCGTCGAGGGCAAGGTGCTGCTGGACGACGAGAACCTGTACGGGACCAACGTCGACCCGGTCGCCGTGCGCCGCACGGTGGGCATGGTCTTCCAGCGCCCCAACCCCTTCCCCACCATGTCGATCTTCGACAACGTGGCGGCGGGCCTGCGTCTCAACGGCAAGTACAAGAAGTCCCAGCTCAACGACATCGTCGAGAAGTCCCTCAAGGGCGCGAACCTCTGGAACGAGGTCAAGGACCGCCTGAACAAGCCGGGCTCCGGCCTCTCCGGCGGTCAGCAGCAGCGCCTGTGCATCGCGCGGGCCATCGCCGTCGAGCCGGACGTCCTCCTCATGGACGAGCCCTGCTCGGCCCTCGACCCGATCTCCACCCTCGCCATCGAGGACCTGATCGGCGAGCTGAAGGAGCGCTTCACGATCGTCATCGTGACGCACAACATGCAGCAGGCCGCCCGCGTCTCCGACCGCACGGCCTTCTTCAACCTGGCGGCCGTCGGCCAGCCCGGCAAGCTCATCGAGCTGGACGACACCGAGCGCATCTTCTCCAACCCGAGCGTCCAGGCGACCGAGGACTACATCTCCGGCCGCTTCGGCTAGACCGCTCGCCCCCAAGACCGTCTTTCGGTGCTGCATGGCGGTGCCACCGTAAAGACGAAAGGGCCCGGCTCCCCCACAGGGGAGCCGGGCCCAACCATTTCCAGCCAGTACAGGCTCGTCGGCCCGGGGGATGCCACCCGGCCCCCAGCGAGACCGGGTGGCACCGCTCGTCAGCCGAAGAACAGCTGCACCACGTAGTAGCTCGCGGCAGCGACCAGCGCCGCCGCCGGCATCGTGATGAACCAGCCCAGGATGATGTTCTTGGCGACACCCCACCGGACCGCGTTGACGCGCTTCGTCGCGCCGACGCCCATGATCGCGGAGGTGATGACGTGCGTGGTCGAGATCGGCGCGTGGAACAGGAACGCCGAGCCGAACATGATCGACGCACCCGTCGTCTCCGCCGCGAAACCCTGCGGCGGGTCCAGCTCGATGATCTTGCGGCCGAGCGTCCGCATGATGCGCCAGCCACCCGCGTACGTACCGAGCGAGAGCATCACGGCGCAGGCGATCTTCACCCACACCGGAATGTCGTCACCGGCCTGCTGCACATCGGCGATGACCAGGGCCATCACCACGATGCCCATCGTCTTCTGCGCGTCCTGCAGACCGTGGCCGAGCGCCATGCCGGCCGCCGACACCGTCTGCGCGATACGGAAGCCGCGCTTGGCCTTGTGCGGGTTGGCCTTGCGGAACATCCACATGATCGCGCACATGACCAGGTAACCGGCGACCAGACCCACGACCGGCGAGATGAACATCGGGATGACGACCTTGTCGAGGACGCCGCCCCAGAGCACCTCGGTGCCACCCGCCAGCGCCGCGCCCACCATGCCGCCGAACAGCGCGTGCGAGGAGGAGGACGGCAGACCGAAGTACCAGGTGACCAGGTTCCAGATGATCGCGCCCACCAGCGCGGCGAAGAGGATGCCCATCCCCTTGTCGCCGGTCGGGGTCTCGATGAGCCCCTCACTGACGGTCTTGGCGACCCCGCTGCCCATGAAGGCACCCGCGAGGTTCATGACCGCCGCCATAGCCAGCGCCGCCCGGGGGGTCAGCGCCCGGGTCGACACCGAGGTGGCGATGGCGTTGGCGGAGTCGTGGAAGCCGTTCGTATACGTGAAGCCGAGCGCGACACCGATGGTCACGATCAGAGCGAAGGTGTCCACGAAGCTCAGGACTCCTTGACCGCGATGGTCTCCACCGTGTTGGCGACGTGCTCGAAGGCGTCGGCCGCCTCTTCCAGCACGTCGACGATCTGCTTGAGCTTGAGCACCTCGATGGCGTCGTACTTGCCGTTGAAGAGCTGCGCGAGCAGCTTGCGGTGGATCTGGTCGGCCTGGTTCTCGAGCCGGTTGACCTCGATCCAGTACTCGGTGAGGTTGTCCATCGTCCGCAGGTTCGGCATGGCCTCGGCGGTCAGCTCGGCCGCCCGGGCCAGGACCTCGATCTGCTGCTCGACACCCTTGGGGAGTTCCTCGACGTTGTAGAGGACGACCAGGTCGACGGCCTCCTCCATGAAGTCCATGATGTCGTCGAGGGACGACGCGAGGTTGTAGATGTCCTCGCGGTCGAAGGGCGTGATGAAGGAGGAGTTCAGCTGGTGGAAGATCGCGTGGGTAGCGTCGTCGCCGGCGTGCTCCGCTGCCCGCATCCGCTCCGCGATCTCGGCCCGGGCGGAAGGCTCCGCTCCGAGCAGTTCCATCAGGAGCTTGGAGCCCGTGACGATGTTGTCCGCGGACGCGGCGAACATGTCGTAGAAGCTCGTCTCCCTGGGGGTCAGACGAAATCGCACGTGAGGTCCTCGGGGTGCTGGGTTTCGGTCAGGCTGATGCTAGGCGCATCATCCGGCCACGGCTAACCGGCGTCCTCTCAGTGTCGCCCATCAGGCACAGTGAACTGCACGGGCCCCCGCCCGGATCGGCGGGGATCGGTACCATATACCCACGAGGGGTATACACCCCCTTATCTGGACAACGGGAGGACGCGATGACGACCACCGAGGCGGACCAGGTCACCCCCGCGACCGTCGAGGCTGTCGAGGCCGTCGAGCCCGCCGGCCACGACCACGGCGTGCACGGCTACCACAAGCAGAAGGACGAGCACCTCAAGCGGCTCCGCCGGATCGAGGGGCAGATCCGCGGTCTCCAGCGGATGGTCGACGAGGACGTCTACTGCATCGACATACTCACGCAGGTCTCGGCGTCGACGAAGGCGCTCCAGTCCTTCGCCCTCCAGCTTCTGGAGGAGCACCTGCGGCACTGCGTCGCGGACGCCGCGGCCAAGGGCGGCGAGGGCATCGACGCCAAGGTCGAGGAGGCCACGAAGGCCATCGCCCGCATGATGCGCACCTGAGCGGGGGGCCGCCGCACTCCCCGTACTCCCGTGTACGGGGTGGGGGGCCGTACGGTCAGCGTTCCCGTACGGCCCGCTCGGCGGCGACGCGCAGCACCTCGTCGATGCGGTCGGCGCTGAGGCGCTCCTCGTCGGCGGCGGAGGCCGCGATGATCAGTTCGCCGCACAGTTCGATCTCGGCGAGGGCGACACAGTCCGGGTCTGCGGTCATGGTCGCGGTACCGGGCGGAGCCATGTGCGGTCACCTCTTCCTGCCGGTGTCGTCTCCCAGCGGTCTCCCAGCGTAGGGAGGGCGCCACACAGCGCGCATGACACGTCCGGACCATTTGGCGATGGTCCGAACCACCGGTCCGCCGCCGCCCGGGTCAGGCCTTGATCTTCCCGGCGTAGATGTCCCGCCGGTCCGGCAGCGTCACCTGGACGCGGACCCCGAAGCCGTACAACAAGGTGGTCGACGCGACGGCGACCGTACGGCCCTGGTTGCTGAAGCTGAACTGGTGGCGGACCTTCCGCAGCCGCCCCTCCCCGTCCAGATACGCGTCGAAGGGCACCGTGTCCTTGGCGAACCCTTTCGCCGCCGCGGCGAGCGCCCCGCGCAGCTGCGGCGAGGCGACCCGGGCCGCCTGGGCGATGTCGGCGACACCTCGGTAGTGGCCGACTTTCACGCCTGCCAGTTCGACCTCCCCGAGGTAGGTGACCTCCCGGGCGCCCCGCAGCAGCTCCGCCGCGGCGGCCGGGTCGGTGGCCCCGCCCGTGACGAGGTTCCCGTCGTCGAGGGTGGTGGTGTCGACGCGGACCCACTTGTCGGCGGGCACTCCGGCGCCCCGGTTCTTCATGTAGAGCGCGCCGGGGGTGAGGAGCTCGGTGATCGGCCGGTGCTCGTCGGTGCCGGCCGCGTCCTTGGGCAGCATCACCTGGAGCCGGCCGGTGCGGCGGCGGAAGTCGTAGCCGCCTTCGCCCCGGATGGTGACCCGGGTCCCGCCGGCGGCCATCTCCATGGACGTGCTCGCCTTGGCGGTGCCGGCCCTCGTCAGCGCGTCGGGAGCGTTCCGTACGGCGAGGAGGGGATCCACCGCAGGCTTCGGGTCCTCGGGCGCGGCGCACCCCGCGACCGCCGAGGCCCCGACGAGGGAGCCGACCAGGACCGCGGTGACGGCGAACGCCCCGCTCCCGTGCCCCCGCGGACGCCCGTACCGCTGCACCACCATCGCCTGCCAACCCCCAACGCCTCAACGCTGTTTGCCCGGGACCCGCACGTCCCCCGGTCCCCGCGGGTCCGGGGACACCCGATCCGCATAACGACGGTCCGGGCGAGCCGTCACGCGCAGTACGGTGGTCGTGTGTATGCGCAGTCCTCATCCCACGCGACCACGACGACGGAACGCGGCTCGTTCGCGCTGGCACGGTGCAGCTGCGGCTGGTCGGGACCGGCCCGCAGATCGCGGGAGAGGGCCCGTACGGACGCGGCGGAACACCTCCGCGCATCGACGTCCGCCGGGACTCCTTAGGAGGCGTCGGCAACGTCCCCGCCTGGGACGCGCCGCCTGGCCTCAGGCCGCGAGGTCGTTCTGGGTCGTCCCGGTGCCGGGGCCGCCGAGCCGGGGCTCGGGGATGTCGAAGGGCTCCGGCTGCCGGAGCTCCGTGACGCGCCGCGAGCGGACGAGCCGGGCGCCGCGGCCGGAGCGGGCCACGGCGGAGACGACGGGGGTCAGCAGGGCGAGCGCGACGGGCGCGAGGAGCAGCGCCACCGCCGTGCCGAGGGCGAAGCCGCCGATGACATCGGTCGGGTAGTGGACGCCCATGTAGACCCGGGCGAAGCCCTCGGCGAGGGCGAGGCCGATGGCGGCGAGTCCGAACTTCCGGTGGGCGACGAAGAGGCCGACCCCGAGGGCCATGGCCATGGTGGCGTGGTCGCTGACGAAGGAGAAGTCGGTCTTCCCCTCGACGAGGACGTCGAGGCCCTGGTGGTCGTTGAACGGCCGGGGGCGCTCGACGAAGCCCCGGATGGGGATGTTCACGAGGAGGGCGACACCGGCGGCCAGCGGGGCCCAGACGAGCCCGGCGACGGCCGAGACGGAGTCCGCGATGGCGCCCCTGCGGCGGACGCTCCACCAGCACCAGAGCACGACCAGGACCATCCCGAGTATGATCCCGTACTCGCCGACGAACTCCATGACGCGGTCGAACCACGGCGGAGCGGCCTTCGCCAGCCCGTTGATGTCGTAGAGCAGGCTGACATCGGGGTTGGAACCGTCCGATGCGAGTCCAGCCATCTGCTGCGGCCCCTTGCTTCTCGTGTCTGTCTTCCCACCCCCGTGGTCAGAGCGTTCGGATCAGGGAACGAACTGCCTGAGGTGCGCGTTCCGCTCTCTCCGGTTGATCATGGCGACGTTATCGAAGAGTGACGGTCCGGCGCAGCTCAGGGCCAGCGCATGACGGAGAGTTCCGGCCATGTCCCATACGCCCCCGGCGACCCGACGGCCCGTCTCCCATCCCTACGTCTGCGGGAGATGCGTGGGCAGCGCCGCGGCGCCTTCCGCCGTGACCCGGGTCGCGCCGAAGTAGTCGGGGGTGTCGATCCGGTCGAAGCGGATCACCGCCCCGGTGCGCGGTGCGTCGATCATGTACCCGCCGCCGACGTAGATACCGACGTGCCGAATGGTCCGCGAGTTCGTCAGATCGTCGGAGAAGAAGACAAGATCGCCCGGGAGGAGCTCGTCCCTGCTCGGATGCGGCCCGGCGTTGTACTGGTCGTTGGCGACGCGCGGCAGCTCGATGCCGACACTCTCGTACGCGGCCTGGGTCAGCCCGGAGCAGTCGAACCGGCCGTTCTGCGCGGCCGTGCCCGTACCGCCCCAGAGATACGGAGTGCCGAGCTTCTGCTGCGCGTAGTGGATGGCGCCGGCGGCCAGCCTCGACGGCTCGACGCGGCCCGCCGGCCGGGCGAAGCTCTTCTCCAGGGACCGGATGATCCGCACGTAGTTCTGCGTCTCGGTGAACGGCGGCACCCCGCCGTACTTGATCACCCGGTACGCGCCCGCGTTGTACGCGGCCAGCATGTTGTTCGCCGGGTCCCCCGGCACGTCCTTCACATAGCCGGCGAGCTCGCAGTCGTACGAGGCGGCCGAGGGGATCGCGTCCGCCGGGTCCCAGATGTCCCGGTCCCCGTCCCCGTCACCGTCGACGCCGTGCCCGGCCCAGGTGCCGGGGATGAACTGGGCGATGCCCCGCGCGTCGGCCGGGGAGACGGCCCGCGGATTCCAGCCGCTCTCCTGGTAGAGCTGAGCGGCGAGCAGAGCCGGGTTGATCGCGGGACAGAGATTGCCCCACCGCTGCACGAGCCCCTGGTAGAGGGCGGGAACGGAGCCCTTGGCCAGCGCCACGGTGCCGTTCGCGGCGCTGCCCGCGCCGCCCATGAGACCCGCCGCCGCGGAGTACGTACCGACGACGAGCAGTGCGACGAAGCTGAGACAGACCCCGAAGGCCCCACCGGCCACCAACCACGCCTTGCCGGCCTTACGCACCGTCAACCACCCCTCGGCCCATGGCAGTACGTCCCCGAGAGCAGTCTAGGCGGCGAGGGATCGGATAACGCCCCCCTCCGCCCGACGGCGCCCCAAGAGTGCAACAACGACAATCATTGCCCGGAGTCACCCTCCGTGATACACAGAGTGACCATACGCTTCTTCGCATAGAAACCGGCCACACCACCGCAGGTCAAGACGGTCAGACCGGTCAAGTGTGCGGTGATCGGGTAAAGAGAGCCGTCAAGCCGTCACACACGAGCGGTTTCATCAGCGAAGATAGGGCGATGACCCATGCCTTCCGGCAAGGGCAGTTAACTACCCAACAGGGGCGGTGAGTTACATGTACCTGGCGGCAGAAAAGGGCGACATCACCACCATCATCGGTGGAATCGCCCCGAACTGGGGCCCTTTCGGCAGCCTGGGCGCCGAGGCCAAGATCATGATCGAGGTCGTGATGGCCGTGGCCATCCTGCTCTGCCTCGGCATCGCCATCTGGGGAGCGGCCAAGCAGCGCATCGGCGCGACCGCCCTCCGCGACACGTTCAGCGCGGAACAGGGCAAGGGCCTGATCGTGGCCGGCCTCACCGGCGTCTTCATCATCGGATCCCTGGGGACGCTGTTCACCATCGTGTACGGGATGGCCGTCTGATCTCCCGTCGGACTCCATCCTCCTGAGGCCTGCTGATGTTGCGTTTGCGTTCCCTGATGCCCAGTCATGTTGCAGCACTGTCGTACCCGCGAACGAGTGAGGGGGCGTACCCGGCATGAGTCTCGGCGACGAGCACGACGGCTTCGGCGGCGTGGGCGGCTCGGGCCAGACCCGGACCCGCCTACCCGAGGGCAACAGCGGCGACGTGTACGGCGGCGCCCGCCGCCCCGTCCGCAGCTCCCGCTCCCTCATCACGGTCGTGGGCGTGGTGGTCCTCCTCATCGCGGCCATCGCCTTCGCCAACCGCGGCGGGGGCGACCCCGCGGACGCGGCCCCCTCCGCGGGCACCCCGGGCGAGCAGGCCCCGACGGCGGCGACGGGCGTCCGCCCGGTCAAGGAGAAGAACGGCGCGATCCCGACCGGCTTCGCCCGGGACGAACAGGGAGCCCAGAGCGCGGCGACGAACTACGCGGTGACACTGGGTTCCGACGGGATGTTCAAGAAGACCGGCCGGCACCAGATCGTGGACACGGTCTACACGCCCGACGCGGCAAAGCGCCTGAAGACTCCTCAGGATGAGGCGTACTCGGCCGAATTCCTGAAGAGGCTCGGCCTGGACGCGGAGGGCAACCCCCCTGCGGGGAACACCTTCGTGTCGCGGACCATCCCCGTGGGCGCCAAGGTCGAGAGCTACGACGGTGACACTGCCAAGGTGTCCGTCTGGTACACGGGCCTGATCGGAATGTCCGGGCCGGACTCCACGGATCCGGTGAGCACGACCTGGATGACCTGGACGTTCGACCTGCGCTGGACGAACAACGACTGGAAGATCGCCGACGACAGCCAGACGAACGGTCCGGCACCCGTGCCGGGCGACGTCACTGCCTCCACCGCCGACGAGATCAGCAAGGCCGTAGAGGAGTTCGGAGGCTTTACCTATGCCCGGTAGCCGTCGCCCCTTCCGACCCGTTGTCGCTACCGTCGTCGCCCTTCAGACGACGGCGTTCATGTTCGCGGCCCGCGCCACCGCCGCCCCGACCCCTCCTCCCACCGCCACACCGTCCCCGAGCGCCAGCAACGACCCTTGCGCGCGGCTGATCGGTCCGGCCAAGGAGTACTGCTCCGAGGGTGACCCCAGCGGCTCTCCCCGCCCTGGGCTCGACGACCCCACGACCGCCCTCGACCCCCTCACCTCCCTGGCCCGCGGCTGCGCCGACGCCGCCATCGCCACCATCGACTTCCTCTCCAAGGCCGTCAAGGAAACCGCCGACGTCGACTTCACCAACGTGGAGTTCCTCGGCCGGTACGCCATCGTCTTCGCCGCCGCCACCTTCCTCACCCTCCTCCTCTGGCTGCTCGCCGTCGCCAAGCGAGCCATCCGCGGCGTCCCCCTCACCACCGCCCTCTCCGAGGCCATCGGCTTCCTCTGGCTGACGGTCCTCGCCTCCGCCTTCACCCCGCTGATCCTCTACACCGTCGTCAACGCCACCGACGCCGTCACCGAGGTCATCGCCTCCGGCACCGGACAGCAGACCGACGTCTTCTTCGGCAGCTTCAAGCAGGCCCTCCAGAAGGGCGACAGCATCGGTGGCGGCCCCATCATGCTGATCATCGTGTCGCTGGTGACCGTCCTCGCCGCCGGCGTGCTCTACCTGGAGCTGTTCCTCCGCGCCGTCATGCTCTACGTCGGCGCCCTCCTCGGCGTCGTCGTCTACTCCGGCCTCGTCGACAAGAACATGTGGGGCCACGTCCGCCGCTGGGCCGGAATCATGATCGCGGTGATCCTCGTCAAGCCGGTCATCGTCATCGTCCTCGGCCTCGCCGGCGCACTCTCCTCCGGCACCGGCCCCGACTCGTTCTCCGCCGTCGTCTCCGGACTCGCGATCATCCTGCTCGCGATCTTCGCCTCCGCGATGATCTACCGCTTCGTCCCCGGCTTCGGCGACGAGATCGTCGCCTCCCGCAACAACCGGCTCCACCGCGCCGGCGAGAACACGGCCGCCGCCGTCATCTCCTCCCCCGCCTCCCTCGTCTCCCAGGGCATCAAGACCCACAGCACCCGCGACAGCGGAGGCGGCGGCGGTCAGGGCTCCCAGGCCGCCCGCCCCGCCAACCCCCTCGCCGGCGGCGTGGCCGCCCACAGCAGCCGCAGCGGCGACAACCGGGGCGGCGGCGGAGCCACGCCCCCGCCCGCCCCCCGTAGCAGCAGTCCCACCGCGGGCACCCCGCACAGCAACCGCAACTCTGGAGGTGGAGGGCGTTGACGACCCAGTCCCAGCCGGTCGCGCCCCGCCGCACGTATCTCGTCGGCCGCGCCCGGCCCAACGCGATCGTCGGCAAGAACCGTGAGACGGGCGAGATCGCCCTGATCATCGTCGGCGCCTTCCTCGGCATGATGAGCGGACTCCTCGTCCCCCTCCTCCCCCTGCGGATCGCGCTCCTCGCCGGCCTGCCCATGCTCGCGATCGCGGCCGTGTACCTCCCGTACAAGCACCGCACGTTCTACAAGTGGTACGAGATCAACCGCAGCTACAAGCGCATGCTCAAGCGCGGTACGGCCTACCGCTCCGTCGCCGCCGAGTCCGGCACCCGCATCGACGGCCGCGAGGTCGAGGTCGGCCCGCCCCCCGGCATCGGCCGCGTCGGCTGGCTCGCCGCCCCCTTCGGCCCCGACGAGATCGCCGTCCTCCTCCACGCCGACCGCCGCACCGTCACCGCCGCCATCGAGATCGAAGGCCCCGGCGTCGGCCTGCGCGACAGCGAGGACCAGGAAGCGCTCGTCGACCGGTTCGGCACCCTCCTGAAGCACGTCGCCAACGGCGACGGCTTCGTGACCCGCCTCCAGATGCTGGCCCGCACCCTCCCCGCCGACCCCGACGCGCACGCCAAGGACGTCGTCCAGCGCGGCGACACGGCCGCGCCCGCCTGGCTCAAGGAGTCGTACGAGCAGCTCCAGTCGATGGTCTCCACCTCCAGCGAGCAGCACCGCGCCTACCTCGTCGCCTGCATGCACTACACGCGCGAACTCGCCGCCGAGGCCAACGCCATGGCCCACGCCACCCGCCACGCCTCCGGCGCCCGCAAGCTGGACCGCGACGCCGGCCTCGCCGTCGTCATGGCCCGCGAGCTCACCGACATCTGCGCCCGCCTCGCCGAGGCCGACATCCGCGTCCGCCAGCCCCTCGGCCAGTCCCGGCTGGCCTCGCTCGTCCACTCCATGTACGACCCGGACCACCCCATCGACCACATCCAGGCCATGACGAAACGAAACGCTTGGCCCGCCGAACTCGACGCGATGGAACCGACGTACCTCCAGGCCAAGACCCGCGAGTCCTCCACCCGCGCCCCCTGGTGCCACGCCACCGCCTGGGTCAAGGAGTGGCCGATGACCCCGGTCGGCGTCAACTTCCTCGCCCCGCTCCTCGTCCACACCCCCGACGTCATCCGCACGGTCGCCGTGACCATGGACCTGGAGCCCACCGAGGTCGCCATCGAGCGGATGCTCACCGAGAAGACCAACGACGAGGCCGACGCCAGCCGCGCCGCCAAGATGAACCGCACCATCGACCCGCGCGACATCGCCGCCCACGGCCGGCTCGACCAGCGGGGTGAAGATCTCGCCAGTGGCGCGGCCGGAGTGAACCTCGTCGGGTACATCACGGTGTCGTCGCGTTCGCCCGAGGCCCTCGCCCGGGACAAGCGCACGATCAGGGCCTCCGCCGGCAAGTCGTACCTGAAGCTGGAGTGGTGCGACCGCGAGCACCACCGGGCCTTTGTGAACACCTTGCCGTTCGCGACCGGCATCCGCCGCTAAAGGCCGAAGGGGCATCGACCGATGCGAGATCCGCTGTCCGTCCTGACCGACGCCTTCACCTCCTTCGTCTTCGGCAAGGTGGAGACGACCCGCCTGCCCGTCCGCACCTCCACCGGGCAGGCCCAGGCCGTCTACCTGCCGACCGCCGCCCCCGGCCTCGGCGACTCCGGCGTGATCATCGGCCGCGAGGTCTACAGCGGCAAGGGGTACATCTACGACCCCTTCCAGCTGTACGGGCAGCAGCTCCCCGCCCCCCACTGGCTGGTCCTCGGCGAGTCCGGGAACGGCAAGTCGGCGCTGGAGAAGACGTACGTGCTCCGCCAGCTCCGCTTCCGCGACCGTCAGGTCGTCGTCCTCGACGCCCAGGGCGAGGACGGCGTCGGCGAATGGAACCTCATCGCGCAGGAGCTGGGAATAACTCCCATCCGGCTCGACCCGATGGTCGCCAACGACTCCGGCATCCGCCTCAACCCCCTCGACCCCTCGATCACCACCACCGGACAGCTCGCGCTGCTCCGCACGATCATCGAGGTGGCGATGGGCCACGGCCTCGACGAGCGCTCCGGCTTCGCGCTCAAGGTCGCCCACGCCTTCGTCACCGAGCACACCACCGACCGCCAGCCGATCCTCACCGACATCGTCGAGCAGCTCCGCCACCCCGAGGCCGAATCGGCGGAGGCGATGAACGTCGACATAGACGACGTACGGGCCTGGGGCCTGGACGTCGCCCTCGTCCTGGACCGGCTGGTCGACGGTGACCTCCGCGGCATGTTCGACGGCCCGACGACCGTCGGCATCGACCTCGACGCGCCCCTGATCGTCTTCGACCTCTCCCACATCGACCGCAACTCCATCGCCATGCCGATCCTCATGGCGATCGTCGGCGTCTGGCTGGAGCACACCTGGATCCGCCCCGACCGGAAGAAGCGCATCTTCCTCGTCGAGGAGGCCTGGCACATCATCAACAGCCCGTTCGTGGCGCAGCTGTTCCAGCGGCTGCTCAAGTTCGGCCGCCGCCTCGGCCTGTCCTTCGTCGCCGTCGTCCACCACCTCTCCGACGTCGTCGACGGAGCGGCGGCCAAGGAGGCCGCGGCCATCCTCAAGATGGCCTCCACCCGGACCATCTACGCCCAGAAGGCCGACGAGGCACGCAACACGGGCCGGGTCCTCGGCCTGCCCCGCTGGGCGGTCGAGATCATCCCGACCCTCACCCCGGGCATCGCCGTCTGGGACGTCAACGGCAACGTGCAGGTGGTCAAACACCTCATCACCGAGCGCGAACGCCCCCTCGTCTACACGGACCGCGCGATGACCGAGGCGTCCCGCCCGGACGCCCTGCCGGAGGACATCCAGGCCGCCGAGTGGGAGGCGGAGCAGCGGGCGATCCTCATCGAGCAGCAGATGAACGGCTCCTCACAGTCGACGGTGGCCTGAGATGGCGAGCGGTACGGGCGGACAGCAGCAGCGCCAGGGAGGCATCTCCGACGGGCTGCTGCTCAGCCTGTTCGCCCTCCTCCTCTGTCTGACGGTCCTGGTCTGGACGGCCACCGGCCTCGGCGGCCTCCTCGCCCACGGCGCCTGGCCGGAGGGCGTCGCCCTGCCCCGTACCCCCGCGGCCCTGCGCTCCCTGGTGACCGCCCCGACCGACCTGGCGGCGGCCTGGCCGGCCACCCCGGGCGGTCAGCTCTCGGGGTACGGGCTCTTCTGGGGCCTGCTGATCGGCGAGGCGATGGTCATGCTGGTCCTCGCGGTCTTCGCCCTCGGCACGTTCGCCCGCTGGCGCGCGGTCCGCGCGAACCGCAGGTCCGGCGTGTACGACCCGACTCCCCCCAAGCCCCGGAAACCCCGGAAGCCCACACGAACCGACCGGACCCCGACCACGACCTCGGCCCCGTCTCCGTCTCCGTCTCCGTCTCCGGAACCCTCCCCGGCACCGGCACCGGCACCGGCACCGGCACCCGACGCATGGGAACCCGCAGAGGACGAATGGGAGCCCGAGCAAGACGACTTGGACCCCGTACGGAACGACCGGGAGCCCATACAAGACGACCCCGCGCCCCGCCGGGAGCCCACCCCGCCCCCGCCGCGCCGCCCCGCCGAGGAGCTCGCCCCGGAGCCGTTCCCGACGGCCCGCCCGGCCGCGACCGCGGCCACCGCCACCCCCGGACTCGCCCCCGGCCTCGTCTACGGCCCCCCGGAAGCCCGCCGCCCCGCCGCCGTACAGGCGATCCGGGACGCCGAGGGCCCCGTCCTCGTCGTCACCTCCGACCCCACCGTCTGGTCGTCGACCAAGGACGCGCGCGGCAAGCTCGGCCCGGTCCTCGTGTACGACCCCGGCCACCTCTGCGACACACCCGCCAGGCTCCACTGGTCCCCGTCCGACCGCTGCGAGGACCCGGCCGTCGCCCAACAGCGGGCGGCCGCCCTGCTCGCCCCCGTCCGCCCGCACTCCCGCCTGGACGCGACCACCGCAGACACCGCGGAAACGCTCCTGCGCTGCTGGCTGCACGCCGCCGCCGTCGGCGGCGGCTCCTTCCGGCAGGTCCACCGCTGGGCCCAGGGCGCCGGCGCCCACGAACCCGTACGCATCCTCCGCAGCCACCCCAAGGCGGCCTCGGGCTTCGCCGGCCTCCTCGAATCGGCGCTCACCGCCCACCCGGAAAGCCGCCGCCTGGCCCAGGAACTGACGGCCCGTGCGCTCGCCGCCCTGTCCTCGATCCACATCCGCGAGGCCTGCGTACCGAATCGAACGGATTCCCTGACGCTCGCATCTTTCGTCGACGAAGGGGGCACGCTCTACGTGGTGGGCGAACCGATCGAGGACCCCCGGGCCCACCCCGGCGCGATGCCGCTCCTCACGGCCCTCGCCGCAAGCGTGGTCGAGCACGGCCGCCGCATGGCCGCACGGTCATCCGACGGTCGGCTCGACCCACCACTGACGCTCGTCCTCGACGACGTCGCCGCCGTGGCCCCGCTCCCGGGTCTCCCGGAGCTCCTCGCCACCGGCCGTCACCAGGGCCTCCCGACCCTGGCCCTCCTCCGCTCCCGCGAACAGGCCCGTTCCCGCTGGCCGGAGAGCGCGCTCACCCCCTGAGTCACACGGTGGGCCGCAGCAGCTCGTACTCCAGCTCCTGCGCCGTCTCGCTCCCCGGCACCGCCACCCGGTCCCCCGTCGCCACGAACCCGAAGCGGCGATAGAAGGCGGCGGCCCGCGCGTTCTCCTCGTGGACGTACAGCCGCACCCGCGCGACCGCCGGCTCCGGCAGCGTCCAGGACCACTCCACGCCCGCCCGGAACAGCGCGTCGATCACCCCGGTCCCGCGCGCCTCGGGACGTACCCACACACCCACGATGTGCGTCTGGTCGACCTTCGCCACCTCCCCGAAGCGCACCTCGGCCGAGGGCCGCTCCACGAGCAGCGTGATCGTGCCCGCCCAACTCCCGTCCGGACCCTCGGCGACGAACTGCCGCACCGCACCCGACCCGCTCTCCGAGCCCCCCTCGGCCCGCTCCTGCCAGAAGGAGTCCGGCCGCTCCACGGCGTCCTCGTACGTGTCGAGGAACGCGAGGTGCGCGATGGGGTCCTGGAGGGAGGCCAGCCGGATCTCGCGGGTCTGCTCCCACTCGTCGGCGCGGATCGTACGTATCGAATAGTCCATGACGACGATCCTCACCACCCCGGCACACCCCTGACAAGAGATTTTCCCTGTGCCGAGGCCGCTCCCCGGACGACAGGGTCGCGCCGGCGTCGTACCCCGGTACTACGCCCGCGGCCCGGTCCACTCCCCCGGTCCGACGTCCGGCCGCCGCCCGCTCCCTAGCGTCGACACCATGATCCGAGCAGAGAACCTCACCAAGCGGTACGGGGACAGGACCGTCGTCCAGGACCTCGGCTTCACCGTCCGCCCCGGCGCCGTCACCGGCTTCCTCGGACCCAACGGCGCCGGGAAGTCGACCACGCTCCGCATGATCCTCGGCCTCGACGCCCCCACCCGCGGCCACGCCACCATCGACGGCCGCCCCTACGCCGACCACCGCGCCCCGCTCACCCGGGTCGGCGCCCTCCTCGAAGCCCACTCCCTGCACCCCGGCCGCTCCGCGTACCACCACCTCGTGGCCCTCGCCCACACCCACGGCATCCCCCACACCCGCGTGGAGCGGGTCCTCGCCCTCACCGGCCTCACCCAGGTGGCCCACAAGCGCGTGAAGGGCTTCTCCCTCGGCATGGGCCAACGCCTCGGCATCGCCGCCGCCCTCCTCGGCGACCCGGCCACCGTCGTCCTCGACGAACCGGTCAACGGCCTCGACCCCGAGGGCGTGCTCTGGATCCGCACCCTCCTCAAGTCCCTGGCCGCCGAAGGCCGTACCGTCCTCGTCTCCTCCCACCTCATGAGCGAGATGGCGCTCACCGCCGACCACCTGATCGTCATCGGCAAGGGCCGGCTGCTCGCCGACACCACGGTCGACGCCCTCGTACGAGCCTCCGGCGGCACCTCCGTCAAGGTCGTCACCCCGGAGGCGGACCGCCTGCGCACGCTCCTCCCCGGCGCGCGGTTCACCACGGAGGCCCCCGACACACTCCTCGTCACCGGCCCCGACGCCCCGGAGATCGGCCGCGCGGCCGCCACCCACGGCGTCCCCCTCCACGAACTCACCCCGCAGGCACCCTCCTTGGAGCAGGCGTTCATGGACCTCACCCGCGACTCCGTCGAATACCAGGGAGCCCCCGCATGACGACCACCGCCACCACCACTCCGGCCTACGGCCTCACCCCCACCCGGATCCTCCGCTCGGAGTGGCACAAGCTCCGGACCGTCCGCTCCACCTGGATCACCGTCCTCACCGCCGTCGCGTTCCTCCTCGGCGTCGGCATCCTCATGGGCGCCACCTACACCTCCGACGGAGGCGACTCCGACGTGGACACCGTCGTCCTCACCCTCTACGGCTCCCAGCTCGCCGGCATCGCCCTCGCCGTCCTCGGCATCCTCGTCACCGCCGGCGAGTACGCGACGGGCATGATCCGCGCCTCCCTCACCGCCGTCCCCCGCCGCCTCCCCGTCCTCTGGGCGAAGGCCGCGGTCTACACGGCCACCGTCTTCACGGTCTCCCTCCTCACCGCCGTCCTCACCTTCCTCGCCGCCCAGTTCTTCCTCTCCGACACCGACCAGGCCGCGTCCCTCACCGACGACGGCGTCCTCGCCGCCGTCGCGGGCAACGCCGCCGGCGTGACCCTCCTCGGCGTCATCGCCCTCGGGCTCGGCGCCGCCCTGCGCTCGGTGCCGGGCGCCATCGGCGCCTTCGTCGGCGGGGTCCTGATCGTCCCCGAGATCCTCGGGATGCTCCCGTACGAGACGCTGGACACGGCCGTCCGGTACTTCCCCACCCAGGCCGCCGGCGTCCTCGGCTCCGCGACCCCGATGCCCGGCGCGGCCTCCCCCGGCGCCGCACTCCTCGCCCTGCTCCTCTGGGCGGCGGCGGCACTCGCCGTGCCCGCGCTGTTGCTCAACCGCCGCGACGTATGAGGATGATGAGCGGGTGACCATGGACGAGACACCGGAGGAGACACCGCGACCGGCCGGGACGACGGGCCTCAGCGGCCACGTCCAGCGCCTGCTGGTCCGGGTCCGGGCCTTCGACACCCGGCGCCCCTGGGTATGGGACACCTGTCTGACGCTCTCCTGGACCACGGCGGCGCTCGTCGACGCGGCCGGAGGCTGGCGGAACACCGCCCGCGACCCGTCCGTGCCGGTCTGGCTCGTGGTCACCCTCAGCCTGGCCCTCACCCTGCCGCTCTACTGGCGCCGCCGCCGGCCCATGACCGTCCTCGCCGTGATGGCCGGCGCGGCCTTCGTCAGCGACGCCTCCGGAGCCTTCCTCCAGGGCGGCTACCTCCAGGCGATCCCGGTCTTCCACATCGCGCTGAGCCGCCCGCCCCGCGCCCTCCTGTGGGCCTTCGCCCTTCTCGTGCCGCCGCTCGTGACGGGCGCCGTCCGCTTCCCCCAGGAGACCTGGGACCAGCGCGTCATCCCCACCCTGTGGGCGTACGTGCTCGTCGTCCTCCTCGGCATCGTGGTCCGCTCCCGCAGGGACCACACCGCCGGCCTCGTCGACCGCGCCCGCCGCCTGGAGATCGAACGCGACCAGGAGATCCGGCTCGCCGCCGCCGCCGAACGCACCCGGATCGCCCGGGAGATGCACGACATCATCGGCCACAACCTCTCGGTCATCACGGGCCTCGCGGACGGCGGCCGGTACGCGGCGGCCAAGAACCCCGAACGCGCCGCCCAGGCCCTCGACGCCATCGGGACGACGAGCCGCCAGGCCCTCGACGACCTCCGCCGCCTCCTCGGCGTCCTGCGCGACGACGAAAAGGAGGCGGTCCGCGACCCCCAGCCCACCCTCGCCGATCTCGACACCCTTCTCACCGGCGTACGGAAGGCAGGCCTGGCGGTACGAGTCGACCTCCGCGACGAACCGACGCCCCAACCCCTCGCGCCGGGCGCCCAGCTGACGGTCTACCGGGTGATCCAGGAAGCCCTGACGAACACCCTCAAACACGCGGGCCCGTCGGCGCGGGCGACCGTACTCCTGGCCTACGCCCCACAGGAACTCCTGGTCGAAGTGGAGGACACCGGCGGCACCAGGCCCCCCGCTACCACTCCTTCCCCCTCTCCCGGCCAGGGCCTCACCGGCATGCGCGAACGCGCGGCCCTCTACGACGGCCACCTCGACTGCGGACGCCTGCCGACCGGCGGCTGGCGCGTCCGTCTCCGACTCCCCCTGGAGGACTCCCCCACGTGACGACCGTACTCATCGCGGACGACCAGCCGATGCAGCGCTTCGGCTTCCGCATGCTGCTGGAGAGCCAGGACGACATGACCGTCGTCGGCGAGGCCTCGAACGGCACCGAGGCGATCCGCCTGGTCGACCGCCACCACCCCGACGTCGTCCTGATGGACATCCGGATGCCCGGCCTCGACGGCATCGAGGCCACCCGCCGCATCGTCACGACCGGAGCCCGCACCCGGATCCTGATCGTCACCACCTTCGACCTCGACGAGTACGCGTACGAGGGCCTGCGCGCCGGCGCGAGCGGCTTCCTGGTGAAGGACGCCCAGCCGGAGGAACTCCTGGCGGGCATCCGCGCGGTGGCGAGCGGCGACGCGGTCGTGGCCCCGAGCCTGACCCGCCGTCTCCTGGACGCCTACATCCACCATCTGCCGCAGCCCACGGCGGCGGCAGCCCCGCCCCAGGAGGATCCGCGCCTCACCTCCCTCACGGAACGGGAGCGCGAAATCCTCACGGTCGTCGGCCAGGGCTGGACGAACACGGAGATCGCCGAGCGCCTCCACCTCGCGGAGTCGACCGTGAAGACCCACATCGGCCGCATCCTCGCGAAGACCGGCGCCCGCGACCGCGTCCAGGCGGTCATCCTGGCCTACGACACCCAACTGGTCACGCCGGCCTGACGGCCCGCGGATTCCGGCCCGTAAACGCAGAAAAGCCCCGCACCATAAGGTGCGGGGCTTTCCCACAATGATTGTTCGGCGGCGTCCTACTCTCCCACAGGGTCCCCCCTGCAGTACCATCGGCGCTGAAAGGCTTAGCTTCCGGGTTCGGAATGTAACCGGGCGTTTCCCTAACGCTATGACCACCGAAACACTATGAAGATATGAACCGCCGCACCACCCAAACGAGGGGGGCGTGTTCGTTACTTCAGAACTAACACAGTGGACGCGAGCAACTGAGGACAAGCCCTCGGCCTATTAGTACCGGTCAGCTCCACCCATTACTGGGCTTCCACATCCGGCCTATCAACCCAGTCGTCTACTGGGAGCCTTACCCTCTCAAGGAGGTGGGAATACTCATCTCGAAGCAGGCTTCCCGCTTAGATGCTTTCAGCGGTTATCCCTCCCGAACGTAGCCAACCAGCCATGCCCTTGGCAGGACAACTGGCACACCAGAGGTTCGTCCGTCCCGGTCCTCTCGTACTAGGGACAGCCCTTCTCAATATTCCTGCGCGCGCAGCGGATAGGGACCGAACTGTCTCACGACGTTCTAAACCCAGCTCGCGTACCGCTTTAATGGGCGAACAGCCCAACCCTTGGGACCGACTCCAGCCCCAGGATGCGACGAGCCGACATCGAGGTGCCAAACCATCCCGTCGATATGGACTCTTGGGGAAGATCAGCCTGTTATCCCCGGGGTACCTTTTATCCGTTGAGCGACGGCGCTTCCACAAGCCACCGCCGGATCACTAGTCCCGACTTTCGTCCCTGCTCGACCCGTCGGTCTCACAGTCAAGCTCCCTTGTGCACTTACACTCAACACCTGATTGCCAACCAGGCTGAGGGAACCTTTGGGCGCCTCCGTTACCCTTTGGGAGGCAACCGCCCCAGTTAAACTACCCATCAGACACTGTCCCTGATCCGGATCACGGACCGAGGTTAGACATCCAGCACGACCAGAGTGGTATTTCAACGGCGACTCCACCATGACTGGCGTCACGGCTTCAAAGTCTCCCACCTATCCTACACAAGCCGAACCGAACACCAATATCAAACTGTAGTAAAGGTCCCGGGGTCTTTCCGTCCTGCTGCGCGAAACGAGCATCTTTACTCGTAGTGCAATTTCACCGGGCCTATGGTTGAGACAGTCGAGAAGTCGTTACGCCATTCGTGCAGGTCGGAACTTACCCGACAAGGAATTTCGCTACCTTAGGATGGTTATAGTTACCACCGCCGTTTACTGGCGCTTAAGTTCTCAGCTTCGCCACACCGAAATGTGACTAACCGGTCCCCTTAACGTTCCAGCACCGGGCAGGCGTCAGTCCGTATACATCGCCTTACGGCTTCGCACGGACCTGTGTTTTTAGTAAACAGTCGCTTCTCGCTGGTCTCTGCGGCCACCCCCAGCTCACGGAGTAAATCCGATCACCAGTGATGGCCCCCCTTCTCCCGAAGTTACGGGGGCATTTTGCCGAGTTCCTTAACCATAGTTCACCCGAACGCCTCGGTATTCTCTACCTGACCACCTGAGTCGGTTTAGGGTACGGGCCGCCATGAAACTCGCTAGAGGCTTTTCTCGACAGCATAGGATCATCCACTTCACCACAATCGGCTCGGCATCAGGTCTCAGGCTTAATGTGTGACGGATTTGCCTATCACACGCCCTACACCCTTACCCCGGGACTACCACCGCCCGGGCTGGACTACCTTCCTGCGTCACCCCATCGCTTACCTACTACAAGTCTGGTTCGCCGGCTCCACCACTTTCCTTTCCCCGAAGGGTCCGGAACGGCTTCACGGGCTTAGCATCGCCTGATTCGATATTGGGCGTTTCAAAGCGGGTACCGGAATATCAACCGGTTGTCCATCGACTACGCCTGTCGGCCTCGCCTTAGGTCCCGACTTACCCTGGGCAGATCAGCTTGACCCAGGAACCCTTAGTCAATCGGCGCACACGTTTCTCACGTGTGTATCGCTACTCATGCCTGCATTCTCACTCGTGAACCGTCCACAACTCGCTTCCGCGGCTGCTTCACCCGGCACACGACGCTCCCCTACCCATCACAGCGGGCGTTGGCCCTATTGCTGCAATGACACGACTTCGGCGGTACGCTTGAGCCCCGCTACATTGTCGGCGCGGAATCACTTGACCAGTGAGCTATTACGCACTCTTTCAAGGGTGGCTGCTTCTAAGCCAACCTCCTGGTTGTCTCTGCGACTCCACATCCTTTCCCACTTAGCGTACGCTTAGGGGCCTTAGTCGATGCTCTGGGCTGTTTCCCTCTCGACCATGGAGCTTATCCCCCACAGTCTCACTGCCGTGCTCTCACTTACCGGCATTCGGAGTTTGGCTAAGGTCAGTAACCCGGTAGGGCCCATCGCCTATCCAGTGCTCTACCTCCGGCAAGAAACACACGACGCTGCACCTAAATGCATTTCGGGGAGAACCAGCTATCACGGAGTTTGATTGGCCTTTCACCCCTAACCACAGGTCATCCCCCAGGTTTTCAACCCTGGTGGGTTCGGTCCTCCACGAAGTCTTACCTCCGCTTCAACCTGCCCATGGCTAGATCACTCCGCTTCGGGTCTTGAGCGTGCTACTGAATCGCCCTATTCGGACTCGCTTTCGCTACGGCTTCCCCACACGGGTTAACCTCGCAACACACCGCAAACTCGCAGGCTCATTCTTCAAAAGGCACGCAGTCACGACCCATTGGGTAAACCCAATGAGCGACGCTCCCACGGCTTGTAGGCACACGGTTTCAGGTACTATTTCACTCCGCTCCCGCGGTACTTTTCACCATTCCCTCACGGTACTATCCGCTATCGGTCACCAGGGAATATTTAGGCTTAGCGGGTGGTCCCGCCAGATTCACACGGGATTTCTCGGGCCCCGTGCTACTTGGGTGTCTCTCAAACGAGCCGTTAATGTTTCAGCTACGGGGGTCTTACCCTCTACGCCGGACCTTTCGCATGTCCTTCGCCTACATCAACGGTTTCTGACTCGTCTCACAGCCGGCAGACTGTGAAAGAGAGATCCCACAACCCCGCATGCGCAACCCCTGCCGGGTATCACACGCATACGGTTTGGCCTCATCCGGTTTCGCTCGCCACTACTCCCGGAATCACGGTTGTTTTCTCTTCCTGAGGGTACTGAGATGTTTCACTTCCCCTCGTTCCCTCCACATGCCCTATGTGTTCAGGCATGGGTGACAGCCCATGACGACTGCCGGGTTTCCCCATTCGGAAACCCCCGGATCAAAGCCTGGTTGACGGCTCCCCGGG
Source organism: Streptomyces sp. NBC_00094 (assembly GCF_026343125.1). Taxonomy (NCBI): domain Bacteria; kingdom Bacillati; phylum Actinomycetota; class Actinomycetes; order Kitasatosporales; family Streptomycetaceae; genus Streptomyces; species Streptomyces sp. NBC_00094. The sequence goes on along the minus strand of NZ_JAPEMB010000001.1, from coordinate 4,357,875 downwards.
GACTATCGTGGCCTCCCACGTCCTTCATCGGTTCCTGGTGCCAAGGCATCCACCGTGCGCCCTTAAAAACTTGGCCACAGATGCTCGCGTCCACTGTGTAGTTCTCAAACAACGACCAGCCACCCATCACCCTGCTCCATAAAGAAGCAAGTTCACTGGGGCCGGCATCACGAAGGCAACGACCATACGGCCGCACCCTCAGATACCCAACAACGTGCCAAGCACAGCCGATTCATCGATCCCGTTTTCCACGCCGAAGCAGTACTCACGATCTCTCAGACAGCGACTGTGCCAACTAATCAACGTTCCACCCATGAGCTGACCGTGCAGAACGTTTGCCTGCAATCGGTACTGTGCTCCTTAGAAAGGAGGTGATCCAGCCGCACCTTCCGGTACGGCTACCTTGTTACGACTTCGTCCCAATCGCCAGTCCCACCTTCGACAGCTCCCTCCCACAAGGGGTTGGGCCACCGGCTTCGGGTGTTACCGACTTTCGTGACGTGACGGGCGGTGTGTACAAGGCCCGGGAACGTATTCACCGCAGCAATGCTGATCTGCGATTACTAGCAACTCCGACTTCATGGGGTCGAGTTGCAGACCCCAATCCGAACTGAGACCGGCTTTTTGAGATTCGCTCCGCCTCGCGGCATCGCAGCTCTTTGTACCGGCCATTGTAGCACGTGTGCAGCCCAAGACATAAGGGGCATGATGACTTGACGTCGTCCCCACCTTCCTCCGAGTTGACCCCGGCGGTCTCCTGTGAGTCCCCATCACCCCGAAGGGCATGCTGGCAACACAGGACAAGGGTTGCGCTCGTTGCGGGACTTAACCCAACATCTCACGACACGAGCTGACGACAGCCATGCACCACCTGTATACCGACCACAAGGGGGGCACTATCTCTAATGCTTTCCGGTATATGTCAAGCCTTGGTAAGGTTCTTCGCGTTGCGTCGAATTAAGCCACATGCTCCGCTGCTTGTGCGGGCCCCCGTCAATTCCTTTGAGTTTTAGCCTTGCGGCCGTACTCCCCAGGCGGGGAACTTAATGCGTTAGCTGCGGCACCGACGACGTGGAATGTCGCCAACACCTAGTTCCCAACGTTTACGGCGTGGACTACCAGGGTATCTAATCCTGTTCGCTCCCCACGCTTTCGCTCCTCAGCGTCAGTAATGGCCCAGAGATCCGCCTTCGCCACCGGTGTTCCTCCTGATATCTGCGCATTTCACCGCTACACCAGGAATTCCGATCTCCCCTACCACACTCTAGCCTGCCCGTATCGGATGCAGACCCGGGGTTAAGCCCCGGGCTTTCACACCCGACGTGACAAGCCGCCTACGAGCTCTTTACGCCCAATAATTCCGGACAACGCTTGCGCCCTACGTATTACCGCGGCTGCTGGCACGTAGTTAGCCGGCGCTTCTTCTGCAGGTACCGTCACTTTCGCTTCTTCCCTGCTGAAAGAGGTTTACAACCCGAAGGCCGTCATCCCTCACGCGGCGTCGCTGCATCAGGCTTTCGCCCATTGTGCAATATTCCCCACTGCTGCCTCCCGTAGGAGTCTGGGCCGTGTCTCAGTCCCAGTGTGGCCGGTCGCCCTCTCAGGCCGGCTACCCGTCGTCGCCTTGGTAGGCCATTACCCCACCAACAAGCTGATAGGCCGCGGGCTCATCCTTCACCGCCGGAGCTTTTAACCAGCTTCCATGCGGAAGCCGGTGTTATCCGGTATTAGACCCCGTTTCCAGGGCTTGTCCCAGAGTGAAGGGCAGATTGCCCACGTGTTACTCACCCGTTCGCCACTAATCCACCCCGAAGGGCTTCATCGTTCGACTTGCATGTGTTAAGCACGCCGCCAGCGTTCGTCCTGAGCCAGGATCAAACTCTCCGTGAATGTTTACCCGTAATCGGGTCGACACCACGAGAGCGGAACGATCGAGTCGGAATAAGACCGATCGTTCACAGCGTCCTCGCTGTGCGCCACCCGGCTAAGGGTGGACTTTTTTCAAAGGAACCTCGACCATCCGAAGATGGACGGGGTATCAACTAATCTGGCGTTGATTTTTGGCACGCTGTTGAGTTCTCAAGGAACGGACGCTTCCTTTGTACTCACCCTCTCGGGCTTTCCTCCGGGCTTCCCTTCGTTCTTGTGTTTCCGACTCTATCAGATCTTTCCGATCCGATTTCCTCGGTGCTTTCCGGTCCCATTCGCTTTCGCTCCGGGCCCTTCCTGCGTTTCCGACTCTATCAGATCCTTTCGGCGTCTGACCCCCAGTCAGCGGGGTTTGTCTTTCCGGCTGTTGGGCCGTTCCGACGTCTCGAACTCTAGCGGATTTCCCCGTCAACTCATAATCGAGTCTTTCGAATTGAATTTCGGCATGCCGAAATTCTTCCCGGTGGGGAGATCGTGCTGAGTAGAGGTGCCGCATCAGCGGCGGGAGTGGCTGTCGAAGAACCGTTCCGGCTCCGTGACAACTCGGAGAACATTACGCATCCGGTGGGGGCGTGTCAACCCCTGTCCGGTGGCGCCAGGGGGTGGCCTCAGTCCAGGTCCGTCAGGCGGCCGCCGGCGTCCGGCTGGGTGAGCTCGACGCGGCGCAGGAGGCGGATGAGGACCTCGCCGAGGACTCCCCTCTCCTCTGTAGTGAGGTCCTGGAGGAGCTCCTCCTCGAAGTCCGTGGCCATCCGCATGGCCTCCAGCCACTTCGAGCGGCCCTCGTCCGTGAGCTCGACGATGACGCGGACGCGGTTGTTCTCGTCGCGGTCGCGCGTGACCAGGCCCTCGCCGGCCATCCGGTCGATGCGGTGGGTCATCGCGGCCGGGGTGAGGCCCAGTCGCTTGGCCAGCTCGCCCGGGCCGAGGCGGTAGGGCGCTCCCGCGAGGACGAGGGTCTTGAGGACCTCCCACTCCGCGTTGCTGATGCCGAGGTCGGCGAGCTGGCGGCCGTACGCCACGTTCATCCGGCGGTTCAGCCGGCCGAGGGCGGAGACGACCTTCTCTACCTGGGGGTCGAGGTCGCGGTACTCGCGCTGGTAGGCGGCGATCTGCTCGTCGAGGGTCGGTTCCTGGGGGGCCTGCGGGCCGGACCGCTCGGGGGTGTCGGACATGCGGGGAGTATCCCACGCCTCCCGTTGGCGTTGAAGTCCTTCGGTGTGTACTGTTAAGGAGTTAACTTTAGGGTTTAAGTCTTCAGGGTTCAGAGCTACACCTCTGAATCTGCGAGTGAAGTGGGTGAGTGTGACCAAGGCGAGGGGCGCTGCGATGCGCCGGATTCAGGCAGGCAGCGCGCTGAGCGCGTTCGGACTCGGCTTCACCGTGCCGTACCTCTATGTGTACGTCGCACAGGTGCGGGATCTGGGCGCGGCGACCGCGGGCATCGTTCTGGCCGTCTTCGCCATGGCCGCGCTCGTGGTGCTGCCCTTCAGCGGGCGGACCATCGACCGGCGCGGGCCGGTGCCCGTGCTGCTCGTGGCCTCCGTCGTCGCCTCCGTGGGCGCGGTCGGCATGGGCTTCGCGTCCAGCGTGCCGGCGGCCGTGGGGGCCGCGGCGCTGCTCGGTGCCGGTACGGCGGTGCTGCAGCCGGCGCTCGCCACGATGATCGTGTGGTGCTCGACGCCGGTGGGCCGGACCCGGGCCTTCGCCATGCAGTTCTTCCTGCAGAACCTCGGCCTCGGTGTCGGTGGTCTGATCGGCGGTCTGCTGGTCGACACGAGCCGGCCGGGCAGCTTCATCCTGCTGTTCTCGATCGAGGCGGCGATGTTCCTCGTGCTCGGCGCGGTCGTGGGGACCGTCCGGCTGCCGGGTTCCCCCGCGCTCCGGGGCGCCCGTCCCTCCGAGGGCGGGAAGGGCGGCGGTGTCCGCGCGCTGCTCGGGCACAAGGCGATGGTGCAGCTGTGCGTCCTCGGCTTCGTCCTCTTCTTCGCCTGTTACGGACAGTTCGAGTCGGGTCTCGCCGCGTACGGCACGGAGGCCGCCGGGATCGAGCCGTCGACGCTCGGGATCGCGCTGGCCGCCAACACGGCGGTCATCGTCGCCGCGCAGTTCCTGGTGCTGAAGTTCGTCGAGCGCCGGAAGCGGAGCCGGGTGATCGCGGCCGTCGGGCTGATCTGGACCGTGGCGTGGCTCATCGCCGGGTACGCGGGGCTCGGGCACGGCAGCCAGGCCATGGCGACCGCCGCGTTCGTCGCCACGTACGCCCTGTTCGGACTCGGTGAGGCGATGCTGTCGCCGACCGTGGCGCCGCTGGTGGCCGATCTTGCGCCGGAGTCGATGGTCGGGCAGTACAACTCGGCCTTCGCGCTGGTCAAGCAGCTCGCGCTGGCGGTCGGTCCGGCCGTCGGCGGGCCCATGGGGGCCGCGCTGCACGGTCCGTACATCGTGACCTTCGTGCTCTTCTCGCTCGGCATCACGTTCCTCGCGGTCCGGCTCGGCAAGCAGCTGACCCCCGAGCAGAACCAGCCGTCGCTCGCCGGTGCCAAGCCGTCGAAGGTGGTCGCGCGTCACCAGCCCGAGCAGAAGGTGGCGGCTTCCGCCTAGTGACCCGGTTCGGAGATACGTGAGCAGTAGCGGCAGATGCGGTCGAGGATCTGGTCGGCGGTCTTGGTCCACTTGAAGGGCCGGGCCCCGTCGTTCCAGACCTTGATCCAGTCCTCGAGTGCGGCCTTCAGGTCGTCGAGGGAACAGAACACCCCACGCTCCAGGCAGCGCCGTTCCAGCTCGGCGAACCACCGCTCGACCTGGTTGATCCACGACGAGTAGGTCGGGGTGAAGTGGAGCTGGAACCGGGGGTGCGCGAGCAGCCATTTGTGCACCACGGGTGCCTTGTGGGCGGAGAGGTTGTCGCAGATCACGTGGACCGCCAGGCCGGGATCGGTCTGGCGGTCGATCTTGTCGAGGAAGTCGCGGAAGTCCACGGCCCGGTGCTGGGCGGACAGTTTCGTGATCACTTTGCCGGTGGCGGTGTTCAGCGCGGCGAACAGGTCGACGGTGCCGTGCCGGATGTAGTCGAAACTCCGCCGCTCGGGCACTCCCGGGACCATGGGCAGCACCGGCGCGGTCCGCTGAAGGGCCTGGATCTGCGGTTTCTCGTCCACCGCGAACACCACCGCGTTCGCCGGCGGGGCGAGATACAGGCCCACGACGTCACGGATCTTGTCGATCAGGAACGGGTCCGGGGAGATCTTGAACGTCTCGGTCCGCCATGGCTGCAGACCGAAGGCGTGCCAGATCCGCAGGACACTGGCCGGCGAGATGCCCACGGCCTTGGCCAGCTCCCGCTTGGACCAGTGGGTTCCGCCCGGAGGCGTCTCCTCCAGAGTGCGGACCACCACGTCTTCGACCTGGGCGTCTGTAATGGTCCGCGGCACCCCGGGCCTCGGCTCGTCGGCGAGTCCGTCGAGTCTGGCCCGCAGGAACCTCGTGCGCCACTTGGCGACGGTGCCCCGGCTGACTCCCAGGCGGGCGGCGACCGCCAGGTTGGGGCCACTCTCCGCACATGCCAGCACGATTCGAGCCCGCAGGGCCAGACCTTGCGCGGTCGTCCGGCGCTTGACCCAGTTGTTCAACACCTGCCGCTCGGTCTCACTCAGGACCAGCGGCTCCAGCCTGTTGTCACCCACAACCCACAGCAGACCGAAGCCAACCGACACCCGTCAGCCAAACCCACGAAAGTGGTACGCAAAGCAACTCACGTGGTGCCCAGCGAACTCACAACCAGATCACTAGCCCTGCTTGTTCGGGAGGGCGAACTCGCACCACACCGCTTTGCCGCCGCCCGGTGTGCGGCGGCTCCCCCAGGACGAGGCGATCGTCGCGATGATCGAGATACCGCGACCCGCCTCGTCCTCCGTTTCCGCCCTGCGGCGGCGCGGCAGGTGGTCGTCCCCGTCCGTCACCTCGATGATCAGGCGGCGGTCCGTACGGCGGAGGCGCAGCCGCATGGGTGGCGTGCCGTGCTGGAGGGAGTTCGCCACGAGCTCGCTGGTGGCGAGGACGCCCAGGTCGCGCAGCTCGACCGGGAAGCGCCAGCTCGACAGGACGCCGGAGGCGAAGGCACGCGCGCGGGGAGCGGCCTCCACTCCGCCGAGGAGTTCCAGGGCCGCGTTGTGGAAGAGCTCGGCGTCGGAGCCCTCCCGGGAAGGGTGCTGGACGACCAGGACGGCCACGTCGTCGTCGTGCTCGGCGGTGACCCCCAGGGCGCGGAGCAGCCGGCCGCAGACGACCTGCGGGGTGCCGCTCGCGCCGGAGAGGGCGCGGGCCAGGGCGGCGACGCCCTCGTCGATGTCCTCGCGGCGGCGCTCCACCAGGCCGTCGGTGTAGAGGACGGCGGTGGAGCCGGGCGGCAGGGCGATGGAGCCCGAGGCGTGCAGCCAGCCGCCGGTGCCGAGCGGCGGGCCCGTGGGGTCCTCGGCGCGGCGGACGGTGCCGTCCTCGTCCCGTACGAGGATCGGGAGGTGGCCGGCGGAGGCGTAGACGAGCTTGCCCTCGCTGGGGTCGTGGATCGCGTAGACACAGGTGGCGATCTGGCTGGCGTCGATCTCGGCGGCGAGGCCGTCGAGGAGCTGAAGCACCTCGTGCGGGGGCAGGTCCAGGCGGGCGTAGGCCCGGACGGCGGTGCGGAGCTGACCCATGACGGCGGCGGCACGGACGCCGCGGCCCATCACGTCGCCGATGACGAGGGCGGTGCGGCCCGCTCCGAGGGTGATCACGTCGTACCAGTCGCCGCCGACGGCCGCGTCGGTGCCGCCGGGCTGGTAGGTGGCGGCGATCCGCAGGTCGTCGGGCTGCTCCAGCTCCTGCGGGAGCAGGGAGCGCTGGAGGGTGACGGCGGTCTCGCGGTGGCGGCGCTCGCTGGCGCGGAGCCGCTCGGCGGCTTCGGCGTGGTCGGTGACGTCGGTGGCGTGGACCAGGACCCCGCCGTCGATGTGGGGGCTGTCGACGGGCAGGCACGTGACCGTGTACGAGCCGCCGTCCTGGGTGCGGCGGGACTTGACCGTACGGGGCTTTCCGCTGCGCAGGACCTGGTCCATGAGGGGCAGCAGGCCGAGGTCCTCGGCCTCGGGGCAGGTGTCGGCGACGGTGGCGCCCGCGGGGCGGGGGCCGAACGCCGCCGCGTAGGCGTCGTTGACGTACGCGATGCGGTGCTCCGGGCCGTACACGAGGGCGACCAGGCCGGGGAGGCGGCCGAGGAGCTCCCGTACGGAGAAGTCCTCGAGGGCGGGTACCTCGGCGGCGTGGTCGGCGTCGGCGGTCTCGGTGCCGGGGTGCTCCAGCTGCTGCCCGTACTCACCGCGGGCGGCGGGCACGGAGCCTTCGGTCCCCCGCGCCGCGCGGCGCTGCGTGCCGGGGAGCCGGGCGCTCCAACGGGTGAAGTTCACGGATCTGTATGCCTCGTGGTGTCGGTGCCGTGCAGAGTCACGCTGTGCAGGTGTGAGCCCACCTATGGTCACACGTCCAGTGTGGACGAGTGCACTGACAGTGATGTCAGGACGACGGCTTGTCGCCGTGGTCGGGTGGCGGTGCGGCGGCGAGTTCGAATTCGGCGCGCGGGTGTTCCAGCGAGCCGAGAGAGACGATTTCCCGCTTGAACAGGCCGGAAAGGGTCCATTCGGCGAGGACGCGGGCCTTGCGGTTGAAGGTGGGGACCCGGCTGAGGTGGTAGGCGCGGTGCATGAACCAGGCCGGGTAGCCCTTGAGTTTACGTCCGTAGACGTGGGCCACTCCCTTGTGGAGGCCGAGGGAGGCGACGGACCCCGCGTACGTGTGCGCGTACTCCGTGAGCGGTCGGCCGCTCAGGGAGGCGGCGATGTTCTCGGCGAGGACCTTGGCCTGACGGACGGCGTGCTGGGCGTTGGGGGCGCATTCCGTGCCGGGTGCGTCGGCGGTGACGTCGGGGACGGCGGCCGCGTCGCCCGCGGCCCAGGCGTGGGCGACGCCCTCGACGGCGAGGTGGGCGGTGCAGCGGAGCCGGCCGCGTCCGTTGAGCGGCAGGTCGGTGGCGGCGAGGACGGGGGCGGGCTTGACGCCGGCGGTCCAGACGACGGTGCGGGTCGGCAGGCGGGTGCCGTCGCTGAGGACGGCGACGCGGTCCTCGCAGGATTCGAGGCGGGTCTCCAGGCGTACGTCGATGTTGCGGCCGCGCAGCTCGCGGATGGCGTACCGGCCCATCTCCTCGCCCACCTCGGGGAGGATCCGGTCCGAGGCCTCGACGAGGACCCAGCGCAGGTCCTCGGGCTTGAGGTTGTGGTAGTACCGCGCGGTGTAGCGGGCCATGTCCTCCAGCTCGCCGAGGGCCTCGACGCCGGCGTAGCCGCCGCCGACGAAGACGAAGGTGAGGGCGGCGTCGCGGAGCGCGGGGTCGCGGGTGGAGGAGGCGACGTCCATCTGCTCGATGACGTGGTTGCGCAGGCCGATGGCCTCCTCGACGGTCTTGAAGCCGATGCCGTGGTCGGCGAGGCCGGGGACCGGGAGGGTGCGGGAGACGGAGCCGGGGGCGAGGACCAGCTCGTCGTAGGTGAGCTCGATGTCACCGGTGCCCTCCTCCTCGGTGGCGAGGGTGGAGAGGGTCGCCGTCCGCTTGGCGTGGTCGATGGAGCCGACCTCGCCGATGAGGATCCGGCAGCGGTCGAGGACCCGGCGGAGCGGGACGACGACGTGGCGCGGGGAGATCGAGCCGGCCGCGGCCTCGGGCAGGAACGGCTGGTACGTCATGTAGGGATCGGGAGTGACCACCACGATCTCGACGGCGCCGGCTCTGAGCTCGGCCCTGAGCTGCCGCTGGAGGCGCAGCGCGGTGTACATGCCGACGTAGCCACCGCCGACCACGAGAATGCGCGCAGGTTCGGTCACTGTCCCATGACGCAACGCCATCCGTGGTTTGTCCACAGCCCCGGCAAATTGTGTGACCGGAGGGGTACGGAGGCGTGGGGTGGCGCGCGAGGAGCGTGCCGGGGAAACGGCGCAGGTCACGGTGGGCGTGAGGGGTGGGGAGCGGGGTCGGAATCGGGAGTCTTCCGGGCCTTGCTCCGATCGGGGGGCGCACCGTACGGAACTCCCCCTTCTGAATTGACCCCGACTCAACTATGTTCGTACTTCGTCGGGGTGTCGGAGGAGAGCGCGTGGACCGAAGCGCTCGCCGGCCGGAAGCCCCGTGTCAGGGCGGGGAGTCTCCGGGGGGAGACATCATGAGCGGGGGAACGCTTATGCAGATTCAGGATTCACACTGGCAGTCGGTCGTCGGGACGGCCACCGCCGACGACGCCCGGAGCGCCGGGCTGGTGCCCCAGGGCGCCGGCTCCGAGCTGCGCCACGGGACGGTGTCCCCGATGCCGGGCGGCAGGTCCGCACCGCTGCGGGTGGACGCCCAGCGCAATCTGGAGCACGTGCTGCGCGCCGCGCGCGAGGTGTTCGGCGAGCTCGGCTACGGGGCTCCGATGGAGGACGTGGCGCGCCGCGCCCGGGTCGGTGTCGGTACGGTCTACCGCCGCTTCCCCAGCAAGGACGTGCTGGTGCGGCGGATAGCCGAGGAGGAGACCTCCCGGCTGACCGAGCAGGCGCGGGCCGCGCTGGGCCAGGAGGACGAGCCGTGGTCGGCGCTCTCCCGGTTCCTGCGGACCTCGGTGGCCTCGGGTGCGGGGCGGCTGCTGCCGCCGCAGGTCCTGCGGGTGGGCGTGGACGACCCCGCGGGGTCGGGCGCCGACGCCGGTGAGGACGCGGCCCGGGTGCCGTCCCAGCGGGGTGTCGCAGATCCCGACGCGCGTGTGGTCGCGCCTCGTTCGGTGCCGGCCGAGGAGCGGGAGGACGCGGGGGCGGCGGAGCTGCTCGACGTCGTCGGCCGGCTCGTCGACCGGGCGCGTGAGGCGGGTGAGCTGCGGGCCGATGTGACCGTGGCCGACGTCCTGCTCGTCATCGCCACCGCCGCCCCGGCCCTGCCGGACGCGGCGCAGCAGGCGGCGGCCTCGACCCGGCTCCTCGACATCCTGCTCGAGGGGCTGCGCTCCCGGTAGGAGACCCGCGCGGGGAGTCGGCGTCGCTGTGCTCCGGGCGGACCAACGAGCATCGCACGAACGTGTGAGCGGTTACGCCTGGATACAGGAACTCGCCCCGGACGAGTGGTAAGTGGACGCGGCGCTTCGGCGTGCCCGCGCTCTGTGGCAGTCTTGGCCGGTGTTCGGGTCTGGGCGTGCATACGGGGGCTTCCGCGATGAGCGGTGACGGTCGGGACGATCCGCTGGGCGGCGGCGGTGCCGCGGAGACCGGGGACCCGCCCTCCCGGCAGGTGCCGAGCCAGGGTGGTCCGGGCGGCCTCTCCGGTGCCGCGTCGGTGAGCGCGCCGTCGAGCGGGCCCGCGACGGTCGACGTGAGCGTTCCGCCGCAGCGCGCGGTCAAGTCCGTTACCGGACAGGGCGCCGGGGTCGTCGCGGGGGCTGCCGCCGCCGGGACGGACCAGGGCGGGGACGGGTTCGGTGACGAGGCCGAGGGTGTCCTCCCGCCGGCCGTCGAGCTGCCGCCCTCCGACGCCGAGCTCGTCCAGCTCATGCGGGACGGCGACGACTCCGCGTACGAGGAACTGTTCCGGCGCCACTCCGATGCCGTCCGGCGGTACGCCAGGACCTGCTGCCGGGACGCGCACACCGCCGACGACCTGACCGCCGAGGTGTTCGCCCGTACCCTCCAGGCGGTCCGGGGCGGGGCCGGGCCCGAACAGGCCGTGCGCGCCTACCTCATGACCACCGTCCGGCGGGTCGCGGCGAACTGGGCCAGGACGCAGAAGCGGGAGCATCTCGTCGAGGACTTCGCCGTGTTCGCGGCGGAGGCCTCCCGTACGTCCGAGGTCTCCGATCAGGACACCATGGACCTCGGCGCCGACGTGCGGGCCATGCACGAGGCCGAGCAGTCGCTCGCCATGCAGGCCTTCCGCTCGTTGCCCGAGCGCTGGCAGGCCGTGCTGTGGCACACCACCGTCGAGGAGGAGTCGCCGAGCGACGTCGCCCCGCTCTTCGGACTGACCGCCAACGCCACGGCCGTGCTCGCCAGCCGGGCCCGCGAGGGCCTCAAGCAGGCCTACCTCCAGGCCCATGTCAGCCAGTCCCTCACCTCGGGCGGCGACTGCGCCCGGTACGCGGACCGGCTGGGCGCCTACGCGCGCGGCGGGCTGCGGATGCGGGCCGAGCGCGGGCTGCGCAAGCACCTGGACGAGTGCGCCAAGTGTCGGCTCGCCGCCGGTGAACTGGCCCACGTCAACGCCGGGATCCCCGCGCTGCTGCCGATCGCCGTCATCGGCTGGTTCGCCGCCGGGTACTCGCTCAAGGCCGCCGGTGTCGTCGCGGGCGGTGCCGTCGGCGCCGCCGGCGCGGCCGCGGCGGCCGCGGCCTCCGGCGGGGCTTCCGGCGGCACGGCCTCGGGCGGTGCCGCCGCCGAGGGGCTCGGTATGCCCGCGAAGGCGGGCCTCGCGGCCGCCATGGCCGTCGCCGCGGCCGCCGGGCTCGTCTGGGCCATGGCCGGGGATCCCCAGCCCGTGGCCTCGCCCAAGCCCACGCAGCCGGTCGTCACCCCCGTCGTACCGCAGGAACCCGCGCCCCCGGCGAAGCCGACGCCCGTACCGCCACCCGTGCCGTCCGCCCCGCCGAAGCCCACGCCCGAGCCCACGCCCGAGCCCACGCCGACACCGACGCCGACGCCCAGCCCGGAGAAGCCCTCCCCCAAGCCGAGCCCCACGCCGACTCCGACTCCGAAGCCCACGCCGACACCCAGCCCCACGCCGAAGCCGACGCCGACGCCCACGCCCATGCCGAAGCCGACGCCGAGCCCGGAGAAGCCCTCCCCGAAGCCGGCCCCGCCCGCCGTCTACCAGGTCGACGAGCTGGAGTACGGGATCTTCGGTGACGGCACCAAGCCCGAGCTGTCCCTCGCCGACAGCAGCTGGATGTGGCCGCGGAACAGCCTCTCTATCAGCGACACCCGGTACGGGCACGGGGTCAGCGTCCACGCGCCGTCCTCGCTGTTCATCGACCTCAACCGGCAGTGCACGAGTTACGACGCGACCGTCGGCGTCGACGACATGAGCGCCCTGATCGGCCAGGGCGGCGTCCGCTTCTCCGTCTACGGGGACGGGGAGCGGCTCTGGCGCTCCGCCGTGGTCCGGGCGGGCGACCCGCCGCTCCCGGTGCACGTCGACATCACGGGCCGTTCCACGATCCGGCTCGTGGTGGAGGAGCACACCCCCTTCGGCCGGGCCGCCGTCGCCGACTGGGCGGAGTCCCGGATCAGTTGCTCCTGACCTGCTCCGGCCGCGTACCGACGTAGGTCGCGGTCAGCGTCAGGACGTCGTCGAGGCCGAGGTCCGTGCCGGTGGCGCGGGCCTCGGTGACGGCGGGCGCGCCGAGGGCGGCCAGCGCCCGCGCCGTCACCTCCTCGACCTCCCGCAGCTCCGGGACCGAGCGGGGCATCTCGTGACGCCAGCCGTCGACGGCGGCCAGGACCGTCATGGCGAGGGCGGGTTCGTCCGCCTCGATCAGGGTGACCGCGAGGCCCTCCCCGAGCGCCGCCGAGATGAGGTCCGAGCACTGGGCGTCCCGCGCGGCGCGCAGCGCGTCCGCGGCGGAGGCCACGGCTGCGGCGCCCCCGCCCTCGTACGCCTCGACGCGGGCGGCCAGACCGGTCATCACCGCCGCGAAGTGCGGCGGCGGGGTGCCGGTGTAGGCCAGACTGCCCGCCGTCTCCAGCTGGGCGCGGGCCTCCTCGACGTCGCCGAGGTGGAAGGCGATGGCAGCTCCCAGGAAGCACACGAACGTCTCGGTGTCCCGTACGTGGTAGCGCTCGGCCTCCCGCGAGGCCTCGTCGAGGCCGTTCCGGGCAGCCTCCATGTCACCGGCGCGGTAGGCGAGTTCGGCGAGGCGGGCGATGAGGAACGGGGTCTCCGCGTGGGCGCCGACCTCGCGGGCGAGGCCGAGAGCTTCCTCGTACGCCTCCCCGGCCTCCGCGTGACGGCCGCGCATCATGTGGGCCTCGGCCGCGGCGCTCGCGATCTGGGCGCCCATCCAGCGGTCGCCGACGCGGCGGGAGAGGGCGCGGAGTTCCACCAGGTCCTCGTCGACCCCCGTCATGCCGCCGGGCATGTCGACGACCAGGTGCGTACGGAACATCAGGATGACACCGACCTCCCAGTCGCCGCCGTGGCGGCGGCAGTTGGCGACGGCCTCGTCGAGCAGGGCGCGGATCCGGAGCGGATCCTCGGTGAGATACGCGGTGAACGGCCACAGCAGGCCCGGGAAGCGGGCGGCCTCGGGGCCGGGCTCGGTGCCGAACGCGGCACGCACCCGTCCCACCAGGGCGGCGGCCTCGGGATCGTCGCGGAAGTGGTCGGCGGTGTGGTTCTCGACGGCGAGGAAGAAGTGGAGCATCCGCAGGTGCATGCGCGGCCAGTAGCGGGGGTCCTCCGGGTCGTCCGGGTCCTCGCCGAGTGCGGTCGCCCGCTCGACCCAGACCAGGCCTTCGGCGCGGTAGTTGCGCAGCCACCAGAACCAGCCCATGGCGAAGACGAGCCGGTGGGCGGCGGGCTCGTCGGGGGTGGCGACGAGGACCCGGTGGAGGGCGGCGCGGATGTTGTCGAGGTCCCGCTCGATCCGCCCGATCCAGGGGAGCTGCTCCCCTGAACGCAGTTTGGGCTCGGCCTCCTCGGTGAGAGCCGTGAAGTGGGCGGTGTGGGCGGCGCCGGCGGCGGCGAGGAGCGCGGGGGTCTCTGCGGCGCGCTCGGCGGCGTACTCGTGGATGGTCTCCAGGAGGCGGTAGCGCATCTCGCTCGCGCCGGGTCCGCGCGGGCCGGTGCCGCCTGCTTCGGTGCCGGGCCCGCTCGGGTGGGTTCTGTCGGCGTCGGTGCCGGGCCCGCTCGGGTGGGTGCTGCCTGCTTCGGTGCCGGGCCCGCTCGGGTCGGTGGGTGTGGCCACGACCAGGGACTTGTCGACCAGTGCGCCGAGGGTGTCCGCCGCCCCCGGGGCCAGGGCCTCGGCCGCGGCGAGGTCCCAGCCGCCGGCGAAGACGGAGACCTGGCGGAGGAGCGTGCGCTCGGCGGGTTCGAGCAGGTCCCAGGACCAGTCGACGACGGCGCGGAGGGTCTGCTGGCGGGGCAGGACCGTGCGCGATCCGGAGGTGAGGAGCCGGAACCGGTCGTCGAGGCGGTCGGCGATCTGGCGCGGGGTGAGCAGCCGGAGGCGGGCGGCGGCCAGTTCGATGGCGAGCGGCAGACCGTCGAGCCGGCGGCAGATCTCGTCGACGGTCGCGGCGTCCGCGGCGGGGTCGAACGAGGGCCGTACCGCGCGGGCGCGCTCGGCGAAGAGGCGGTGGGCGGGGTCGGGCGGCAGCGGCTCGACGGGGCGGACCGATTCGCCGGGGACGCCGAGGGGTTCACGGCTGGTGGCGAGGATGCGGAGCTGCGGGCAGTGGGTGAGGAGCGTCTCGGCGAGGGCGGCGGCCGCGTCGATCACGTGCTCGCAGTTGTCGAGGACGAGGAGGAAGGGGCGGCGGGCGAGGTGCTCCACGAGGTGGGCGGTCGGGTCGTCCTGGAGGGGGAGGCCGTCGCGGTTGATCAGGTTCATCTCGCGGAGGCGGAGCGCGGAGAGGACGGCGCCGGGGAGCGCGTCGGGGTCGTCGAGCGGGGCCAGCTCGGCGATCCAGGCGGCGGGGCCGACGGCTCGGAGCGCGGCCACCTCGGCGAGCCGGGTCTTCCCGGAGCCGCCGGGGCCGGTGAGGGTCACGAGCCGGGAGCGGGCCAGGTCGTCCTGGAGCGCGGCGATCTCGGGCTCACGGCCGACGAAGGAGGTGAGGCGGGGGCGGATGTTGCCGGGGGCCGGGGGTGCGGGGGTGGGGGTGGGGGCTGGGGGTTCCTGGTGGGGTCGCCGATTCGGTTCCGTGTGCTGTGGGGTGGCGCGCCGGGCCTCCGTCGGGGCCGGGCCTCCCCCCGTACCGCCCGTCAGGAGTTCGTGGTGGAGGGCGGTGAGTTCGGGGCCCGGGTCGGTGCCGAGGGCGTCCGCGAGGGTGCGGCGGGCCGACTCGTACGCGGCGAGGGCGTCGGCCTGGCGGCCCTCGGCGCACAGGGCGCGGATGAGGTGGGCGCGGAAGGCCTCGTCGTACGGGTACGTGGTCGTGAGCTCCGTCAGCTCCGGTACGAGTCCGTCGGTGGCGCCCCGGCGCAGGTCCGCCTCGACGCGCCGGCGCAGGGCCGCGAGCCGCTGGGCCTCGGGCCTGACGCCCGCCGGGGCCGGCAGGTCGGCGAGGGCGGGGCCGCGGAAGAGGGCCAGGGCCTCCCGGAGGAGGGCCGCCGCGGTGTCGGGGTCGTCGGCGTCGAGGAGGGCGCCCGCGTCCCGGGCGCGGCGCTCGAAGACGTACAGGTCGATGTCGTCGGGGCCGGCGACGAGGCGGTAGCCGGGGCCGGGGGTGGAGGCGACGGCCTCCGCGCCGAGGATCCGGCGGAGGCGGCCGACCAGGGCCTGGAGGGCGGCGGGCGCGTCCTGCGGCGGGTCGTCCCCGTACACGTCGTCCGCGAGCTCGGTGGTGGAGGCGGCCCGTCCGCCGCGCAGCGCGAGCGCGGCGAGGAGCGCGCGCAGGCGGGCGCCGCCGAGGGGGAGGGGGATGCCGCGGGGGTCGAGGGCCTCGGTGGTGCCGAGGATGAGATACCGCACCGGCTCATTGTGGCCGGTGGCGTGCGGGTGCGCCTCGGGGTTTACCCGGGTGGGGCCCTGAGGGCGCGGCCGTCAGAACGCCGATGTGTCGAGCTCGAAGCCGAGCGGGTAGGGAAGCGGGACGACTGTCCCCAACGTGTGGATGAACTTGTGGGCGTAGGCGTCCCCGACGGGCTCGGAGCAGACGACGGCCTCGCCGGCCCCACGGTCGATGAGCAGGTGGACGGGAATCCCGGCGCGAGCGTAGGCCCGGATCTCCTGCACGCTCGCGCCCTCACGGCCGGGCATGCCCTCGGAGAACGCGTCCTCCGGCGCCGGCAGCGCCATCGCCATGACGGGCCTCCTTCGCTCGGTGAGACGTTCTCAGCGGAGGTCCATCGTGTGGGCAGATCAGGGAGTCGCTCACTCGAACGAGCGTGCTGTGGCGTTTCACCCGAAGGCGGTCACCCGCCCTCACGCCGGAAGCGACCTCGACGCCGGGATCAGCGGCCCCTGGACCGCCCGGTGGGCGCGCGGCTCCGTCGTGTTCGTCCAGCAGGAGCCGCGGCGGGCCAGGAGGCGGCGGAGCCAGAGCTCGGTGGAGACCAGGTCGGCGAGGCCGTCCAGGGGGACCGGTTCGCCGTCGGCGGCCGCGCGCAGGGCGTCTCGGACCACGCGGGCCTCGATCAGGCCCGCGTCCGCGAGGAGCGGGGCGTCGAAGAGGGCCAGGAGGTGGGGGAGCGCGGCGCGCAGGCCCGCGCGGGCGGCGGCGGCCGGGACCGCCGGGTGCGGTGCGCCCCAGCCGGGCGGGAGGTCGTGGACGCCGGCGCCCGCGAGGACCGTGCGCAGGACGCCGGCCCGGGCGTCCGGCTGGACCCGGAGCGACTCGGGGAGCTCGCGGCAGGCCCGTACCACCTGGTTGTCGAGGAAAGGGGCGTGCAGCCGCTGGCCACGGATCTCCGCGGCCTGCTCCAGGACCCGGTGGTCGGCCGCCGCCCGGGCGAGGGCGGCACGCGCGCGTGCCTCGCCGGGACGCTGTACGGAGGCGGGGAGCGTCGCCGCACGGTTCAGGCGAACCGATACTTCGGCCAGCGCCTCCCCCGTCAGCCAGTGCGCCGCGGGACCCGGCCGCGACCAGGCCAGCGCGGAGAGCGAGGCCTCCAGGGGGCCGAAGCCGTCCGGGGCCGTGCGGTTGGCCTCCAGGACCCGACGCGCCGCCGCCTCCAGACCCGTCCGGTACGGGGTACGGGCCAGCTTCCGCGCCGCCCTGTACACGGTGAGCGGCACCAGGAACGCGCCAGCCGACGCACCCGAGGCCCTGGCGAGCGCCGTCACCGGGCGCACCAGGGAGCGGCGCCTGCGGTCCATCAGGAGGTCGGCGAGGCGCGCCGGGTGGGCGTCCAGGACCTGCTTGGCGCCCATGCCGGTGAAGTGGTCGGCGCTGCCGCCCGCGAGGCGCCTGCGGTGGCGTTCCGCCGTGACGAGCGCGGGGCCCGGTTCGTCGGTGAGCGGTCCGTCCAGGGCGGCGTACGGGAGCGCCTCCTCGCCCGCGGCGACGACCACGTGGTGCAGGCGCGGGTCGGCCGCGATCTCCCCGGCCCGCTTCAGTTCGTCCTCGCGGCCCGAACCGGACCGGGTCGCCAGGTCGTTGAAGGTGACCGCGAGGAGCCGCTCCCCCGCGCCCGTACCGTGGCCCAGGATCGTGCCCGGCCGCCCCGGAAGCCCCGCCGCGAGGAGGGCCAGCGTGCCGGAGGCGCTGCCGCCTGACAGGTCGGCGCCGATGCCGGGCGCCGGGCCGCCGCCCCGGGCCGCGCGCCGGTCGGCGGGCCCCATCCCGGGGACCGGGCCCGGATCGGGCAGCGGGGCCTCGGGCGCGTGCCGGGGCGCGGTGAGCCGGGCCCGGACGGCCTCGACCAGGGCGTCCCGTACCGCCTCCACGGACTGCCGGGCGTCTGCCTCGGGCGCCGCGACGGCGAGCGAGGCCACCGTCTCGTACCCGGCGATCTCCCGCGAACCCTCCCGCAGGATCAGCGCGTGGCCCGGCGGGACCCGCCGCACTCCTTCGTACGGGGTGGAGTCACGCAGCGCCTCCGGGGTCTCGGGGCAGGCGAGCAGGGCGGCCAGGTGGCCGATGTCGAGCTGGGCCTCGACGAGGTCGGCGAGCGGCAGGGCGGCGGTCGCGTAGGCCGTACCGCCGGCCCACGGGGTGTGGAACACCGGCCGGGCGCCCGCGAGATCACCGGTGACGGTGACACGGCGGCCGGCCTTGACGACGGCGGTGTAACTGCCGGGCCACGCCGTCAGATGCCTCAGTGCGCCCCCTCGCGCGGTGAGCAGGCCGAGCCGCAGCTCCTCGTCGGTGGCGGCGCAACAGCCGAGGACGGCGAGGCGGGTGTGGTCGTCGACGGCCACCACGCGCACCTCGTCGGGGCGCCAGTCGCCGACCGCCCACAGGGGATCGGGGTCGCCCCAGAGGAGTTGCGCGCCCACGGGTTGCACCGTGCGCCCCTCGGCTGCCGTGCGGCCGGAGTTCGCGGTGGCGGAGCCGGGGCCGTAGCCGTAGTCGGCCGCGCCGGAGCCGTAGTTCGTCGTGGAGCCGTAGTTCGTCGTGGAGCCGTAGCCCGTCGTGGAGCCGTAGCTCGCCGTGGAGCCGTAGCCGCCGTTCACCGCTCCCGCCCGCGCCCCGGCGGTCGTCGCGAAGCTCGCGGCGACGCTGCTCCAGCCCACCAGCCATCGCATCGGCGCCTCCACGTCCGTTCCGGTGGAAGACATGCTGCCACGGCAACGGCGCACGGGGTGGAGTCCGGGTGCACGCGGGCGAAAGCTGAATGCGCCCCTGGCATGGGCCAGTTGGACACCGGCGTCATTCGGCCAAATATCGACCCTCCCCGGAGGGTTGGGAGGCGTCCGGGCGTCCGCCCGGCTCACCCCCCGCGCTCATGCGTCACCGGCAGCCCGGGAGGCGCTCCCGCCTCCCGGCGCCGTCCGCCGCCCGCGGGGAATGGGGCGACGGTGTCCCCCAGCCCACTGGTCCGGGACACCGTTCCCGGCCGAGCGGGCCGACCCACGCACCATCCATGGAAGCGCTCCCCCGCCGGCCGGACGAGAGCGCACGGCCGGGCGCACGGCCACACGGCCGGAGCGCGGCGCGGGTCGACGACGCCCGTCGCCGGACGTTCACACAACAATCTCGCCATACGGAACACCGCCCCTTAACGGTGGGGATGCGGCGAACTACGCTGTGTTTACGAATGCCGCACGCCTATGCCCGGCGTCGTGGCGGCCGTCTGGGTTGTCGAGGGGTGGCGTCATGTCCAGGGAGCAACGCGGGCCGAACGAAAAGCTCGGCACGGTTCTCGCCCTCGCGGGAATCAGCAACGCCGGGCTCGCCCGGCGCGTCAACGACCTCGGCTCACAGCGGGGCCTGACGCTTCGGTACGACAAGACCTCGGTGGCCCGGTGGGTGTCGAAGGGCATGGTGCCGCAGGGCGCCGCCCCGCATCTGATCGCCGCCGCGATCGGCCAGAAGCTCGGCCGGCCCGTGCCGCTGCACGAGATCGGGCTCGCGGACGCCGACCCTGCGCCCGAGGTGGGGCTCGCCTTCCCGCGTGACGTGGGTGAGGCGGTCCGCTCGGCCACCGACCTGTACCGGCTGGATCTCGCCGGTCGGCGGGCCGGAGGCGGCGGCATCTGGCAGTCGCTGGCCGGGTCCTTCGCCGTGAGCGCGTACGCGACGCCCGCCTCCCGTTGGCTGATAACCCCCGCCGACCCGTCGGTGGAGCGCGAGGCCCCCCGCTCCGGGGCGGGCCGGGGTTCCGCCGTCGCGGCGGCCGCGGAGCACGCGCGCGTGGGTCACAGCGACGTCGCCAAGCTGCGCGAGGCCGCCGAGGACGCGCGCCGCTGGGACTCCAAGTACGGGGGTGGGGACTGGCGTTCGTCGATGGTCCCCGAGTGCTTACGCGTGGACGCGGCACCGCTGCTGCTCGGCTCGTACTCGGACGAGGTCGGCCGCGCGCTCTTCGGGGCGACCGCCGAGCTCACCCGCCTGGCCGGCTGGATGGCCTTCGACACCGGGCAGCAGGAGGCCGCCCAGCGCTACTACATCCAGGCCCTGCGGCTCGCCCGCGCCGCCGCCGACGTGCCCCTCGGCGGCTACGTCCTCGCCTCCATGTCCCTCCAGGCCACCTACCGGGGCTTCGCCGACGAGGGCGTCGACCTCGCCCAGGCCGCTCTCGAACGGAACCGGGGGCTCGCCACCGCCCGCACCATGTCCTTCTTCCGGCTCGTCGAGGCCCGTGCGCACGCCAAGGCCGGCGACGGGCCGGCCGCCGCCGCCGCGCTGAAGGCCGCCGAGGGGTGGCTGGAGCGGTCCCGGGCGGGCGACGCCGACCCGACGTGGCTGGGCTTCTACTCGTACGACCGGTTCTGCGCGGACGCCGCCGAGTGCTACCGGGACCTGAAGGCACCCCGCGAGGTGCGTCGCTTCACCGAGCAGGCGCTGTCCCGGCCGACGGAGGAGTTCGTCCGCTCGCACGGGCTGCGGCTCGTCGTCTCCGCCGTCGCCGAGCTGGAGTCGGGCAATCTGGACGCGGCCTGCGCGGCGGGCACGCGCGCGGTGGAGGTGGCGGGGCGGATCTCCTCTGCACGGACGACCGAGTACGTACGGGATCTGCTGCACCGGCTCGAACCGTACGGGGACGAGCCGCGCGTCGTGGAGCTGCGGGAGCGGGCCCGGCCGCTCCTCGTCGCGCCGGTGTGAGGCCCTGTGTGGGCTGCGCGGCTCACGTGGGCCGCGCGGCTCGCCTGGGCTGCGCGGCTCGCGTGGACCGCGTGGCTCGCCTGGGCTGTGCGGCTCGCGTGGCCTGTGTCGCCCGCGTGGGCTGTGTCGCCTGTGGCGTCTGTGGCGTCTGTGGCGCGTGTGCGATCCACGTGACGCGCGTCTCGTGAGGCCGCGCGAGGTTTCACGGGATTGTCAGTGGGCCAGTGCACTATCGGGGGTGGGAGGTGGCGCTGGTGTTTGACTGTGACGTGCTCGTGATCGGCGGTGGGATCGTCGGTCTGTCGACGGCGTACGCGCTGACGCGTGCCGCCCCCGGCACCCGGGTCACGGTCCTGGAGAAGGAGCACGCCCTCGCGCGGCACCAGACCGGGCGCAACAGCGGGGTGATCCACAGCGGGATCTACTACCGGCCCGGTTCGCTCAAGGCGCGGTTCGCGGTCGAGGGCGCGGCCGAGATGGTCAAGTTCTGCGCGGAGTGGGGCATTCCGTACGAGGTGACGGGGAAGCTCGTCGTCGCCACCGCGCGCGAGGAACTGCCCCGGCTGCACGCACTCGTGCAGCGCGGCCGGGAGAACGGCATCCCGGTGCGGGAGCTCGGCCCGGCGCAGATCAGCGAGTACGAGCCGCGGGTGCGGGGGCTGGCCGCGATCCATGTCGGCACGACCGGAATCTGCGACTACACCGCCGTCGCCGAGCGGCTCGCGGAGGCCTCGGGGGCGCGGATCCTGTACGGGGCGGAGGTCGCCGTGATCGACCGGCGCCCCTGGGGTGTCGCCGTGCGGACCGCGGACGGGCGGGTCGTGCGGGCGCGGGTCCTGGTGAACTGCGCGGGGCTGCACTGCGACCGGATCGCGCGGCTCGCGGGCGACGACCCGGGGATGCGGATCGTCCCCTTCCGTGGGGAGTACTACGAGCTGGCGGACCCCTCGCTCGTGCGGGGCCTGGTCTATCCGGTGCCGGACCCGGCGTTCCCGTTCCTCGGGGTGCATCTGACCCGGGGCGTCGACGGCGGCGTCCACGTCGGGCCGAACGCGGTACCGGCGCTCGCCCGCGAGGGGTACGGCTGGTCCGTCGTCCGCCCGCGCGAGCTGGGCGCCACGCTGGCCTGGCCCGGCTCGTGGGCGATCGCCCGCGACCACTGGCGGTACGGGGCGGGTGAGCTGCGGCGCTCGGTGTCGAAGCGGGCCTTCACGGCGGCGGTACGGAGACTGCTGCCGGTGGTGGAGGAGTCCGACCTGCGGCGCGCGGCGCCGGGGGTGCGGGCGCAGGCGGTGCTGCGGGACGGGACGCTGGTCGACGACTTCCTGATCCGGGAGGCGCCGCGGACGGTGCACGTGCTGAACGCGCCGTCGCCGGCGGCGACGGCTTCGCTGCCGATCGGGCGGGAGGTGGCGGGGCGGGCGCTGGCGCGGTTGTAGCTCCACGGTTGCAGCTCCGCGGTTGTAGCTCCGCGGGTGGTGGACGGCGGCGGGTTGCGGCCCGTGAGCCCCGCCCGGGCCCGCGCCCTCTCCCCCGTGGCCCCGGGCAAGGGCGTCGCGATCGTAGAATCGGACATTGTGTCCGAGCAGCCAGAGAACGCCCCGCAGTCCGCCGCCGAACCCGCCCAGCCTGTCGCGCGGCGGGGCAGTCGGATGTTCGCCCCCGGTGAGGGGCCCCTGCCCGATCCCGCCGGGGCTCATCACGAGCGGCGGATCCGGAGCTTCCAGCCTCGGCGGAGCCGTGTCACCTACGGGCAGGCCGAGGCCATGCTGAAGCGGTGGCCCGACTGGGGCCTCGACATCGACGGCAAGCGGATCCTCGACCTGGGCGAGATGTTCGACGGGCTTCCGGTCGTCCTGGAGATCGGTTTCGGCATGGGCGAGGCGACCGCGCAGATGGCCGCCGCCGACCCCGGCACCGGCATCCTCGCCGTGGACGTCCACACCCCCGGCCAGGGCAACCTCCTCGGCCTCGCCGACCGCAACGGCCTCACCAACGTCCGGGTCGCCAACGGCGACGCGATCATCCTGCTCCGCGAGATGCTCGACAAGGACTCCCTCGACGGCTGCCGCGTCTACTTCCCGGACCCGTGGCCCAAGGCCCGCCACCACAAGCGGCGCCTGATCCAGCCCGAGTTCCTCAGCCTGCTCGCGACCCGGCTCAAGCCCGGCGGAGTGCTGCACTGCGCCACCGACTGGGAGTCGTACGCCGAGCAGATGCTGGAGGTGCTCTCCGCGCATCCGGACTTCGAGAACACGCTCGCCGACGGCGGCTTCGCGCCCCGCCCGGACTTCCGGCCCCTGACCCGCTTCGAGGGCCAGGGCCTGGACAAGGGGCACGTCGTGCACGACCTCCTCTTCCGGAGGAAGTGACAGGGAGTGCGTCACTCCGTCGCCCGGTGTCGGTGGGGGTCGTTAGGGTCGCTCACGTGTCGAATCCCGCCCCCGCCGAAGCCGAGACCGACGGCAGAGCCGAAGCCGACAGCGTGACCGCGCCCGTTCCGCACCGGGACAGCGACGAGCCGGCGTTCCCGGCCGCCGCCGACCGGTCGCAGTGGCGCTACCGGCCCCGCCGCACCTTCTGGCGCAGCCGGCTGGTCCGGGCCGTCGCCGTGGTCACCCTGCTCGTGCTCTGCGCCCTGATCATCCTGGCGATGGTCCGCGAGCAGACCGGCACCGAGGGCTTCCTCGTCGGCCTGGGCCTCGCGGTGCTTCCCGTACCGCTGCTGATGGCCACGTTCCGCTGGCTCGACCGGGTCGAGCCGGGCCCCTGGAAGAACCTGCTCTTCGCCTTCGCGTGGGGCGCCTTCGCGGCCGCGCTGGTCGCGATCCTGGCGAACTCCTTCGCGGTCCGCTGGATCGCGACGGCCACCGCCGACCCGGACTCGGCGGAATCCCTCGGCGCCACGGTGATCGCGCCGGTCGTGGAGGAGAGCGCGAAGGCCGTCGCGATCCTGCTGCTCTTCCTCTTCCGCCGACGGCACTTCGGCGGGCTCGTCGACGGGGTCGTCGTCGCCGGTTTCACGGCGACCGGCTTCGCCTTCACCGAGAACATCCTCTACCTCGGGAACGCCTTCGGGGAGGACCAGGAGTTCGGCTCCTCCGGCCTCGGTTCGGTGACCGTCGCGACCTTCTTCGTACGGGTCGTGATGTCGCCGTTCGCGCATCCGCTCTTCACCGTGCTCACCGGCATCGGCTTCGGCCTCGCCGCGCTCGCGCCGCGCGGGAAGCGGATCCGGCGGGTACTGCTGCCGATCGCCGGGCTGCTGCTCGCCATGGGCATGCACGCCGCGTGGAACGGCGCGGCCACCTTCGGCGGCCCGCTGGCCTTCTTCGCGGTGTACGGGGGCTTCATGGTCCCCGCCTTCGGGCTGCTGACCTGGCTCGCGGTGTGGAGCCGGCAGCGCGAGCTGCGCACGATATCCGGGGAGCTCCCGGCGTACGCGGCGGCCGGCTGGCTCTCCCCCGCCGAGCCCCTCGCGCTCTCCTCGATGCACGCCCGCCAGCTGGCCCGCGCCTTCGCCGCCCGGACGTACGGTCCTCCGGCGGCGCAGGCCGTCGGCGAGTACGAGTCCTTCGCGACGACCCTCGCGTTCCTCCGGGACCGGGCCCGGCGCGGCACGGCGGGCCCGGACTTCCCGGCCCGGGAGCAGGAGCTGCTGCACCACCTCTGGCAGCGCCGGGCGGTCGCCTCGCCCGCGCTCACGTACGCGGCGCGGGCGACGGGCCGGGTGTGGGCGCCGCCCCAGTACCTGGACTACGGCGGCTACAACCCGTACCGGAGCTGATCGGGACCGTCCCGGGACGTCTCATGGCCGTGGGACAGCCCCACGGATGTCGAACGTAAGTACCGTCGTTCTCGAAGATCATCCGAGAACGGAGACACACGTGCTCAAGAAGATCGCGGCCAAGGTGGGCCTGTCACTCGGTGTGGCGGCCCTGGTCGTCGGGGGAACGAGCGGCACGGCCGGCGCCGTCGAGGGCGCCGGGTACGTCGGATACGGGTACACCACCAGCGGCGGGGCGGTCTGGTGCGCCCAGACCCTGGTCAACGACGCCGCCAGGAAGGCCGGCCGCGCGCAGATCGCCGAGGACGGCCAGTGGGGCCCCAAGACCGATGCCCAGATCCGCTGGTACCAGCAGTGGACCGGCAGCGAGGTCGACGGGATCGTCGGGCCGGAGACGGGCAACCTCCTGCTCTTCTTCGGCGACAAGGACTACGGCGGTGAGTACGGCCACTGCTACTGGTACCTGCCCAGCGACTGGCGGCTCGGGGCCATGGGCGTCCCCACCCACCTGACCTGATCCGGTGCGGTGGCGCCCCCGGCCCGGCACCCGCCGGGCCGGGGGCGCCGTCGTTCAGGCCGACGCCTCCGTCAGGCCGACGCCTCCGTCAGGAGCGTCAGCTCCGCCTCGGTGAGGGTCAGCTCCGTGGACGCGACCAGGGCCGGGAGCTGCTCGACCGTACGGGCCGAGGCGATCGGCGCGGCGACGGTCGGCCGGGAGGCGAGCCAGGCGAGGGCGACGGTGGCGAGCTCGGCCTCGTGCGCCTCGGCGACCGTGTCGAGCGCGGAGAGCACGGCCCGGCCCCGCTCGGTGTCCAGGTGCCCGCCGGCCCCGGCGGCCCGGACGCTGTCGACTGCGGCTCCGGGGCGGTACTTGCCCGTGAGGAAGCCGGAGGCGAGCCCGTAGTACGGGACGGCGGAGAGTCCGGCGCTCTCTACGGTCTCCAGGAGCGGGCCCTCGTAGGTGTCGCGGGAGACCAGGTTGTAGTGCGGCTGGAGCGCCACGTACCGGGCGAGGCCCTCGGCCTCCGCGAAGTCGAGCGAGGCGCGCAGCCGCTCGGGGGAGATGTTGGAGGCGGCGACGGCCCGCACGGTGCCGTCCTTCACGAGCTGGTCGAGAGCGGTGACGATCTCCTCGACCGGGACCGTCTCGTCGTCGAAGTGCGTGTAGTACAGGTCGATGTGGTCGGTGCCGAGGCGGCGCAGCGACTCCTCTACGCCCGCCTTGATGGTGGTGGCGGAGAGCCCCTTGAAGTGGGGGTGGGCGCCGACCTTCGTGGCGACGACGATGTCGTCGCGGTTGCCCCGGGAGGCGAGCCAGCGGCCGATGACGGTCTCGGACTCGCCGCCCTCGTTGCCCTCGGCCCAGGCGGAGTACATGTCCGCGGTGTCGACGAAGTTGCCGCCGGCGGCGGCGTAGGCGTCGAGGACGGCGAAGGACTGCGCCTCGTCGGCGGTCCAGCCGAAGACGTTGCCGCCGAGGGCGAGCGGGAAGACGTGCAGGTCGGAGGAGCCCAGCGGGCGGAGGGAGGCCATGAGGTGGTCAACCCTCCGCGACGCCGGGACTATTCCGTTCGGTCCCTCGGGACCTCAGGGCGTCAGATCGAGAGGCCCTTGGAACGGAGCCAGGCCGCCGGGTCGATGCCGTCGCCGCCGCCGGGGTGGATCTCCAGGTGGAGGTGCGCGCCGCTGACGTTGCCGGTGGCGCCGACGCGGCCGATCGTCTCGCCGGTGGTCACGGTCTGGCCCGCGCCCACCGTCATCGAGGAGAGGTGGGCGTACCAGACCTCGGTGCCGTCCTCCAGCTCCAGGACGATCCGGTAACCGTAGGAGCCGGACCAGCCCGCCGACTTGACGGTGCCGCTGTGGACCGCCTTGAGCGGGGTGCCCGTGGGGGCGGCGAAGTCGAGACCCGTGTGGTAGCCGGAGGACCACATCGAGCCGGACTGCATGTAGGTGGCGCTGATGCTGTACGAGGAGAGGGGCATCGAGTAGCTCGCGGCGAGCTGGGCGAGGCGCTCGGCCTCCGCCGCCGCGGCCTGCCGCTCGGCCTCCGCCTTGGCTTCCGCCTCCGCCTTGGCCTTGGCTTCCGCCTCGGCCTTCGCCTTCGCCTCGGCGGCCGCCTTCTCCGCGGCTTCGGCCTTGGCAGCGGCCTCGGCCGCGGCCTTCTCGGCCGCCGCCTTCTCCGCCGCGGCCTTCTCGGCGGCGTCGGCGGTGGCCTGCTGCTGTTCGGCCTGCTGGAGGATGCGGGCGCGCAGGACCTCGCCGGCGTCGGTGGTGCCGACCGTGGTCCGGGTGGTGTCGGTGGCCTGGGCCGTCCGGACGGTGCCGTCGGTGTTCTCGCCGGCCGGGGTGACGTACGTGGCGGCGGTCAGCGGGTTCGCGTTGGCGCCGGTCCCCTCGGCGTAGTCGCGGTACTGCTCGTCGCTGTCGTCCGCGAAGAACTCGCCGACGCCGGGGAGGTCCTTGGCGTCCGGGAGGTCGAGGTCCGGGAGGTCGGGGAGCGATATCGCCACCGGCGGCTTGTCCTGCGCGGTGGCGAGGCCGCCCGCACCGACGGCCGCGATGACGCCGACGCCGAGCACGGTGGAGGAGCGGGCGAAGTTCGAGCGCTGCTTGACGACCCGGTGCCGGCCGCCGGAGCGGCTCTCGGCGCGGAGGGAGCCCTCGGTGGGGTTCCACTCGGTGTCCGGAGCGGCAGGACCCGCACCGCCACCGAAAGCATCGAAGGGGGCTTCGGGTGCGGGGGTGTTGGACGCCACGAAGGCGCGCTCCTTTCCTTCCTTCTCGCCTACCGGGTTAGCTGACGGGTTCGGAGCAGGAAGGTCTCCTACGGGCACGGTCGCACAGGTGCGAAAGGCCCGATTCACCCCAAGTAGTGGTTCCCCGGTTCCTTTTCAGGATTCGGCGCGTGCGCACGGTGCCGCCTCTTGCGACGGCTGGGACGACCGCGCTGCGTTATCGAACGTTAATAGACAGGGGGTCCCGATTCCAAGCCGTTCCCGGTGATCGTTCATTGAATTGGTGGGGAATCGCCCGAGTTGACCCCCCTTCAGAAAAGGCATGGCCGAACCGCCGCGATCTGACGTTATGTCAATTGTTATCGCAGTGACACCCCTCGACTACGCCTGGTGACCGGGCTCGCCCGGCGGCACCACCGTCATCGTCCGGCGCCTCTCCGGCTGCCCCGTCGCCGGCCTGCTCACCGCGAGCAGCGCCATGTCGTCCGTCGACCCGCCACCCGTGTGGAGCCGTACGTCGTCCACGAGCGCGTCGAGCAGCTCCTCCGGCCCCGGGAAGATCCGCCCGGCGAGCCGCTCCGCCGGGTCGTAGAAGACGCCCGCCGCGTTCCGCGCCTCGGAGAGGCCGTCCGTGTAGAACAGCAGCGTCGCGCCCTGCGGGTACGGCCGCTCCTCCGCCCGGTCGGGCCACGCCGCCAGCTCGCCCATGCCGAGCGGCAGCGCCGACTCCGCCGGATCCAGGACGTCCAGGCCCCCGTCCACGTACAGCAACAGCGGCGGCGGATGACCGCGGTTGACGACCCGTACGACCCCGGCGTCGCCCTCGCCCCGGCGCGGGATCTCCGCCAGGACGGCCGTGGTGAACCCCTCGAAGGCGTCGAGCCCGTCCCTGCGGGTCCCCTCCCGGGCCAGCGCCCGTTCGAGGCGCTGCGCCACGCCCTCCAGGCTCCGCTCCTGCTCGGCCGCCTCGCGGAAGGCCCCGATCACGACGGCGACGGCCTCGACCGCCTCCATCCCCTTGCCCCGTACGTCCCCGACCACGAGCCGCACCCCGTGCGGGGTGTCCTGCACCGCGAACAGGTCACCGCCGATGAACGCGTCCGCCTGCGCCGCCTCGTACCGCGCCGCGCACTGCAGCCCGCCGATCCGCTCGGCAGGCATCGGCAGCACCGCCTTCTGCGCGGTCTCCGCGATGACCCGCGCCGAGGCCAGCCGCTCGCCGCTGCGCCGCACGACCCGGTTGACGAGCATCGCGAGCACGGAGACGGTCACGACGGTGAGGGTCTCGGTGAGGGCCGAGACCTCGGTGGCGGTGCCGTTGTAGAGGTGCAGCCCGATCGAGGCGAGGACGGCGGCGATCCCGGTGACCAGGGTCGTGAGCGTCGAGAAGAAGGGCGCGGCGATCAGCGGCGCGGCGGAGAAGAGCGGCGCGGCGGTGTACGAGGGCGGCGTCGACACGTCGAAGGCGACCCCGCCGATGATGAGCAACGTGGGCAGCGCACGGAGGAAACGCCGGGCACCGCCGTACGGGCCGCCGCGCCCGCCGCCCGCCGCGCCCGCTGGTTTGAGGGGGTGCCCCACCTGTGCTCTCCTGACCCGTCCGTACGGGCTGCGCTGTCCGTACCGGCCGCGGTCTCCGTACCGGCCGCGGCCTCCGTACCGCGTCCTCCCAGGGTGGCCGCCGCCGCACCCGGCGGCGACCTCCACGGGGCCGACTGGCGTATCCCCTAGGCGGCGTCCCCGGCCCCCGCCCCGACCCCCGCCCCCGCCTCCGCGAGGCGGCCGCCGCGGGCCAGGAGGGCCACCGCCGCCGCGCACACGAGACCGACCGCGCACAGCGCCAGCCACGGCACCGCCGACCACCCCGTGACGTCGAGCAGCGCGCCCGTCCCCAGGTTCCCGAGGGTGATCCCGATCCCGCAGACGGTGTTGTAGAGCCCGTAGTGGGTGGCCACCCAGCGCCCCCGGGCGAGGGCGACGACGGTGTCCATCTCGTACGGGTAGAGCACCGCGTTCGCGACGGCCAGGACCGCCGCGCAGAGCAGCAGCCCCACCGCGCCCCGGCCCAGGGCCGCCGGGACCAGGAACGCCCCGCCCATCAGGGCGAGTCCGAGGACCAGGCACCGCTCGCGGTTCAGCCGGCGCCGGCACCAGGCCGTGATCCGCAGCTGCCCGGCGAGCGCGACCAGCGCCGAGACGACGAACAGCGCCGTCGTGAGCCCCGTGCCGTCCGCCGCGAGCGGCAGCGCCAGGTAGACCTGGAAGGACAGCACGTACGAACCGGTCATCGCGAGCGAGAAGAGCCAGAAGGTCCGGTGGGAGAGGACCGTACGGAACTGCCCCCGCTCCCCCTTCTCCGCCGGTGCGGCCGCCCCGCCGCGCACGGGCAGGTGCCTGAGCTGTACGAGGGTCAGGCCGGCGAACAGGACGGCCGCCACCGTGCACGTCAGCCGGAACGACACCCCGGTGAGCGCCACCCCCACGAGCGGCCCGAGCAGGATGCCCGCCTGGTAGTACGTGTGGAACAGCGCGAAGGCCTCCACCCGGCGCTCCTCCCCCGCCTCCGCCGCGAGGCAGGCCCGCACCGCCGGATTGAACAGCGCCCCCGCGAGCCCGGTCGCGAGCGAGGCGGCGATCAGCATCGGCAGCGACTGCGCGAAGGCGAGCGCCCCGAAGCCGACCGTCCGCAGGGCGCAACCGGCGACGATGAGCGGCTTGAAGCCGAGCCGGTCGGCGAGCGCCCCGCCGACCAGGAACATGCCCTGCTGGGAGAGGTTGCGGGCGCCGAGGACGAGACCGACGGCCCAGGCCGCCATGCCGAGCCCGTCCGCGAGGTGCGCGGCCAGGTACGGCATCAGCATGTAGAAGCCGAGGTTGATGGTGAGCTGGTTGAGGAAGAGCAGCCGGACCGCGGGGTCGAAGGTACGGCTCTGCTTCCAGATGCCGCCCCGGGAGGGCGCCGTCGTGGTGCTCAACGCCCCGGCCCCTTCCGGTCCAGGCCCTTGCGGGTCCAGCCGTCGACGGGCGTGTCCGGCGCGTACGCGGCCGGGTCCTCCCGCACCGGCCCGTCGAGGAGCCCGTGCGCCGCGCAGAACTCGTCGTTGAAGACGGTGTCGAAGTACCGCTGCGGCCCGTCGGGGAAGACCGCCGCGATCCGGGTCCCGCGCGGCCGGGTGCGGGCCAGCCACCCGGCGACCAGCGCGACCGCGCCCACGCTCCAGCCTCCCGTGGCGAACTGACGCGAGGCCAGTCGGCGGGCCGCCCGTACCGCCTCCGCGGGAGCCACCCAGTGGATCTCGTCGAAGGCGCCGTGGTCCACGTTGGCCGGGTGGATGGAGGAGCCGAGGCCCCGCATCAGCCGCTCCCCGGCCGGCAGGCCGAAGACGGTGGAGTCGATCGAGTCCACGCCGACCAGCTCCAGGGCGGGGCTGCCGCCGGCGCGCAGCGCGCGGGAGATCCCGGCCGAGTGGCCTCCGGTGCCGACCGCGCAGACGAGGACGTCGACCCGGTCGAGCTGCTCGGACAGCTCGGCGGCGAGCCCGGCGTAGGCGTCGCAGTTGTCGGGGTTCCCGTACTGATCGGGCCACCAGGCCCCGTCGAGGCGCAGGAGCAGCTCGGCGACCAGGTCCATCCGGGCCTGCTGCCAGCCGCCCCGCGGGCTGGGCTCGCGGACGACGTGGACCCGCGCGCCGTGGGCGACGAGCATCCGCTCGACGATCGGTTCGAGGCCGGGGTCGGTGACGACGTGCACGGGATGGCCGTGGAGCACGCCCGCGAGGGCGAGTCCGAGGCCGAGGGTCCCGGAGGTCGACTCGACGATCGGCGCGCCGGGCCGCAGCTCACCGCGGCGGCGGGCCTGTTCGACCATGTAGAGGGCGGCACGGTCCTTGATGCCGCCGAAGTTGAAGCCTTCGAGCTTGGCCCAGTAGCCGTCGTCCGTCCACAGGACGGGAGTGTTGCCGACGGTCTGCACGGCGGCGGGCAGCGTGGTGCCGAGGAGCGGATTGCGCATGGGGGACACGTCCTTGAGGTGGTACGCCGAAAGGAGCCTGGTCGCGCGGGTGCCGGGGCGTGCCGTGCACGCTCCGGCCCGGGGCCCGGCTCAGTTCCGGTTCACTCCGAGGGCGATCAGCAGACGGCCCGGCTCCGGGCCGGGTCCCGCTCGGCCCCGGACGCAGCGCGCGCGGGGGTCGGTGCGGAGGTCCGCCGCGTACGACGACAGGGTCACGGCCCCGCCGGCGTCCGGCGCGGCGAGCTGCGAGGCGGCGGTCTGCGCGGGCAGGTGGGCGTCGAAGGACCAGGCCTCCCCGGACCGCTCGCAGCCGTGCGGCAGAGCGGGAGCGGAGACGGTCGCGGTGCCGGAGGCGGGCAGCAGGTGCCCGTGCGTGCCGTGGCAGACGCTCACCAGGAGGGCGAGGAGCGCGAACAGGACGAGGACGGCGGGCGCCCGCCGTCGCACGTCACTCACGCTGCCGTCACTCATGGTGCGCGTGAGACTACGGTGGGGGAGTGTGCACCGGCAAAGCGACGGGCACGGTTTTGGCCACCGTTTACTTCCCCCTACTTCCGGCAGTCGGGGCCAGGGCCTTCCGACCTTGATCCGCCGGACACCCCCTAGAGGTTCCGCTCCGCGTAGACCGCCATCGCGTCCCGGACGAGGATCGCGGTGCCCTCGCCGTGCTTGTCGTAGTTCGCGGTGAAGCGCGGGTCGTCGACGTACATCCGGCCGAGCCCGATCACGTACTCCTTGGTCGGGGTCGCGGTGGCCGACAGCCACGCGACCTGACGCCGCACGATCGCCTGCACCTCGTCGCTGTCGGCGGCCAGGCCGTCCCGTACCGCCTGCCCGAAGTCGCGGGCGATGCCGGCCTGCTCGTCCAGGAACGCCTTCCTCCCTTCGGCGTCGAGCGAGCGCCACCAGCGGTCGCCCTTCTCGTACGCCTCGCGGCCCCAGCGTTCGGTGACCTCACCCTCGTACCGCGTGTGGTCGAAGCCGTCGAAGACTTCCTCTGCCATGAGCTCTTCTCCCTTCTCGGTCTTGTGGAGAGTGGTGCGCACGGCCTCGATCTGCCGGCCGATGCGCTCCCGCTCCTGCTCCAGGAGGAGCAGATGGGTGCGCAGCGCGGCGGACGGGTCGCGCTGGCCCTTCAGGACCCCGGCGATCGCGGGCAGTGAGAGCCCCAGCTCGCGCAGCAGCAGGATGCGCTGCAGCCGCACGAGCGCCGCCTGGTCGTAGTACCGGTAACCGTTCGCGCCGATCCGGCTCGGCTCCAGCAGTCCCCGCTCGCCGTAGTGGCGGAGGGTGCGGCTGGTGGTGCCGGCCTTCCTGGCGATCTCTTGGATCGACCACTCCATGCCGAGAACGCTAAATCTTGACGTCGCGTCAAGGTCAAGCGGACTTCGCCGCGACCCTGCGGGCAAACGACGAAGACCCGGATCCACAAGGATCCGGGTCTTCGTTTGCTACTGAGTAGCGGGGACAGGATTTGAACCTGCGACCTCTGGGTTATGAGCCCAGCGAGCTACCGAGCTGCTCCACCCCGCGTCGGTAAACACGACTCTACGTCATGACCGGCGCAAACGTGAAATCGGTTTCTCAGCAGCCGCAGTCGTCGGAATCCACCGGCGCCGTGAGCGGGTCCGCGGCCTTCTCCGCGGGCCCTTCCCACGTCTCGTACGCAAAGCCCTCACGGACCCAGTACTCGAAGCCGCCGAGCATCTCCTTCACCTGGAAGCCCAGCTCGGCGAGGGCCAGCGCGGCGCGCGTGGCGCCGTTGCAACCGGGGCCCCAGCAGTACGTGACGACCGGCACGGACGTGTCGAGCAGCTGCTCGGCCTGCTCGGGGATGAGCGCGGTCGGGAGGTGGAGGGCGCCGGGGACGTGCCCCTGGTCCCAGGAGGCGGTGGAGCGCGAGTCGATCACGACGAAGCCCGGGTCCGTGCCCTCGGCGGTCGCGGTGGCCAGGGCGGAGGCCACGTCGGAGACGTCGGCGTGGAAGGCGAGGCTGGCGGAGAAGTACGCGGCAGCGGCGGCGGGAGAGGCCGGCGGGGTGCGGAGTACGGGGTTGACCTGCGTCGTTGTCGTCGTCATGGTGATCAATCTACGGACGAAGATCATCGTGTTGAAGTAGGGAATCACGGTGGTCGGGGGCTTCGGCCGGGGAATCCCGGGCGCTCGCCGCGCGGCGGCGGGGATCTCACGTACCGGAACCGTTTCACCACGTCTCCGCTGTCACATCGGCAGGGTTTCTTCCGTCATGAGGGCATGACGGGACGCGAAGGGGGAGATCGACGAGTGAACGGTGATCCGATGAACGGCGACCCGAACGACGGCATCGGGGCCGGGGCCGGGGCTGGAGCCGGGGCCGGGGCCGGGGCCGGAACCACGACCAGGACCGACGTCGGTGCCGGTGCCGACAAGGAGCTTCTCGCGCGGCGCTTCGAAGCCGACCGGGGCCATCTGCGGGCCGTGGCCTACCGGATGCTGGGCTCGCTCGGCGAGGCCGAGGACGCCGTCCAGGAGGCCTGGTTCAAGCTCAGCCGCGCCGACATCAGCGCGGTGGAGAACCTCAGCGGCTGGCTGACCACGGTCGTCGGCCGCGTCTGCCTCGACATGCTGCGCTCCCGCGGCTCGCGCCGCGAGGACCCGCTCGAGTACTACGTCCCCGACCCGGTCGTCCGCCTCCCCGACGCCGGCGACCCCGAGCGCGCGGCGGAGCTCACCGAGTCCGTCGGCCTCGCGCTCCTCGTCGTCCTGGAGACCCTCTCGCCGGCCGAGCGCCTCGCGTTCGTGCTGCACGACATGTTCGCCGTCTCCTTCGACGAGATCGCGCGGATCGTGGACCGCACCCCGGCCGCGACCCGCCAGCTCGCCAGCCGGGCCCGCCGCCGGGTGCAGGACGCCTCCCCCGCCCCCGGGCCGGACGCGCGCCGCCAGCGGGAGATCACCGACGCCTTCCTCGCCGCCGCGAACGGCGGCGACTTCGAGGGCCTGCTCGCGGTCCTCGACCCCGACGTGGTGCTGCGGGCCGACGGCGGCAGGGTCCTCGCCGCCGCCTCCAAGGTGGTGCGGGGCGCCGAGGCGGTCATCTCGCAGGCGCTGCTGTACGCGAAGTTCCGTCAGGCGGTGATGCCGGTCGTGGTCAACGGCGCGCCCGCGTTCCTGTCGGTCGTCGACGGCCGCCCGGCCGTGCTCATGGCGTTCACGATCGCCGGGGACCGGATCGTCGGGCTCCAGATCCTCGCGGACGCGGAACGGCTGGCCACGCTCGACCTCTCGGCGGAGGACCTGGCCCGCGCGACCTTCTGAGGCCGCTTGCGCCGACCGGGGCGGCTCCGGGGCGGGGCGACCTCGCCGTACGAGCGGTACGAGCCGTACGAGCCGTACGAGCGGTACGAGCGGTACGAGCGGTACAGGCGGTACGGGCGGTACGGGCGGCGGGCGCACCGCATGCGGGAGGGAACCATTCGTGCGATTTTGTACGAGTTGGTTCCCTCCTGTCCCGTAAAGGTGGCCACTGTGCAGATGACCCCCGAGGAGGCCCGCCGGACGGCGGCCGAGGCCTGGATCTGGGGCTACCCGCTCCTCCAGAACTACCGCACGATGTACGCGCAGGCGATCGACTCCGACGACCCCCGGTACGTGGGCGGCTTCGGCCGTTTCCGGCACTACTCGGAGCCGTTCACCGCGGCCAACACCGACGTCGTGACCCCGAACAACGACACCCCGTACTCCTGGGCCTGGCTCGATCTGCGAGCCGAGCCCGTCGTGGTCTCCGTCCCGGCCGTCGACCGCTACTACGTGCTGCCGTTCCACGACCTCGACACCTCGTACGTCGGCTACGTCGGCGCCCGGACGACCGGCCAGGCCGCGGGCGACCACCTGCTCGCGGGCCCCGGCTGGAGCGGCACCGTCCCCGAGGGCGTCGCGGGCGTGCTGCGCGCCGACACCTTCCTGGTCGGCGTCGTCGGCCGCACCTACCTGTCCGGCCCCGAGGACGTACCCGCCCTGCGCGCGATCCAGGAGCAGTACCTGCTGCGTCCCCTCTCGGCGTACACGGACACGGCCGCGCCGCATCCCGTCGACGAGCCGGTCTGGCCGGTCTGGCGCGAGGAGGACCTCGGGAACGTCGAGTTCTTCACGCTCCTCGACTTCCTGCTCCGGTTCTTCCCCGTCCTGGAGCAGGAGCGTGACCTGCGCGACCGCCTGACGGCGCTCGGGGTCTCCGGCACGGGCGAGTTCGAGCCGTCCGCGCTCGCCCCCGAGCTCCGTACGGCCGTCGAGCAGGGCATCACCGACGCCCGCGCCCGGCTGGACGACGCCGAGCGCACCACCCGGGTCTCCACCCACCTCTTCGGCACCCGCGCGGAGGTGGGCGACGCCCCCCTCGTCCGGTCGGTCGCCGCCGGAATGGGGCTGTACGGGCTCCCCTCGGCCGAGGCCTGGTACGGAGGCTGGCTGGCGGACGACCGCGGCCACCAGCCGCCGGACGCCGCCGACCACGACCACGTCGTCCACTTCCCCGCCGGACAGCTGCCCCCGGCCCGCTTCTTCTGGTCGGCCACCATGTACCGGCTGCCCGAACGGCTGCTCGTCGACAACGAGATCGCCCGGTACTCGATCGGCGACCGGACCCCCGGGCTCGTGTACGACGACGACGGCGGCCTCACCCTGTATGTACGGAAGGACCGCCCGGCCGACCCCAAGCAGGCCGCGAACTGGCTGCCCGCGCCCGACGGCCCCTTCACGGTCGTCATCAGGGTCTACGGCCCCGACCCCTCCGTCCTGGACGGCGGCTGGCAGCTCCCGCCGCTCGCCGTCGCCGACTGACGACGGGTCACCTCTCCCCGGCGTGGACCCAGGTCACGGCCGCCAGGGAGACGGCGGCGCTCGCGACGCCGAGGACGGCGCCGGCGGCGACGTCACCCGGGTAGTGCACCCCGGTGTGGACCCGGGAGTAACCCACGGCCGACGCCAGCACCGCGAGGGGTACGGCGGCGACGGGCAGCACGACACCCACGGCGGTGGCGAAGGCCACCGCCGAAGCGGTGTGCCCGGAGGGGAACGAGGCCGATTCGGGCATGGGCACGTGACGGCCCACCACCACCCGGGCCGCCTCCCGGTCCGGCCTCGGCCTGCGGACGAGCCGCTTGCCCAGCAGATTGGCCGAGGCCGAGGCCACGGCGATCGCCCCGGCGCCCGCGAGCGCGGCCCTGCGCGGCCGGCCCGGGACCAGGGCGAGCACGGCGGCGACGGTGAGCGAGATCTTGGAGTGGTTCGCCGCGGTGGAGAGCCGGCGCAGCCGCGTGTCGAGCGTGGGCGTCGGGGTGGCGGCCACGGCCGCGTAG
This sequence comes from Streptomyces sp. NBC_00094, assembly GCF_026343125.1. Taxonomy (NCBI): domain Bacteria; kingdom Bacillati; phylum Actinomycetota; class Actinomycetes; order Kitasatosporales; family Streptomycetaceae; genus Streptomyces; species Streptomyces sp. NBC_00094. The sequence goes on along the minus strand of NZ_JAPEMB010000001.1, from coordinate 4,321,593 downwards.
ACGGCGCCGTCGACGGCCCGGAGGTCGTGCAGGACCGCCTGGAGACTCCCGGGCTCCGCCATCTCCGCTGTCATGTCCGTCATGCGCCGGCTCCTTGGGGGTTCAGGGGGTACGAGGGGTACGAGGGGTACGAGGGGTACGAGGGGTGTGGAAGGCGAGTACGGTGATCCGCCGCCAGTCGAGGGGCGGCCGGGGCGGTACGGTCCCCGGCCGGTCGCGGGGGACGAGGACCCGCAGGGCGCCGGGGCGGAGGGTGCAGACGACCGGCGTGGGCAGGTTGAGCGCCTCGCCGTCCACGGCGACGGAGATGGTGCCGTTGCCGTTGGTGCCAGTGCCGCTGCCGTTGCCGTTGCCGTTGCTGCCGTTGGTGCCGCTGCCGCTGCTGCTGCTGCTGCCGTTGGTGCCGTTGCCGTGGCCGTTGCCGTGGCTTCCCACGACCTCGACCCTACGGGCCGTCAGCACGTTCAGACCGGCCGCCTGGGTACCCCGTACCGCCAGCTCGGCGGCCTGCGCGGCGCCGTCCACGCGGATGCCGATCACCCCCAGCTCGCCCCGGTCGAGGCGCGGCCGATGGGCGGAGGCGACACCGAAGGGATCGGGGGCGGCGTAGGGGTTGTTGCTCACGAGGAGCGCCTGCTGGGCCTTGAGCACGGTGCTGTCGACGGTCACGTCGAGGCGGTCGCCCTCGCCGCCCTGGAGCAGGTCGGGCAGGGCGTCGACGGCGGTGCCCGCCTTCGCGTCGCGGTACTCGGGGCGCTGGACGACCTCCGCGTACACCCCGAAGGAGACGGTGTTGACGAACGGCCGGCCGGCCACCGACCCCAGGTCGACCCGGAGCTCCTCGCCGTCGGTCAGCGCGGCCAGGCACGTCGCCGGGTCGGTGCGGTCGAGGCCCAGGTCCATGGCGAAGTGGTTGCGGGTGCCGGCCGAGATGACGAGGAACGGCAGGTCGTACTCGGCGGCCACCTCGGCGACCAGGGCCTGGGTGCCGTCGCCGCCGGCCACGCCGAGCAGGTCGGCGCCGTCGGCCACGGCCTTCCGGGCGAGCGCGGTGACGTCCGTCTGAGCGGTCAGGTCGAGCAGGACGACGTGGGCGCCCAGCGCCTCGGCGCGGGCGACGAGGTCGAAGCGGCCGACCTTCCCGCCCCCGGACTTCGGGTTCATGATCAGGACGGGCCGTCGAGGGCGGGCGGCGGGCTCGCCGCGCATGACCGCGTCGCGCTCCCGGTCCGGACGGCGCAGCGCGGACCGCGCGCAGGCCAGCGCCACGCCCCACAGCGCGAGGGCCACGAGCGCGTTGACCCAGATGCCGCCGACGACGTACAGGATCAGGACCGCGACCGGCGCGCCCACGGCGAGCAGGGCTCCGAGCACCCGCAGCGGCCCGCGATGGGCGAGGAACCACCAGATGCCCACGGCCGAGACGGCGAGCCCCACGAGCCCGCTCAACAGGATCAACACTCCGCCGGCCAGGGCGGTCAGAAGCGCGACGACCGCGGCCGCCGCGGCCAGCAGCGCCCAACGGGCCAGCCGCCGGGCCGTCCCCGCCGGATCACCGGAACCACTCGCCGTCACCGACCCCACCTCCACGCTCGGATCCACATTCCCCCACGCTCCCCCACCGCGCGCCCCGGGGAGACCCGTTCGGAGGAAAAAGATCTTCGAGGGGAGAGGCCGGCGGCGAGCGCCGAAGCCCGCCGAGGGCGTCCTACCGCTCCCGCCCAAGACCCAGTTCGGCGAGGGCCGCCGTCCCGGCCGCGGCATGCGCGCCTCCGGCGAGCAGCAGCGTGCGGGCCGACTGGTAGCGGCAGCCGGCCGCGTCGAACGCCGCCGCCGTGGCGAGCAGGCCGGGCAGGTCCCCGTCGAGCAGCGCCTCCGCCCGGTCCACCTGGGCGGTGGCCACCGGATTGCCGGCGACCGTGGCCCGGGCGGCGGCGATCCTCTCCCGGGCGTCCGGGTGCCCGGCGAGCACGGACGCCTCCGCCCTGAGGGCCACGTACCAGTGCAGCCAGATCCAGGTGACCCACTTCCACACCTGCTCCGGCTCCGGCGCGATCCGGCCGAGGGCCGCGTCGGCGTCCCCGTCGTGGAGCAGGACCATGGCGTCGAGGATCGCGCCGTAGCCGTGCCGGTACTCGTCCGCGGTACCGGCCCGTTCGACGATCACGAGCCACTCCGCCCGGGCGGCGCGGTCGCCGCGCAGGCCGTGGACCATGGCGACCGAGGCGGCGGCGGGGCCTAGGGAGAACGACTGCTGACGGCCGCTCCGCTCCCACGCGTCGAGGAACCTCCCGCTGGCGGTCAGCACCTCGCCGACGCGGCCGGCGAAGGCGTCCGCGACGAGGAGCCAGGACGTGGCGTGGTGGCCCACCTCGGCGAGGATCGGATGATCGGCGAGCTCCCGGCCCCACTGCCTCGCCTCCGGCAGCCCGCCGACGCCGAGGGCGGTCCCGGAGGCCATGGCGAGGGCGTCGAGGAGTTCGTGCGTCCGCGCGGGAGTGTGCGGTACGGGAGACAGGAGGCCGATCCTGCGGCGGGCGGCGGCCGCGGCGGCGAAGGCGTCACCGGCCCAGCTCCGGGCGCCGGAGAGCGCGTCGAGAGCCGCGGACTCGGCCACCGGGTCGCCGGCGCTCAGGGCGAGCGCGACGGCCCGCTCGGCGAGGGCGGCCGTCTCCTCCACGGTGTTGTCCGTGGAGCCCTGGACCGCACCGAACGCGTCGGCGACGACCGCGGCCTCGGCGAGCGCGACGGCGGCCGACGCGGCGGGGTCGGAGGCCGCATCGGACAACTCCCGCGCCTCCCCCAGCAGGACGGCCACCTCCTCCACCGGGGGAATCCGGGTGAACTCACTGGAGAAGCGGTACGCGACGGTGGCGGCGGCCGCCAGGTCACGGCCGGCACCGGCGAGGTCCCCGGCCCGGCGGGCGGCCTCGGAAGCGGCCCGGTGCAGCCGGAACATGTCGTCGCCGAGCCGCCGGCACCCGGCGACAGCGGCGGCGAGCCGCAACGCTTCCCCGGCCTCCCCTTCGGCACCGGCGAGCACGGCGGCCTGCTCGTACCGCTGCTGGGCCTCGCCGAGGAGGTTGCGGGTGAAGGCGGACTCCGCAAGGGACAGGGCCAGCCGGTGGGCGTCCGCGCGCCGCTCCGGCTGCTCGGCGGCCCAGGCGAGGGCGGCCCTGAGGTCCTCCGCCACGGCGTCGAACCGGGCGCGCCAGTCCGCGCCGCCGGTGTCGAGGAGGTCGGCCGCCCCGGCCAGGCACCACTCCAGGTGACGCGTCCGGGCGGCGGCCGTCTCACCGGCGTCGGCGAGCCGCTCGGCCCCGTACTGACGGATGGTCTCCAGGGCCTGGTAGCGGGTGCCCGCGGCGGACGGCACCACGGTGAGCAGGCTCTGCTCGGCGAGCCTGCCGAGCCCGTCGGCGACCGCACCGGGGTCGAGCGGGGCGAACCCGGCGAGCTCCGCGGCCGCGCCGGCGGTGAACGGCACCACGAACACCGACACCCGGCGCAGCAGCGCCCGGTCCGCCGGCTCCAGCAGGTCGTGGCTCCAGTCGAGGACCGCCCGCACCGACCGGTGCCGGTCGGCGGCGCGGGGCCCGCCGGCGAGGATCCTCAACTGGTCGGAGAGCCCCGCGACAAGCCCGTCGAGACCGAGCGTGGGCCAGCGCGCGGCGGCCAGTTCGATGGCCAGCGCCATGCCGTCGAGCCGCTCGCAGAGCTCCACGACCGTGTCCCGTACCGAGGGATCCGGCGACAGACCGACCGCGGCCGCCCGCTCCAGGAACAGCTCCACGGCCTCGGAGTCGCCGCCCCCGGCCCGCGAGAGCGGCGGGACGGGGAAGACCCGCTCGAACGGCACCATCAGCCGGGCCCGGCTCGTCACGAGCACCCGCACCCGCGGGCAGGCCGCGAGCAGCCGCTCCAGGAAGGGCGCGACCCCGTCGCGTACCTGCTCGCAGTTGTCCCACACGAGCAGCGCCTGACGGTCGGCCAGCGCGGCGAGCACCGACTCGTCGACACCGCGCCCGGGCTGCTCGCCCACACCGACGGCGGCCGCTACGGCCGCGCCCACCCTGCCCGGATCGGTCACCGGGGCCAGGTCGACGAACCACACCCCGTCGGCGAAGTCTCCGGCCAGCTCGGCCGCCACGGCCAACGCGAGCCGCGTCTTGCCCACTCCGCCGGGCCCGACGGCGGTGACCTGCCGGTGCGTCTTCACGGCCTCGGTGAGCTCCCCGCGCTCCCGCATCCGCCCGACGAACGCCGTCAGAGGCGCGGGCAGGAGGGGCCCGGGCAGCGCGACGGGAACGGCATCGACGGGAACGGCATCGGCGGGAACGGGGTCGGCGGGCGCCGACTCGGCCGCGCGCCGGGAGAGCGCACGCCGGTCCGGCACGGCCAGCTTGCGCAGCAGCGAGGAGACGTGCGACTCGACGGTCCGTACGGAGATGAACAGCCGCGCGGCGATCTCCGCGTTGCTGAGGTGCTCCCCGAGGAGAGCGAGCACGTCGGCTTCCCGGGACGAGATCACTGGAGTGGACACCGCCTCATTATCGGCGCGTCGGTGGTCCGTCCGTGGTGCGTTCCGTGGTGCGTTCCGTGGTCACCACGGAGGCGCGGACCGTCGAGCTGAAGGACAGTGGAACCAGAGCGAACAAGCCGGAACCCACCGCCCCACACACCCACAGGAGCAACCATGAACGCGACGCCCACCCAGGGAATCAAGACGGTGCTGCACCCCGTGTCCGACCTGCCGAAGGCCAAGGCCGTGTACACCGCCCTGCTCGGCACCCAGCCGCAGATCGACGAGCCCTACTACGTCGCCTTCGAGGCCGCGGGCCAGCACATCGGCCTGCTGCCGGGCGGCGGCCCGCAGGGCCTGACCTCGTCCCTCGCGTACTGGCACGTCCCGGACATCGAGGCGAAGCTCGCCGAGGTGACCGCCGCGGGCGCCACCGTGAAGGACCCCGCGCAGGACGTCGGCGGCGGCCGCCTGGTGGCCACCGTCGTCGACCCCGACGGCAACCTCCTCGGCCTGCTCCAGGACAGCTGAGCGTCCGATGACGGCCGCCCCCCGCTCCCGCGACCAGCGCCGCCGCGACACCGGGCACCGGCTCGCCCACGACGTCGACGTCTGGGTCGCCACCGCCTCGCCGGACGGCGCGCCGTACCTCGTACCGCTCTCCTTCGACTGGGACGGCGAGACCCTGCTCGTGTCCACGCCGGCGAACAGCCCTACCGGCAGGAACATGACCGCCACCCGGCGTGTCCGCCTGGCACTCGGGCACACCCGCGACGTGTCCATGATCGACGGATCCGTCGAACCCCTGGACCTCGACGCCCTGCCGCGGTCCCTCGGCGACCGCTTCGCCGAACGCACCGGCTTCGACCCGCGCACCCAGTCGACCCCGTACCGCTGGTTCCGCATCACCCCGCACCGCGTCCAGGCCTGGCGCGAGGCCAACGAACTCCGCGGCCGTGAACTCCTCCGCACCACCCACCCGGTGGCCTGACGCCGGCGTCCCGGCGTCCCGGCGCCCGCACACGCAAGAGCGCCCCGCCCGGTCGAAACCGGTCGGGGCGCTCTGCAGCAGTTCGGTAGGCCGTGTGGGACTCGAACCCACAACCAACGGATTAAAAGTCCGCTGCTCTGCCAATTGAGCTAACGGCCCATGGACAAGCACACCCGAGCAGCATAGCCCGAGAGATCCCCGGAACCGATCGGGTATCCGACACGAGGCGTGGCCCGTGGCGTCGGGGAGGGGTCGGTCTCGACGGCCGCCCCCTCCCCGAGTTCCCCGGTCAGTACAGGCCCTTGAAGGCGTTCCAGCCGCCGCCGACCAGCCTGCGTGAGTAGTACCCGCCGGCGCAGGTGCCGTCGTAGGCGTACAGCCGGCCCGAGGTGTCGCGGGCGACGAGGTCGGGGCAGCCGTCGTCCGAGATGTCGCCGATGCCCGTCAGGGTGGAGTAGATGCCCCAGCCGGAGCCCACGCGCGCACGCGCCGCCACACCGCCGGTGGCCGTGCCGTAGTACCGCCACATGACGCCCGCCGCGTCCGTGCCCAGCAGGTCGCCGCGCCCGTCGCCGTTCAGGTCTCCGGCGCCGACGATCTTCTTGTACAGCTTCCAGTTCGTGCCGATCCGGACCCGGGCCTTCAGCCGGTGGTCGGCCGTCCCCCCGTAGAAGTACATGTCGCCCGTCGACGTCTGACGTACGACCAGGTCGGCGAACCCGTCACCGTTCACGTCGCCGGGGGACGTCAGCACGTCGTACTGGCCCCAGCCCGAGCCGATCACGGTGTACGGCGAGGACGCCGACACCACCTTTCCGCACCCCGGCCGGTACGCCCGCAGCTGCTCCCCGACGCGCACCAGCACGTCCGCGCACCCGTCGGCGTCCACGTCGCCGAACGGCACCGGCACGGACGTCGTCGCGAACTTCGCGCCCGTGCCCGCGATCCGCGACGCCAGCCCGCCGAACCCGTCACCCCGGTACATCGACACCAGACCCGCCGTGTCCATCACCAGCAGATCGCCCCGGGCGTCGTTCCCGGCCAGGTCACGCCAGGCCGGCGGACCGCCGGAGACGGTGATGCCCCCGGAGGCCACCAGGTCCCGGCCCTGCCCGTCCGCCGTACGCACCGTCAGGTCCCAGGAGTACGGACCGTTCGTGACCGGCTTCCCGGCCGCCGTCCGACCGTCCCAGGCCACGTCGACACGGCCCCGGGTCTCACCGCCCCGGTAGGTGCGGACCAGGTCCCAGGAGTGGAGGTCCCGGATCGTCAGTTCCCAGTACGAGGCGGGCTTCGACAGCACCCAGGCGCCCTTCCAGCCGTCCTTCGACCGCATGGTCGTCGGCGCGCTCGCCGAGGCGGCCGTCAGGTCGGAGGCCGGCACGCCCGTCCACACGGCGTGGACGAGGTTCCCGCCGTCCTTGTACGCGACGGCACCGCCGAAGCGGTCCACCGTCCAGGCCTCGCGGCGCGCACCGGACACCGGTGTGGAGTCGACGAGCCTACGGGCGGGGTCGATCACGACCTTGCCCGTCTCCTGTCCCGTCTCCGGGTTCCTCTCCCTCCGGAACTCGGTGATCCGGAGGTACGAGTCGACTCCCCGCTCCATCAGATAGCCGTCGCCGAGCAGGGCCCCGGTGGCGACCCCGGGCTTCAACGCGTACTTCGCGCCCGTACGCAGGTCCACGACGCCCTGCTGGGCGAACTGGGAGCACGCCCAGTACAGCCACCGGCCCGCCGTCTGGAGCTCCGTCACCTGGCAGGGCGCGTCGGTGTCGACGGCGGCGAGCGTCCTGCCGGTGGCCAGGTCCGTGCGGGTGACCTGGTCCGTGGCCGTGCCCCCGTACAGCGTGTCGCCCCACAGGGCCGCCGCCGTCTGCGTCCTGGTCAGGGCGGTCCTCCCCGCGTCCAGGTCGACGACGAGCATGTTCTTGCCGGGCAGGATCTGCCCGGGAGCGCTGGTGCGGCCCTCCTGGAAGACGGCCCAGCGGCCGAAGGCGTCGGCGATCCGGCCCTCGTCCATCCCGGTGGAGACGCGGACCGCCTGCCCGGTGGAGCGGCGGGCGACGACCTCCAGCGGCCCGGTACCGGTCCGCGCCAGGTGGACCGTGCGCCCGTCACCGCTGTCGAAGAGCGGGGTGGTGGCCTCCAGCCGTCCCGGCTCCGCACCGGCGTACGCGGGCCCGGACTGGCCCGTGTGCATCGGGCCGACCGGCAGGGTGCGCGCGTGGAAGCCCGCCTTTCCGGCGTCCGGCTCCAGGGTGGACAGCCGGCCCGAGCCGAGCGCGAGCGACGCGACCGCGGCCGGAAGGGGCTCCACCCGGCGCACCTTCTCCAGGACGGGCGCGCCGCCCTCCTTGCCCGGCACGGCCTTCAGGAGGGCCCAGTCGTCGGCGGACGTCCCGCCGACGACGGCCACGCCCCCGCCGCCACCGCCGACCTGGGTGAGCTCGGCCTCGGCGGCCGTCAGGAGCGTCTGCGCGCCCTGGTCCGGGTGCAGTGCGACGAGCCGCCGGGCCAAGGAGCCGCCGGAGGTCTCGCCGAGTGCCAGGACCCAGTCGCCGACGAGGCCGATACGGGCGGTGCCCAGGTCCGCGGGGAGCGGGAAGGTCCGCTCCCCGCCGGTCAGGTCGGCGCGCTCCCGCACGTGGACCGTGCGGTTCCCGTCGACCCAGGCGATCCGGTCGGGACTCACGGCCACGGGCGCGACGAGCACGGTTCCGGTCGGGGTGGGGGCCTCGATGACGGTCATACGGCCGGTGCGCAGGTCGACGACACCGAGGTCGGAGTAGTCGTACGGGTCGGCCGAGCGGCCGAAACGGATCACGGCCACGGAGTCGTCGCCCGCCACGAGCCGCGCCAGGTGCAGGTCGGCCCCCGCGGGCCAGCCGGTCACCGGGACCGGGGCCGCGGCGAGGTCGTCGGCGCTCCGCAGGTAGTAGCCGGTCGTCGTGGAGGTGTCCGTGGCCGACGCGTACTGCTGGAAGAGCAGCGTGGAGCCGAGGAGCCCCCGGTAGCCCGCGTCCCCCGGCACGTCGAGCGGCCGCTCGACGCCGGTGGTGAGGTCGCGGAGGGCGTGGACGCCGATGCCCGGCCGGACGTACAGGTACCGGCCGCCGGTGCCGGACTCGGCGAAGGCCCCGTACCCGCTGTCGTATCCGAGGGGAGTGCTCGTCCCGCTCGCGAAGTCGGTCCACGCGAGCGGACCGTCGACGTTCCCGCCGGAGTCCTCCGTCGCGTGGACGTAGCCCGTGGGGCCGACCGCCGTGACGGTGTCGTGGCGGGGGACTCCCCGCCAGTTCGGCGTGATGTCCAGCTGGTCGATCCCGACGACCGGCGAGGCCTGCGCGGTCCCGGCGGGCGAGAGGCCCGCGCCGGAGGCGAGGAGCGCTGCGGCAAGGACGGCGAGACGCGCGCGGGGGCGCCGCGCGCGTGCGTAACGAGACAAGGAGGTCCCTCCCCGGGGCAACCTGAAGCCCGGACATCCGGAAGTCGGGGAGAAGTATGGGCCGGGCCCCCTGGCCGGCACTCCTCACCCGCGTCGACCGGCTGAGCGTATCCGGTCGAACGGTGTGGCGAGTCGGCGCCAGGGGTTTCCCGGACACGCGGAAGGGCCCGTACGAGACCGGAGTCTCGTACGGGCCCTTCCCTGTCAGGTCAGTCGACCTCAGCCGTTGCGCTTCCAGCGCGGCTTGTCGTCGCGACGGCCGAAGGAGCCGCCGGTCGAACCGGTCGAGCCGGTGCCGCGGTGGTCGTCACGACGGGCGAACGGACGGTCGCCGCCACCCGAGCGGAAGCCGCCGGAGGGGCGGTCGTCGCGACGGTCGCGGTTGAACGGACGGTCGCTGCCACGGTGGCCGCCGGCCGGACGGTCGTCGCGGTTGAAGCCACCCGAGGGGCGGTCGTCGCGACGGAAGCCACCACCGGACGGACGGTCGTTGTCACGGTTGAAGCCACCGGACGGACGGTCGTTGTCGCGACGGAAACCGCCGGACGGACGGTCGTTGTCGCGACGGAAGCCACCACGGTCGCCGCCACGGTCGTCACGGTTGAAGCCACCCGAGGGGCGGTCGTCACGACGGAAGCCACCGGACGGACGGTCGTTGTCGCGACGGAAACCGCCACGGTCGCCACCGCGGTCGTCACGGTTGAAGCCACCCGAGGGGCGGTCGTCACGACGGAAGCCACCGGACGGACGGTCGTTGTCGCGACGGAAACCGCCACGGTCGCCGCCACGGTCGTCACGGTTGAAGCCACCCGAGGGGCGGTCGTCACGACGGAAGCCACCGGACGGACGGTCGTTGTCGCGACGGAAACCGCCGGACGGACGGTCGTTGTCGCGACGGAAGCCACCACGGTCACCGCCACGGTCGCCACCGCGGTCGCCGCCACGGTCACGGCGCTCGAAGTTGCCGCGGTCGTCGCGGAACGCCGGGCGCTCCTCACGACGCTGCTCCTCGGCGCGAGCGGCACGCTCGGCCTCGACGGCGGCGGCCGCGACCTCGGCCTCGGCGGCCTCGGTCACCTCGGCGACAGCGGCCTCCGGGTCCTCGCCACGCTCACGGGCGGCACGGGCCACCAGGCGGTCGGCCTCCTCGCGGAGCTCGACGGCACGGCGCTGCAGGCGCTCCAGCTGCTTGGTCAGGTCGACGACCTCGCGCTCGGCCTGCTTGGCCGAGTTGTTCGCGGAGTCGGCCTGGACCTCGGTCAGCGAACGGGCACCGGTGATCTCGGCGACCTCGGGCTCGAACGCGCCGGCACCGGCGACGATGTGGCGCGAGGCGTCGACGCCCGCGTCCTCCATCAGGCGGAAGATCTGGCGGCGCTGGTGCGGCAGGGCCAGGGAGACCACGACACCGGAGCGGCCGGCACGGGCGGTACGGCCCGAGCGGTGCAGGTAGTCCTTGTGGTCACCGGCCGGGTCCACGTTCAGGACCAGGTCGATGCCGTCGACGTGGATGCCTCGGGCGGCGACGTCGGTCGCGACGAGCGCGTTGACGTAGCCCTTCTTGAAGTCCTCGAGAACGCGCGTACGGGCGCCCTGCGTCATGCCGCCGTGCAGGGCGTCGGCCTTGACGCCGGAGTCCTGCAGCTGCTCGGCGATGCGGTCGGCGCCCAGCTGGGTGCGGACGAAGATGATCGTGCGGCCCTTGCGGGCGGCGATCGCCGCGGTGACCGGGGCCTTGTCCTTCGGCTTCACGACGAGGACGTGGTGGGTCATGGTCGTGACGTTGCCCTGCGCGCTGTCGACCTCGTGCGTGACGGGGTCGGTCAGGTAGCGCTTGACCAGGGTGCCGATCTCGTTCTCCATGGTGGCGGAGAAGAGCATGCGCTGGCCGCCGCCGGGGATCTGGTCGAGCAGCTCGGTGACCTCGGGCAGGAAGCCCAGGTCGGCCATCTGGTCGGCCTCGTCGAGGACGGCGATCTTGACGTCCTCGAGGGAGCAGGCGCCGCGGTTGATGATGTCGCGCAGACGGCCCGGGGTGGCGACGAGGACGTCGACACCGCGCTCCAGGGCGTAGATCTGGTTGCCCATCGACGTACCGCCGCAGACGACCTTCATCTTGAGGCCGAGCACGTCGCCGTACGGCTGGAGGGCGTCCGCGACCTGCATCGCGAGCTCACGGGTCGGCGTGAGGATGATGCCGCGGGGCTTCTTCTTGTCGGTGTGACCACCGGACAGACCCGCGAGCAGCGGCAGACCGAACGAGAGGGTCTTGCCGGAGCCGGTACGGCCACGGCCGAGGATGTCCTTGCCGGCCAGGGCGTCCGGGATGGTCGCGGCCTGGATCGGGAAGGGGGTCGTGACGCCGTTCTGCGCGAGCTTGCGCACGACGCCCTCGGGCAGACCGAGGTCGCCGAAGGTGATGGTGGGCTCGGCGGGCTCCTCGTCGGCCTCGATGGCCTCGATGGAGTCCTCGACGTCGTCGAAGTCGGTGGTGTCGTCGGTGTCGACGAGGGCCTCGGCGGGGGCCGCAGCCTCGGTGGCGACGATCTCGGTGGCCTCTACGGCCTCGACGATCTCGTCGTTCTCGGGCATGACGGCGTGGTCAGAACTGAAAATGGACATGCGAAATGCGAAACCTTCCGGAGTCTCGGCACGCGCCCGTCAACTCCGTGAATTCGCAAATCGACCGCCTCAATGCGGTCAGCCACGGCTAGGGAGAGTACGCGCCACGCGGCGCTCTTCTGTGTCGGCGCCGGGCAATGGGATCAAACGATCTACTACCATACGCACCCTCCCCCGCCTATGGCAAACCGGACTCCGTCACACCGGTCCGACCTGCGGTGATGCCGTCGGCTCCGGAGATGCTCCCGGCCCGTCCGCCGCCCGCATCGCACCCAGCTGCGCCTCCGGCCCGGGGGTCGGCGGATCACTCGGATTCGAGGTCGGTTCCGGGGTCGGTTCCGGCGTCGGCTCCACGGTCGGTTCCGGCGTCGGCTCCACGGTGGGCTCCGGCGTCGGTTCCACTGTGGGCGGCGTCACTCCGCCCCCACCGGGGCCGCCCGCCCCTCCCCCGTTGTCGCCGCTCCCCGCGCCGCCGGCACCGCCGCCGCCGTTTCCGTTGTTCCCGCCGTCGACAGGGCCCCCGCCCTGACCGCCGTTGCCGCCGCTCGACGTCGGGCCGGGCTTCGGGGTGACGCCGCCGGTACCGGCCGGGCCCTCCACCGGCAGCACCGCGCCCCGCGAGGGCTCCGCGGAGGCCGACGGCGAGCCGCTCGGCACCGGGGACTTCGCACCGCCACCGGCCGCTTCGGGCCCGCTCTTGCCGGGCCGCCCGTTCCAGGAGCCGGCGCCCCCGTCCGGGAGTCCCGCCCCGCCGTCGGACTCGGCCGCCACGCCCCGCTTCCCCCCGGACGCGCCGGGCACCGGCTTGGCCCCCTCGTCACTCACACTCATACAGCCGCTCAGGCCGGCGCAGGCCGCGACGGCCAGCGCGGCGGCGGCCCATCGCACACGGGTGGGCAAATGGCGCACGGGGGCACCTCCAGGACACAACAGGCAGGGACGGAACGCGTTGTCCTGCCCAACTCCCTTTGCGTCGCAAGGGACACGCCCGGGACGCCTCGGGCGTCACCCCGCCCGGACGCGACCCTCCCGGCCCCGCCCGGCCACGACCCTCCCGACCTCACCCGGTCGGCCACGACCCGACCCCGCCCGGCCGCACCCCCGCTCAGCCGTAGCCCAGCGCGTGCAGCCGCTCGTCGTCGATGCCGAAGTGGTGGGCGATCTCGTGCACCACCGTGATCTCGGTCTCCGCGACCACGTCCTCGCGCGCCTCGCACATCCGCAGCGTCGGGCCCCGGTAGATCGTGATCCGGTCGGGCAGCACGCCGGCGTACCACTCACCACGCTCGGTCAGCGGCGTCCCTTCATAGAGCCCGAGCAGCTCGGGATCCTCCGGGTCGGGCTCGTCCTCCACGAACACCGCCACGTTGTCCATCAGCCGGGCGAGTTCCGGAGGAATCCGGTCCAGGGCCTCGGCGACAAGTTCCTCGAACTCCTCGCGCGTCATCTCCAGCACGCGCCCATTGTCCCCCTGGTGGAGGGACTCGCCGGGGGTACGGGGAAACCGTTTTGGCGATCCCGGCCGACATCCCATATGCTTCTCACGTCCCCGACGCGCTGCAAAGCGCCCCGGCGGGCCCTTAGCCCTCATCGTCTAGTGGCCCAGGACGCCGCCCTTTCAAGGCGGTAGCACGGGTTCGAATCCCGTTGGGGGTACGCATTAACGTGTGCGAGACTTGTCTCGCACATTGCAAGGCTCTGTGGAGCAGTTGGTTAGCTCGCCACCCTGTCAAGGTGGAGGTCGCGGGTTCAAGTCCCGTCAGAGTCGCTGAGGCTGGAAACAGTCTCGTGGCTGGGTAGCTCAGTTGGTACGAGCGATCGCCTGAAAAGCGATAGGTCGCCGGTTCGACCCCGGCCCCAGCCACAAACAGAAGGCCCCGTTCGAAAGAACGGGGCCTTCGTCGTTTCCGGGCCCTTCCCCGACGGCGCCCCTAAGGGGAAGGGGCCCGCGCCCCTTCCCCTCGTACGGTCACGCCTCCTCGCGCTCCCGCGTACGGCTCCCCCGCCGGCCCCGCAGCGTGAGCGCCACCGCCACCACGGCCACGACCGCGACGAGCAGCGCCCAGTCCGGCACCGCCCGGCCCAGCTCGGCCACCCGCTCCTCCACCGCGAACGACTCGTCCACCGAGAGCAGCCCCGGCAGCGCGGTCGTCCCGTCGAAGACCAGGAAGAGCGTGCCGAGGGCGATGAAGAACAGGCCCGAGAGCAGCGAGGTCGAGTGGAGCGTGAGCGGGCCGACCCGGAGGGGCCGGCCGCGCAGCCAGCGCCGCCGGCCCAGGTCGTACCGCTCCCAGAGCAGCGCGAGGACGAAGAGCGGGACCGCCATGCCCAGCGCGTACACGGCGAGGAGCAGCCCGCCGTACGCCGGGCTGCCGCTCAGCGCCGCCACCGTCAGGACACTGCCCAGGATCGGACCCGCGCAGAAGCCCGCGAGGCCGTAGACCAGACCCAGGGCGTAGACGGAGAGCGCCGACGTGGGCCGGATGCGGCCGCTCGCCTCGGCGATACGGCGGGAGGCGAAGCCCAGGCCGAGGAGCTGGAGGACGCCGAGCCCGATGATCAGCCAGCCCCCGACGGTCACCAGGAGGTCCCGGTGGCCGTAGAAGAACCGGCCCGCGAGGGAACCGGCCGCGCCCAGCGGCACGAGGGTGGTCGCCAGGCCCGCGTAGAGGATCCCGGTCCTGGCGACGAGCTTCGCGCGCGTGTCGATCGAGTACGCGAAGAAGGCGGGCAGGAGCAGGGCGCTGCACGGGCTGAGGAGGGCGAGCAGCCCGCCGAGGAACGCGGCGAAGTAGCCGATGCCGGAGGTCACTGCCCGGCCTTCGTGTCCTTCGTGGCCTTCGTGTCCTTCGCCCCCTCGGCCGCCTTGGCCGCCGCCTCGATGGCCTCGGTGAAGGTCTCCAGCGGCTGCGCGCCCGCGATCGGACGGCCGTTGACCAGGAAGGAGGGGGTGGAGGTCGCGCCGAGCGCGTACCCCTGCTCCTGGTCCTCGCGGACGGCCTCGCGGGCCGCCTTCCCGTCCGTGTCCTTCGCGAAGCGGGCGGCGTCGGGGACGCCCGCCTCCTTCGCGAGGGCCGCGAGCCGGTCCTTCCCGAAGCCCTTCTCCTTGGCCCCCTCGGCGTACGCGGCCTTGTGGAACTCCCAGAACCGGCCCTGCTGCCCGGCCGCCCAGGACGCGCGGGCGACGGCCTCCGACTCCTCGCCGAAGATCGGGAAGTTGCGCCACTCGATGCGCAGGGTGCCGTCCTCCACGTACTTCTTCACGAGGACCGGCTCGGTGTCGCGGGCGAACTTCCCGCAGTAGCCGCACTTGAAGTCGGCGTACTCGATCAGGACGACGGGCGCGTCGGCACGGCCCATCGCCAGCTTGTCGGAGGCGTCGCGGCGGGCGTACGCCTCCAGCTCGGGGTAGACGCCGGCGGACGGGTCTGCGGAGACCTCGGCGACGGCGGAGGAACCGGAGGCGCCGGGGGACGACGGCTTGGTGGCGGTGTACGAGACGACGCCGAGCAGCACGGCGGCGGCCGCCACCCCGGAGACGATCATGACCGGCTTGGACCTGGACGTGGACCTGGACGTGGCCTTGGGCGTGGACATGCGGAAGCGCTCCTGCGGAGGAAGAGGAAAGGAAGGGAGGACGGCGGAGGGCGGCCGCCCGTCTACACCCTCATCAAAATCGACAGCTCCACCGGCGACGGCGGTACCCGCTCGGGCGGCTCCCGTCCCGGCCCGGCGCCCCGTCCGCCCGGCTCCCCGTGCCGGACCGCGCACGGCGTCCGGTCGGCGGCGAGCGCGGGCAGCAGCTCCGCGAAGCCGGAGGCGCGCGGCGGTACGAGGGGACCCGAGGCGCCCACGTCGGCCGCGTGGCCCGGGCCGCAGCCCGGCACGACGGCGGCGGCGACGGCCTTGGTCCCCGGCGGTGCGAGAGGAGCGCTCGTCGCCGTCCCGCACACCAGCAGAGCCAGCACCAGACCCGCCAGCGCGGCGAAGGCCGCCAGGGCGCGGGTGGTGCGGAACATACGAAACCCCTCGGGTCCGGTCGACGTGCCCGAAATAGTACGCACCCCGTGCTCGTAAATGGGTTCGCCGCTTCTCGGCCGCAGGTGCGATCCTGGGGTCCGTATGTCTACTTCCTTCGCCGCCCTCCAGTCCGTCCTGGCCGAGGTCTCGCTGCGGGACTCCCACCGGCTCGGCCGCCGACTCGAAGGCGCCCGCCGCATCCGCAAGCCCGAGGCCCGCGAGGCCGTCCTGGACGAGATCGCCGCAGAGGCGGCCAAGGCCAAGGAGCGCGTCGACGGGCGCGCCTCTCGCGTGCCCGCGATCACGTACCCCGAGCAGCTGCCCGTCTCGCAGAAGAAGGACGAGATCCTGGAGGCGATACGTGACCACCAGGTCGTGATCGTCGCCGGTGAGACGGGTTCCGGTAAGACCACCCAGATCCCGAAGATCCTGCTGGAGCTCGGCCGGGGCGTCCGGGGCATGATCGGGCACACGCAGCCCCGCCGGATCGCCGCCCGCACGGTCGCCGAGCGGGTCGCCGAGGAGCTGCGGACTCCGCTGGGCGAGGCCGTCGGCTGGAAGGTCCGCTTCACCGACCAGGTGAGCCAGGATTCGACCTTCGTGAAGCTGATGACGGACGGCATCCTGCTCGCCGAGATCCAGACGGACCGCGAGCTGCGCGCCTACGACACGATCATCATCGACGAGGCCCACGAGCGGTCGCTCAACATCGACTTCCTGCTCGGCTACCTGGCCCAGCTGCTGCCGAAGCGCCCCGACCTCAAGGTCGTCATCACCTCCGCGACGATCGACCCGGAGCGCTTCTCCCGCCACTTCGGCGAGGCCCCGATCGTCGAGGTCAGCGGCCGTACGTTCCCGGTCGAGGTCCGTTATCGCCCGCTCCTCGAAGAGGACTCCGAGGAGTCGGACCGCGACCAGATCACCGCGATCTGCGAGGCCGTGGACGAGCTCCAGTCCGAGGGACCGGGCGACGTCCTCGTCTTCCTCTCCGGTGAGCGCGAGATCCGGGACACCGCGGACGCGCTCCTGAAGCGGAACCTCCGCAACACCGAGGTCCTCCCCCTCTACGCCCGCCTGTCGCACGCCGAGCAGCACCGCGTCTTCCAGGCCCACTCCGGCCGCCGGATCGTGCTCGCCACGAACGTCGCCGAGACCTCCCTGACCGTCCCCGGCATCAAGTACGTGATCGATCCGGGCACCGCCCGCATCTCCCGCTACTCGCACCGGACCAAGGTCCAGCGCCTGCCGATCGAGGCGGTCAGCCAGGCCAGCGCCAACCAGCGCAAGGGCCGCTGCGGCCGTACGTCCGACGGCATCTGCATCCGCCTGTACTCGGAGGACGACTTCCTGTCGCGTCCGGAGTTCACGGACGCCGAGATCCTCCGGACGAACCTCGCCTCCGTCATCCTCCAGATGACCGCGGCGGGCCTCGGCGACATCGAGAAGTTCCCCTTCATCGACCCGCCGGACCACCGCAACATCCGGGACGGCGTGCAGCTCCTCCAGGAGCTCGGCGCGATCGACCCGGCGGAGAAGGACCCGAAGAAGCGGCTCACCCCGCAGGGCCGCAAGCTCGCCCAGCTGCCCGTGGACCCGCGGCTCGCCCGCATGGTCCTGGAGGCCGACAAGAACGGCTGTGTCCGCGAGGTCATGGTGATCGCGGCCGCGCTCTCCATCCAGGACCCGCGCGAGCGGCCCGCGGAGAAGCAGACGCAGGCCGACCAGCAGCACGCCCGGTTCAAGGACGAGGCGAGCGACTTCTCCGCCTACCTGAACCTGTGGCGGTACGTCCGCGAGCAGCAGAAGGAGCGGGGATCCAGCTCCTTCCGCCGGATGTGCAAGCAGGAGTACCTGAACTTCCTGCGCATCCGGGAGTGGCAGGACATCTACACCCAGCTCCGTACGGTCGCCAAGCAGATGGGCATCCATCTGAACGAGGACGACGCCCCGGAGCAGTCCGTCCACGTCTCGCTCCTCGCCGGCCTTCTCTCCCACATCGGGCTGAAGGACGTGAAGAACGCCGGGGGGGAGGGCGGGAAGAACACAGCGAAGAACGACTACCTGGGTGCCCGCAGCGCCAAGTTCGCGCTCTTCCCCGGTTCCGCGCTCTTCAAGAAGCCCCCGCGCTTCGTCATGTCCGCCGAGCTGGTGGAGACCTCGCGCCTCTGGGCCCGGGTCAACGCCCGGATCGAGCCCGAGTGGATCGAGCCGCTCGCCGAGCACCTCACGAAGAAGACGTACAGCGAGCCGCACTGGGAGAAGGACCAGGCGGCCGTGATGGCCTTCGAGAAGGTGACGCTGTACGGCGTGCCGATCGTCGCCGACCGCAAGGTCAACTACGGCCGGATCGACCCCGAGGTCTCCCGGGACCTGTTCATCCGGAACGCGCTGGTCGAGGGCGACTGGCGGACCCACCACAAGTTCTTCGCGGACAACCGCAAGCTCCTCACCGAGGTCGAGGAGCTGGAGCACCGCGCCCGGCGCCGCGACATCCTCGTCGACGACGAGACGCTCTTCGACTTCTACGACAAGCGCGTCCCCGAGCACGTCGTGTCCGGCGCCCACTTCGACTCCTGGTGGAAGCACAAGCGCCACGACGAACCGGAGTTCCTGGACTTCGAGCGCGAGATGCTCATCAACGAGAAGGCCGCCGGCGTCACCAAGGACGACTATCCGGACTCCTGGCGGCAGGGCCCGCTCAAGTTCCGGGTGACGTACCAGTTCGAGCCCGGCGCGGACGCGGACGGCGTGACCGTCCACGTCCCGCTCCAGGTGCTCAACCAGGTGACGGACGAGGGCTTCGAGTGGCAGATCCCGGGTCTGCGCGGAGAGGTCGTCACGGAGCTGATCCGCTCCCTGCCGAAGCCGATCCGCCGCCACTACGTACCCGCGCCGAACTTCGCGACCCGCTTCCTGGACACGGTCGTCCCCGTGCAGGAGCCACTGGCGGGCGCGCTCGCGCGCGAGCTCCAGCGGATGGTCGGCGTCCCGGTCACGGCCGAGGACTTCGACTGGGCGAAGGTGCCCGAGCACCTCAAGATCACCTTCCGGATCGTCGACGAGCGGCGCCGCAAGCTGGCCGAGGACAAGGACCTGGAGACGCTGCGGCTGCAGCTGCGCCCCAAGGCCCGTAAGGCCCTCTCCCAGGCCGCGGCGGCGGCCACGGGCGGCCCGGACGGCTCCGGCCCGTCCCTGGAGCGTGCGGGGCTCACGGAGTGGACGATCGGCACCCTCACGAAGGTCTTCGAGACCCGTCGGGCGGGCCAGCCGGTCAAGGCGTACCCGGCGCTCGTGGACGAGGGCGCGACCGTCGCCGTACGGCTCTTCGACACGGAGGCCGAGCAGGCGCAGGCGATGTGGCGGGGCACCCGGAAGCTGATCATGCTGAACATCCCGGTGAACCCGGCGAAGTTCGCCTCGGACAAGCTGACCAACCAGCAGAAGCTGGCGCTCTCCAGCAACCCGCACGGCTCGATCCAGGCCCTCTTCGACGACTGCGCCACCGCCGCCGCCGACAAGCTGATCGCGGACCACGGCGGCCCGGCCTGGGACGAGGAGTCCTTCCGGAAGCTGTACGACAAGGTCCGCGCGGACCTCGTGGACACGACGGTACGGACGGTGGGCCAGGTCCAGCAGATCCTGGCGGCCTGGCACGCCTGCGAGCGCCGGATCAAGTCCACCAACAGCCTGGCCCTGATCAACAACCTGACGGACGTGCGCGAGCAGCTGGCCTGGCTGGTGCCGTCGGGCTTCGTCACCCGTACGGGCCTCAAGCGGCTCCCGGACCTGATGCGGTACCTGGTGGCGGTGGACCGGCGGCTCCAGCAGATGCCGACCGGGGTCCAGCGGGACACCACCCGCATGGAGAAGGTCCACGAGATGCTGGACGAGTACGCGTGGCTGCTCGAACAGCTCCCGAAGGGCCGCCCCGTGCCGTCCGAGGTCACCGACATCCGCTGGATGATCGAGGAGCTGCGGGTGAGCTACTTCGCCCATGCTCTGGGCACGGCGCACCCGGTCTCGGACAAGCGGATCGTGAAGGCGATCGACGCGGCGGCGCCCTGACCGTCGGCGATTCCGGCGGCCGGTTCGACCCGACCGCTGACCTGCTGTACAGTCTCTCTCGCAGCCACTTACGAGGGGCTGCGAGCAAGGACCTGTGGAGCAGTTGGTTAGCTCGCCACCCTGTCAAGGTGGAGGTCGCGGGTTCAAGTCCCGTCAGGTTCGCTTTACCGAAGGCCCGCATCGTGAGATGCGGGCCTTCGTCGTGTTCCCGTGTATTGACGGCGCGGGGCGCCCGCCGGTACCCCGGAGTCAGGGAATCGGGGGCCCACACCGGAGGTGGTCGCGCATGGCGGGGGCGTCGGCGGCACGACACGACACGCGCGCGCTGCTGCGCGCCCATCTGGCGGCCGCATCCCGCTACGGACACCTCACACGCCACTGCGTGGTCTGTCATCGCCTCCTGCGGCTCGCCATGGAGCTTCCGGAGCCCGTGGAGCGGGTGGAGCCGCCCGTGGAGCCCAGAGGGCCCGGAGAGCTGCCCACAGGGCCCGCAGAGCCCGCAGAGCCCGCAGAGCCCGCAGAGGGCAACGAGCGTGACGAGGGCGGCGCGGGCGTCGAGCCGGCCCCGGGGGACGAAAGTCCCATCGGTCCGTGACCAACGGCGGGTTGGGGTCGATCCCGCGGGTGGGAGGCTGGTTGTTGGCAAGACTTCGTCAGTGTGACGGGTGTCACTGAAAGAGTTTCAGAAACCGCTTCACTTACACCCCTCCTACACCGACCCCATTTAATATGTGCAATTGCACCACCAACAACAGAGTGGCGCCGGGCACAAAAAAGATCGCGCCAGACCCGGCGGAGTCCAGCGCGATCGTTGACGAAGGCCTGTTGGGGCAGGAATCCGTCGGCAGTACTAGGGGTGGGCGACCGGATTGGGGGATCCGGACAGGCCCGGTGCTACAGGGTGCTGCGGGGTGTTGAGCGAGCTTCAGGCTTCGCTGCGCTGCTGCGGAATACCCGCGAGCAGTGCGCGAACCTCGGCTTCGCGGTATCGGCGATGCCCACCCAGGGTGCGGATGGACGTCAGCTTGCCCGCCTTCGCCCAACGAGTCACCGTCTTAGGGTCCACGCGGAACATCGTGGCAACCTCGGCAGGGGTCAGCAGCGGCTCGGCATCAGGGGTGCGAGCGGTCATGAGCGGCCTCCTCGGGAGAACCGAACCATCTCGGTTCTTTCCTCTAAATTCTGCACCTTGACCCGCGTTGCCCGAAATGGCAGAAGCGGGCCGAGTCGGTTATAGGACGAACGGCTTGTCCTCGGCACTACAACTACACCATCCGTCCAGCCACGTCGGCCAAACCGATGGAATTGCCCTCGCAGGTGTTCATCAGCGGCGGAAGTCGATGGACCATGCCATAACGGACAGTCACGCGCCTGTGACGATCAGTCACAGAGCGATCAGGAGTCCTCAGACCCCCCATAGAGTGCAATGCCGAGCGTTCCGCCCAAAGTTGGACGGAAGGAACCCTCCCCGGACTCCTTGTCCTATTTTGGCACGAGGGTGGGTGATGGACGCAAGGGTGCGTTAAGTGCTGTCCGTCACGCTTGAGCCAAAGGCCCGGATCGGGACCAACGTCCTTCGCCCCGCACGCACCGAAGGAACCGGGTCGGCCGAGAGACCTCCGGAGCCCTCGGGTCCGGATGCCTGAAGATCATTTACCCCAGTCGGACATGTCTTGTCGATGGCGACCTGACGAAGATGCCCGACTGATGTCAATTCGCGCTCTGCAGGTCCCTGATGGCCCGCCAGCGCTCCGCGAGCCGCCCGTACACCTCACCGGCCCGCTCGCCGTCGCCCGCCCGCAGCGCGGCGAGGCCCTCCGACATCTCCGCCGCCGACCGCTCCCCGGCCAGCCACTCCTCCGACACCGCGTGCACCAGGCCGCCGAAGTCCAGCTCCACGAGCGCCCGCGGATGGAACTCCTCCAGCCAGCGCCCCACGTCGACGAGGCCCTCCGTCATCGGTCCCTCGTCGATCGACTCCCGCAGCGCCCGCAGCGCCCGCGCGAGCCGCCGCCGCGCCTGCGCCATCGTCGTCCGGTAGCGCAGCACCGGCGCCCGGCGTGCCCCCGCCGCGCCCTCCGCACCCGCTGCGCCCTGAGGGGCCCCCGCTTCGTACTGCCGGTCCTCGTCCCCGAAGAGCGCGAACCAGCGCAGCGGCACCTGCCAGACCGCCGTGCGGATCCACGGCCGCGCGTCCGGGTTCCGGCTCGACCACCGCTCGTAGTCGCCGGCCACCTGCACGCGCACCACGGGCGGCAGCATCGCGTCGAGCACCGCCTCCGGGTACCCGTCGGTCATCAGCTCCTCCAGGGCCAGCCAGCCCCGCAGCCGCGTCCGCCACGGGCAGATCACCACCACCCCGTCCAGGTGTGCGACGAAGGCCTCCCCGCTCTCGTGGACCGGCACCGGCACCGGGGGCGTCGGCAGCAGGTCGGCGAGCGAGCGCCGCAGCTCCTCCTGCGCCCCGGGAGTCCGGGGCCTGCGGGCGTACCGGGCCCAGTGGCTCCGTTCCGGCTCGGGGAACGCGGCCAGCGGCTCGTACACCCGCAGGTAGGACGCGTAGGGGACGAGGACCGAAGAGGCGACCGTCATGTCGCGAATCCTTCCACGGGGGTACTCCGGGAGGGGGTGTTCCCGAGCGAGAGGGGGTGATCCTGAGCACTGCGGCTGATCTACGCCCAGGTAGGACTTACTCTCTTGCCGAACTGGTCCTCCCCCACCCATAGGGAGGGCCGAAACCGCCGCTTCGTACTTGGGAGTCACCACCGTGACCGATGTGACCGGCGTTCCTGTCGTTCCCGCAGACGTGCTGCACACCTTGTTCCATTCGGAGCAGGGTGGCCACGAGCAAGTCGTGCTCTGCCAGGACCGTGCCACCGGCCTCAAGGCCGTCATCGCCATCCACTCCACCGCCCTGGGCCCGGCCCTCGGCGGGACCCGCTTCTACCCGTACGCCACCGAGGCCGAGGCGATCGCCGACGCGCTCAACCTCTCGCGCGGCATGTCGTACAAGAACGCCATGGCCGGCCTCGACCACGGCGGCGGCAAGGCCGTCATCATCGGGGACCCGGAGAAGATCAAGACGGACGAGCTGCTGCTCGCCTACGGCCGCATGGTGGCCTCCCTCGCCGGCCGCTACGTGACGGCCTGCGACGTCGGCACCTACGTCGCCGACATGGACGTCGTCGCCCGCGAGAACCGGTGGACCACCGGCCGCTCCCCCGAGAACGGCGGCGCCGGCGACTCCTCCGTCCTCACCGCCTTCGGTGTCTTCCAGGGAATGCGCGCCTCCGCGCAGACCCTCTGGGGCGACCCGACCCTGCGCGGCCGCAAGGTCGGTGTCGCGGGCGTCGGCAAGGTCGGCCACTACCTCGTCGAGCACCTCCTGGAGGACGGCGCCGAGGTCGTGATCACCGATGTGCGCGAGGAGTCGGTGCGCCGGATCACCGACAAGTACCCGCAGGTGACCGTCGTCGCCGACACGGACGCGCTGATCCGCGTCGAGGGCCTGGACGTCTACGCGCCCTGTGCGCTCGGCGGCGCCCTGAACGACGAGACCGTGCCCGTCCTCACCGCGAAGATCGTCTGCGGTGCGGCCAACAACCAGCTCGCGCACCCCGGTGTCGAGAAGGACCTGTCGGACCGCGGGATCCTCTACGCGCCCGACTACGTGGTCAACGCCGGTGGCGTGATCCAGGTCGCCGACGAGCTGCACGGCTTCGACTTCGACCGGTGCAAGACGAAGGCCACGAAGATCTTCGACACCACGCTGGCCATATTCGCACGTGCGAAGGCGGACGGAATTCCGCCGGCCGCCGCGGCCGACCGGATCGCCGAGCAGCGGATGGCGGAGGCCCTGCGCGCCTGAGCCCGCCGGGTTTGCACGGAGGGCCGCCCCGCCGCCGGGGAGGCATCGAGGAGACGCCGGGGGCACCTCGGCGAGACTTCGCTCACGCCCCTCGGCGGGTCGGCCCTCAAGAAGAGGTTAAAATCGCGATTGACCAGCGAGGAAAGGGCTCCTCGAAGGTTCTGTACCGAGGTATGTGATGCGCACGGCGTACCGTAGACCCGAGGAAACAGGTACCGTTGAAGCCCTACGGGCCGGTCTCTCTTTCGAGAGTCCGTTCCGAATCATGAACGCGTGTCAAGACTCTGGGGTCATCGAGCCCCGTCACCGAGGGGGTCGAGCCATGGGGCGCGGCCGGGCAAAGGCCAAGCAGACCAAGGTCGCCCGCCAGCTGAAGTACAGCAGCGGCGGGACTGACCTGTCGCGTCTGGCCAATGAGCTGGGCGCTTCGACTTCGAACCAGCCGCCGAATGGCGAGCCGTTCGAGGACGACGACGAGGAAGACGACCCGTACGCGCAGTACGCGTCTCTCTACGACGACGAGGACGAGGACGAGGACGACGAGTCCGGTCCGTCGTCCCCACGTCGCGCTTGACCTTCTGAATCACAGAAACCCGGTCCGGTACAACCGGCCGGGTTTCCGTGCTGTCCGCGCACACCCCTGGGGGTACGCGGGGACGAGACCGTACGGGAACGGCCCGGCAGCAGCCCCTGAGGGGCGCTGCCGGGCCGCTGCCGTATGCCTGCGTCCGGGACCGCTCTACTTCGCGTAGTCCCCGACCAGCTCCGCGCCGGTGGTGTGCGCGCCGCGCTCGGTGATCTCGCCCGCGACCCACGCCTCGACCCCGCGGTCCGCGAGGGTCGTCAGGGCCGCGTCCACGGAGTCGGCCGGCACGACGGCCATCATGCCGACGCCCATGTTCAGGGTCTTCTCCAGCTCCAGGCGCTCCACCTGACCGGCCTTGCCGACCAGGTCGAAGATCGCGCCGGGGGTCCAGGTGGAGCGGTCGACCGTGGCGTGCAGGCCGTCCGGGATCACCCGGGCCAGGTTGGCGGCGAGACCGCCGCCCGTGATGTGGCTGTACGCGTGGACGTCCGTGGTCCTGGTGAGGGCCAGGCAGTCCAGCGAGTAGATCTTGGTGGGCTCCAGGAGCTCCTCGCCGAGGGTCCGGCCGAGCTCCTCGACACGCTGGTCCAGGGTCATGCCGGCGCGGTCGAAGACCACGTGCCGGACGAGCGAGTACCCGTTGGAGTGAAGACCCGAGGAGGCCATGGCGATGACCGCGTCCCCCGTACGGATGCGATCGGCGCCGAGCAGCCGGTCGTACTCCACGACACCCGTGCCGGCGCCGGCGACGTCGAAGTCGTCCGGGCCGAGGAGACCCGGGTGCTCCGCGGTCTCGCCGCCGACGAGGGCGCAGCCGGCGAGGACGCAGCCCTCGGCGATGCCCTTGACGATGGCGGCGACCCGCTCCGGGTGGACCTTGCCGACGCAGATGTAGTCGGTCATGAAGAGCGGCTCGGCGCCGCAGACGACGATGTCGTCCATGACCATCGCGACCAGGTCGTGGCCGATGGTGTCGTACACGCCCATCTGGCGGGCGATGTCGACCTTCGTGCCGACGCCGTCGGTCGCGGAGGCGAGCAGCGGCCGCTCGTAGCGCTTGAGGGCGGAGGCGTCGAAGAGGCCGGCGAAACCGCCGAGGCCACCAAGGACCTCGGCGCGCTGCGTCTTCTTCACCCACTCCTTCATGAGCTCGACGGCGCGGTCGCCCGCCTCGATGTCGACGCCCGCGCTCGCGTAGCTGGCGCCGCTTCCGGCACTGGTGGACTCAGACATGCTGAAGAACTTTCGTGTCGTACTGCGGGGTTGCAGCGGGGTCTTACGGGCGACGCAGGGCGTCGGCGGCCGCGGTGGCGGCCGGGCCGGCGGCCAGCTCGGTCTCCAGGAGCTGCTTGCCGAGGAGCTCGGGGTCCGGGAGCTCCATCGGGTACTCGCCGTCGAAGCAGGCACGGCAGAGGTTCGGCTTCTGGATGGTGGTCGCCTCGATCATCCCCTCCAGGGAGATGTACGAGAGCGAGTCCGCCCCGAGCGACTTGCCGATCTCCTCGATCGACATGCCGTTGGCGATCAGCTCCGCGCGGGTGGCGAAGTCGATGCCGAAGAAGCAGGGCCACTTCACCGGCGGGGAGGAGATCCGGATGTGGATCTCGGCCGCACCGGCCTCGCGGAGCATCCGGACCAGCGCGCGCTGGGTGTTGCCGCGGACGATCGAGTCGTCGACGACCACCAGGCGCTTGCCCTTGATGACTTCCTTGAGCGGGTTCAGCTTCAGCCGGATGCCCAGCTGGCGGATGGTCTGCGAGGGCTGGATGAAGGTGCGCCCGACGTAGGCGTTCTTCACCAGGCCGGCACCGAAGGGGATGCCCGAGGCCTCGGCGTAGCCGATGGCCGCCGGGGTGCCGGACTCCGGAGTCGCTATCACCAGGTCGGCGTCGACCGGCGCCTCCTTCGCGAGACGGCGGCCCATCTCCACGCGGGAGAGGTAGACGTTCCGTCCGGCGATGTCGGTGTCGGGGCGAGCCAGGTACACGTACTCGAAGACACAGCCCTTGGGCTTCGCTTCCGCGAATCGCGAGGTACGCATGCCGTTCTCGTCGATCGCGATCATCTCGCCCGGCTCGACCTCGCGGACGTAGCTGGCGCCGCAGATGTCGAGGGCGGCGGACTCCGACGCGACCACCCAGCCGCGCTCGAGACGGCCGAGGACCAGCGGGCGGATGCCCTGCGGGTCACGGGCCGCGTAGAGCGTGTGCTCGTCCATGAAGACGAGGGAGAAGGCGCCCCGGACGTCGGGGAGGATCTTCGCGGCGGCCTGCTCGATGGTGAGCGGCTCGCCGTCCTCGTCGACCTGGGCCGCGAGAAGCGCGGTGAGCAGGTCGGTGTCGTTGGTGGCGGCCACTCGGGTCGAGCGGCCTTCCTTCTTGGGAAGGTCGGCGACCATCTCGGCGAGACGGGCCGTGTTCACCAGGTTGCCGTTGTGGCCGAGCGCGATCGAGCCGTGGGCGGTTGCCCTGAACGTCGGCTGCGCGTTCTCCCACACGGAGGCCCCGGTGGTCGAGTAGCGGGCGTGACCGACCGCGATATGACCTTGGAGGGAGCCGAGAGAGGTCTCGTCGAAGACCTGGGACACGAGGCCCATGTCCTTGAAGACGAGGATCTGGGAGCCGTTGCTAACCGCGATACCCGCGGATTCCTGGCCCCGATGCTGGAGGGCGTAGAGCCCGAAGTACGTGAGCTTTGCGACCTCTTCACCCGGAGCCCAGACACCGAAGACGCCACAAGCGTCCTGGGGGCCTTTCTCTCCGGGGAGCAAGTCGTGATTGAGTCGACCGTCACCACGTGGCACGTTTCCGAGTGTAGTCGGGCTCGACCACTGGTCCGAATTGGAGAAAACCCGGGTCCCCGCCGTTCGTGCGATCGCACGAAATGATCATCTCTGGCTTGGAGGGGCCTACGAAGCAGGTGCGCGAAGGGATTCCGCCCCCGGGGCCCTCATGAGCGGACGCTCGTACCAGGCGCCGGGGCCCCCCGCGATGTGACGGAGTGCACCTTCTTTCGAGTTCTTCCGAGGGCGCTACCCCGCCGCCGTGGCCGTGAGGCCCTCGCCCGAGGGGTCGGTGAGGGTCAGGGTGCGGTGGTCGAGACGGTAGGTGAGCGGGCCGTCGAGGAGCTCGTACAGCTTCGTCTCCAGCTGCATCTCCGGACTCGTGCACATCATGCGCGTGGTCGCGGCCGGGCCTTCGACCGTGAGGGTGGTGCCTTCGACCCGGGCAGTCGCGGAGAAGTTGTTGCAGCCCAGGTTGCCGGTGACCCGGCCGTCCTCGCCGAGGGTGAAGCGCGCCTTGCTCCCGCTGCCGGCGGGCAGCGAGGCGGCCGTCCCGCCGGAGACGAGGGAGTCGACCTTCCAGGTGGTGCCGCGCAGCGGGGCGCCGGGCTCCGAGGTCAGTTCCAGGCCGTTCCGGCCGTCGCCCGAGGCGAGGGTGAACCGCTCCCCCTTGATCGTGCCCTTCAGCGGGCCCGAGAAGGCCTTGACCAGCTCCTTCTCGAAGCGCTCCCGGTCGCCGGGGCAGCCGATCTCGGTGATCTCGTCCTGGGTGACGGTGAGGGTGTCACCGTTCACGGCGACGGTCGCGCCGAAGTGGTTGCAGCCGGTGTTCCCCTGGGCGCGGCCGTTCTCCTTGAACTCGACGCGGGCGGCGGCGGGAGCGGCCGACCTGCGGCCGTCGACCGTCACCGCGTCGATCGTCCAGTGCGTACCGCTGACGGGCAGGCCGGGGTCGACGGTCCCGGCCGGCGCGGCGCCTGGACCCTGCTCCGTACCGCAGGCGGTGAGCAGCAGCAGGAGCGGGACCAGGGCGGTGAGGGCGGCGCGTGGCTTCGGCATGGAGGTGGGACGGGCGGGCCGCTGCGCCGGTTCCCCTAGGAGAGGACCGGGAGCACGTCGCTCAGGTCCGCGCGTTCGCCGCTCGCGCTCACGCGGGCGGCCTCCTTCTCCGTCGCCCACTCCGCGCGCCCGGTCGCGAGCCTGATCCAGGTCAGCGGGTCCGTCTCGACGACGTTGGGCGGGGTGCCCCGGGTGTGCCGGGGGCCCTCCACGCACTGCACGACCGCGAACGGCGGGATCCGCACCTCGACGGCGCCGCCGGGGGCCTTCGCCGCGAGGGCGTCGGCGAGCAGCCGGGTGCAGGCGGCGAGAGCCTGCCGGTCGTACGGGATGCCGGCGCCGGTCGCCGCGTTCAGGTCGTCGGTGTGGACGACCATCTCGACGGTCCGGGTGACCAGGAAGTCGGCGAGGGTCATGGCGCCGAGCCTGGCCGCGACCAGTCGTCCGTCGGCGGCGCCCGCGACCCGCTCCTCGTACAGGGCGGCCGTCCGCTCGTACAGACCGGGAAGGTCGCTCGTGTCGATCGCGCGGGTGTCCTCGTCGATCCGCGCCGCGGCCGTGGCGGTGGCCAGGGGCCAGTCGGCGAGGGCGAGTTCCTGTCGCGCGGGCTCGGGCTCGCCCAGGTGCCGCGCGGTGGCCCCCATGGCCATCGTCACGTGGGCCACCAGCTCCCGAACGGTCCACTCCCCCAGCCGGGTCGGCCCGGCGAGCTGCTCGGGCGTGAGCGCCACCACCCCGTCCCGCAGGTTCCGGAACTGCGCGAGCACGGCGGCCCGGGTCTTGGCGGAATCGTAGCGGCGAGGGCGGTTCTTGGCCGGTGGCATGGGGGCGAGGGTAGCCGGAGACTGGAGAGGAGAGGGAAGGCTTTTCGCAGACACCCGACGCGTACGAGAGGGGTCGAGCAGCCATGACCGAGCACCCTGACATCGCCTTGGTCCGCCGGGGCTTCGAGGCGTGGACCCGAGGAGACATGGAGACCGTCGGCACCCTGATGACGGCGGACTGTACGCACCACTCGCCCGGCGAAAGCCAGATATCCGGGCACTTCAAGGGCCGCGACAACATCCTCGCCATGTACGGAAAGATGTTCGAGCTCACCGGCGGCAAGATGCAGGTGCAGCTCGACAGCGTCTCCGTCGACGGCCGCGGCCACGCCGTGGCGGCGAACACGTTCTTCGCCGAGCGCGGTGACCGGGGCATCGAGATGAAGGGCGCGCTGATCTTCACGATCATGGGCGGCAAGATCACCGACATCGACGAGTGCGTCGAGGACATCGCGCAGTCCGACGCCTTCTGGGGCCAGGCCGAGTAACGCCCCCGGGAACGACGAAGCCCCCGCCAGGACCCGAAGGTCCCGACGGGGGCTCCCGTACGACCGACTATCAGGCCAGCAGGGCCGGAATCGTCGCCTCGTGGGCCGTGCGCAGCTCCTCGAGGGAGAGCGCGAACTCGCCCTGGACGTCCACGGCGTCGCCGTCGACGACACCGATCCGGGTCGCCGGCAGACCCCGCGCACCGCACATGTCGGTGAAGCGGAGCTCCTCGCTGCGCGGGACGGCGACGACCGCACGGCCGGCCGACTCGCTGAAGAGGAACGTGAAGGCGTCCAGGCCCTCGGGGACGACCAGGCGCGCGCCGTTCCCGCCGCGCAGGCAGGACTCGACGACCGCCTGCACGAGACCGCCGTCGGACAGGTCGTGCGCCGCGTCGATCATGCCGTCGCGGGAGGCCGAGATCAGGATGTCGCCGAGCAGCTTCTCCCGGTCCAGGTCCACCGCCGGCGGCATGCCGCCGAGGTGCTGGTGGATGACCTCGGACCAGGCCGAGCCACCGAACTCCTCACGCGTGTCGCCGAGCAGGTAGAGGAGCTGGCCCTCTTCCGCGAAGGCGATCGGCGTACGGCGGTTGACGTCGTCGATCACACCGAGCACGGCCACGACCGGCGTCGGGTGGATCGCGGTCTCGCCCGTCTGGTTGTAGAGCGAGACGTTGCCGCCGGTGACCGGGGTGCCCAGCTGCAGGCAGCCGTCCGCGAGACCACGGGTGGCCTCGGCGAACTGCCACATCACGGCCGGGTCCTCGGGCGAACCGAAGTTCAGGCAGTCCGAGATGGCGAGCGGCTTGGCACCGGAGGCGGCGACATTGCGGTACGCCTCCGCCAGCGCGAGCTGCGCACCCGTGTACGGGTCGAGCTTCGCGTACCGGCCGTTGCCGTCGGTCGCCATGGCCACGCCGAGGTTGGTCTCCTCGTCGATGCGGACCATGCCGGCGTCCTCGGGCTGCGCCAGGACCGTGTTGCCCTGCACGAACCGGTCGTACTGGTCCGTGATCCAGGACTTCGAGGCCTGGTTCGGGGAGGAGACGAGCCTCAGGACCTGGTCCTTGAGCTCGGCGCCGTCCTGCGGCCGGGGCAGCTTGCCGGCGTCGTCGGCCTGGAGCGCGTCCTGCCAGTCCGGGCGCGCGAACGGCCGGTGGTAGGTCGGGCCCTCGTGGGCGACGGAGCGCGGCGGCACGTCGACGATCTGCTCGCCGTGCCAGAAGATCTCCAGGCGCTCGCCCTCGGTCACCTCACCGATGACGGTGGCGATGACGTCCCACTTCTCGCAGATCTCCAGGAAGCGGTCGACGTGCTGCGGCTCGACGATCGCGCACATGCGCTCCTGCGACTCGCTCATGAGGATTTCCTCGGGCGAGAGCGTCGCGTCGCGCAGGTGGACCTTCTCGAGGTCGACGTGCATGCCGCCGGAACCGGCGGAGGCCAGCTCGGACGTGGCGCAGGAGAGCCCGGCGCCGCCGAGGTCCTGGATGCCCGCGACCAGCTTCTCCTTGAAGATCTCCAGGGTGCACTCGATGAGGAGCTTCTCCTGGAAGGGGTCGCCGACCTGGACGGCGGGGCGCTTGGTGGGCTTGGTGTCGTCGAAGGTCTCGGACGCGAGGACCGAGACGCCGCCGATGCCGTCGCCACCCGTACGGGCGCCGTAGAGGATGACCTTGTTGCCGGGGCCGGAGGCCTGGGCGAGGTGGATGTCCTCGTGCTTCATCACGCCGATGCAGCCGGCGTTGACCAGCGGGTTGCCCTGGTAGCAGGAGTCGAAGACGACCTCGCCACCGATGTTCGGCAGGCCGAGGCAGTTGCCGTAGCCGCCGATGCCGGCGACGACACCGGGCAGCACGCGCTTGGTGTCGGGGTGGTCGGCGGCGCCGAAGCGCAGCGGGTCGACGACCGCGATCGGGCGGGCGCCCATGGCGAGGATGTCGCGGACGATGCCGCCGATACCGGTGGCCGCGCCCTGGTAGGGCTCGATGTACGAGGGGTGGTTGTGCGACTCGACCTTGAAGGTGACCGCGTACCCCTGGCCCACGTCGACGACGCCGGCGTTCTCGCCGATGCCGACGAGCATGGCGTCGTTCTCCGGGACCTTCTCGCCGAACTGCTTCAGGTGGACCTTGCTGCTCTTGTAGGAGCAGTGCTCGGACCACATGACGGAGTACATGGCGAGCTCGGCGCCGGTGGGACGGCGGCCCAGGATCTCGCGGATGCGCGCGTACTCGTCCTCCTTGAGGCCGAGCTCCTTCCAGGGCTGCTCGCTGTCCGGCGTCTCGCTCGCGTGCTTGACGGTGTCGAGGCTCATCAGGCGTTGACCAGCTTCTTGAGGATCGAGGTGAAGAAACCGAGGCCGTCCGTCTTGCCGGTGCCGATCAGCGGCTCGACGGCGTGCTCCGGGTGCGGCATGAGGCCGACCACGTTGCCCGCGGCGTTGGTGATGCCCGCGATGTCGCGCAGCGAGCCGTTGGGGTTGACGTCCAGGTAGCGGAAGGCCACCCGCCCCTCGGCCTCGAGCTCGTCGAGCACGCGCTCGTCGGCGACGTACCGGCCGTCCATGTTCTTGAGCGGGACCTCGATCTCCTGGCCCCGCTCGTAGTCGGACGTCCAGGCGGTCTCCGCGTTCTCCACCCGCAGCTTCTGGTCGCGGCAGATGAAGTGGAGGTGGTTGTTGCGCAGCATCGCGCCCGGCAGCAGATGAGCCTCGGTGAGGATCTGGAAGCCGTTGCAGATACCGAGGACCGGCATGCCGGCCTTGGCCTGCTCGATGATGCTCTCCATCACCGGCGAGAAGCGGGAGATGGCTCCGGCCCGCAGGTAGTCGCCATAGGAGAAGCCGCCGGCCAGGACCACGGCGTCGACCTGCTTGAGGTCCTTGTCGCGGTGCCAGAGCGAGACGGGCTCGGCGCCCGCCAGGCGGGCGGCACGCAGCGCGTCCTGGTCGTCGAGGGTTCCGGGGAACGTGACGACGCCGATGCGTGCGGTCACGACTCCACCTTCACGACGAAGTCTTCGATCACGGTGTTTGCAAGGAAGGTTTCGGCCATCTCATGGATGCGGGCGAGGGCGGCGTCGTCGACCGGCCCCTCCACCTCCAGCTCGAAGCGCTTCCCCTGACGGACGTCGGCGATTCCGGCGAATCCCAGGCGGGGCAGTGCACGCTGCACCGCCTGCCCCTGAGGGTCGAGGATCTCCGGCTTGAGCATGACGTCGACTACGACGCGTGCCACTGGCACTCCCGGTGGTGTGTTGCGTGGGCGGTTCCCTCAGCGTACCTGCCTCCAAATTCTACGCGGGTAGAGATCTGAAGGATCCTCCAAAGAGACCGTGAACGGACCACGAACGGACCGCGAACGCCACCACACCCCACACGCACATCCGCGCGCAAAATTCCACTGAAATATTGCGCGTCCCAATCCGCCGGGACACGCTGAAACAATTGCCGGGGCTTCACAATGCGACGCCTACCGCTGTACAAAGGAATGCAGAGGAAAGCAGCATTGTCCCGGCACAGCCGAACGGTCGGCATCGCCGCACGTCAGAGGCGCCACAAGCGACCTCGCGACCCCGGCGGCCGCAGGAAAGGACCGATATCCGTGGCTCAGCGTGTGGTGGTCACTCTCTCCGACGACATCGACGGCGGAGAAGCTGCTGAGACGGTCGCGTTCGGCCTCGACGGGAAGATGTACGAGATCGACCTGAATGCTGCCAATGCAAAGAAACTCCGCAAGGCCCTCGCCCCCTACCTCGCCGCCGGCCGCAAGCAGTCGGCCTCGGCCAGGGGCGGATCGGCGGCCGGAAGCGGAGCCGGATTCGGAGCGGGGACCGGGTCCGCCCGACGGCCCATGGCCGAGTCCTACACCCACACCGCGCTCGCGCCCGACGCGGCGGCGGTCCGCGCCTGGGCCCAGTCCAACAAGATGGACGTGCCCGCCCGCGGCCGCATCCCGAAGCGGGTCTACGAAGCCTTCAGGGCCGCCGGCTGAGCCGATTTGCGTTCCACCCCCGATGATCCGCTAGAGTCTGGAACACGCCGAGGGGCGAGGCCGCAGGGCCGAACCTCACGCAGCGTGCGGGTGTAGTTCAGTAGCAGAACATCCCCCTTCCAGGGGGAAGGCGCAGTGTGCAATTCCTGTCACCCGCTCTGCATCGCCTTACCAAGCACTCCGGTGCATCAGGTAGAGTGGTGCTCGCGCCGCCCAGTGAAAGCTGGTCGGAGGCATGCGGACGTGGCTCAGTTGGTAGAGCATCACCTTGCCAAGGTGAGGGTCGCGAGTTCGAATCTCGTCGTCCGCTCAGGAAGTCGAAGGCCCCGGTTCTCACGAACCGGGGCCTTCGTCGTGTCCCCGGACGTCGTCACGCCGTGAAGCCCATGACATTTGTCAGAAGCCGCGATGACAGCGCGCACTGCCGGACGGCCCCGGCCGGCGGAAGCCTGGACACATGACCAACGCGATCGAAGCGGAAGGCCTGCGCCGCCGCTACTCCGGCGGCTTCGAGGCCGTGCGGGGCGTCTCCTTCACCGTCCCCCGCGGCGAGATCTTCGCCCTCCTCGGCACCAACGGCGCCGGCAAGACCTCCACCGTCGAACTCCTGGAGGGCCTCACCGCCCCCAGCGCCGGAACCGCCCGCGTCCTCGGCCACGACCCGTACCGCGAGCGGACCGCAGTCCGCCCCCGCATCGGTGTGATGCTCCAGGAGGGCGGCTTCCCCGGCGATCTGACCGTGGCCGAGACCGTACGGATGTGGGCGGGCTGCACCACCGGCGCCCGGCCCGCCGGCGAGGCACTGGAGGCCGTCGGACTCGGCTCCCGCGACCGGGTCCGGATCAAGCAGCTCTCCGGCGGCGAACGGCGGCGCCTCGACCTCGCCCTCGCGCTCCTCGGCCGGCCCGAGGTCCTCTTCCTCGACGAACCGACCACCGGCCTCGACGCGGAAGGGCGGCACGACACCTGGGAACTGGTGCGGGCGCTGCGCGACGAGGGGACGACCGTGCTCCTCACCACGCACTACCTGGAAGAGGCCGAGTCCCTGGCCGACCGGCTCGCGATCATGCACCAGGGGCGAATCGCACTCTCCGGCACCCCGTCCGAGGTCACCGCCGCCCAGCCCGCCCGGATCCGCTTCACCCTCCCCGAGGGAGTCGCGCCCGCCCGGCTGCCGCTCACGCTGAAGGCCGCCGCTCAGGGCCGGCGCGTGGAGATCCGAACGCACGCGTTGCAGGACGCGCTCGGCGAACTCCTCGGCTGGGCCCGCGAGGCGGGCGTACGGCTCGACGGGCTCGACGCCCGCTCGGCCACTCTCGAAGAGGCCTTCCTGGAGATCGCCTCCCGCGCCGAAGCCCTGGACCTGGACCTGGAGACCGCCCGATGAACGCGACCGCACGCCGGATGACCTCGCTCGGACGGGCCGAACTCACGCTCCTCGGGCGGAACAAGAACAATCTCTTCATCGCCCTCCTCATGCCGCTGATGATGATCTTCGCGCTGCGGTCCTCGCTCGGGCAGATGAGTTCGGACGAGCTGCCCGGCGGCATGGCGGGGACCACCGTCATCGGCGGGACGGGTCTTGTCCTCGTCCTCGTCGTCTACATGGGCCTCGTCTCCGCCCTCGTGGCCCGGCGCGAGGAACTCGTCCTCAAGCGGCTGCGCACGGGCGAGGCGACCGACCTGGAGATCCTCGGCGGCGCCGCGCTCCCGTCCGCCGCCATCGCGCTCGTCCAGTGCGCCGTCCTCGCCGTCGGCGGCGTCCTCGTCCTCGACGTCCCCGCGCCCCAGCGGCCGGACCTGCTCGTGCTCGGCCTGCTCGCCGCGATCCTGCTGCTCGCCGGACTGGCGGCCGCGACCACCGCCATCACGCGGAACGTCGAGAGCGCGGGCCTCACCACCCTGCCGTTCTTCCTGATCTCGGCCATGGGATCGGGGCTGATGGTCCCGGTCGACGTCCTTCCGGACCCGGCCGCGAACATCGCCCGGCTGCTGCCGCTCAGCGGGGTCATGGAGTTCGTCCGGGCCGGGTGGCTCGGCGCCGGCGACACCAAGGACCTCGTGACCGCCGCGCTCACCACGCTGGCCTGGGGCGTCCTCACCGTGTTTGCTGTCCGCAGGTGGTTCCGCTGGGAACCTCGCCGGTGAATCAGGGACAAAAAGGGGGCCGGTCGCGTGTCCAGGCTGACGGGGTGGTGGAGCGGGCGCGGCAGTGCGGCCAAGGTCGAGCTGTACACCCGGTGGAGCTTCCACTTCTTCCTGGTGATCGAGATCGCCGCCATCGGCCTGGTACCGGTCTCGAACTCCCGGTACAACCCGCTCGTCACCCCGCTCGGGCTCGCGCTGACGCTGCTGGTCTGCGCGCACGCCGTGCTGAACGCCGTGCTCTCCTCACGCGCCCTGGACTGGGCCCTGGACCGGCGTGACCGGCCGGTCAGGCTCGCGACCGCGCTGGTCCTCCTGACCGCGAGCGGTTCACTGACGGTGCTCGCGCTGCGGGCCACGGGCGTGCTGGACGACCCCTCGATCGTCGCCGCCGTCGTCACCGGCCTGGTCACCTTCACCATGGGCGGCCTCGTGCTCTGCGCGCGCCGGCCACGGCGCATGCTGTACGTCGTCCCGGCGGCCGGGCTCGCGACCGGGACCGCGGTCGTGGCGATGGGCATCCACCCGGGCGAAGGCCTCGGCTACGCGATCGGGATCACCCTGAGCGGTGGCGGCCTCGCCGCCGCCTGCGGCTTCTCCGCCTGGCTGATGAAGATCGTCTGGGAGCTGGAGCGCTCCCGGGACGTGCAGGCCCGGCTCGCGGTCGCCGAGGAGCGGCTGCGGTTCGGGCGGGACCTGCACGACATCCTCGGCCGGAACCTGTCCGTGATCGCCCTCAAGAGCGAGCTCGCCGTGCAGCTCGCACGGCGCGAACGCCCCGAGGCCGTGGACCAGATGATCGAGGTGCAGCGCATCGCGCGGGAGTCCCAGCGGGAAGTGCGGGACGTCGTACGCGGCTACCGCAAGGCGGACCTGCGGGTGGAGCTGGAGGGCGCGCGAGGGGTCCTCGACGCGGCCGGGATCGACTGCGCGGTCGACTCCCCCTTCGACTCGCCCTTGAGCTCCCCTTTGGGCTCCCCCTTGGGCTCCCCCGGCCTGCTCCTGCCCGACGAGGTGCAGGCGGCGCTCGGCTGGGTGGTCCGGGAGACCACGACGAACGTACTCCGGCACGGGGACGCGCGGCACTGCGCGATCGCCGTCCGCGAAGAGGAGGGTGCCGTGCTGCTGAGGGTGGAGAACGACGGGGTCACGGGGGACACGAGCTCCTCGCCGTCCGGGCCCGGTTCGGGGCTCGCCGGGCTTCGGGAGCGGCTCGCGGCCGTCGGCGGGACCCTGGAGGCCGGACCGGGCGACGGTGGCACGTTCCGGGTGACGGCCCGGGTCCCCGTGCCCCGTACGGAGGTGACCGGGTGACCTCGCCCGTACGTCTCCTGCTCGCCGACGACGAGCATCTGATCCGCGGCGCGCTCGCCGCCCTGCTCGGTCTGGAGGACGACCTCGTCGTCGTCGCCGAGGCCGCGACCGGACCCGAGGCGCTCGCCATGGCCCGCGCCCACCGGCCCGACGTCGCCGTCCTCGATCTGCAGATGCCGGGCGCGGACGGTGTGACGGTCGCCACGCTCCTGAGGGACGAACTGCCCGACTGCCGCACCATGATCGTGACCGGTCACGGCCGGCCCGGGCACCTCAAGCGGGCCCTCTCCGCCGGCGTCCGCGGCTTCGTCCCGAAGACGGTCAGCGCCCAGCGGCTCGCCGAGATCATCCGTACCGTGCATGCCGGAAACCGTTACGTGGACCCGGAGTTGGCCTCCGACGCCATCGCCGCGGGGGACTCCCCGCTGACCGCCCGGGAGGCCGAAGTGCTCGAACTCTCCGCCGACGGAGCGCCCGTCGCGGAGATCGCCCGGCGGGCCTCGCTCTCTCCCGGGACCGTCCGGAACTACCTCTCCTCGGCCGCCGCGAAGCTCGGCGCCGAGAACCGGCACACGGCGGTGCGTCTCGCACAGGCGAAAGGATGGGTATAGTTAGCCCCGCGCTACGGCGCATGCGGACGTGGCTCAGTTGGTAGAGCATCACCTTGCCAAGGTGAGGGTCGCGAGTTCGAATCTCGTCGTCCGCTCCATGAAGAAGCCCCCCGGTCGATCCGACCGGGGGGCTTTCTCGTGCTCTAGAAGCTGTCCGACCAGGTCTTGCCGGTCAGCAGCTCGTACGCCTCCAGGTACTTGGCGCGCGTCGCGTCGACGATCTCCTGCGGGAGCGGCGGCGGCGGCGTCTCGCTCTTGCGGTCCCAGCCCGAGGCCGGGGACGTCAGCCAGTTCCGGACGAACTGCTTGTCGTACGAGGGCTGGGTGCGGCCCGGCTGCCACTGGTCGGCCGGCCAGAAGCGCGAGGAGTCCGGGGTGAGGACCTCGTCGGCGATGACGAGGCGGTCGCCGTCCGGGGTGCTCTCGAAGCCGAACTCGAACTTGGTGTCGGCCAGGATGATGCCCCGCTCGCGGGCGATGTCCCGGGCGCGGCCGTACACGGCGAGGGTCGTCTGGCGCAGCAGCGCGGCCGTCTCGGCGCCGACCTGGCGGGCGACCTCCTCGTACGAGACGTTCTCGTCGTGGTCGCCGACGGCGGCCTTGGTGGCCGGGGTGAAGATCGGCGCGGGCAGCTCGGAGCCGTCGGTCAGCCCCTCGGGGAGCGCGAGGCCGCAGACCGTGCGGGACTCGTCGTACTCGAGGAGGCCGGAGCCGGTGAGGTAGCCGCGGGCGACGCACTCGACCGGGACCATCGCCAGCGACTTGCAGACGAGGGTGCGGCCGGCCCAGTCGGCGGGGGCGCCGGCCGGGACCTCGGTGGAGAGGACGTGGTGCGGGACCAGGTCGGAGAGCTGGTCGAACCACCACAGGGAGAGCTGGGTGAGGACCCGGCCCTTGTCGGGGATCTCGGTGGGCAGGACCCAGTCGTAGGCGGACATGCGGTCGCTCGCCACCATGACGAGGTCCCCGGCCTCGTTCCGGTACAGGTCGCGGACCTTGCCCGTGTGGAGATGGGTGAGGCCCGGGACCTGTACAGGCTCGGGCTTTTCTACGAATCCGGACACGGTTCCTCCGCGTAGGTTGATCCAGGAGCGTGTCCGATTCTCTCGCACGGAGACACGGGTACGACGGCCGGGCCCCGCGGCGACCCCTCGGGGAGGTGGCTCGCCGCCTCCCGGGGGCGGCTCGCCCCCTAGTCCCTCTTACAGATCCGGTCGAGGAGGTTCGCGGTGGCACGCTGGACCCGGGCGTCGACATGGCCCGGGCGGTCCAGCGCGGGAGACCAGGCGAAGGTGCCGGAGGCGAAGACCCAGGCTCCCGAGGGGGCCCTGTAGAGCGAGGTCTCCTGGTGGCGTACCGCCCCGTCGCCGTCCCGGTAGGGCGAGTGGGCCAGCAGGATGCGGCCCTGGTGCTCGGGGAGCGCGGTGCGCGGGTAGTAGCGGTCGGCCTCGCCCGCGACCAGGCCCGGGAGCTCGTCGCCGTCGCCGGCGCCGGTGGCCTCCCAGAGCCAGTGCTCCGCGTTCCGCACGACCAGCGGGTGCGGTTCGGGCACCCGGCCCGCGTACTGGATGCCGAGGAGGCGCTGCTCGGGCCGGTCGACCTCCCGCCAGAGCGCGGGGCGGCCGGGGCCGCGCCGCTTGCGGCAGGTGAGGAGGCGGTCCGGCACCCCCGACGGGGACGGGCCGAGCTCCACCTGCCAGTACATGGTGTTGGCGGAGAGGAAGACGAGGGACGTGCCCTGGTCGCGGGCGAGTTCGGCGGTCCTGCGCATCGGCGCCGACCAGTACTCGTCGTGGCCCGGGAAGACGAGGCCCCGGTAGCGGCTCGGGTCGACCCGGCCCGCGTGCAGGTCGCGGGTCTCCGCGTAGGCGAGGTCGTAGCCGTACCGCTCGGCCCACCGGATGAAGTCGTAGGCGTGACCGACGTGGAGCGGGAGACCCGCGCCCGCGTAGGGGCGGTCGAAGGAGACGGTGACGGCCGCGTCCTCCTCGCCGAGCAGCCGGCCGTCCTCGTCCCAGGCGTGGTAGAGGCTGGCGCCCGTGCGGCCGTCCTCCGGGTAGAGGTTGTACGCCTGCCAGGTCACGTCCGGGAGGACGAGGAGGAGGTCCGCCGGGTGGTTGTCGCGGACCGTGAAGGGGATGT
Organism: Streptomyces sp. NBC_00094; assembly: GCF_026343125.1. Classification (NCBI taxonomy): domain Bacteria; kingdom Bacillati; phylum Actinomycetota; class Actinomycetes; order Kitasatosporales; family Streptomycetaceae; genus Streptomyces; species Streptomyces sp. NBC_00094. Next base: position 4,282,108 of record NZ_JAPEMB010000001.1, on the reverse strand, counting down.
GCGAGCGATAGCCGTCGGCGGTGGTCAGGACGGCGACGTACGCGCCGATCGACCAGTACGTCGGGACCTGCAGCCGCCAGGACTGCCACCAGTGGTGGCAGGAGACCGTGCGGTCGGCGGTGAGCGGGGCGGGCTGGACGATCCCCGAGAGCCGCGGGCTCGTGGTGATCTTCGCGGCGCCGTCGCCGCCGTAGTGACCGATCCGGTAGACGTCGACGAGGAACTGCTGCGGCGGGTCCACGGTGATGTGGAAGTCGATCGACTCGCCCGGCGCCACGGCCCCGCCCGAGGCGAAGCCCTTGATCTGGCGCTTGACGTCGTCGGCCGTGCGCGGGCCGCCGCTGCCGCCGCGGGCCAGGATCTCGTCCGCGTACCAGGGGACCATCTGTCCCGTGTCGTCGAAGTAGTTCTCCGAGCCGCGCAGCCAGGGCAGCGGGCCCTGACCGAAGGGATCGCTCACCGCGTGCGCGAGCGCGCCGGACTCCCACCGTCTGATCTGCTCGGCCCCCATGCTGCGCCCCTCCCTCGACTCCCCCGGTCGGCTGGTCAGTGCCTCTGGTTCTTGCCTTTGTCAGTGACGGTCTCCAGCACATCACATAACGCACGCACTCCGTCACCGTTCGTCGCGAATTGACGAGAGTGGAAGACGAGCCTCCGGGAAGGGGGCTTTCGGGGCGGCTCCGGAAGGGGGTCGGGGGCCCCTTCGGAGCGGCTCCGGAGGTGTTCCGGAACCTTCCGGAATCGGTTCAGACGAGGCGTACGGGCTTCTCCGGGCGGACTCCGGTACGGGCGAGCCAGAGCCGCAGGGGCTCCGGGTCGCCGTCCTCGACGAGGGCGAGGACCCGGGGGCCGAGGTCCGCGGCACGCTCGCCGCCGACCAGCAGGGAGGGTCCGTCGAGCCAGTCGAGACCGGGGACGGCCTCCGCGGTGTCGACGGCCGCGCAGCAGACCATCGCGGTCACGTGGTCGGCGAGCAGGTCGCGGCCGGTACGCGGCGGCTGGAGCGGGAAGAGCGGCAGAGGGCCGTCGGGGCCGCTGACGGCCGGGTGCGGGGTGGCCGGCTCCGGGGCGGACGCGACCTTGCCCCGGGCGAGCTCGGCCGCGGCGGCGACCCGGTCCTCCCGCGCCGCCTCCTCCCGCGCGACACAGGCGCTGAGCGCGGCAGCGAGGGCCTCGGCGGCCGGGTTAACGGCGGGGTCCTCGTCGTCGGGGTCCTGGGCGTCGGGGTCCTCGTCGTCGGAGTCCTGGGCGGCGGAGACCTCGTCGGCGGGATCCGGGGCGTCGGAGTCCACGTCGGAGGGATCCGGGGCGTCGGAGCCCTGGGCGGCGGGATCGTGGGCCTCGGAGTCCTCGCCGGCGGAGTCCTCACCGTCGGGGTCCCCGGCGGCGGCAGCGGTTTCCGTGGTCGCTGCGAGCGCGAGGGCTCCGTCCGCCTCGGCGGACGACAGGTGGGCGATCACGCGGGTGAGGGTGGGGCCGTCGGAGGCGGACGAGGAGCCGGCGGCGGCGTCGGCCACCCCCAGCCGGTCGAGGACCTCGTGGAGACGGGCCGCGTCCGTACGCCACTTCCGGTCGACGACCTCCTCCGGGTACTGGCTCCACTCCACCGGGGACCAGTCCGGACCGTGCTCGGCCGGTCCGCCGTGGAAGAGGCGGGCGGCGAGCAGCGAGGTGGCCTCGTCGACCGCGCCCGGCTCCTCCAGGAGGTCGCAGGCCGGCCGGTCGCCGAGCCGGGAGGAGAAGCCCTCCGCGAGCCGGTCGCGGCGGGAGAGCTCCGTCAGCGCGGAGACCACGCCCGCGTCGAGCTTGGCGGGCCAGCGACCCATGCGCCAGGCGGGCAGCGCGACCCGGGTCAGCAGCCGGTCCCAGCCCGCGTAGGCCAGGCCGACCTGCTCCTGGGCGACGATCCGTACGCCGTAGTCCACGGCCTGGGCGCGCTCCGAACCGGCCGCGGCGACCCCGCGCTCCATCTCGCCGACGTGCCCGCGGCAGGCGCGCAGCAGGACGCGGGCGACCTGCCCGACACCACGGGCGCCGAGCCGGCGGACCGGGTCGAGCCCGGGGGTGTCGGGCACGGCGACGGCGGCGTCGAGGCCGCGGACGAAACGGCGGGCGGCGGCTATGTCGGGGTGCGCGGCCGGGCCCGTACCGGCGACGACGGGGGCGAGGACCGCGCGCAGTTCGCCGACCCTCATCCACCACAGGAAGGGTGAACCTATGACGAGGACCGGAGCCCCGTCCCCGTCGGCCGCCCGACGGGCGCCGTGCCCGTGGTGCGCCCGGTGCCTCCGGTGGGCCCGGTGGGTGCGGTCCTCCAGCCAGCTGTCGCAGTCCGGCGTCAGGGCTATCGAGGAGGGCGCGGGGACGTCGAGCCGGTCGGCCAGGTCCCGCACGAGCCGGTACAGGTCGGGGGCGGCCTCCTCGGCGAGCTCCACGGTGGGTGTGGCGGCCGGGCGGGCGCGGGCGACGACGAGGGCGACGGCCGTGGCGGCGAGGAGGACGAGGACCGCGAGGACGGTCACCACCCAGCGGGCGGTGTCCCAGCCTGTCCCCGTGAAGTGGCCGGTGACCCCTCCCGCGTACAGGACGACGGCCACCGCGGCGGGGAGCACCGCGAGGCCCAGGGCCCTGCCTCGGACACGGAGGACGGCGAGGGCCCGGGAGCGCGCGGCGCGCGCACCCCACTCCTCGCCGACAACGGCACCGGTACCGGACACGCCGTCCATCACCCCCTCCTGCCCATGTCGGGACTGCCTGTGGCGGTGTTGCTCACTCCCCCACTGTGGCACCCGCCGCTGACATCGCAATGCCGGTGGGCCAAGTGCCGGAACGCCTTCGCCGCACCCTAGTTGGGGCGGTGGCGGTCGTCATCCGGATGGCCCAGCCGTCACTCGATGGAATGGCTTTGGGCAAAGGTGATGGCGCTCGTGCGGCCGTACGGTTCACCGCACGGCCGCAGGAGAGAACGGCGGAACGCCGTGGGGGATCAGGCCTCGGCGGCCTTCCGCGCGATGTCCGTACGGTGCTGGGAACCGTCGAGGCGGATACGGCCGACCGCCGCGTACGCGCGCTCGCGGGCCTGCGCCAGGTCCGTTCCGGTCGCGGTGACCGAGAGGACCCGGCCGCCCGCGCTCACGATCGCGTCGCCGTCCCGCTTCGTCCCCGCGTGGAGCACGTACGCGTGCGGGGCGTCCTGCTCCGCGATCGCGTCCAGGCCCTCGATCGGGTCGCCGGTACGCGGGGTCTCCGGGTAGTTGTGCGAGGCGACGACCACGGTGACGGCGGCGTCGTCGCTCCAGCTCAGCGGCGCCTGGTCGTCCAGGGTGCCGTTGGCGGAGTTCAGCAGGACGCCCGCGAGCGGGGTCCTCAGCCGGGCCAGCACGACCTGGGTCTCGGGGTCGCCGAAGCGCGCGTTGAACTCGATGACCCGGACACCGCGGCTGGTGATCGCCAGACCCGCGTACAGCAGACCGGAGAACGGCGTGCCGCGGCGGCGCAGCTCGTCGACCGTCGGCTGCAGGACGGAGTCCATGACCTCGTCGACCAGCTTCGGGTCGGCCCAGGGCAGCGGCGAGTAGGCGCCCATGCCACCGGTGTTCGGGCCCTCGTCGCCGTCGAGCGCGCGCTTGAAGTCCTGCGCGGGCCGGAGCGGGAGGACGGTGACACCGTCGGTGATGGCGAAGAGGGACACCTCGGGGCCGTCGAGGTACTCCTCGATGACCACGCGGTCGCAGGCGAGGGCGTGCGCCCGGGCCTGCTCGACGTCGTCGGTGACCACGACGCCCTTGCCGGCGGCGAGGCCGTCGTCCTTGACGACGTACGGAGCGCCGAAGGCGTCGAGCGCCTCGTCGATCTCCTCGGGGGTGGTGCAGACGTAGCTGCGGGCGGTCGGCACACCGGCGCCGGCCATGACGTCCTTGGCGAACGCCTTGGAGCCCTCCAGCTGCGCCGCCTCCCGCGAGGGGCCGAAGACGGGGATGCCGACCGCGCGGACGGCGTCGGCGACACCCGCGACGAGCGGGGCCTCCGGGCCGACGACGACCAGCTCGGCACCGAGCTCGGTGGCGAGGCGCGCGACGGCTTCGCCGTCCAGCTGGTCGACGGGGTGCAGCTCGGCGACCTCCGCGATTCCGGCGTTGCCGGGCGCGCAGTGCAGAGCGGTGACGTCGGGATCGAGGGAGAGAGAGCGGCACAGGGCGTGTTCGCGGGCGCCGCCGCCGATGACGAGGACCTTCACGCCTGCCAGAGTAGCCCGCGGGGCGGGATGCCCCTTGTGCGGGCCACCGAGCGAGACGGCCCTAGTCGTTCGTGTATTCCTCCACAACGGTGGCTCCGAGCTCGCGCACGATCAGGTCGTGCCCGGAAAGGGCCGAGTCGACGAGGTCGGGATCGTCCTCCTCCGGCACGTCGTCCTCGGGCGCCACGGGCTGCGGCGCGGGCGGCGCGTACTCCGGCGCGGGGGCCTGCGCCGGAGCGGGGGCGAAGCCGGGGGCGGACGCCTGCGGGAAGGCGGCGGCCGGGGCGGACTGCGCCTGTACGGGTGCGGTCGGCGGGGCCTGCTGGAAGGCGGGGGCGGCCGGGCGGCCACCGCCGAAGTTGGCGGCGGCGGGCGGCGGCGCGGCGCCACCCGACGGGTCGATGATCGCCTCGACCCGCCACTGCACGTTGAACTGCTCGGCGAGGGCCTGCTTCAGGACCTCCTCGCTGCCGCTGCTCGCGAAGTTGTCCCGGGCGCCGGCGTTGAGGAAGCCGAGCTGGAGGGTGGTGCCGTCGAAGCCGGCCACCTGCGCGTTCTGACTGAGCAGGATCCAGGTGAAGCGGCGCTTGTTCTTGACGGCTTCGAGGATCTGCGGCCACAGGTTCCGCACCTGCGCCGTGTCACCGCCGCCACCGCCCGCGGCGGGTGCGGGGGCCTGCGGCGCGGGCTGCGCGTGTACGGGGGCGGGGGCGGCGGGCGCCGGGGCCTGCGCGGGCTGGGCGGCCGGGGCGGCAGCACCGGGCCAGGCGCCGGGCGCACCACTGCCGGGCGCGGCGGCTCCGGGCCAGGCACCGGGCCGGGGCGCGGCGGGCTGGGCCTGCGCGGGGGCGGGCTCGGCGGCGGGGGCGGGGGCAGCCGCCACCGGGGCGGGGGCGGGCTGCGCGGGTGCCGGGGCGGGCGGGGGCGGGGCCATCGGGGTATGGGCATCGGGCCCGGGCACGTACGCCATCGCGGGCGACGGCGGCGCCGGCGTGAAGACGGGCCCGGCACCGGGGCCGACGCCGGACGCGACCCCGCGCTCCAGGCGGTCGAGGCGCGCCTGGAAGGAACGCTCGTCGTCGAAGGCGGCGGGCAGCAGCACGCGGGCGCAGATCAGCTCCAGCTGCAGCCGGGGCGAGGTGGCACCGCGCATCTCGGTCAGGCCCGTGTTGACCAGGTCGGCCGCGCGGCTGAGCTCGGCGGCGCCGAAGACGGACGCCTGGGCCTGCATGCGCTCGATGACGTCGACCGGGGCGTCGATGAGCCCCTTCTCGGCGGCGTCGGGCACGGCGGCCAGGATCACCAGGTCGCGCAGCCGCTCCAGGAGGTCGGCGACGAACCGCCGGGGGTCGTTGCCGCCCTCGATGACCCGGTCGACGACCTCGAAGGCGGCGGCGCCGTCACCGGCGGCGAAGGAGTCCACCACCGAGTCGAGCAGGGAGCCGTCCGTGTACCCGAGGAGGGAGGTCGCCATGGCGTACGTCACACCGTCGTCGGCGGCACCGGCGAGCAACTGGTCCATCACGGACATCGAGTCACGCACGGACCCGGCGCCGGCGCGGACGACGAGCGGCAGCACGCCGTCCTCGACGGGGGTGCCCTCCTGCCCGCAGACCTGGCCGAGGTACTCCCGCAGGGTGCCGGGCGGCACGAGGCGGAAGGGGTAGTGGTGGGTCCGCGACCGGATGGTCCCGATGACCTTCTCGGGCTCGGTCGTGGCGAAGATGAACTTGAGGTGCTCCGGCGGCTCCTCGACCACCTTCAGGAGGGCGTTGAAGCCCGCCGAGGTGACCATGTGGGCCTCGTCGATGATGTAGATCTTGTACCGGCTGGAGGCGGGCCCGAAGAAGGCCTTCTCCCGCAGGTCACGGGCGTCGTCCACACCACCGTGGGACGCGGCGTCGATCTCGATGACGTCGATCGAACCCGGCCCGTTCCGCGCGAGGTCGCGGCAGGACTGGCACTCGCCGCAGGGCGTCGGGGTCGGACCCTGCTCGCAGTTCAGGCACCGGGCCAGAATCCGCGCACTGGTCGTCTTTCCGCACCCGCGAGGCCCGCTGAACAGGTACGCGTGATTGACCCGGTTGTTCCGCAGGGCCTGCTGCAACGGGTCGGTGACATGCTCCTGCCCGATGACCTCGGCGAAGGACTCGGGGCGATAGCGGCGGTACAGCGCGAGAGACGACACGTATACGAGGTTATAGGCGCCCACCGACAACCCGGGAAAAACCACCGGGCAGAACCCGGCCGGGACCGCTTCCGCACCCCGGCCCACGCGCCCCGATCCGGGAACGCAAGCGCCCCCCACGCACCCGCCAGAGCCAACCTACCCTTGCTGCCTTCCGGCCCTGGGGGAGTTCAGTCAGATAGCGCCGCGTGAGGGGCTCCGCCCAGCGTACCCGATCCCGGGACCCCCACGACCACCCCCTCTCCGACTCCCCTCTCGGCCGCCTGCCCGACACCCTCTCCGGCCTCCCGCCCGGCCCTCTCTCCGGCCTCCCCACTGACTCCCGCCCGCCTCGCCCTCCGGGCCCCGCGCCGACCCCCACGCCGACCCCCGTACCGATCTCTCCGGACCCTGATCGGATCGAGTTCGCGAGCACCCTCCTCGGTCATGTAATGTTCCGACCGGAGGATTCGCCTAGTGGCCTAGGGCGCACGCTTGGAAAGCGTGTTGGGGGCAACCCCTCACGAGTTCGAATCTCGTATCCTCCGCCATTGCTCTCACCGGGCAATTTGTCGAAGGGCCCCACCGTTCGCGATGGGGCCCTTCGGCACGTCCTGGTCTCAGTTCCCGTCTCGTTTATCTCGGGCATTCACGACATCTCGTACGGCGCGCCAGGATCGCCCGCACTCCAGCTCCATCGACAGCCCGCCCTCTGCGGGTGAACTCCCCGCCGAGTGGCGACGGTGGACCCATCGAATGCGCGATTCTTGGCTCCGCTCGGGACCGCTCCGGTCCCCCGCCGTGCTTCCCGGCCTCGCGAGGTGCTCCCCATGACGTCCCGATCCACGCTGACGGCCTGGCTGGCCGGCCTCGACGCCCCACGGCTGTCGCACGTACTCGGGATACGGAAGGACGCCGTGGCGCCGCCGGAGCCACGTTCCATGGAGGAGTCGGCGGAACGTCTTCTGCGGCCAGGCTCGGTGGCGCTCGTCCTGCCACAGCTACCGCTGCCCTGCCTCCAAGTGGCCGAGGCCCTGGCCGCCTCGGGAACTCCCCTGTCGCGCGGCGCCCTGGCGAGGGCGCTGGGAGCGACGGCACCCACTGCCGCTCGGGAACTGGACGCCGTTCTGGAGGCTCTGGCCGATCACGCACTGGTCTGGCCGGACGGCGACGGGAACCTCCACATGGCCGCCCCCTTGCGGCAGGCGTGGGACGCGCCTCTCGGGCTGGACGCACCGCTGGAGGAGCTGCTGGAAGGCGTGACCTCCGAGGAGCTGCGCGGCATGCTCGTGGCACTGGGCATCAAGCCGCCCGGCACCAGGCAGCAGCGCACGGCCGCTGTCCTGGAACACCATGGCGATCCGCAACACGTCGCCGCGGTGATCGCGAAGGCCCCTTCGGCCGCCCGGCGGCTGCTGGAGCGACGAGCGAAGTCCGCACCTCAGCACACGGAATTCGTCGTGTTCGGAGCTCCCACGACCGATGTCCCGCCGGGTGAGCGATGGGCCCTGGACAGGGGGTTCCTGATCCGCAACCGCCACGGATACGGGCCGGCCCGCATGCCCGCCGAAGTGACACTCGCGCTGCGCGGGCCGGACTGGCGTGCGCCGTTCGATCCCGTACCGCCCGTGGCGGAGCTGGTGCCCGTCCCCGCGGTGGAGGTGGAACGGGAGGCAGCGGCGGCGGCCACGGCGTTCGCTGCCCACGCCGCCTCGGTCCTGTCCGCCTGCTCGGCGGCTCCACCGGCCCGGCTGAAGTCCGGCGGGATCGGCGCGCGTGAACTGGGGCGGATCGGCAAGGCCGCGCAGGCCGACGACGCGGTGGTACGCATCACCCTGGAGATCGCCTACTCGGTCGGGTTGCTGGGCGCCGACGGCGACCGCATCGCACCCACCGCGGTGTACGACACCTGGGCGGTGCAGGAACCGGCAGCGCAGTTCGTCGACCTGCTCCACGCATGGTGGAACCTGCAGTTCACTCCCTCGCAGTCCCGCGACGAGGACGACAAGTCGCTTCCTGTCGCGGCCGGGGCCCCTCGCTGCAGCGCCTGCCTGCAGGCCCGGCGCGGGCTGCTCGCAGGGGCGGCAGCGCTTCCCGAGGGTCAGGGTGTGCAGGTCGGCACCGATCTGGGTCCGCTCGTCGCCTGGCACCGTCCGCTCGCTCATCCGTCGTCCCACGACGAGACGCCCTTCGCCGCGACGGTCCGCGAGGCCGAGCTGACGGGCGTCATCGCCCGAGGCGCTCTCACCCGGCTCGGTGCGGCCCTGGTGACCGGTGACCGGGAGGAACTGGCCGTCGCATGTCGACGGCTGCTGCCGGAGGCCACGAGAACAGCCCGGTTCGGTGGCGACCTCACCGCCATCGTCACCGGTACGCCCTCCGCACGCCTGGCCGAGCTCCTGGACTCGACCGCCGACCGGGAGACCAGCGGCACGGCCTCGGTATGGCGCTTCAGCGGCGACAGCGTCCGCCGCGCCCTGGACACCGGTCGCGCTCCGGACGAGATCTCGGCCGAGCTGACCGCCGTCGCCGACGGCCCCCTGCCGCAGCCCCTGTCCTATCTCGTCGCCGACGCCGCCCGCCGTCACGGCCGTATGCGCGTCGCCCCCGCCGCCTGCGTCATCCACAGCGACGAACCCGCGCTCCTGGCCGAGCTCGCCGCCCACCGGGCACTCGCCGCGCTCGGGCTGCGGCAGCTCGCCCCGACGGTGCTCGTCAGCGGCAGCTCGCCCGACAAGACCCTCGCCGCGCTCCGGGACCAGGGCTATGCGCCCGTCGCCGAGGGCACGGACGGGACCGTACGCATCGAGAAGGTGCCGCCTCGACGGGCCGCCGCCGTTCCTGCCCCTCGGAAGCCCACCACGAAGGCCGGCACCGGACGCTCGGCACACCGAGCGGCGGAGGCGCCTGCCGCAGTCGACTCCTTCGGCCTGGCGGTCCGACTGCTGGCCACCCCGCCGACCGCTCCGAAGCCCGACCCCTCCGGCAACGGAGTCCCCTTCGGCACGGACACCGAGGAGATCGTCGCCGGATACGCAAAGCAGCTGACGTACACGGACGTCCGCCAACTCGCCCACGCCATCACCACGGGCGCGGCCATCACCGTCGAGTACGTCGCCGCCTCGGGCAGCCGCACCGTGCGCACCCTCGGCCGCCTCGAACTCGACCCGCCCTACCTGGAAGCGTGGTGCCACCTACGCGACGCCGAACGCGTCTTCACGCTCTCCCGCATCCACGGTGTCATGCCGGCGTAGGCAGACGACCTGGCGTACGCCCACGCCGAGGAGCGGCGGCATCACTCCCCGAGGAAGCCGGGACACCGGACATCCATCGAGATATATTTGATGGCACAGGTGATATCAGGAGGGATGCCCCATGAGTCGAACCGTGATCGACCTCGACGACGAGCTGCTGGCCGATGTCGCCCGAGCACTCGGCACCAGCACCAAGAAGGAGACGGTCAACACCGCGCTGCGCGAGGTACTCGAAAACCGGCGGAGGGCGCTCGCACTCGCCCGACTGCGCGCGGCCTCCGCCGACGGCGCCTTCGACCTGGAGCTCTTCCAGGAGAAGGGCGATTACCGTCGGTGAACGCCGCGCAGTTCCTGATCGACACCAGCGCCCTGGCACGCTTCATGCGCACCGACGCCGAGCAGTTCGGCTGGGACCAGGCAGCCGCCGCCGGACTCATCGCGACGTGCCCGATCACGGAGCTCGAATTCTTCTACAGCGCCCGCTCCGCGGCAGACCGCGCTCAAGGCATCGAGGACATGCGCCTGCTCTTCGGATGGGTGCCGGTCGATGACCGCGCCTACGGCCGCGCCTGGCAGGTACAGGAAGCGCTCACCAAGCGAGGACAGCACCGCAGCGCCGGAGCCGTGGATCTGGTCGTGGCCGCTACGGCGGAACTGCAAGGGCTGACGCTCCTGCACTGCGACCGCGACTTCGAATGCATCGCGGCGGTCACCGGCCAGGCCCTTCAGTGGTACGGACCGGACACCGGCAAGTAAGGCAGAAAGACGCCGAGCTCCGCTCTGTTCACAGTCTCACTTTGTCGAAGGGCCCCACCGTTCGCGGTGGGGCCCTTCGGCATGTCCGGGGTGCGCTCCCGACGAGCCCGTCAGACGGGGCAGGGGCGGTACTCGAGGCTGAGCTCGCGGTCGACGGCGTAGCTCGTACGCATCGAGGCGTCGATGACCTGCTGCCACGAGCCGTACTTGGCGTACAGCTGGTCCGCGTTCGGGCCGAGCGGGTTGCCGTACTTGGCGAGGTTCCGCTCCTCCAGGATGCGGACCTCCTCCGGACTCATGCCCGCGCGGGTGATCTCCTTCGCCTGGTTCCGCATGTCGACCAGCTCCCGGGCGATCTCCTCGTCGGTGAAGCCGGCCTCGCGCATGTCGGCCTCCGTGCGGTGCATGTCCTCCAGGAGCCCGTGGTACCGGATCCGCGTCCGCTGGGCCTCGACCTTCTCGTCCATCGGCAGGACGCGGATCCGGCACACGACCGGGTCCGCGCTGGGACACGGGTCGTCCGCCGAGACGGGCGAGGCGAGCGGAGCCGTGATGATCGACCCGCACGACTCCGCCGCCGTGCCCACGGAGGCGCCGGCCGTACCCAGGAGGGCGACCGCGGCCACGAACGGGAGCAGGCCCCTGCGGAGGAGGGAGGAAGGAGAGGGGGAAAGGTGCATGCGCGCCACCTTGGCCAGGGCGCCGCACGCCTTCACGCAGGCGCACCGATGATCACTCCTACGAGGAAGCCGGAGGGCCGACCCCCTCTCGACCCATCACCCATATGTCCGAGATGCGCACTTCATGATCACCGCATTTACTTAGGCCTACCTGTTGCCGATCGCCGTAGGGCGAGCTTGTGGAGGCTGAACGTGGCCACGTTGACCGTATGGAAGTTCGATGGACCCGAGGGCGCCGGAGCGGTGGAGGACACCCTGCTCCAGTTGCAGAAGCAGGGGCTGATCAAGGTCCTCGACGCAGCCACGGTCAGCTGGCCCGAAGAGGCGGGCAAGCCGAAGACGAAGCAGCTGAACAACCTCACCGGCGCCGGCGCGCTCTCCGGCACCTTCTGGGGCATGCTCTTCGGCCTCCTCTTCTTCATGCCGCTCCTCGGCGCGGCGGTCGGCGCGGCGGCCGGCGCCCTCGGCGGCAAGATGGCCGACGTCGGCATCGACGACGACTTCATCGACTCGGTCAAGTCGAAGGTCACGCCCGGAAGTTCCGCGCTGTTCCTGCTCTCCTCGGACGCCGTCGTCGACCGCGTCCGGAACGCCTTCCCCACCGGGCACGCCGAGCTGATCCAGTCGAACCTGGACGGCGAGAAGGAAGCCAAGCTCCGCGAAGTCTTCTCCGCCTGAGCCGAGTTCACGTAAGCACAGGGGAAGGGCAGAGGCTTCATGGGTGATGCCGTCGGACAGATGCTGGCCTCGGCCGTCGGCATCGCCATCAGCCCCATCCCGCTCATCGCGGTCGTCCTGATGCTGGCCACCCCACGCGGGCGCGGCAACGGTACGGCCTTCACCGTGAGTTGGGTGGTCTCCCTCTCGGTCGTGGTGACCGCGGTCGTCCTGCTCGGATCGAGCGCGGACGCCTCCGGCGACGACGGGCCCGCCGACTGGACGTTGTGGCTCAAGCTCGGACTCGGTCTGCTGTTCCTCCTGATGGGCGCCAAGCAGTGGAAGGACCGCCCCCGGGAGGGGCAGGAGCCCGAGCCGCCGGGCTGGATGAAGGCGATCGACCGGTTCACGCCCGCCAAGGCGGCCGGTCTCGCCGCGGCCCTCGCGGTCGCCAACCCGAAGAACCTGGTCCTGGCGGTCGGCGGCGCCGTCTCGATCGCCGGCAGCGGCGCCTCGGCCGGCGGCAAGACCCTCGCGGCCGTCCTGATGGTGCTGATCGCCTCCCTCTGCACCCTGGCACCGCTCGCCGTGTTCCTCCTCGGCGGTGACCGGTCCGCGCAGATCCTGGGCGGCTGGAAGACCTGGATGTCCCGCCACAACGCGGCGATCATGACGACGCTGCTCGTGGTCCTCGGCGCGAAGTACGTGGGCGACGCGCTGAGCGGGCTGGCCGCATGACCGTAGGGGGGCGGGAGCCCGGACCCGAGAAGAAGGGGACGGGCTCCACGGACTCCACGGAAGGGCCGGGGCGGCAGGGGGCGGACCCCGAGGAAGGGCCGGGGCAGCCGGGAGCGGAGTCGGCGAGCGGGGCCGGCGAGCCGCCGTCGAGCGGGTTCCGGCGGCTCCGTGCCCGTACCTTCGGACGGCTCGGACGGCTCGGACGGCCCCAGCCCGCGGACGTGGGCTCCGGTCTCGTCACCGGCCTGTTCTCGATCCCCGAAGGCATGGCGTACGCGGCGATCGCCGGCTTCAACCCCGTCGCGGGTCTCTACGCCGGCGTCGTCCCCGCGATCGTGGGCTCCTTCACCGCCCGCACCGTCCTCATGGTCACCACCCTCACCAGCGCCATCGCCCTCACCTCCCAGAGCGTGCTGTCCGACGCGGGCCTCGACGCGAAGGACCCCGGCAACATCGCGACCCTCACGCTCCTCGCCGGGCTCGTCATGCTCCTGATGGGCGTACTGCGTCTCGGGGCGGTGATGAGCTTCGTGTCGAACGCCGTCATGACCGGCTTCGCCACCGGCATCGCCCTCCAGATCGTCACCGGCGTACTGAAGGACGCCACCGGCTACAAGCCCCAGGGGCACAACCGCCTCTACCAACTCGTCGACTGGCTGGCCCATATAGGGGACTGGGCGCTCGGCGCCACCCTCGTCGCCGTCGCCACGATCGCCGTCTGGGCCGTGACCCGGCTCGTGAAGCGCCTCGAACCCGTCGCGCTGCTCGTCGCGATGGTCCTGGCGAGCGTCGCCGTGGCCGTCCTCGGCACGGACGTCGAACTCGTCCGCGACATCGCCCACATCCCCGCCTCGCTGCCCGGCTTCTCCGCGCCCGACCTGTCCGTCGTACCCGAGCTGCTCGGCGGCGCGGTCGCCGTCGCCCTCGTGGCCCTCGCCCAGGCGGCGAGCATCGGCCCCTCCGTACCCAACCCGGACGGCTCCCGCTCCTCCGTCAACGGCGACTTCGCCGCCCAGGGCCTGGCCAACCTCGCCGGCGGCCTCTTCCAGTCGCTGCCCTCCGGCGGCTCCCTGTCCCGTACGGGCGTCGCCGTGTCCGCCGGAGCACGCACCCGCTGGGCCGGCATCTTCTCCGGCATCCTGCTCGCCCTCATCGTCCTCGTCTGCGCCCCGCTCGCCGAGCGCATCCCGATGCCCGTCATCGGCGGGCTGATCCTCGTCGTCGGCGGCGAGCTGATCTGGGGGAAGCGCCACGACATCCTGCTGGTGCTCCGCACCTCGCGCCTGTCGTCGGCGGCGATGATCCTCACCTTCCTCGCCACCACCCAGCTCCCGCTCCAGCAGGCCATCGTGCTCGGCGCGGTCCTCTCCCTGCTCCTCTACTGCGCCCAGGCCGCCCGCCGCGCCCGTCTCGTCGCCCTCGTCCGCGACGCGGAGGGCCGCTGGCACACAGCCGAGCCGCCGCAACGGCTCACCGCGGGCGAGACCACCGTCCTCTACTACGACGGCATCGGCTTCTTCGCCGAACTCCCCCACATCGAGGCCGCCTTGCCGCGCACCGACGACGCGGACGGTGCCGTCCTCGTCCTCGTCATGCGCGGCGTCCCGGACGTCCCGTCCTCGACCGTCGTCAAACTCCTCCGCCGGTACGTGGCCGAGCTCCACCGGCACGGCGGCCGCCTCGTCATCGCGGGCGCCGAACCCGGCCTCGTACGCACCCTCAAGGCGACCGGCCTCGACCGCGACCTCGGCCCCGGCGGGATCCTCCCGGCCGAGCACACCCTCTTCGCCCCCCTGGACCGCGCCCTGGCCGACGCCGCGCGCGCACCGGGGCGCACCGACGACACGTCGGCCCAGCGGTGAGCGCCGGCGGGATGCGTACACTCGCGGCATGACGTCTGTGGTGCTGGCGCTGTACGACGGGGCGATGCTGTACGAGACCGCCGCGGCCTGCGAGGTGTTCGGCGTCGACCGCGAACTCACCGACACCTGGTACGACTTCCGCGTCTGCGGACCGGACACCACGGGAGACCGTCGCGAGGGGCGGCTCGGGAGCTGGCTGCGCATCGACACCCCGCACGGCTACGACGCCCTCGCGGAGGCGGACACCGTGATCGTCTCGTCCTGGGACGACGTCGACGCCGAACCTCCGGCCGACCTCGTGGCCGCGGTGCGCGCGGCGCACGACCGGGGGGCGCGGATCGTGTCGCTGTGCACGGGGGCGTTCGTCCTCGCCGCGGCCGGGGTCCTGGACGGCCGCCGGGCCACCACGCACTGGGCGCACACCGACGCCCTCGCGGCGCGGTACCCGCGCGTCGAGGTCGACCCGGACGTCCTCTACATCGAGGACGGGAACGTCCTGACCTCGGCCGGCAAGGCGGCCGGCATGGACCTGTGCCTGCACCTCGTCGACGCCGACCACGGCGCCGCCGTCGCGAACGAGCTGGCCCGGCGACTGCTGGTCCCGGCCCGACGGGCGGGCGCCCAGGCGCAGTTCGTCGCGGCGCCGACGGCCGTCGAGAGCGGCTACGCGTTCTCGGACCTGCTGGACTGGGCGAGCGGCCGACTCGACGAGCCGCTGACGGTCCCGGATCTGGCCCGGCGGGCGAACATGAGCACCCGCAACCTGACCCGGCGCTTCACCGCCACCACCGGCACGACGCCGCTGCGCTGGCTGCACACACAGCGGATCCACCGGGCCCAGGAGCTCCTGGAGACCACGGACGACACGGTCGAACTCATCGCGACCCGCACGGGCATGGGCACGGCGGCGACGCTGCGCCGCCACTTCCACAACGCCCTCGGCGTCCCGCCGGACGTGTACCGCCGCACGTTCCGCGGCCACCGCGGGGCGACACCGAAGGCGGCGTGACGGCACCTGCCGATGCGGTGCCGGAGGAACGGGCGGCCCGCCCGTAGCCGCACCCGGCTGCCTGCTCACTGCCCTACGGCCGTCGCCCATCCCGCCACCGGGCCTACCTCGCGCTGCCCTTCCAAGGGTCCGTTCACCGGATCGAGGGGTGCTGAGCGGGAGGGACGTTACTGCGGTATCCGGTGTGTAGTGATGCCGATACTTTCTGTGATGACCGGCTGGTTCAACCAAACAGGGGTTATCGATGAGGAAGTTGGCAACGGCGGTGGTGGCCGCGGGGCTGTTCTTCGGGGGGATGGGGGTGGCGGTGGCGGACTCGTGGCATGGGTTGACGATGACCACGACCGGCGCCAAGTTCACGGGGCGCTACATGTGGGAGCCCCAGCTCCAGAAGCACGGTGGACTCCGCGTGAAGGGGCGGTTGGAGGACCTCATTAGCAACGACGGCCACAACGTCTACATCAACTCAAAGGTGGAGGGATACCCGTGGATCCGCACCAAGGGTATTCAGGGAAAGACCGTTGCTGTCGACAAAGTCTTCTTCGACGGTGCACTGCTGGTGACTGACTTCGTAGAAGTGCAGCTATGCCGTGACCGCGGATCCTTGCGGCCGGATAACTGCTCCGATCTTCGAAAGTTCGAGCGCTAACAGTCGACGGTTCCGGGAGCCGTCGGAAGGCGGCTCCCGTCCCAAAGGAGAGCGCATCACGATGGATGTCATCCTCCACGCCGAGGGCGTGGATCTCTTCTACGGCACACACCAGGCCGTCAGCAGTGCCGACTTCACGCTCAAGCGTGGCGAAGTGGCCGCCATCATGGGCAGCAGCGGCTCGGGGAAGTCCTCCTTGCTTTACTGCCTCGCCGGGGTTCTGCCACCCTCCAGCGGCACGGTGTCTTTCGATGGGGTACAGCTCTCCTCTCTCCCCGATGGAGAGCTGAGCGCCCTGCGCAGGACGCGCTTGGGTTTCGTCTTCCAGTACGGAGAATTGCTGCCGGAGCTGACCGTCGAGGAAAACACGGCTCTTCCCCTGCGACTCGCTGGCATCAGTAGGTCACATGCGAATGCGATGGCTGGCCAGGTGCTGGGGCGACTCGGGATGAGCGATCTGCTGCGGCGCAGGACCTCGAAGCTTTCGGGTGGGCAGAGCCAACGCGTGGCGGTGGCACGCGCCCTGGTGCACCGACCCGACATCGTGTTCGCGGACGAGCCGACCGGAGCCCTCGACAGCGCCAACGCGGCGACTGTCCTGGAGGAATTCCTCCACCTGGCACGTCGGCAGAAGACGGCTGTGGTCATCGTCACGCACGATGCGGACGTCGCAGCAAAGGCTGACACCCAGTACACAATGTCCGACGGCGTCCTGGCCCAGCGGGTGGCAGTGTGAACGCATTCGTCCTTGGGATGCACCTACTGTGGGGCACTGACCGCAGGGGGCGGGTTCGCTTCCTCCTCATGGCACTCGGCTCCGCGCTCGGCGTAGCGTGTCTGGCTGCTGTTCTCACCATTCCTTCGATCCTCGCCGTGCACGACGCCCGCACCGCTGCCAGGGAAACCAGAACTGGCGAAGGAGGATCCTTCGTTCACCTCGAACGCAAGGATCCGTACGGTGTGCAGCCGCTCCGTCGCGTCTTCGTCGCCCGCACGACATCAGGTCTCGCGCCTGTCGCTCCGGGCGTCGACAGACTCCCGGAGGCCGGCGAGGCCGTCGTATCACCCAGGTTGCGCGACATCCTCTCCGCCAACCCGAAGGCAACTGGCCTTGTGCCTGGTCGCGTGACCGGAACAATCGGGCCGAAGGGGCTGGGTAGCCCCGATGACCTCTACGCGTACATCGGTACTACTCCCACTGCGCTTCCCGACGCGATCCCGCTCGGCGGGTTCGGCCGCGCGCACTCCTCACAGAGGATCATCGAGTCCTCAACCCTCGACATCCTGCGGTTCACCCTCGGGTGCATCGTGCTACTCCCCCTCGTCATCTTCCTCTCCGTCTGCGCACGGCTCTCCGGAGAATCCCGGGCCCGTCGCCTCGCCGCTCTCCGTCTCGTCGGGCTCAGCTTCAGGGACACCCTTCGCGTCAATGCCGGGGAGAGCCTGGTCGCCACGTTTGTCGGGGCCGTACTCGGGGTCGTGGGGTACCTCGGAATCAACGAGGTCATGGCGCGGGTCGGATTGCCCGGGCTGCACTGGTACCCGGCGGACGGGCGGCCCGAAGCCTCGACGGTGGCCGTGTGCCTGCTCGGGTGTCCGGCCCTCGCCTGGGTCGTCGGACTGTTCAGTGCGCGGCGGGCGGCCCTGTCGCCGATCAGCGTCCGGCGGACTGGGGAGCGCAAGCCGCCGAGGAAGTACGGGACTCTGCTGTTGATCCCGGGGATCGGGGTCATCGGCGGGTACTGCGTGCTCAGCGTGATGGGGCGGGACCCGTCCGGAGGCTCGGCCAGTTCCGTACTCGTGCCCGGCGCCGTGTTGTTGACCGGTGCCGGGCTCGTCTTCGGTTTGGCGCCGATCACCGCCTGGCTCGCGCGACGGCTGGCCGGGGTGGCGAAGTCGCTTCCCGTGGCGTTGGCTATGCGGCGTACGGAGGTCGATCCGGGGTCCTCGCTGCGGGTGGCCACCGGGCTCGTGCTGCTGCTGTTCGGGGCCTCACTCACGCAGGGGGTGCTCGTCGAGCTGGACCAGGTCAGCCGGAGGACCGCTCCTCTCCAGGAGTACAACATCAGCTTGAGTGAACTCGAGCCTGCGCAGCGCCAGGCTCTGGCGAAGGTTCCGGGCGTCCGGACCGAGCTGGTCTCGTACGGCTCCTGGAGTTCGCCGAGCGAGAGCTACGTACCGGGCACCGACCTAGTCGTCGCCACCTGCGCGCAGCTCACCGACTACACCCAGCGGGTGTCGGGCTGTGTCGACGGGAAGATCATGCAACTACGCGACGACCGCACCACCTTCGAATACGACCCGAAACCGGGAGAGCGCTACCCCTTCGAGGTGGCGGGCGGGCGGAAGGTCGTGTTCACCGTCCCGCGTGAGCGTGTCGACGTGCACCCCTATGACGTGTCCGTCTTCGACTCGGGCACCCTGCTCGTGCCGCCTGCGCTCGTGCCTCCGAATCTGGTGGATTCGGCCGGCACCCTCACCCTCGTCAGTGACGCCGACCCCGCCACCATCCGTTCCGTTCTCGACGGGGTCGGGGCCATCGCGCCCACCGCGTCCGTCGAGCCCGTCGGGATCGTGATCGATGCGCTCGCTCAGCTCACCGTGATTCGGAGTCTGCTGGTCGTCGGCATGGTGCTCGGGCTGGTCATCGGGGTTGCCGCGTTCGTCGTGTCCGTTGCCGATCGGGCCATGGAGCGGCGGGGGCAGGTCACCGCGCTCGCCTTGTTGGGGGCTCGGGCCGGGACGTTGCGGGTGGTGCAGGTCGTGCAGGTGGTGTTGCCGCTGGTGGTGGGGTTGGGGGCGGCCATCGTCACCGGGTGGCTCGCCGAGTCCAGTTATCTGATCACCGGGGGCGGTGCCGTGCACTGGGACTGGGAAGGGCTGCCGTGGCTCTTCGCCTGCGCGCTGGCCGTGCTCCTCGCGGCCGCCCTCGCCTCCGTACCCATGGTGCGGCGGCACATCGATCCCGAGCACATTCGACGGG
Organism: Streptomyces sp. NBC_00094; assembly: GCF_026343125.1. NCBI lineage: Bacteria > Bacillati > Actinomycetota > Actinomycetes > Kitasatosporales > Streptomycetaceae > Streptomyces > Streptomyces sp. NBC_00094. The sequence goes on along the minus strand of NZ_JAPEMB010000001.1, from coordinate 4,263,116 downwards.
ATTGATCCTCGCCCGGCGATGAGTTCTGCCGGGGGCGGCGGTCTACGTTCATGTCGAGTCCATGTGTACAGGCCGTGAGGAGAATGCCGTGTCCGAGAACCCCGCCGTCGCCAAGGGTCCCGCCAGTTACTTTCCCTCCATCGAGAAGAAGTACGGGCGGCCCGTCTCCGAGTGGCAGGAGCTCATCCGTTCCTCGCCCCTCACCCAGCACATGGAGCTCGTCTCGTGGCTGAAGACCGAGCACGGTCTCGGGCACGGACACGCCAACGCCCTCGTCGCCCATACGCTGGCGGAGGGCGGCGGAGCGTAGCGCCTCAGGCCGCCAGTTCGTGGGCCGTGCGGCGCTGGACCCGGGTCGTCAGGGCCACCGTCGCCGCCGCGGCCGCCGTGCCCGCCACCAGGGCCGTCCACCACAGGGCCGCCGGGCCCAGCGTCGTGTACGCCGCGACGCCCACCGTCAGGGCCGCGAAGCGGGCCGTGCCCCAGGTCCAGCTGAAGGCTCCCTGGTAGCGGCCGCGGGCGTGTGCCGGGGCCAGGTTCGCGACGACGCCCGCGGCGATCCCCGCGACGACGACCTCGCCCAGCGACCAGACCACGACCGACACCGTGTAGCCGACGATCCCGTCGGCCAGGCCGGTGAGCGCCACGCCCACCGCGATCAGGACGCTGCCGGCGCTCTGCACCGCGAGCTGCGGGAGCTTGGCCAGCCGCGCCGTCGCGAAGGGCTGGAGGGCGACGACCAGGACCGCGTTGACCGCCGCCATCGCCCCGTACACCGCCGGCGAGAGGCCGCTGTCGTGGACGGCGAGCGGCAGGGCGACCTCGGTCAGCGAGTACACGAAGAGCTGGATGCCGAACAGCGGGAGCAGGAGCAGCGCGAGGCGGTCGCGGAGGACGACTCCGTAGCCGGTGCCGTCCTTCTTCGCCTCGGCCCCGTCCTCCGGAGTCGCCGCGCGGGCCGGCTCCTTCAGGCGGACCGCCACGACCCCGGCGAAGATCAGCATCGAGCCCGCGTCCACCGCGAACAGCAGCCAGTAGCCGTGCGCCGCGAGGTAGCCGCCCAGGACGCCCGCCACGGCTGAGCCGATGTTCACGCCCCAGCCGAAGAGCGCGTACGCCCGCTGCCGGTTCTCGCCGTCGACCGCGTCGGCCAGCAACGCGTACGCCGCCGGGGAGACCGCGCTGCCGGCCGTGCTGATCAGCAGCGAAGCCGCCGCCATCGTCCACACCCCGGGCGCCAGGAACAGTGCTCCCTGCGCCGCCGCCGCGCCGATCAGGCCGATCAGCATCGTGGGGCGGCGGCCGATGCGGTCGGCGAGGATCCCGCCGACGGCGGGGCCTATCAGGTTGCCCGCGCCGAGGGCGCCGAGGACGTACGAGGTGTCGGCGCCGGTCACGTCTCGCGAGGCCAGGAAGAAGACCAGGAACGGGGTGACGAGGTAGCCGAGACGGTTGACGATCGTTCCGGCGAAGATCGTCCAGACGACGGGCGGGAGACCGCGGAAGGAGGAGGGCATGGGCCGATCTTGCGGCCGGCCCGCATCCCGCCTCCAATGATTAAGCTCAGCACGAATCCATTCGTTCGGACAGGCTGAAGAAGGACGGGCACGCACTCATGGACTCCGGGCTCAGTTTCTCCGCCGCCGACCTCGCCCAGACCCGCTTCGCCGTCTCCCCCATGTGGGAGACCGTCACGAGTTTCCGCGTCCTCTCCCGGCCGTCCGACACCTCCCCGCACCGCCGCTGGGCCGCCCAGGTCCGTCCCCGCGTCGTCCGCGCCGGGCTCGACCGTGGCTGGCTCGCCGCGCTCGTTCCCGCCCACGGCTACCTCGCCGACTTCCTCACCCCCACCCCCACCGGCCCCTTCCCCACCCTCGACGCCGAGGTCGACGCCATCCGCCGCACCCCGCCCGAGCAGGTGCGCGACGACCTCCGGCGGCTCGGGGTCGAGGGCGTCGACGGACCCCGGATCCGTCTGCTGCGGGAGGCCCCCGAAGCCGCCCTCGCCAAGGTCGCCGACGAGATCGAGGCGTACTGGGAGCTCGCCCTCGCCCCCTACTGGGCCCGGGTCCAGAAGCTCCTGGAGGCCGACGTCTTCCACCGGGCCCGCCAGGTCGCCGAGCACGGTTCGGCGCGGGTCCTGAGCGAACTCCACGAGACCGTACGGTGGGACGACGGCACCCTGCGGCTCGTACGGCGCCACTGCGCGCTCACCCGCGACCAGGCGGGCTCCGGGCTGCTCCTCATCCCCTCCGCCTTCGCCTGGCCCAAGGTCCTCACCCGCTCCGTCCACCCCGATCCGCCCCAACTCGCCTATCCGGCCCGGGGCATCGGGACCCTGTGGGAGCCCCGTACGACCGCCGCCACGGACGCCGTCGCCGCCGTCCTCGGCCGCTCCCGCACCCTGCTGCTCACCGAGCTCGACACCCCCGCCTCCACCACCCAGCTCGCCACCCACTGCGGGCTGTCCGCCGCCGGGGTCTCCCAGCACCTCATCGCCCTGCGGAACGCCGGCCTCGTCACTGCCCACCGCAGCGGGCGCTCCGTCCTCTACGCCCGTACCGCCGTCGCCGACCAGCTCCTCAACCCGTAGGGGAGGATCGGGGGATGACGGATTCCTTGAGTTCCCGCTGGACCGAGCGGGTCGTCGTACGGGACGGCGTACGGCTGTCCTGCCGCGACTGGGGCGGCTCCGGGCCCGACGTCCTCCTCCTCCACGGGCTCGCCGGGCACGCCGGGGAGTGGGACGCGACCGCCCTCGCCCTGCGGGACGCCGGATACCGGGTCCTCGCCCTCGACCAGCGCGGTCACGGGAGCAGCGAGCGGCGGCCCGCGGACGTCTCGCGTGCCGCCTACGTCGCCGACGTGGTGGCCGTGGTGAGGGAACTCGGGCTCCACCGTCCCGTGCTGGTCGGGCAGTCGCTCGGCGGCCACACCGCCCTCCTCACCGCCGCCGCCCACCCCGGGCTGCCGGCCGCCCTCGTCCTCGTCGAGGCCGGTCCCGGCGGCTCGAACCCCGGCGTCCAGGCCGCCATCGGCGACTGGTTCGCCGCCTGGCCGGTGCCCTTCCCGTCGCGGGAGGCGGCCGTCGCGTACCTCGGGGGCGGGAAGCGGCCCGTCGGGGAGGGGTGGGCCGACGGACTCGACACGCGCGGCGACGGGCTGTGGCCGCGTTTCGACGCCGACGTCATGGTCCGGGCGCTCGACGAGAACGCCACCCGCGCCTTCTGGGACGAGTGGACGGCCATCACCTGCCCGACCCTCGCCGTCCTCGGCCAGGGCGAGCAGGGCGGGATCATCGGCGACGAGGAGTACGCGGAGATGGCCCGGCTCCGGCCCGGGCTGTACGGGGTCGGCGTGCCCGGCACCGGCCACGACGTGCACCTGGAGCGGCCCGACGTCCTGCACGCCCTGGTGACCGGATTCCTCGGCCGGCCGGTCAGACGTGCGGCCAGGCGGGCGTTCCCTTGCCTTGGAGCGCACTCCAATTCCTAGGGGGCGTCTTGTCGATCAGGCCGGATCAGGGAGCGGGGCCTGGTGCGTGCGGTCGCAAGGCGGAGGAGGGAGTCAACGCGGAGCGTTGGCGACTGACGACAACGCGGCGACCGTGCGTGCCAGGCCCCGCGAGCCCGGCCTGATCGACAAGACGCCCCCTAGAGTGCGGGCATGCGCTATCGAACGCTCGGCGGGACCGGGATCGACGTCAGCACGTACTGCCTCGGCACCATGATGTTCGGTGCCGTGGGCAATCCGGACCACGAGGACTCCGTACGGATCATCCATGCCGCCCTCGACCAGGGCATCAACTTCGTCGACACCGCCGACATGTACTCGGCCGGCGAGTCCGAGGAGATCGTCGGCAAGGCGCTGCGCGACTCCCGGCGCCGCGAGGAGACCGTCCTCGCCACCAAGGTGTACTTCCCGGTGGGCGGCGAGGGCCCCAACAAGGGCGGCCTGTCCCGGCGTTGGATCACCCGCGCCGTCGAGAACAGCCTGCGGCGGCTCGGCACCGACTGGATCGACCTCTACCAGGTCCACCGGCCCGACCCCCGTACGGACATCGAGGAGACCCTCGGCGCCCTCGGCGACCTCGTCACCCAGGGGAAGATCCGGGCCTTCGGCTGCTCCACCTTCCCGGCCGAGGAGATCGTCGAGGCGCACGCCGTCGCCGAGCGGCGCGGACTGCGCCGCTTCCGCTCCGAGCAGCCGCCGTACTCGCTGCTCGCGCGGGGCGTCGAGGCGACCGTGCTGCCCGTGGCCCAGCGGTACGGGATGGGGGTGCTGACCTGGAGCCCGCTCGCGTCCGGCTTCCTCACCGGCCGGTACCGCAAGGGTGCGCCGATCGACCTGACCAGCGGACGGGCCGCGCTCACCCCGCACCGCTTCGACCCCGCGCTGCCCGTCAACGCGGCCAAGCTCGAAGCCGTCGAGGAGCTCGTCGCCCTCGCGGACGAGATCGGGTGCACCCTGCCCGAGCTGGCGATCGCCTTCGTCACCGCGCACCCGGCAGTGACCTCCGTGATCATCGGGCCGCGCACGATGGACCAGCTGGAGGGGCTGCTGAAGGGCGCGCCGGTCGTGCTCACGGACGAGGTCCTGGACCGCATCGACGCGATCGTGCCGCCGGGGACGAACCTCTACCCGCCGGACGGCGTCTGGCGTCCCCGCTCCCTCACCGAACCGGCGCTGCGGCGGCGGCCGTTGGCGGAACGGGCGGCGGGCTGAGCGCAGACGCGGGGCGCGGGCCCAGGGCGCGGGGCGCGACCGTCACCGGTGGTGAACGGCTCCAGTGGTGAACAGCCCTGGTGGTGAACAGCCCTGGTGGTGAACGGCTCCAGTGGTGAACAGCCCTGGTGGTGAACAGCCCCGGTGGTGAACGGCCCCGGTGGTGAACGGCCCCGGCATGCCGTCCCCTTCCGGGAGGAGGACGAGTTCGTGGCGGCGGTGACGGTTCTCCCCCGGTGCGCCCGCGCCCGGCTCCATGCTGGGACCCATGAGTGAGACGCGTACGAGAACGATCGGCGACGCCGAGCGCAGGGCCCGGCTCGCGGTACGGCACCGGCTGGCCGCGTCCGCGCGGGCCGCGACGGCGGAGGAGGTCGGGGACGCCCTGGTGGCGCTGCACGGCACGGACCCGGCGAGTGTGTTCCTCGCGGTGGGGGCGCGGCTGGGCGGTGACGCCGGGCCCGTCGGGGAGATGGAGCGGGCGCTGTACGAGGACCGGTCCCTGGTCCGGATGCACGGGATGCGGCATACGCTCTTCGTCTTCCCGGCCTCCCTCGCGGCGGCCGTGCACTCCTCGACGACGCACCCGGCCGCCGTGCGCGAACGGGCCGTGCTCCTCAGGCACTTGGCGGAAGGCAGCACCTTCGACGCCGCCTGGCTGGCGGAGACGGAGCGTCTGGTCCTCGCCGAGCTGGCCGTACGGGGAGAGGCGACCGGCACCGAACTGGGCACGGCCGTACCGAGGTTGAGAGAGACCTACGTGTACGGGCCGGGCACCCGCCAGGAGGGGGTCCAGTCCGTCGCGAGCCGGGTGCTGCGGGTCCTGGGCATGGAGGGCCGGATCGTACGGGGGCGGCCGCAGGGGTCGTGGACGTCGAGCCGCTTCCGCTGGGCACTCGCCGAGGAGCACCCGCCGGTCGCGCCGGCGGAGGCGCGGGCGGAGCTGCTCGGGCGCTGGCTGGCGGCCTGCGGGCCGGCGACCGAGGCGGACCTCAAGTGGTGGACGGGGTGGAAGGTCACGGACGTGCGCGGGGCGCTCGCCGCCGTCGGGGCGGTGCCGGTGGCGCTGGCCGAGGGCACCGGCTTCGTCCTGCCGGACGACCTCGGCCCCGTACCGGCACCGGAGCCGTGGGCGGCGCTGCTGCCCGCGCTCGACCCGACGGCGATGGGGTGGCAGGCCCGGGACTGGTACCAGGACCCGGAGCACCGGGCGGCGCTGTACGACCGCAGCGGGAACATCGCGCCGACGGTGTGGTGGGACGGCCGGATCGTCGGCGTCTGGGCGCAGCGCCCGGACGGTGAGGTCACGCACCGGCTCCTGGCCGATGTGGGCGGGGAGGCGGAGCGGGCGATCGGGTCGGAGGTGGCGCGGCTCGCCGCCTGGGTGGGGGAGGTACGGGTGACGCCCCGGTTCCGCACCCCGCTGGAGCGGGAGCTCGCCGCGTAGGTTCATGGGACGGTCGGGTGATTTCTCCTGTTTTTCCGTCCAAGCCCCGCGCGGTGTCGAGAACCGTCCCCCGGATCCGACTCTCCTGCGAGAGGCAGTACGAGACCGGAAGCAAGGAGGACGTCATGAAGTACCTGGTGATGGTGCAGGGCTCGCAGGCCGACTACGAGGCGATGTCGGGCCGCGGCTCGGCCGAGAGCCCCGCCTGGGACAAGGACCAGCTCACGACGATGTTCGCCCACATGAACGCGATCAACGAAGAGCTGACCGCGAAGGGCGAGATGCTCGACGGCCAGGGCCTCGCCGCCCCGTCCACGACCCGCTTCGTGACGGTGGACGGCGAGGGCGGGCCGGTCGTCACCGACGGCCCCTACGCGGAGACCAAGGAGGTCCTCGCGGGCTACTGGCTCCTCGACTGCGCCTCCCTGGACCGCGTCACGGAGATCGCCGCCCAGGTGGCCCGCTGCCCCGCGCCGCCCGGAGCACCGGAGTACGCGGTGGTGATCCGCCCGGTCGACGAGAGGGGCCCGAGCCAGGACTGAGCGCCGGACCCCGGGCCTGACCCCACGCGTTTCGTCCAACTTTCACATTGCCTCCCCGACCTCGCTTTGTGGACGCTACGGTTCCCCCCGGGGGCGTACATCACATCGCGAGGGTCCGGGGGGACACATGCAGGAGATGCCCAAGGGCGCCAACGTCGGACTGGCCGCCCTCAGTGACGACGCCGGCTCGGTGATCGTCGGCTTGAGTTGGAGCAGCGCGGCGGGCGACGGCGACGCGGACGTCTCGGTGTTGCTCGTCGACGACACCGGCAAGGTGCGCGGCGACACCGACTTCTACTTCTACAACCACCCCGCTGCCGACGACGGCAGCGTGCAACTGCTGGGCAAGGTCCCGACGGAGAACGGCAGTGAGGACCGGATCAGTCTGGACCTCACGGCGATCCCCGCGGACGTCGTCAGGATCGTGGTGGCGGCGAGCCAGTACGGCGGTGCCTGCTTCGGTGATCTGGACGACCTGCGCATGTCGGTCACCGACCGTTCGGGCGAGCCGCTGCTCGGCTTCGCCATCTCGGATGCCACCGTCGAGACGGCCTTCATCTTCGGCGAGCTGTACCGACGGAACGACGAGTGGAAGTTCCGTGCCGTGGGGCAGGGCTACGAGACGGGTCTCGCCGGTCTCGCCACGGACTTCGGCATCACCGTCGTCGAGGACGACGAGGGCGATGCCGCGGGGACGAGTGCGGGTACGGAAGCGGAAGCGGGTGTGGGTACCGGCGCCGGTGCCGACGCCGCCCTCGTCACCCTGCCCGCCCAAGCCACCTCCTCCGCCGACCGCGTCGCCTCCGCCCCGGCCCCGACCTCGCCCGGCGACAAGCCGGATCCCGTCCGGCGCCGGGGTACCCGGACGGCCAAGAAGAAGGTCACTCTCCCGAAGGCCCCGAAGAAGTCCCTGGCGGAGAACGACTCCTGGAAGCCCGCCCGGCTCTTCCCCGTCCCCTCCTACAAGAGCGACCGGGAGCGCGAAATGCGCGCGACCTCGGTCCTGCTCTCCGTCATGGCAGAGGTGCCGGAGTTCGGCCGTCGCCTCACCGCGGGCTTCGGCGCCCCCGCGGGCCGGATGCAGACGTTCACCGAGGTCTCCCTCCCGCACGGCGAGAGCCCGAAGCGTCCGGACGGCGTCATCCGGGTCGAGCGGGCCGGAAAGCTCTGGACGGCGCTCGTGGAGACCAAGACCAACGGCAACCCGCTGAAGTCCGAGCAGGTCCAGAACTACATGGACATCGCCGCCAGACGGGGGTACGAGGCCGTCATCACCCTCTCCAACGACGTGGCGCTGGAAGGGAGCCCACTCGTCGCCGTGAAGACGGACGGACGGCGCAAGCACAAGGTCTCGCTCTGGCACCTCTCCTGGGCCGAAGTAGCCCACCAGGCGCAGATGTTGATCCGCCACGAGGGCGTGGGCAACGCCGCGCACGCCTGGCTCCTGCAGGAGCTGCTCCACTACCTCCAGCATGAGAACTCCGGTTGTCACGGTTTCCAGAACATGGGGCCGTCCTGGGTGCCCGTACGCAACGGCATCGACTCCGAGACCCTGTGCCAGGGCGACCCTCGCGCGGTGGAGGTCGTGGAGAGCTGGGAGCGGCTGATCCGTCAGGTCTGCCTGCGTCTGGGCGGCGAGCTCGGACAGAAGGCCTTGCCTGTGCAGCGGGCCAAGCGGGGAACGGACCCGAAGTCGCGGCGTACGGAACTCGCCGACCTGCTCTGCGAGGAGGGGAAGCTCTCCGCCGAGCTGCGGGTCGACGGCGCGCAGAGCATCCTGGCCATCACCGCGGACCTCCGCACCGGGAAGATCCGTACGTCCATCGACGTCTCCGCACCGGAGGGCTCGTACCCCCTCTCGGTCGCGAAGCGGCTCCTCCGGGTGCTGGACGACGCACCCGCCGATCTGCACGTGGAGACCCTCGTGGAGGGGCGGAGCGGGGCCCGCGGGACGCTGGAGCGACTGCGTCCCGAGCCCGGGGACCTGCTACCCAAGGACGGTGTGGCCATCACCGGTTTCAGGCTCTCGCTCTTCAAGGGGATGGGCGGAAGCCGGGGCAGTACGGAGTCGGGGTTCATCCGCAGCATCGACGAGGCCGTCGACCGCTTCTACGGGTCGGTCGTCGCACACGTGGGCCAGTTCGAGCAGCGGCGGCCCTCCCGCGCCAGGACCGCCGCCGCCCCTTCCGGCGACCTCTGAGCCGGCCGTCACACCTGCCGCCCGCGGACGGCTCCTCAGTGCACCCCGTGGGGGCCGCCCGTGAGGCGGGGGGTGCCTCGGGGGATGAGGAAGGGGATCGTCAGGGCGGCGGCGGCCGCAGTGACGGTGCAGAAGGTGAAGGCCGTCGTGAAGCCGCCGGGCGGGGGCGGTTCCGTGCCGGCCGTGAGGGCCAGGGTGGAGACGACGGCCACGCCGAGGGAGCCGCCGAGTTCGTGGAAGGTGTTGACGATGCCGGAGGCGAGGCCGGCCTCGCGCGGGGCGATCAGGCCCAGGGCGGTCGTGGTCGCCGCGACGAAGACCGCGCCGAGGCCGAGGGCCGCGACGGCGAGGGCCGGCAGGAGGGTCGCCCAGGGGTTGGCGCCCGCGGTGACGAAGGTCAGCGGCAGGCAGCCGAGCGCCGCCAGGGCCAGCCCGCCGGCGGAGCAGGCGCGTGGGCCGGCCGTCGTGACCAGGCGCGAGCCGAGATGGGCGCCGATCGCGGTGGTGAGGGCGACCGGGAGGAAGAGCAGTCCGGTGCGGAAGGCCCCGAGGCCGTACACGTGCTGGAGCTGCATCGAGCCCAGGAAGAAGAAGGCGATCAGGAGCGCGGTCGCGACCAGCATGAGGAGTGAGCCCGCGACGACCGGGCGCCGCGTCAGCATCCTGAGGTCCATCAGCGGCGCACGGCTCGCCCGCTCGACCGCGGCGAAGGCCCCGTAGAGGGCGAACGCGCCGAGCAGCGGCAGCAGGGTGGCCGCGGAGGTCCAGCCGGAGTCGCCCGCCCGGACCAGGCCGTAGACGAGCGCGCCGGTGGCGGTGGTCACGAGGAGCGCGCCGGGGACGTCCAGGCCGCCGCCGGCCGGACGCCCGGGGCGGTGGTCCGGGAGCACCCTCGGCAGGGCGGCCAGCAGGGCGAGGCCGACCGGGACGTTGACGTAGAAGATCCAGGGCCAGCCCGGTCCCTCGGTGAGGGCTCCGCCGAGCAGGACGCCGACGGCCGAGCCGGTGCCGCCGATCGCCGCCCACACGCCGAGGGCCTTGGCCCGTTCGGCGCCGCCCCGGAAGGCGGTGGTGACGAGCGCGAGCGCGGCCGGCGAGAGGAGCGCGGCGCCGACGCCCTGGGCGACGCGGCCGCCGAGCAGCACACCGGCGTTCGGCGCGAGGCCGCAGGCCAGGGAGGCGGCCGTGAAGAGCGCGAGTCCGGCGAGGAGGACGCGGCGGGCACCGAGCGCGTCGGCGAGCCGGCCGCCGAGGAGCATCAGCCCGCCGAAGCAGAGGGTGTACGCGGTGACGACCCAGGTCAGGGTGGCCCGCCCGAGGTCGAGGTCGGCGGCGAGGGCGGGCAGCGCGACGTTCACGACGGTGACGTCGAGGATCAGCATGAACTGGGCCGCGCAGATCAGCCCGAGGGCGGTCCAGCGGCGGGGGTCGGGCGGTGAGTGGGGATCTGTGTGGGGGGCTGCGTGGGGGGCTGTGTGGGGGTGCGCGTGGGCAGGGGTGTGGGCTCGCACGTCAGGGTCAGGCGTCATAACTGAACTGTACGGCACAGTACAGTTGAACTCAACGGTACAGTTGGGCTGTAGGGTTACGGGTATGAACGCGCAGCCCTCGGACGCCCCGTCCGCGCCCAAGTCCGCGCCGACCGGGGCCCGCGCCGCCCGTAAGCGGCAGGCCGTCGTGCGGGCCGCCCGCGATCTCTTCCTCCGCGAGGGCTTCGGCGTCGGCATGGACGCCATCGCCGCCGAGGCCGGCGTCTCCAAGGTCACCGTCTACAACCACTTCGGCAGCAAGGAAGCCCTCTTCACCGCCGTCGTCGCCGGCGCCCTCGACGAGCCCCTGTCGGAAGCCGCCGGGGACGGGCACACGGAAGGCCCGGACCTCGCGCTGCTCGTCGCCGCCGACGGACCCGGAGCACTCAAGGCCGCCCTCACCGACGCCGGCCACGCCTGGGCCCGGGCCGTACGCGCCGACGACGAGGGCCGCGCGCTGCGCACCCTCGTCGCCACCGAACTGCACCGCTTCCCCGAGCTGGGCCGCGCCTGGCGCGCCCACGGCCCGGCCGGCCACCATCCCGCCGTCGCGGACGCCCTGCGCACCCTCGCCGACCGGGGCCTCCTGGAGATCCCCGACCTGGAGGTCGCGGTCCTCCAGCTCTACTCGCTGCTCGTCTTCCCGCAGATGGTCTTCGAGCAGTACGGGACGGAGCTGAGCGAGGAACTGAGCGAGCGGCTCGTCACCGACGGCGTCGAGATGTTCCTCCGCCGCTACACGCCCTGAGCAGCCTCCCCCTCCCCCTCACCCTTCCCCTGACGCAGTCGCGCGAGGGTCTCGTCGAGGCTCGCCCCGGCGGCGCGCCCGCCGCGGTTGTACGGGAGCTTCCCGAGCATCAGGGCCATGCCGCAGGTGTCGGTGAGCGCCGAGAAGACGAGCCCGCCCGCGATCCCCGCCGAGAGGAGCTGGAACGCGGGGTGGACGAGGAGCCCCAGCGCCAGGCCGAGCAGGACGAGCGAACCCGCCACCAGCCGGACCTGCCGGTCCATCGCCCAGACCGGCTTCGCCGGGGCGCCGGCCGGGCGGTCGAGGCCGTGCCCGCGCGCCACCCAGCCCTTCGTCCCGCCGTCGAGGTCCGTCGCGGCGATGCCGTGCGAGGCGAGCCGGGCGCAGGCGGCGGCCGAGCGGCCGCCCGACTGGCACACCACGAGCAGTTCGCCGCGGGCCGCCGCCTCGCGGAGTCCGGGCACGGCGCGGCCGAGCTGGTCGAGCGGGACGTTGAGGGCCCCGGGGACGTGCCCGGAGGCGTACTCGCGGGGAGTCCGCACGTCCACGACGGTCAGGTCGTCCAGCCGGGTGCGCGCCTGGTCGGCGTCGAGCGAGAGAGGTGCGTTCATGGCAGGTGTCATCCTTGGTCTTCGACGGAGCCCCGTGCTGGGGAGTAAATTACCCCCTGGGGTATCTGTGGAGGAGTTGTCGTGGAACTCGATCTCGCGGGCGCGGAGCTCAAGGCCGTGCTGAACCGGCTGCGCCGGGCCCAGGGCCAGATCGCCGGCGTGATCCGGATGATCGAGGAGGGCCGGGACTGCGAGGAGGTCGTGACCCAGCTCGCCGCCGCCTCACGGGCCCTCGACCGGGCCGGGTTCGCGATCATCGCGACCGGGCTCCAGCAGTGTCTGACCGACATCGACGACGGCCGCAAGAACGGCGAGGACCGCGACGCGATGCGGGCCCGCCTGGAGAAGCTCTTCCTGTCGCTGGCGTAGGGCCGTCACGTACCCGTACGCGAAAACACCCTCGGGGGACGCCCCCGAGGGTGTTTCCGTGTGCGGGTACGGGTGCCGGACAGGCCCCGCGACCCCGGCCACGACCCGCCGGACACCCCCTGCTAAACGGATTACTATCCGCTTAGCAGGGGGAACGGGTATGCTCACACCTGGGGAGCAAACGAGGGGGGACACGGACGAAGGGCAGGAGTCGGCGCATGAGCACGAGAGAACCGCAGGCCGGAGACGCGGCGGCGCCGATGCTCAGCCTGCTCCCCACCATCGGCGGCGGCCCCGCCCCCGAGCGCGCCGACGCCGCCCGCAACCGGCGGAAGATCCTCGACGCGGCCGCCCGGATCGTCGCCGAGGACGGCCCCGAGGCCGTCACCATGAACCAGGTCGCCCACGCCAGCGGCATCGGCGTCGGCACCGTCTACCGTCGCTTCGGCGACGTCTCCCAGCTCCTGTGGGCCCTGCTCGACGACCGCGAGCGCCAGTTCCAGGAGGCGTACATGAGCGGCCCTCCGCCGCTCGGCCCCGGCGCCCCGGCCGCCGAACGGCTCGACGCCTTCCTCGACGCGCTCGTCGACCGGGTCGGCGAACAGCGCGAGATCCTGCTCGCCGCCCACTCCGCGGCCCCTCGCGCCCGCTACCTCAGCGGCGCCTACCGAGTGATGCACACGCATGTCGCCCTGCTCATCGGGCAGTTGAGGCCGGGAGCCGACGCCACACTCCTCGCCCACCTGCTGCTCGCCCCCTTCTCCCCGGACGTCATCCACCACCTGACGGTCGAACAGGAGCTGCCGAGCGACCGCCTGAAGGCCGGGATACGGGAACTGCTGACCCTGCGGGGCTGAGAGCCGGCGGGCACGGGCACGGGGGCGAGGACGACGACGGGGACGGCGAGGGCGGCGGCGACGGCGAGGGCGGCGGCGACGGCGAGGGCGGCCGACCATCCCGTGGACGGCGGTGGACCGGACGCGGGCGCCGGTCGCAGGATCGTGCCCATGACCACGTATCTGATCCTCCACGGCTTCCAGAACCACCGTCCGCCCGGTCACTGGCAGCACTGGCTCGCCGGGGAGCTGCGGGCGCGCGGGCACGAGGTGCGGTATCCGCAGCTACCCGAGGCCGACGCGCCCGTCCTGGAGGAGTGGCTCGCGGCGCTGGAGGAGCACGGAGAGCGGCCGGACGACGGCGAGTTCGTGGTGCTCGCGCACAGCCTGTCGGTGCTGCTGTGGCTACGGGCCGGGGCGCGCAGGCCCGCCGCCGACCGGGTGCTGCTCGTCGCCCCGCCCTCGCCGCCCGTGACCGCGTCGATCCCCGCGATCGCCGCCTTCGCCGACGGGCTCGACCTGGCGGAGACGGGAGTGCGGGCGCGGCTCGTGTACGGGGACGGCGATCCGTACTGCCCCGAGGGGGCGGACGTCCACTACGGCACCCCGCTCGGCCTCGACGTCGACCACGTCCCGGGCGGCGCGCATCTGAACCCCGACTCCGGGTACGGGGAGTGGGCCTCGCTCCTGGCGTGGTGCGAGGACCCGGCGGTGCGGGTCAAGGGCCTGTAGGAACCGGCACGGGTGGGCGGGAGGTCGTGGTCTCGGGCGGATGTACTCCGTGACCTCACCGTACGACCAGGGCCTGCTCCTCGCGGCCCTGGACCGGTTCGCGAGGGGGGTCCCCTGCTCGGGCGAAGCCCAGAGCAGGGGGAGGGTGAATCCGTCGGGCGCGCGTCCCGCCCCGGCGGGATGATCGAACCATGAGCCCCAAGTCCACGACGCCCGACATCCACCTCGCCCAGCAGCCGGACGCCGACGCGCTCCTCGCCCGTTCCCCGCTCGCCGCGCTCGTCGGCATGCTGCTCGACCAGCAGGTTCCGATGGAGTGGGCCTTCTCGGGGCCGTACACGATCGCCTCACGGCTCGGCGCGGACGATCTCGACGCACACGAGATCGCCGCCCGCGACCCGGAGGAGTTCGCCGCGCTGCTCTCCGAGAAGCCGGCCGTGCACCGCTACCCGGGCTCGATGGCCCAGCGCGTGCAGCAGCTGTGCCGCTTCCTGGCCGAGGAGTACGGGGGCGACGCCGAGGCCGTCTGGGCGGACGCCGCGACCGGGAAGGAGCTGCTCGCGCGGCTCCAGGCGCTGCCCGGTTTCGGGAAGCAGAAGGCGCAGATCTTCCTGGCCCTGCTCGGCAAGCAGTACGGGGTGCGGCCCGCGGGCTGGCGGGAGGCGGCGGGCGCGTACGGCGAGCAGGGCTCGTACCGCTCGGCCGCCGACATCACCGGGCCCGAATCGCTCGCGAAGGTGCGCGCCCACAAGCAGGAGACGAAGGCGGCGGCGAAGTCGGCCACGAAGCCGACGAAAGCCTCCAATGGGGCGTAAGCATCATGGAATTGATAATTCCAGATGTCAATCCTGCTCAAGGTGACAGGAATTACGCAGAACCTGTTCACAGAATCCCCCTGAGATCGCTAACTTCCCCTCAACCTCGTCCGTACCGGGAAGGACTTCTGTGAACGCAACCCAGCGCCGTGCCGCGGCCATTCTGGCTGCCGCAGCCCTCGCCACCCCGCTGGTCCTCTCCTCACCCGCCACCGCGGGGCAGGACCCCACGGCCGCACCCGCCCGTGATGCCGCCAAGCTGGCGAAGAAGCTGGTCCGCGAGACCTCCGGCCAGGACGCCTACAAGCACCTGCAGAAGTTCCAGGCGATAGCCGACTCCTCCGGCGGCCACCGCGCCGCCGGCTCGCTCGGGCACGACGCCTCCGCCGCGTACGTGTACACGCAGCTCAAGAAGGCCGGCTACGACGTCAGGTACCAGAAGTTCGAGTTCCTCTTCACGGAGACGCTCGCCGAGAAGGGTTCCGTCGTCTCGCCCGCGCCCCGCGAGCTCGGCGTCAAGGCGATGACGTACACCAAGTCCACCCCGGTCGGCGGCCTCACGGCGGCCCTCGCGGCCGTGCCCGTCGACGCCGACGGCACCACCGGCTGCGAGCCGGGCGACTTCGCCTCCGACACCTTCACCGGCAAGATCGCCCTGATCAAGCGCGGTGGCTGCAGCTTCGCCATCAAGCAGCAGAACGCCGCCGCGGCCGGCGCCGCGGCCGCCCTCGTCTACAACAACGTCGACGGCGTCCTCTCCGGCACCCTCGGCGACCCCGCCTCGGGGAAGCTCCCGACCGGCGGCATCACCCTGGCCGAGGGCACGCAGCTCGCCGCCGACCTCGCGAACGGCCCGGTCTCGCTCTCGCTGGAGATCCGCCAGCTCCAGGAGAAGCGTTCCACCAACAACGTCATCGCGGAGACCAGGGGCGGCAACGCCGCCAACACCGTGATGCTCGGCTCCCACCTCGACTCCGTCACCGCCGGCCCCGGCATCAACGACAACGGCTCGGGCTCCGCCGGTCTCCTCCAGACCGCCCTGGAACTCGCCCAGTCGAAGGACAAGGTCCGCAACAAGGTCCGCTTCGCCTGGTGGTCCGCGGAGGAGAACGGCCTCCTCGGCTCCGAGCACTACGTGGACAACCTCACCGCGCTCGACAAGAGCGAGATCAAGCTCTACCTCAACTTCGACATGATCGCCTCGCCGAACTACAGCCTGTTCGTGTACGACGGTGACAACTCCGACGGCGTCGGCGCCGAGGCGGGCCCGGAGGGTTCGGCCCAACTGGAGCGGGACATCAACGACTTCATGGACAAGCGCGGGGTCCCGCACGAGGGCACCGACTTCACCGGCCGCTCCGACTACGGCCCGTTCATCGCGGTCGGCATCCCCTCCGGCGGCACCTTCACCGGCGCCGAAGGCATCAAGACCGCCGCCCAGGCCGCCAAGTACGGCGGCGAGGCTGGTGTCGCGTACGACGTGAACTACCACGCCAAGGGCGACAACCTCGACAACGTCAACATGACGGCCTTCGACGTCAACATCGACGTCATCGCCAACGCCGTGGGCACCTACGCCCACGACATCTCCTCGCTGCGCAAGCCGGTCGTCTCCACCCCGACCACGGGCGACGCGGGCAGCGGCGGCGGCCTGCACGACGACCACCACGAGGTCACCGAGTAATCACCGCCGCGATCACCTGCGGCGGCGGGCCGTCCCGAAGATCGAGCGGCTGATCTCCCGGCCCAGCTGGGTGCCGATCGACCGGGCGAGGGACGTGAAGATCCCACTGCCCACCACCTGTTCGGCGAGCGAGGGCTCCGGCTTCGGAGCCCTCGCTCCGTCCTTCGCGGCAGCCCTCTCTGCCTTCTCGGCAGCCTTCCCGGCCTTCTCGGCAGCCCTCCCTGCCTCCTTCTCGGCCTTCTCCGCCTCCTTCGCCGCCGCGGCCTCCAGCGCCGCCGCCTCCGCCGCCTGCTGCTCGGCCGTCAGCCGCTCGTACGCCGACTCCCGGTCCACCGCCTCCGCGTACCGCCCGTACAGCGGCGAAGCCCTCACCGCCGCCTCCAGTACGGCCGCGTCGACCGGGCCCATCAGCGACTCCGGGGCCCGCAGCCGGGTCGCCGCCACCGGGGTCGGGGCACCCTTCTCGCTCAGTACGGTGACCACCGCCTCGCCCGTGCCGAGCCCCGTGAGCACCTCCTCCAGGTCGTACGCGGAGTTCGGGAAGGTCCGCACCGTCGCCCTGAGGGCCTTCGCGTCGTCCGGGGTGAAGGCGCGCAGCGCGTGCTGCACCCGGTTGCCGAGCTGGGCCAGCACGTCCGGGGGAACGTCCTTCGGGGTCTGCGTGACGAAGAAGATCCCCACTCCCTTCGAGCGGATCAGCCGGACCGTCTGCGTGATCGACTCCAGGAACGCCTTCGACGCCCCCTTGAAGAGCAGATGCGCCTCGTCGAAGAAGAAGACCAGCTTCGGCTTCTCCAGGTCGCCGACCTCCGGCAGGTCGTGGAAGAGGTCCGCCAGCATCCACATCAGGAAGGTCGAGAAGAGCTGCGGCTTGTCCTGTACGGCCGGCAGTTCCAGGACCGAGACCGTGCCCCGCCCGTCCGGTGCCGCCCGCAGGAACTCGCTCGTGTCGAACTCCGGCTCCCCGAAGAAACCGCCCGCGCCCTGCTGCTCGAACGCCGTGATCGACCGCAGGATCACCCCGGCCGTCACCGTCGAGAGCCCGCCGATCCCCTTCAGTTCGGCCTTCCCGGTGTCCGAGACCAGGAAGGCGACCACCGCCCGCAGGTCCTTGAGGTCGACCAGTTCGAGCCCCTTGGCGTCGGCGTAGTGGAAGATCAGGCCGAGCGACTGCTCCTGCGTCTGGTTGAGTTGGAGCACCTTGGAGAGCAGTACGGGACCGAAGCTGGTGACCGTGGCACGCACCGGGATGCCCGGGCCGATGCCCCCGAGCCCGTAGAACGCGCAGGGGAAGCCCGTCGCCCGCCACTCCTGGCCGACCTGGGCGGCCCGCTCCCGGACCTTCTCTCCGTCCTCGCCGGGCGCCGAGATCCCGGAGACGTCCCCCTTGATGTCGGCGAGGAAGACCGGCACGCCCTGCGCCGAGAGCTGCTCGGCGACCAGCTGGAGCGTCTTCGTCTTGCCGGTGCCGGTGGCGCCCGCGACCAGACCGTGGCGGTTGAGCATCGGCAGCGGGATGCGGACCGGCGCGGCCGGGTGGCAGGTGCCGTCCCAGAGCAGCGCCCCCAGATCGAGCGCGGCGCCGTCGAAGGCGTATCCGGCGGCGATCTCGGCGACGGGCCCGGGGAGGGCCGCCTGCGTCGCCGGCGTCGGCGGCTGCTCGCTCACGCTCATGACGACACCCCAATGTCGGTTCTGTCACGGTTCGCACCAGCATCCCACTGCCCTGGCGTGGCTGCGCCGGGAGCCGCTTGCCCGGTAGGCTTTCCGTGTGATCTTCAAGCGCATCGGAAACGGAAAGCCGTATCCCGACCACGGCCGGGAAAGCACCCGGCAGTGGGCGGACGTCGCGCCGCGCCCGGTCCGCCTCGATCAGCTGGTCACCACCAAGGGCCAGCTGGACCTGGA
Source organism: Streptomyces sp. NBC_00094 (assembly GCF_026343125.1). Lineage (NCBI taxonomy): Bacteria > Bacillati > Actinomycetota > Actinomycetes > Kitasatosporales > Streptomycetaceae > Streptomyces > Streptomyces sp. NBC_00094. The sequence goes on along the minus strand of NZ_JAPEMB010000001.1, from coordinate 4,244,970 downwards.
GACGCTGCTCGCCGAGGACTCCACCTTCTACGGCGACCTCTTCGCGCACGTCGTGAAGTGGCGCGGCGATCTCTACCTCGAGGACGGACTGCACCGCGCCGTCCGCGCGGCACTCCAGCAGCGCCAGGTGCTGCACGCCCGCGTCCTCGAAATGGACTGAGCGGGCCCCACCCGGCGGAACACCGCTGACCCTTTCGGGGTCAGTTCGCCCCCATCCGGACGCGATCACATGATCATCAAGTAGGCATCGCCGACGGGCGGCATTACGCTGCGTTCATGAGCATGCTCACTCCCCCCGGCATGGGCGGAAAGTACCGCATCACGGGGGATGTCTACCCGCGCATGCGCCGCCCCCACCGCAGGCGCAGGATCGTCCTCGCGGCCGCGGCCGCCGTGGTCGTGCTCGGCGCCGCCGGCTGGGGGACACTCCAGCTCGTCGACGTCTTCTCGGGCGACGAGGGCACGAAGACGACGGCCGGGAAGCAGGCCGACTGCAAGCCCGTCGCCAAGGCGACGACCCCGCCTGCCGCCGCCCTCCCGAAGCCCGGACAGATCACGGTCAACGTCTACAACGCGACCCCGCGCAGCGGTCTCGCGAAGACGACCGCGGACGAGCTCAAGAAGCGCGGCTTCAAGATCGGCAAGGTGGGGAACGCCCCCGCCGCCTTCGACAAGAAGGTCCCCGGCGCGGGGCTGCTGCTCGGCGCGCCCACGGCCACCAAGGGCGCCTTCCCGGTCCTCGGCACCCAGCTCACGGGCGCCACGACCAAGACGGACACCCGGGGCACGGCGGACGTGGACCTGATCATCGGGAACGCGTTCAAGACGCTGTCCCCGAAGACGACGGCGGACGCGGCCCTGGTCGCCCTGACCAAGCCCGCGCCCGTACCGACCGGAAAGTGCTGAGGGGCTACTACTCGGCGGAGCCGACGCCTGCTGTTATTCGGCGGAGCCGACCCCTGCTGTTATTCGGCGGAGCCGTACATGCGGTCACCCGCGTCGCCCAGGCCCGGGACGATGTAGCCGTTCTCGTTGAGACGCTCGTCGACCGAGGCGGTCACGACGGTCACCGGGGTGCCCGCAAGCTCGCGCTCCATGACCTCGACGCCCTCCGGGGCGGCGAGGAGCACGACCGCGGTCACGTCGTCGGCGCCGCGCCGGATCAGCTCCCGGATCGCCGCGACCAGCGTGCCGCCGGTCGCCAGCATCGGGTCCAGGACGTACACCTGGCGGCCCGAGAGGTCCTCCGGCATCCGCGTGGCGTAGGTCGACGCCTCCAGCGTCTCCTCGTTGCGGATCATGCCCAGGAAGCCGACCTCGGCCGTCGGGAGCAGGCGGACCATTCCGTCGAGCATGCCGAGCCCGGCGCGCAGGATCGGGACCACCAGCGGACGCGGGTACGAGAGCTTCACACCGGTCGTCGGCGTGACGGGGGTCTCGATGTCGACCTGCTCGGTCCGCACGTCCCTGGTCGCCTCGTAGGCGAGCAGGGTGACCAGCTCGTCGGAGAGACGGCGGAAGGTCGCGGAGTCCGTGCGCTTGTCGCGCAGGGTGGTGAGCTTGTGGGCGACCAGAGGGTGGTCGACGACGTGGAGACGCATGACTCAACAGTAGCCCGCCGCGCACTGGCGTCGACCCACACCGCTGAGGGAAGGTGGGGGCACAGGGACCCAGCGATGGGGTGGTGTGGCCGATGCCCGACCTGGAAGAACCGGCCGACGAAGCCGCCGAGGGGGCGGCCGACCGACCGGCACCGGAGACCGACGCGCAGCGCCGAAGGCGCCGTGCCCAGTTCCTCCGCGAGCTGAACGAGGCCAAGGCGCTGCGCGAGCGCGTGCAGCCGCGGCGCGCCCGGGCCGCCCGGATGCGCCAGGCCATGCGCATGCGGACCTTCCGCTGGTGAGGCGGCCCGCGCCGGCCGGCGGCGGGGACCCGCGCGGAGCCCGTACGAGGCCGTGTGTGCGCCCCCTGTGTGCGCCGGGGTCGCACGCCCGCCCGATGGCGGTGTCGCTCAGACTGATGCACGACTCAAGAGCCGAAGACCTCTCCTGAGCGCCCTGTTTCTGTCACGATGCCGATTGGGCGGGGCACCGGAAGCGCGCCGCCGGAACGTCACACCTCTGATCAGTGGGAGAGAGTCAGGTGTACTTCGCCGCACTGCTCGCGCGCACCGAAGACGGGTGGGAAGCGAGCGACACGGAGCTCGACGACGTGGAGACCCTGTCGGATCTGGCCGAGCTCGCCCGTGAGGCCTCGGACGACGACACGGTGATCGTCTACATCGAGCAGGAGGACGCGTGGTTCGGGATCGTCCGGATCGAGGGTGAGGAAGACCCTCGGATCTACGTCTCGGATGGCGCCGCCGCCGCCCGTTCCTCGTACGGGGAGATCCTCACCCGGGAGATCCTCGGCGACGACCTCGACGCCGAGCTCGACGAGCTGGAGTCGCTGGACCTCGACGGTACGGAGGACGGGGAACCGCTCGCCGACGACGCCGACGAGGACGACGAACCGACCGGCGCGGCCGCCGAGGCCGTACCGTCCGCCCCTGTCGGCGACGTCCTGGTCCTCGCGGACCTCGGCCTCTCGGAGCGCGAGCTCCGGGCGCTCGACAGCGACGCACTCGCGGTGATCGCGGACGCCCTGGGCGCCGCGGAGGTCCTGGAGGCCGTCCGCTAGTGGCACACGCTGTACCCGACCCCGTCCCCGAGCCCGGGACCGACCTCGACCCCGGGGGCGGGAGCGCCTCCGCCCCCGACCCCGGGACCGCCCCCGTGCGGAACTCCGGCACCGACCCCGTACGGGACCCCTGGCGGGACGCCATGCGGATCGCCATCGCCGAGGCCGACGCGGCCGCGCCCGCCGGTGACGTACCGGTGGGCGCGGTCGTGCTCGGCCCCGACGGCACGGTCCTCGCCCGCGCGCACAACGAGCGGGAGGCGGTCGGCGACCCGACCGCGCACGCCGAGGTCCTCGCCCTGCGGCGGGCGGCCCTGGCGACCGGGGAGTGGCGCCTGACGGGCTGCACGCTCGTCGTCACCCTGGAGCCGTGCGTGATGTGCGCGGGCGCCCTCGTCCAGTCGCGGGTCGAGCGGGTGGTGTTCGGCGCGCTCGACGAGAAGGCGGGCGCGGCGGGCTCGCTCTGGGACCTCGTACGGGACCGTCGGCTGAACCACCGTCCCGAGGTCATCCACGGCGTGCTCGGCGAGGAGTGCGCGGCGCAGCTGACGGCCTTCTTCCGCACCCGCTGAGGCCCGTCCCGGCCCCCGTCCGACCTGCGCGTCGATACGGATTTCATCGCAGCGCCAGTTTCGGCTAAGCTCTCTCTCGGTAGCGTGTCCGAGCGGCCGAAGGAGCTCGCCTCGAAAGCGAGTGTGGCGCAAGTCACCGAGGGTTCAAATCCCTCCGCTACCGCTGATGACGCCCCTCCGATCAGGGAAACCTGATCGGAGGGGCGTTTTGCATGCCCGGGGAACGGTCCGTCAGAACCTCAGGACGAAGGTGTGGATGGTGCCCGTGTTGCCGGACATGACGTCGTCGACGCGGAGTTTCCATGTGCCGTTGGCCGGATGGGCGCTGGTGTCGACGAGGTACGTCTTCTTGATCACGCCCGGCCCCTGGGGCGAACCGGAGCCCTTGAGCGGCAGCAGCGTGCCGTTCGGGGTGACCAGGTCGATCTTGAGGTTGGCGAGGTTGGCGTGCTCGATGTGGGCGTAGACCTGCGTGCGGGCCGAGCCGTTGCCGGTCAGGGCGGCGGTCCTGGTCCAGATCTCCTCGTAGTTGACGTCGGGGATCTGCTTGACCGTCTGGTTCTCGTAGGACGGGAACGTGAGCGACCAGCCGTTGAGCTGTCCGGTGGAGCCGCCGGTCGCATCGGTGACCTTCAGGGTCCAGGTGCCGGAGGCCGTCGCGGCGGTGGCGTCGATGCCGTACGTGGTCTTCAGCGTGCCGCCGGCCTCGGAGCCGTAGGGCTTGAGGGTGAAGGTCCTGCTGTCGGGGCTGGTCAGGGTCAGGGACAGGTCGCCGATCTTGCCGTGGGTGAGGTCGGCGTACACCTGCAAGGGGCCGGAGGCGTTGCCGGTGATGCCCGAGACGGCGATGTCCGAGGTGACGGAGCCCGTGTCGGGGATCGTCTTGACCGTGCTGCTCTTGAACGGGGTGGGGAACGTCAGCGACCAGGTGTTGAGGCTTCCGGTGGAGCCGTCGTCGATGTCGGTGGCACGCACACGCCACTCACCGTCGGAGGGCTGCCCGGTGGCGTCGACGGTGAAGGTGCCGGAGTAGGTGGTGCCGCCGGTGTTCAGGTTCGCGCTCTTGAGCAGGTACGTCTTGCCCGTCGGGGAGACGAGTTCGAGGCGGACGTCGCCGATCCAGGCGTGGGCGTAGGCGACCTTGACGAAGAGGTCGCTCGGTGCGCCCTCCGGGTGTCCGGTGACCACGATCGGGGAGTGGGCGGGGGTGCCGGGGACGTTCGTGCCCGGGCTGTCGGGGATGGCCACCGGCACGTCGTTGTCGAAGCGGTGGGCCAGGGGCTTGCCGGCCGGCGGGTCCTCCGGCTTGGGTGTGCCGGTGCCGCCGCCCACGGCGGCGTTGACGTCGATACGGGGCGTGGTGGCGCCGGTGTAGGCGATGGGCGCGCCGGTGGTCTTCAGGAGCGCTTCGAGCTCGGCGATCGTCTTGGTGGGGAAGGTCTGTCGGAGGACGGCGAAGGCGCCGGCGACGTGCGGGGCGGCCATGGAGGTGCCGTTCTTGCCCACGTACGTGCCACCGGGCACCGAGGAGACGATGCCGGTGCCGGGGGCGAGGAGGTCGAGCAGCGGACCCCGGTTGGAGAAGCTGGACAGCTGGTCGTCGTCGGTGGTGGAGCCGACGGCGATGGCGGAGGGGACGCAGCCGGGAGCGGAGACCGCTCCGGTGTTGCCGTCGTTTCCGGCCGCGGCGACGGTGGCGACACCCGCGGCGAGCAGACTGTCGATGACCGGCAGGCGGGGGTCGCCGGTGCAGGCGGTGGCGACGGGTCTGCCGCCGAGGCTCATGTTGGCGGCGACGACGTCGACACCCGCCTGCTTCAGGGACTGGACCTTCTCCAGGGCCTTGATCTGCGAGCTCGTGAAGCTGAGGACGCAGGGGGATCTTCCGGCGCCGCAGTACGCCTCGGAGTCGATGTACGAGAACACCTGGAGGGCGATGATGTCGGCGCCCGGCGCGACGCCACGGGCGGGCGCTCCGGTGATGCCGGTGCCGTCGCCGGCGGCTATGCCCGCGACGTGGGTGCCGTGGGAGCAGGCGGAGCCCAGGGTGGCGCACAGGCCCGCGTCCGCGTCGGCGCTGCCGGTGCCCTCCTGGAAGCCGGTGCCGTTGGGGCAGAGGCTCGTGGCGCCGTACGCCTCGTCGTTGACCGAGAAGCAGGCCTCGGTGGTGACGCGGCCTCCGAAGAAGGGGTGGTGGGTGGCGACGCCGGTGTCGAGGATCGCGATGGCGGTCCCGGCTCCGGTCTTCCCGGCGGCGGCCGTCCTGTCGCTGCCGATCTTGACGGTCGACTCGTTCAGAGAGGGCGGGACGGGGACGTCCTCGGCGACGCTGACGACGCCGGGTTGGGCGTTGAGCTCCTGGAGGCCCGCGGTGTCGACCTTGAGCGTGACCATCGGCAGGGTGTCGTACGAGACGACGGTCGAACCCGCGTCGGAGGCGGCGGCCAGGTCGGTGCGCAGGTCCGTGACGACGTTGACGCGGACGGTGCCGGCGGTGGCCGCCTGATCGAAGAGGGCCGAGGGAACCGGGCCGTCGGCGGTGGGGGTGAGGTCGTCGGACAGGGGGGCGGCGCTGTGCGCGGGTATCGCGCTGAACAGCAGGGCAGCCGACACGGCCGCGGCCAGAACCCATGCGGGTCTCATCAGGGTGCTCCATCGAGTCGAGTGGCCCTCGCGGGTCAGGAGCGAACTGACGGCATGTCGGCGAAAGTCGTCTGCCCCGCGCCTGGGCGGTCTTCGAAACGGACGGCCGCAGCGTAGAACCGGGCGGTTCCGCGACGGACCTCGCGCGATCCGACTCAGGGGTGCCCGGCACGAGGTCAGGGGTGCGGAGCAAGGGGTGCGGAGCAAGGGGCACGCAGAAGGCCCCGGTCCGCGCTCGAGGCGTGGACCGGGGCCTTCTCCGTAGGACGGGGGGAACGGCATCGGGGGGACAAGCCGTTCCCCCCGATGAGAACCGGACCTGCAAGTCCTGCGCCGCAGTCAGGGGGGAAGCTCACGGCGCGGACCCCGCAGTGCGGGCCGGTTCCAGAAGCCCTTCGGATTCCTGCCAGATCCTCCGGGCTCGACATCCATACTGCTCGCCCGTCACCCTTCCGGGGGGCGGCGAAAGACCCCGATCGCCGGGTCCTTGGTCCATAAAGCCTCGGTTAGAGTGGCGCGGTCGTACGGCGGGGGACTGGGGAGGGCGGAGCAGTGGTGCAGGCGAAGAAGGTCGCGTTGTACGCGGTCATGGTCTTTGTGGCCTACACGATCATCACCTCCCCTGACCGGGCGGCCGATCTCGTGCAGGTAGGGTTCGAGGGCATTTCCAGCGCCGCCCAGGGTGTCGGCGAGTTCATGACCGAACTCATCAACTAAGACTTGATCCCGTCATTCACCAGAGAGTGAGCTGCGGGCCGCAGCCGGTGCGGGGACCGAGCTTTCCGGCGTGGTCACGCCGGGGGCGTGTCTCATCCGGGGTTGCTCGGTTCCGCTGTCCGGCGGTTCGGGGAGCAGAGGCACCACGTTGCCGTGGTACTGCCACGCGTCCCGCACCCCAAGGGGCGTTCGGGCTCGGTGTGGTTGACTCCCGCAGCGCTTCTTCCAGCGCTTCTGCGTAAGTGATCCGTGCTTGCCGGGACAACGCGGTGTCCAGGTACGCGGTCTTCGGGTCGTCCACGTCGGTGAACCGGACGAAAGCGGCGAGGGCTGCGGATACGAGGTCGCGCTTGCCGGTGAGGCCGCACGCGGTGCACTCGTGCTCACGGTCGCGGAGTTTCTTGTTCACGCGTTCGCCACAGAGGCAGTACTGGGACAGGGCCGTTGACCAGGTGGAGGCCCGGACCAGCCTGCCGCCGGCAGCCTCGCACTCCGCCTTGAGCGTGGAGATCAGCATGCCGGGTGCGGTCTGAGACAAGCGTTTGCCCCAGAGCCGGTACCAGGTCCGGATGTCACAGTCCTCAACCACGTGAACAGGGCCATGGACGGCGATGATCTCGCGGGCCACTCGACGGGCGCGGTGGCGGCGGCGCACGGCGACCGATGCGGTGCACTCGGCCTGCCGGGCACGCTTCTCACGGTAGTTGGCGGACAGGCGATCGCGACGGTACGCCTGCTGCGGGACGCCGTCGGAGCGTGCGGCGCGAATGCCACCGGGAACGGTCACCGTCTTGGGCACGAGGCCGTTCTCGGCTCGGCGCTGGGCACGTGCGGCCTGCTTGTCCGACAACCCGTACTGCTTGGCGTTCGTCGCCCGCCGGGAGCGTTCGAGCGCCCGCGCCCGACCCCGCAGCTGCTTCGTTTCCTTCTCCAGCCGGGCCCGTTCGGCGATGGTCAGTGCGATCTCGGTGGACTTGGGTGCGCCGCCGTCGAGCCGGGCCGGGAAGGAGACGATCGACAGGTTGGAGACGTTGCCATCCACCCCGCCGATCCGGTCGAGCCGCCCGGCGCGGTCACGCATCTCACGGACGGCCGGGGAAGAGTATCCGGGGCCCAACACCATGAGGTGCGCCTCGTATGCCCAGCCACCCGGCGCGGACACCTTCCGGCGCCGCACGAGATCCACCTTGTGCCAGCGGACCGGTTGGCCGAGGAAGTGCTGTACGCGTACCCACTGGCCCGGTCCTTGAGGGATACGGACCGGGAGCACGAGGTCGCCCCGCTTGCCGTCCGACCCTCCGGCGAACACCACGGCGAGGGGGCCCTTGTGGTCCCACCAGTTCGCCTTGCGCATGCCCGGCTTCCCGGTGGCCGTCTGCCTCCCCGTGGGCACACGACCCTCGGGGATGGCGGGCTTCGGCATCCGGCGGGGCTGCATCAGCACGTGCTGCCCATCGCCGGCGTAGGCCGCGAAGTGGCCGTCGAGCGTGCCGACCAGGCGGAAGGTCTCCCATGTGTTCTCGCTCATGTGCGACCGAGCCCGGCCGGGGATGCGGGTGAGGTCGTGCCGACGGCCGGGCTTCGGCCGTCCGGAACGCCGACCGGTCGCATCAGGGAACAGGTGACGCTGCACGCCGATCCACACCTCATCGGCCATGTGCATCGCGAGGGCCTTGGTGGCGTGATGCTTCACGTGCCCGGCGCCGTCCAGGTGCCTGTAGGCGCCGCGCTCCAGGGCCTCACGAGACAGGCCGAGGCGCTGCCGCACGGCCTTCGCACCCCGTCCCGCACGCTCGTGCCTGGCATCCCAGTAGGCGTCCACCCTGGCACGGGCATCCCGCTGAACGGCCCGCTTGACCGACCACATCGCCCCGAACAGGTTCTTCAGTCGATCAAGGTCGACGGGGTCGGTGACGGCCAGCGGCAACACCATCACGGACACCACCCCACCGTCAGGCTTCGCCCACTTCGGGGATTTGTCCCTCCCCCGGAATCTCCGCGCCTCCGCCACCCGCATCATCACCTCCCCTCGCTCATTGATACTCACTCACCACGCCATACCATGAGCCTAATTATGACAATCACGTCAAAATAGGTCGCCGCGAGATCGACTACGCTGGATAACGGAACGTCTCTTTCACTTAGGAGAACTCAGTGATCCGCCATCTGGTCCTCTTCAAGCTCAACGAGGGTGTCGAGCGCGACGAGCCGCGCGTCGTCGCCGGCGTCGAGGCGTTCCGCGCGCTCGGCGGGCAGATCCCGGAGCTGAGGTTCTGGGAGTGCGACTGGAACATCACCGACCGGCCGATCGCGTACGACTTCGCCATCAACTCGGCCGTCGAGGACACGGACGCCCTCCAGCGCTACCTGGAGCACCCCGCACACCAGGCGGGCGTCGCCCAATGGCGCGAGTTCGCCACCTGGGTGATCGCCGACTACGCGTTCTGATCGGACCGCCTTCGAGGCCCCCCGCCGTCACGGCGGGGGGCCTCGTGGGTTTCTGGCCTCCCCTTTTTCCGCCAACATGCCCTCAACACGTGGCTATACGGTGCTTGCACACAGTGGACATGTCTTGTGATGCTATGACCGCTTTTGACGGATGAGTTGACCGTAGTTGACCCAGTCGACCAGCAAGACCAGCCAAAGGGGTGGCGTGAACGTGCCGGCCAGTACAGCGCCTCAGGTCCCGCCCCAGCACGAGGCAGGCGGGACGGAGACCCCGCGCCCCCGCCCCCAGAGCACGCGCGGTGCCGACACCCGGGCCCTCACGCAGGTGCTCTTCGGGCAGCTCAAGCACCTGGAACCGGGCACTCCCGAGCACCACCGGGTGCGCGGGGCCCTCATCGAGGCCAACCTGCCGCTCGTGCGGTACGCGGCGGCCCGGTTCCGCTCGCGCAACGAACCGATGGAGGACGTCGTCCAGGTCGGCACCATCGGCCTGATCAACGCCATCGACCGCTTCGACCCCGACCGGGGCGTGCAGTTCCCGACCTTCGCCATGCCGACGGTCGTCGGCGAGATCAAGCGGTACTTCCGCGACAACGTCCGGACCGTGCACGTGCCGCGCCGGCTGCACGAGCTGTGGGTCCAGGTGAACGGCGCCACCGAGGACCTGACGACGGCTCACGGCCGCTCCCCCACGACCGCGGAGATCGCCGAGCGGCTGCGGATCGGCGAGGACGAGGTGCTCGCCTGCATCGAGGCCGGGCGCTCGTACCACGCGACCTCCCTGGAGGCGGCACAGGAGGGCGACGGGCTGCCCGGACTGCTCGACCGTCTCGGGTACGAGGACCCCGCGCTCGCCGGGGTCGAGCACCGCGACCTCGTCCGGCACCTGCTCGTCCAGCTGCCCGAGCGCGAGCAGCGGATCCTGATGCTGCGCTACTACAACAACTTGACGCAATCTCAGATCAGCCAGGAACTCGGCGTCTCCCAGATGCATGTGTCAAGGCTCCTCGCCCGCAGTTTCGCGCGTTTGAGATCCGCAAACAGAATCGAGGCGTAACCGGAACGGGTAGACCGGTTCGGAGCAGTTCTGCGGCGCCCCAAATGCCGTACACCCCTTGTTTCCTGCGGATATGCACCGTCAGCTTGTCGACAAGTCACTACAGCGTGTTGCCGACATGTGACATTCTGCTGGAACCGAGTTTGCCGCAGCCCCCCCGCCGGTATTCAGGTGGTGGCTGCGTTCCTCAGATGGTCGCGGCCACCGCGACCGTCCGCGACCTCAAGGGGGTGGCATGTCCACAGAACTGGGCAGCTCGAAGGTGCTCACGCTCACGCCCGTTCCCGTGCCCACGCAGACGACGGCTCCGACCGCGGCCGAGAGCGCGGAGGCCACGCCTCCGCCGCCCGTGGTCGTCCCGTCCGGAGCCCTCGACACCCGCACCCTCTCGCGCTCCCTGTTCCTGCGGCTGCGCGCCCTCGACGACGAAGGCGTGGCCGCCGACAGCCCCGAGCGGACCTATGTCCGCGACACCCTCATCGAGCTCAACCTCCCCCTCGTGCGGTACGCGTCGGCCCGCTTCCGCTCCCGCAACGAGCCGATGGAGGACATCGTCCAGGTCGGCACCATCGGCCTGATCAAGGCGATCGACCGCTTCGACTGCGAACGGGGCGTGGAGTTCCCGACGTTCGCCATGCCGACGGTCGTCGGCGAGATCAAGCGCTTCTTCCGTGACACCTCCTGGTCGGTGCGCGTGCCGCGCCGGCTCCAGGAGCTGCGGCTCGCCCTCACCAAGGCCAGCGACGAGCTCGCCCAGAAGCTCGACCGCTCCCCCACCGTGCCCGAACTCGCCGTGGTGCTCGGGGTGTCGGAGGAGGACGTCGTCGACGGCCTCGCGGTGGGCAACGCGTACACCGCCTCATCGCTCGACTCCCCCTCGCCCGAGGACGACGGCGGCGAGGGCTCGCTCGCCGACCGCCTCGGCTACGAGGACACCGCGCTCGAAGGCGTCGAGTACCGCGAGTCGCTCAAGCCGCTGCTCGCCAAACTCCCGCCCCGGGAGCGGCAGATCATCATGCTGCGCTTCTTCGCCAACATGACCCAGTCGCAGATCGGCGAGGAGGTCGGCATCTCCCAGATGCACGTCTCGCGACTGCTCACCCGCACCCTCGCCCAGCTGCGGGAAGGCCTCATCGCGGACTGACCGGTGGGGCCGACTTCCGGAAAACCCCGCCTTGTTGACGGTCTGTCAGCCAGACTGGGGGCCATGAGGCGAAGGAAGCCGGGACTCGTGGCGGTGGCGCTCTGCCTCGGCGGGGCGCTGACCGCCTGTGGCGGCGGAGGAGACGGCGAGGGGTACGCGGCGGTCGGCGCCGGCCCCGCCCCGAAGGGCGCGGTCGCCCCTTCGGGCGCGGTCACCCTGGTCCCCCTGGACAGCCCCACGGCGAGCGGTACGACCTCCAGCACGTCCTCACCGGCACCGGCGCCGTCCTCTTCGGATACGGCGGGAGGGGGCGCGGCCCCTGAATCCGGGTCCTCCGGCACGGCGGGCGGCTCGGGGACCTCGGGTGCGGGGGCTTCTGGCGCGGGGTCTTCGGGGTCAGAGGCTTCCGGGTCTTCGGGGTCAGGGGCTTCGGGCTCCGGGTCTGCCGGTACGGGGTCGGGTACGGCTCCGGTGGGCTCCGCGTCCGGCAGTACCGGCAGTACCGGCGGTGCCGGTGGCTCCGGCCCCTCCAGTGCCGCTCCCGGCACCGGCGGCGGCACCCCGCCCCGTACGCCCACCACCGCCCCTGGGAGCGGTGACCCCGGCCCGTCGCCCACGACGCCGCCCTCTTCGCCCTCGGCGTCCCCCACGCCCTCCCCCGGGCCCGCCCTGCTGACCGTCTCCGCACCCGTCCTCGCGGACTCCGACCGGCGGTGGTGCGAGCAGGTGACCGTCACCTTCCGGAACACCGGCGGCTCCGCGGCCCGCTCGGGCACGGTCACCTTCGCCACGCACGTCATCGGCGGCCTCGGCGTCGACTGGGCGACGATCACCTCCAGCCGGCCGCTGCCCGCGCCGATCGCCGCCGGGACCGCGCGGACGGAGACGTACAGCGTGTGCGTGGACTCCTGGCGGGTGCCGCTCGGGATGCGGATCGACACCCGGCAGGTCACCGCCACCTGGCAGTGAGAACGCCGGTGGGCCGGGTCCACGTGACGCGGACCCGGCCCACCGGGGGTGTGCGGAGGATACGGGCGGTCAGCCCAGGGCCAGCCAGGCGACGGCCGCCAGGACGGCGATCACCGCGACGACGCCGACGATCAGGCCGACGCGCGGCCCGGCCACGGGGGCCGGGGCCTGCGGCTGCTGCCGCTGCGGGGTGCCCTCGTCGACGAAGGCGCGGAACATCTGCGTGCTTCCGGCGGGGTCGTAGGAGCCCTCGGGGCCCTGGCCCTGGCCGTACGGTGCTTGGGGGTTGTGTGCCATGGGCCAGGACCCTAGCGAAGTCCGGGTGAGGGGCCCAAGCCCCGTGGTCCCCGACCGCCCTTTGCCGATTCTTTAGCGCCGTTTGACCGATTTAGTTTGCCTGAAGCAACCATCCATCTCTATGGTTGCCCTAAGCAACAACATCTGTGGAGTGCCCGATGGATCCGAAGGACCGGATGGACCCGGAGAACCAGAAGGACCGGATGGACCAGTCGGACAGGGGCAGGCGCTACGAGAACCTCGCCCGCCAGGTGAGCGCGATCGGAGCGGTGAAACGCGGACTCACGCGGACCCTGCCCGCCGAGTGCCCCGGCGGATCCGCGATCGTCCTCGCCCTGCTCCACCACCACGGAGACATGCGGATCGGCCGCGTGTCCGAACTGATGGCCGTCGACATGTCGGTCAGCAGCCGTCATGTCGCCCACACCGTGGACCGCGGCTGGGTCGAGCGACTGCCCGACCCCGCCGACAAGCGCTCCCGCATCCTGCACCTGACCCCCGCGGGCGAGTCCATGCTCGCCGTCCTCGACCGACGGCTGACGGACATGCTCGCCCGCACCCTCGCCGAGTGGTCCGACGACGACGTCGAACTCCTCACCGACCTGCTCGCCCGCCTCCGCGACTCCTTCGGGGACTGCCGGGCCCACCACGCTTGAGAACGAAGGAAGTTGATGGCTACCACCACACCTGCCACCGGTGTGCGCGGCGGGAGCGCCCGACAGGGGGACACCGCCGCCGGCGGCACCGGCGACGGCGCCCCGATGACCCACCGGCAGATCATGGAGGCACTGTCCGGGCTGCTGCTCGGCATGTTCGTCGCCATCCTGTCCTCGACGATCGTCTCCAACGCCCTCCCCCAGATCATCACCGACCTGGGCGGCGGCCAGTCCGCGTACACCTGGGTGGTCACGGCCGCGCTCCTGGCGATGACGGCGACCACCCCGCTCTGGGGCAAGCTCGCCGACCTCTTCTCCAAGAAGCTGCTCGTCCAGATAGCCCTGGTCGTCTACGTCGCGGGCTCGGTCGTCGCCGGGCTCTCGCAGAGCACCGGCATGCTCATCGCCTGCCGCGTCGTCCAGGGCATCGGCGTCGGTGGTCTGACCGCGCTCTCCCAGATCATCCTGGCCGCGATGATCGCCCCGCGTGAGCGCGGCCGGTACAGCGGCTACCTCGGCGCGACCTTCGCCGTCGCCACCGTCGGCGGCCCGCTGCTCGGCGGTGTCATCACGGACACCGAGTGGCTCGGCTGGCGCTGGTGCTTCTACGTCGGCGTGCCGTTCGCGATCATCGCGCTGGTCGTCCTGCAGAAGACCCTGAACCTCCCGGTCGTGAAGCGTCAGGTCAAGGTCGACTGGGCGGGCGCCTTCTTCATCAGCGCCGCCGTCTCCCTGCTCCTCGTCTGGGTCACCTTCGCGGGCGACAAGTACGACTGGATGTCCTGGCAGACCGCCGCCATGGTGCTCGGTTCGATCGCGCTCGGCGGGATCTTCGTGCTCGTCGAGTCGAAGGCGAGCGAGCCGATCATCCCGCTCCGCCTCTTCCGCAACCGCACGATCACCCTGGCCTCGCTCGCCTCGCTCTTCGTGGGCGTCGCGATGTTCGCCGGCACGGTCTTCTTCAGCCAGTACTTCCAGCTGGCGCGGAACGAGTCGCCGACGATGTCCGGCGTCCTCACCATCCCGATGATCGCGGGCCTGTTCGTCTCCTCCACCGCCTCCGGCCTGATCATCACGAAGACCGGCAAGTGGAAGGCGTGGCTGGTCGCCGGTGGCGCCCTGGCCGCCGGCGGGCTCGGGATGCTCGGCACGATCCGCTACGACACGACGTACTGGCACATCGCGATCTTCATGGCGGTCCTCGGCCTCGGCCTCGGCATGATGATGCAGAACCTCGTGCTCTGCACCCAGAACCAGGTGGCCCCCGCCGACCTCGGCGCCGCCTCCTCCGTCGTCACCTTCTTCCGCTCCCTCGGCGGTGCGATCGGCGTCTCGGCGCTGGGCGCGGTCATGGCCCACCGGGTCACGGACTACGTCAAGGAGGGCCTGGCCGAGCTCGGTCCGAAGGCCGCGGGCGCCATGGCCCAGGGCGGCTCCGGTGGTGGGATCCCGGACATGGACAAGCTGCCGGTCCCGATCCGTACGGTCATGGAGAGTGCGTACGGACACGGCGTCGGTGACGTCTTCCTCTACTCGGCACCGTTCGCGCTGCTCGCCTTCGTGGTGACCCTGTTCATCAAGGAAGTCGCCCTCAAGAGCAGCACGGCGACGGCTGACGACGAGTAACAAGAACTCCCGGCCGTGCTTCGAGCGGAAGCGCGGCCGGGTCGGAACGGCCGTGCTTCGAGCGGAGGCGCGGCCGGGTCGGAACGGAGCGGCGGGCAGGGGACGGCCCGCCGCTCCGTCATGTCGTCCCCGGGTCCTCGTCCGTACGGCTCCGCTCGACCATGACCTCGATGCCCGCGATCAGCACGTCCAGGGCGTAGGCGAAGTCGCGGTCCCAGATGGCGCTGACGCTGCCGTGCGAGGCGCGCTCGTCGAGGAGCTCCGCCATCGGTTCCAGGACCTCGACGAACTGCGGATCGTCGCGGAAGGCCTTGACCGACTCCCCGTAGAAGTCGTCCTGCGACATACCGGCCTCGGCCGCCCGGCGCCCGAACTGGGACTCGATCGTCCCGTACCCGTACACGAACTGGAAGACCGCCGACATGGCGCTCGGCCGGCGGGTCATCGGCAGCCCGGTGTCCCCGATCGCCTCCTGGATCTTGGAGCCGACGGCGATCGCGTGGGGGCCGATGTTCAGGTACTGGCCCGCGCACGGCGACATCCACGGGTGGTTCACCAGCATCCGGCGGTAGTCCAGGGCGAGCACCCGGATCCGGTTCCGCCAGTCCCCTGCGGCGTCGACCGCGGCGAGGTCGATCTCCCCGTAGACCGTGTCCACGGCGAACTCGATGATGTCGTCCTTGGTGTCCACGTACCAGTAGAGCGACATCGCCGTGACGCCGAGCTCGGTCGCGAGCCTGCGCATCGAGAGCTTGGCCAGGCCCTCCTCGTCGAGCATGCGGACCGAGGCCGCGACGATCCGGTCCCGGTCAAGACCGGCCGGGCCGCCGCCGCTGCGGGCGGCCCGGTTCTCCAGCCAGACGCTGGAACGCGTCGGGTTCTTGGCCCGTTCGGCTGCCTTGACCATCGCGTTCCTCCGTCTGTCAGCGGTCCGTCACCATGCTAAGCAGCCGGCCCGGTCCGTACCGCCTCCCTCGCCTCCGCCGCCCGCGCGGTCCTGGCCTCCGTCCGCGCGGTCCTGGCCTCCGTCCGCTCGGCCCGCCTGAGGAGGGCCGCCGCGAGCAGACCGCCGGCGAAGACGGCGATCGCGCCGACGAGCTGGCTGGTCTGGAGGCCGGAGGCGAAGGCGTCGGAGATCTCCTGGCGCTCGGCGTCACTGCCCGCGGCGGCCAGGGCGGCCGGGAGCGAGGTCGCGGTGACGGCGACGAGGGCGGCGAAGCGGGCGTTGAGTACGGCTCCGAGGACGGCGACGCCGAGGCCGTTGCCGAACTCGGCGAGGGTGCCGTTGATACCGGCGCCCACACCCGCCTTCTCCGGCGGGATCGAGCTCATGATCGCGTTGGCCATGGCCGGGGACGAGACGGCTATGCCGCCGCCCATCATGACCAGGCCGAGCAGCATGCCCCAGTAGCTGCCGTCCGTACCGCCGCCGAGCAGGGAGATCGAGGTGAGGCCGCCGGCCACCAGGCTCATGCCGAGGACGACGGTGGGCGGGGTGCCGAGCTTCATGACGATCCGCGGCCCGACGCCCGTGAGGTTGAGGGCGACGATCGTCAGCGCGAGCGGCGCCATCCGCAGACCCGCCTCCAGCGGCTCGTACCCGAGGACGAACTGCAGGTGCTGGGTGAGCAGGAAGAGCGAGCCGCCCATGCCGAACACGACGAGGATCGAGCCGCCGATGGCACCGACGAACTTCTGGTTGCGGAAGAAGTGCATGTCGAGCATCGGGTACGGGGTGCGCAGCTCCCACAGCGCGAAGGCGCCGAGGCCGGCGACGCCGATGGCGGCCGGGACCAGCACCTCGGTGGAGAGCCAGCCGTGCTCGGGGCCGGTGATGATCGCGTACACCACGGCGGTCATGCCGATCGTGGAGAGCAGCGCGCCGAGCAGGTCGGGGCGGTCTCCCTGGGGGTTCTTCGACTCGGGGACCAGCTTGAGGACGGCGACGAGGGCGACGACCGCGACCGGGATGTTGACGAGGAAGATCATTCCCCACCAGAAGTGGTTGAGGATCACGCCGCCGATCAGCGGCCCGCCGGCGAAGCCGAGCGAGGCGACCGTGGACCAGAGCGCGATGGCCTTGACCCGCTCGGAGTCGTCGAAGATCTGTATGACGACGGCGAGGGTGGTGGTCATGAGGAGCGCGCCGCCGACGCCCATGCCCGCACGGGCGGCGATCAGCTGCGTGGTGGAGTCGGCGAGTCCGGCGGCGAGCGAGCCGAGGCCGAAGAGCGCGAGGCCGGCGGCGAGGAGCTTCTTGCGGCCGTAGCGGTCGGCGGCGTTGCCCGCGCTGAGCAGCAGGCCGGACTGGACGAGCGAGTACGCGTTGATCATCCACTGGATGTCGGTGGTGGTCGCGTGGAGTTCGGACGTCAGCGAGGGGATGGCGACGCCGAGCACGGTGTTGTCGAGCAGCACGGTGAGCTGGGCGAGGCAGATGACGCCGAGGATCAGCCAGCGATGGGGGTGGCCGCCGGTGGGGGCTCTGGTCTGTTCGGTGGCGGTGGTCGGCGCCGTCATGGGCAGGGCTCCTTGTACGGTGTACGGGACCAGGTCTCGTACACCGTACAAGGAGCCTCGTACGCTGTATAGCGGTTATTTCTCCTGGGTGAGGTCGTAGAAGGTGGCGCCGCCGATCGTGACCTTCTCGAAGGTCGCCGAGACCCACGTGGAGATCTCCGAGTTGCCGCCGCCGGGGCCTCCGCCCATGCGGCCGCCGCCTTCACCGGTGGCACCGTTAGCGGTGGCGCCGTTAGCGGTGGCGCCGTTACCGGTGCCGCCGTTACCGGTGCCGCCGTTACCGGTGCCGCCGTTACCGGTGGCGCTCTCGCCGGTGCCGCTCTCGCTGCCGCCGATGAAGTAGTGGATCCTGCCCTCGGCGACGTACTGCTTGAACTGGGCGAGCGTCGGGGACGGGTCGCTGCCGTTGAAGCCGCCGATCGCCATCACGGGCTTCTCGGTGGCCAGCTGGTAGCTGGCCGCGTTCTGGGCGCCGACCGTGGCCGCGACCCAGGTGTAGTCGTCGGCGTCCGCGAGGAGCGCGGTCTTCGCCTCCGTACCGACGCTGGCGCCGTTGAGGAGGCCGCCCATGCCGCCGCCGCCCATGCCACCGCCGGGGCCGCCTTCGCCCCGGGTCATCCCCTGGGGCATGCCCTGAGGCATGCCCTGAGGCGGGGTACCGCCGGCGCCACCGGGCATCTGGCCCTGGCCCTGGCCCTGGCCACCGGGCATCTGACCGCCCTGGCCACCCTGCCCGCCGGGCATCTGGCCCTGGCCCTGGCCCTGGCCGCCCGGAGGCATCGCCCCCCTCTCGAACGACCGCATTCCACCGCCGCCCGGACCCCGGCCGCCCATCGCGCCGCCCGCAGGACCCGCCGTCACGATCGAGCCCTGGTGTCCGGAGCTCAGCGTCTCCAGGGTGTACGCGAACGGTCCCGCGAGTCCCGCCGCCAGGCCGAGGCCGGCCACCGCGAGCCCGAGTCGCCGGTCGATCCGGCCCGCGAGGAGCAGCCCGAGCGCGGCCGCCGAACCCGCCACCAGGACGGTCCAGCGCAGCCACGGCAGCCAGTCCGGCGTACGGCCGAGGAGCGTCCAGCCCCACACCGCCGTCGCCGCGACCGTCACCGCGAGCGCCGCCGAGGCGAGCCACCGCGTGCGCTCCTCCCACAGCACCGCCGCGCCCATGCCGACGAGCGCCGCGAGGTACGGGGCCAGGGCCACCGTGTAGTACTCGTGGAAGATGCCGGCCATGAAGCTGAAGACGGCGAGCGTGATCAGCAGCGAGCCGCCCCACACCAGGAACGCCGAGCGTGCCGTGTCCGTCCGGGGCGCCCGCCAGGTGACGACGAGCCCCGCGACGAGCAGGATCAGCGCGGCCGGAAGCAGCCAGGAGATCTGACCGCCGACCGAGTCGTTGAACATCCGGCCGATCCCGGTCTCGCCCCAGCCGCCGCCCTGGCCACCACCACGACCGCCGCCGCCGACGCTGCCTGTCTCGTTGCCGTTGATCCGGCCGAGGCCGTTGTAGCCGAAGGTCAGCTCCAGGAAGCTGTTGTTCTGCGAGCCTCCGACGTACGGGCGGGAGGACGCCGGCCACAGCTCGACCAGGGCCACCCACCAGCCCGCCGACACGATCATCGCGAGCCCGGCGAGGGCCAGCCGGCCGATGCGGCGGCCGATCGCGCCCGGCGCGCACACCCCGTACACGAGCGCGAGCGGCGGCAGGATCAGGAAGGCCTGCAGGGTCTTCGCGAGGAACGCGAAGCCGAAGGCCACCCCGGCCCACACCAGCCACTTCGCCGCACCCTTCTCCTGCTCCAGGGCGCGCAGCACGCAGTACACCGCGACCGTCATGAGCAGCGCGAGGAGCGCGTCCGGGTTGTTGAAGCGGAACATCAGCGCGGCGACCGGCGTCAGCGCGAGGACCGCGCCCGCGATCAGACCCGCGCCGGCGCTGAAGCGGCGCCGGACGGCCGCGTACAGCACGGCGACCGTGGCCACGCCCATCAGCACCTCGGGCACGAGGATCTGCCACGAGCCGAGTCCGAAGAGGCGGACGGAGAGCGCCATCGGCCACAGCGCGGCCGGGGGCTTGTCGACGGTGATGGCGTTGGCCGCGTCGAGGGAGCCGAAGAAGAAGGCCTTCCAGCTCTCGCCGCCCGCCTGCACGGCGGCGGAGTAGAAGGAGTTGGCGTAGCCGGACGCGCTCAGGTTCCAGAGGTAGAGCGCGGTGGTCACGGCGAGCAGGCCGAGGAAGGCGGGCCGGACCCAGGGAGCGTCCTCGGCGCGCCCGCGCCAGAGCCGGGCGAGACGGCCGTCACGGGCCGGTGCGGCGTGGGCCGCACCGGCCGACGCGGCCAGGGAGGTCGAAGTCATCGGTCGTTCCTTGAGGTGGGCCGCTCGGGGAAGACCCAGAGCCGGAAGAGGAGGAAGCGCAGGACGGTCGCGGCGAGATTGGCGACGATCAGGACGGCGAGCTCCGTGGAGTGCGCCGGATCGCCGGTCGCCGCGCCCAGGGCGGCGAGCGAACCGCTGGTCAGGGCCAGGCCGATGGCGAAGACGACGAGCCCCTGCGCCTGGTGGCGGACGGCCCGGTCCCGGCCCCGTACGCCGAAGGTGAGGCGCCGGTTGGCCGCCGTGTTGGCGACGGCCGAGACGAGGAGGGCGGCGGCGTTGGCGAGCTGCGGGCCGACGCCGAGCCGGAAGGCCGAGTACAGCGCGACGTAGAAGAGCGTGGACAGCGCGCCGACGACGCAGAATCCGACGAGCTGGCGCGCGAGTCCGCCCGGCACTCCGCTGAGGTCGCGGTCCCGGGGGTCGTCCCCGAAGGGCCGGGCCAGCCGGTCGAGCGGCAGCGAGCCGGTCGCGAGGGCCCGGCCGACCCGCCACACGCCCTTCAGGTCGTCGGTGGCCGTCTTCACGATGTGCACGGTCGAGTCGGGGTCGTCGACCCAGTCGACCGGCACCTCGTGGATGCGCAGCCCGGCGCGCTCGGCGAGGACCAGCATCTCCGTGTCGAAGAACCAGCCGGTGTCCTCGACCATCGGGAGGAGCCGCTCGGCGACGTCCCGCCGTATCGCCTTGAACCCGCACTGGGCGTCGGAGAAGCGGGCGGCGAGCGAGCCGCGCAGGATCAGGTTGTACGCCCGCGAGATGAACTCCCGCTTCGGCCCGCGCACCACCCGCGAGGAGCGGGCGAGCCGGGAGCCGATCGCCAGGTCCGAGTGGCCCGAGATGAGCGGCGCGACCAGCGGGAGCAGCGCGTTGAGGTCGGTCGAGAGGTCGACGTCCATGTAGGCGAGGACGGGGGCGTCCGAGGCGGACCAGACCGTCCGCAGCGCCCGGCCGCGCCCCTTCTGCTCCAGCCGTACGGAGCGCACCTCGGGCACCTCGTCGGCGAGGGCCGCGGCGACGACGGGGGTCGTGTCGGTGGAGGCGTTGTCGGCGACGGTGATGCGGAAGCCGTACGGGAAGGTCCGGAGGAGGTGCTCGTGGAGCCGGCGGACGCACGGCTCCAGGTCCTTCTCCTCGTTGTAGACGGGAATCACCACGTCCAGGACGGGCCTTCCGGCGACACTCACCGGCAGGTGCTCCCGGGCGGGGAGGGCGCCGGGAGTCCCGGACGCGGGGCCCGCGATCGTTGGGGTTCGCATACCGACGACACTCGCCGGGGCCGCTGTCACGGCTGTGTGATGCGCCTGTGCCCTCGCTGTGAGTCCCGCTGTGAGTCCCGCTGCGCGTCCCGCGATGCGTCCTGCGGTGTGTCCTGGCGCGTGTCCTGGCGCGTGTCCTGCGCTGCGCCCCGCCGTGCGTCCTCGTCGGCGGGGAGCCGGACGGTGAACACGGTCCGGCCGGGGGCGCTCGTGACGGTGACGTCGCCGCCGTGGGCGACGGCGACCGCTCGGACGATGGCGAGGCCGAGGCCGGTGGAGCCGGCATGCCGGGAACGGGAGGCGTCGCCGCGCGCGAACCGCTCGAAGACGGAAGGCAGGAGCTCGGCCGGGACGCCGGGCCCGTCGTCCTCGACGTCGACGAGCACGCTCGGTCCTTCGGTGCGGACGCGGGCCGTGATCTTCGTGCCGGGCGGGGTGTGGGTACGGGCGTTGGCGAGGAGGTTGACGAGCACCTGCTGGAGCCGGGCGCCGTCGGCCCGTACGGGCGTCCCTCCGTCCTCGGGGAGTTCGAGGCGCCAGTGGTGCTCGGGTCCGGCCGCTCGGGCATCGCTCACGGCGTCCACGACGAGGGGGACGAGTTCGGTGCGCTCGTACGAGAGCGGGCGCCCGGCGTCGAGCCGGGCGAGCAGCAGGAGGTCCTCCACCAGGCCCGTCATCCGGGTCGCCTCGGACTCGATCCGGCCCAGCGCGTGCCGGGTGTCGGGGCCGCACTCCTCCCGGCCGCGCCGGGTCAGCTCCGCGTACCCGCGGATCGAGGCCAGCGGGGTGCGCAGCTCGTGGCTGGCGTCCGCGACGAACTGCCGGACGCGGGTCTCGCTCTGCTGGCGGGCGTCGAGCGCCGAGTGGACGTGGTCGAGCATCCGGTTGATGGCCGCGCCGACCTGGCCGACCTCGGTACGCGGATCGGCCTCCGTCTCGGGGACCCGCTGATGGAGCGCCACCTCACCGCTGTGCAGCGGGAGCTTGGCCACCTGCCCGGCGGTGGCGGCGACCCGCCGCAGCGGGCGCAGGGCCACCCGGACGAGCACGGTCCCGGCGATCGAGGCCGCGACGAGCCCGGCGCCGGTGACGCTCAGTTCGACGAGGACGAGGGTGGAGAGGGCGTCCTCGACCTCGGTGAGCGGGATGCCGGTGAGGAACTCGCCGTGGACCCCTTCGGCGTACTCGACCCGGTAGGAGCCGAGGCCGCCTGGCAGCTCGACGGTGTGCGCCTCGTGGTCGCGCGGGACGGTGGCGAGCGCGGCCCGCTGGGCCTCGTCGAGCGCCGTGTTCCGGACGTTCCGCCCGTACGCCTCGCCGTTCTCCGACTCGGCCTCCGTGGAGTACCGGGCCGTGGTCACCTCGCCGTCCACGAGGACCGCGCCGAGGGTGCCGATCGGGGCACCCGGCCCCTGGACGAACGCGAGCGGGTCCTGCACCCGGCCCGGGTCGGGCATGCCGGGCAGCGAGGCCATGGAGGCCGGCGGGCCCGACGCCCGTACCGAGACGTTGTGGAGCTGTTCGTCGGCCTGGTCGTACAGGTACGAACGGAACGCGATGGTCGTCACCGTCCCGATCACGGCCGCGACGACCGCGATGAGCGCGACCGCCGAGACCACGAGCCGGGTGCGCAGCGACCACGGCCGCCGACGTCGTCCACGCACGGGCGTTACTCCCCCGGCTTGATGAGGTATCCGGCCCCGCGCCGGGTGTGGATCATCGGGGAACGGCCCGCGTCGATCTTCCGGCGCAGGTAGGAGATGTAGAGCTCGACGACGTTGGCCTGGCCGCCGAAGTCGTACGACCAGACCCGGTCGAGGATCTGCGCCTTGCTGAGCACCCGTCGCGGATTGCGCATGAGGTAGCGCAGCAGCTCGAACTCGGTGGCGGTGAGGTGGATCGAGTCCCCGCCACGGACGACCTCGTGACTGTCCTCGTCGAGGGTGAGGTCGCCGACCACGAGCAGCGACTCGCTGCGCGCCTGCGCCGCCCCGGACCGACGGATGAGGCCGCGCAGCCGGGCGACGACCTCCTCCAGGCTGAAAGGCTTGGTGACGTAGTCGTCGCCACCGGCGGTGAGCCCGGCGATCCGGTCCTCGACGGCGTCCTTCGCCGTCAGGAAGAGCACCGGAACGTCAGGGATCTCGCGCCGGATCGAGCCCAGCAGGCTGATCCCGTCGACGTCGGGAAGCATGATGTCGAGGATCACGGCGTCGGGCCGGAACTCGCGTACGGAGCGGAGGGCGGCGGCGCCGTCCCCGGCGCTCCGCACCTGCCAGCCCTCGTACCGGAGGGCCATGGAGAGGAGCTCGGCGAGCGAGGCCTCGTCGTCGACGACGAGGACGCGGACGGCGGTGCCGTCGGCACGGAGCATGTCGGCGCGGGTGCCGGGGCGGCGTGTGGTGACGGTCATGGCACCCACGCTCTCCGCAGCCGCTGAGAGCCCTCTTTCCCTTTCCTGTGAATTCCCTGAGAAAGACCTTCAGGGGTGTTTCACGTGAAACATCGCGGCCCCGTTCTCGTACAGGACCCGACGCAGCCAGGCATCCCCGAGCCCGAGGCGTTCGAGAGCGTGGAGCTGATGGGCGTACGGATAGGGAATGTTCGGGAAGTCGGAGCCGAGGAGGATCCGGTCGCCGAGCTCGGCGAGCCGCCCGTACTCCGCCGTGGGGAAGGGTGCGAGCCGCTCGCTGAAGTCGGTGAAGGCCATGGTGGTGTCCAGGTGGACGCCCTCGTACCGCTCGGCCATGGAGAGGAAGTCGCTGTACTCGGGCATCCCCATGTGCGCGACGATCACCCGCAGCCGGGGGTGGCGGGCCAGCAGCCGCTCCATGGGCCCGGGCCCGGTGAACTTCCCGGGGGTGGGTCCGGAGCCGCAGTGGACGACGACGGGCGTACCGCTGTCGGCGAGGGTTCCCCACGCGGTGTCGAGCAGCGGGTCCGTGGGGTCGAACGCACCGACCTGGAGGTGCACCTTGAAGACGCGGGCGCCGGCGTCGAGCGCCTCGCGGACGTACGTGTCGACGCCCGGCTCGGGGAAGAAGGTCGCGGTGTGCAGACAGTCGGGGGTGCGGGCGGCGAAGTCGGCGGCCCAGGCGTTCAGCCAGGTCGCCATGCCGGGCTTGTGCGGATAGAGCATCGCGGTGAAGGCGACGGCCCCGAACCCGCGCAGGATCGCGAGCCGGTGGTCCTCCTCCTCGCGGTAGGTGATGGGCCACTCCAGGCCGGTCAGAGGGCCGGCGGAGTCGAAGTAGGCCCAGACCTTGTCGAGGACGTTCTGCGGCATGAAGTGTGTGTGCACGTCGACGAGCCCGGGAATCCCGAGCCGGTCGACGAGCGCGGGGATGTCACTCTCGCTCAAAGCCGTAGCTCCGTTCGACCTTGCCGATATGGACGCTGTAGCTCTGGTACCAGTGCTTCCGCCCGTGCGCCTTGGCGGCCTGGTGCTCGGTGTCGAGACGCCAGGCGTCGAGGGAGTCCAGGTCGCGGAAGTAGGCGACGGTGATGCCGATGCCGCCGGGGGTGCGGGCGGTCTCGTAGCCGAGGAACCCGGGGATGTCCTTGACGATCTCCTGCATCCGGGAAGAGGTCTCGGCGTAGCCCTCGGGAGCTTCCGCGCGGACGGAGGTGAAGACAGCGGTGTAGTAGGGCGGTTCGAGGCCCGCCACCAGTTTCGGGGTCATGTGATCACCCTCGCGGGGGCCGGGCCGGGATGTCCACGGCAGCGGGCCAAAGGGATCCAAGACTTTACGAAGCGTCAGAAGAGCTCGCCTTGAGCACCCTCGGCCTCCGCGACGACCCTCGGAGCCACCGGCACCGAGAACACGGCCCCCTCCCCCGCTCCCTGCACTCCCTGAAGCGCCCATCCACCCATGAGACGGGTGTCGAGGGCGAGGCAGCGGCCACCGGGGTCGAGCAGGTGGAGGTCGGGCCCGGCGGCGGCGAGCAGCCGCCCGGTGACGACACCGCCGTCGACGAGCTCGGTGACCGTCCCGTCGAGCGGCGGCAGCCCGTCGAGCCGGAAGGCCCCGACGTGGTCGCGCGGGGCGAACTCCAGCGGCTCCAGGGTCTCCGTCCACCCGCCGACCTCCCGGGCGCGCCGGTGCAGCTCCTCGACCTCCCGGGCACGCTCCTCGACGGGCGGGAGGGCGTGCCGTACGGCCCGCTTCCGCTCGTACGCGATCCGGTCGGGCACGCCGAGCGCCTGCCGCAGCACCTCCTCGGTCCGGCGCGCGGCCATCAGCGGCCCCCGGCCGAGCCAGCTGAACGCCACGGCTCCCTGTTCCAGGAGCCGTGCCTCGCCACGGGCCTCCGCGGTGATCCCGACCTTGGTCATCCCGGGCCCGAACCAGGCCAGGTAGACGCGGTACGGCTGAGGGTCGTCGAGGAGGGTGTCCGCCGCGACGGAGTGGGCCCGGTCGAGCCGCGCACACTCACCGCACCGGCCCCCGGTGGCCCGCCCGGACACGACGGCCTCCAGGGGACAGGCATTGCCCCGAGCCCCGGGACACCGCCGCACCCCGACGGCCCGAAACCCCAGCTCCTGCCCGTAGACGAGGGCACTCACCCGCCCACCACGCCACCGCAACCCAGGCACGCCACCGGCCCACCCGAGCCCCCGACACCGCCACTCCACGTCCACGCCTCCCTCGCCCGCCGTGGTGTCCAGTCTCCGCCACAGGCGCTTCGTGCCCTGGCCTGGGCAGGAAGCATCAGGGCAGGACGTAGATCCTGGCGCCGTCCGGATCCGGGGAACCCACCTCGCGCATGCAGCCGCGTTCCAGAAGGATCCGGACGCAGGCGCGGACGCGGTCGCCCGACAGGCCGGTGCGGCGGGTGACGTCCTGGGGCCGGTAGCGGACCCCGCCCCGGACGAGTGCGGGCGCCAGGCAGGAGGCCACGGTCCGGGTGTCGCCGGTGATGGCCCAGGACTCCACGAGCTGCTGCGGGGTGAGGGCGACGACGGCGGCGCCGGAGCGCTGGCGGGGCACGGAGAGACGCGCAAGGGAGTCGGCGGCCCTTGCGAGGTTCTCCCGCGTCTCGCGGAGCAGCTCCGCACGGTCGGCGTACTCCTCGCACGCGGCGTACACGGCGGCCTGCTCGTCGAACTCGCCCTCCAGCCGTACGAGCACGTCGACGAGGTCCGGCGGCAGGAGGAACCCGGGGTGGACCGGCGAGGGTTCGAGCCCGTAACCGCCGTCCCGCTGGACCGCCGCCACGACCTCCGCGACCCACGCCCGGAACGGCCCGGCCTCCGGTCTCCGGCACGCCCCCACGAGCTGGACGAGCCCCGGAAGGTTCACCATCCGCACCGAGGCCCTGACGCCGCCGAGGGCGAGTATCGCGGCGCTCCCGGCGAGCTCCCCCGCTCCCGCCAGACACCCCTCGGGCAGCACCACCGTCCGCAGCGCCTCCCGCGTCCCCGCGTACCCCAGCCGCTTCGCCACGTCCACGACCGGGAACCAGTGCGTCCCGTCCGGCGCGGTCAGCCGCCGCAGCCGGGCCCCCGTGGCGACGTACACCATGTCATCGATGTCGATCGCGTCCATCGATCATCACCTCCACCTCGCAAGCTAGGCCGAAGGCATATTCAACTGACATGCAAATAAGACAGGTTCACCCAAAAGGGGAAGCCCCCGGGATTCCCGGGGGCTTCCACCGGACCCGCGTCACCGCGAGTCCGCACTATCCGACCACGTCGACTACTTCGACTACTTCGACTACTTCGCGACGAACTGCGTGAGGATCGCCTGCACCTCGTAGATGTCGACGCCCTTGGTGAAGGTCTTCTGGACCGGCATGGGGCTGCCGGAGATCCAGATCTTCAGCTCGGCGTCCAGGTCGAAGGTGCCGGCCGTCTCGACGGCGAAGTGCGTGATGCTCCGGTACGGGATCGAGTGGTACTCGACCTTCTTCCCGGTGATGCCCTGCTTGTCGACGAGCACCAGTCGCCGGTCGGTGAAGAAGATCGTGTCGCGGATCAGCAGGTACGCGGCGTGCACCTGCTCCCCCTGCCCCAGCAGCCGCGCGAAGTCCTGCTGCGCCTGCGCCGGATCGATCGCGTGCGCGTTCCCGAAGAGCGCCATGCCCCTACCCCCATTGATGAAGAGAAAGGACGATCATCAGACCTTGACCCGCGACAACGCAAGAGGCCCCGGAGGGACGGGATCGGTTGCTCTGGTTGCGGTACGGAGCTGCTGTACAGCGACGGATCAAGGACTCAGGACACTAGCGGTACGTCGCCGCCAGGCTGCGCGGCTTCAGGTCGGTCCAGGTGGACTCGGTGTGGGCCAGCGCGGCCTGCCGGGTGTCCGGGCCGAACGTCACGGTCCATCCGGCGGGCACGGCCGTCCGCGACGGCCACAGCGAGTGCTGACCCTCGTCATTGATCAGCACGACGTACGTGCCGTTCTCGTCCTCGAAGGGGTTGGTGTCCATGGTTCGTCCTTCCGTCCGGGTCAGCGCCCGGTCGCTGCGTGATGGTCGAGCTCCAGGCACCCGGCCAGCCCGGCCACCGTCGGGGTCTTGAAGAGTTGGCGGATCTTGAGATTCGTTTCGAACGCCGCCTTGATCCGGTTGACCAGCCGGATGGCGGACAGCGAGTTGCCCCCGAGTTCGAAGAAGCTGTCGTGGATGCCGACCTGGGACAGGCCCAGCATCTCGGCGACGAGTTCACACAGCAGCGCTTCCTTCGGATTGCGCGGCTCCGCTCCGGCTGTCCGGCTGCCGCCGCCCTTGCCGGCGGCCGCGGCCTCGTAGTCCGCGTCGGACGGCGCGGGCAGCGCCTTGCGGTCCAGCTTGCCGTTCGGGGTGAGCGGCAGGCGCTCCAGGACGACCACCACCGACGGCACCATGTACTCGGTCAGCTCCGCGGCGGCGAGGGCGCGCAGCTCGACCGGGTCGGCGGCGCCGCCCGGCACCGAGGTCACGTAGCCGACCAGCCGCTTGTCGTCCGCGCGGTCCTCGCGGACCAGGACGGCGGCCTGCGCCACGGCGGGGTGCCCACCGAGCACCGCCTCGATCTCACCGAGCTCGATCCGGAATCCGCGCAGCTTCACCTGGTGGTCGGAGCGGCCGAGGTACTCGACGTTGCCGTCCACCGCCCAGCGCACCAGGTCACCGGTGCAGTACATCCGGCTGCCCGCCGGGCCGAAGGGATCCGCGACGAACCGGGTGGCGGTCAGGCCGGGCTGGCGCCAGTAGCCCCTGGCCAGGCCCTCCCCCGCGATGTACAGCTCTCCGATGGTGCCCGGCGGAACCGGCCGCAGGGCGCCGTCCAAGACGTACAGGCGGGTGTTGTGGATCGGCCGCCCGATGGTGGGGGCGCCCGGCCGGTCGCCGAGCACCGCCGAGGTCGACCAGATGGTCGTCTCGGTCGGCCCGTACATGTTGCTGACCTGGTCCGCCAGTTCGCGCATCCGGTCCGCGAGGGCGACCGGCAGGGCCTCTCCGCCGACCAGGGTCCGCAGGCCGCGCAGCGCCTCGGGATGGCCGGCCGCCAGGGCCTGCCACAAGGACGGAGTCGCCTGCATCACGGTGGCGCCGGTCCGCTCGATCAGCGTGGCCAGTGCCGTCGGGTCCTGTACGGTCTCCCGCTCGGCGATCACCAGGCCCGCGCCGCTGAGCAGCGGCACGTACATCTCCAGTGCGGCGATGTCGAAGGCGATGGTCGTCACCGTCAGCAGCCGGTCGCCGGAGTCCATGGGGAACTGCTCCCGCATCGAGGCGAGGAAGTTGACGAGGGCCGAGCGGGGGACGACGACGCCCTTGGGGCGGCCCGTGGATCCCGAGGTGTAGATGACATAGGCGGCGGTGGCCGGGGAGACACGGCGCACCAGCTCGGCGTCGGCCAGGTCGGTGGCCGGCAGCGCCGCGAGTTCCGCGGCGGTCTCCGGCCGGTCCAGGAACAGCCGGGGCAGCGTGTCCTCTCCGGGCAGCGAGGCGGAGGTGTCGTCCGTGGTCAGCGCGAGCACGGGCGCCGCGTCGGACAGCATGTAGGCGACCCGGTCGGCCGGGTAGTCGGGGTCCAGCGGGAGGTAGGCGGCGCCCGACTTCAGTACGGCGAGCAGCGCGACCACGAGGTCGGCGGTGCGGGGCAGCGCGACCACGACGAAGTCCTCCGGACCGACGCCGGCCGCGACGAGGCGGCGGGCCAGCCGGTTGGCCCGGGCGTTCAGCCCGGCGTAGTCGAGCTCCCCGGCCCCGGAGACCACGGCGACGGCGTCCGGGTGGCGGGCTGCCCGGTCCTGGAACTGCTCGGCGACGTCGGCCCGGGGTACCGGGTGATCGGTGTCGTTCCAGCGCGACAGCACCTGTTCGCGCTCGGCGGCCAACAGCAGCGGTACCGCGCCCACCGGCCGGGCCGGGTCCTCGGTGATCGCTTCCAGCAGCATCGCCAGGCGCTCGCCGAGCCGCTCCGCGAGCGCACGCTCGTAACGGGAGGCGTGGAAGCCGATCCGCAGGCGCAGCCGCTTCCCGGGGTAGGTGATCAGCGTGACGGGGTAGTAAGTGGCCCAGCGGTTCTCCACCCCGGTGGCGCGCAGCCGCCCGCCGGCGGCGTCCAGCTCGCCGGGGAAGTTCTCGAGCACCGTGACGGTGTCGAAGAGTTCGGTGTGTCCGGCGCGCCGCTGGATGCCGGCGAGGCCCGTGTACGGGTGGGCGGACATCCGGGACTGCTGGTCCTGGACCCGCCGCAGCAGATCGGCCAGCGGCTCCGCGGGGTCCAGGGAGACCCGTACCGGCAGCGTGTTGATGAAGAGGCCGATCATGGACTCGATGCCGGGCAGCTCCGGAGGGCGCCCGGAGACGGTGCTGCCGAACACCACGTCGTTGCGGCCGAGCACGCCGCCGAGCAGCAGGGCCCAGGCTGTGTTGACGGCGGTGTTCAGGGTGAGGCCGCTGCCGCGCAGAAAGCCGTCCAGGCGGGCGGTGAGCTCTTCGGAGAGTTCGGTGTCACAGTGCTCGGGCAGCGTCATGGGCCGGTCGTCCCCGGACGCGGACGCGGACGGCGCCAGCAGGGTGGGCTCGTCGACGCCCTGGAGCAACTCGGCCCAGGCGTCCTCGGAGGCTCGGTGGTCGTGGTGGGCCACCAGGGCCAGGTAGTCCTGGTACGGGGTGACCGGCTCCAGGTGGGCGGCCGGGTCGGCGGCGAGGCTCAGCCACTCGTCCAGGAGCAGGGGCAGCGACCAGCCGTCGGCGAGGATGTGGTGCAGGGTGATCGCGGCCCGCAGTCCCCGGTCGCCGAGGTCGGCGACGGTGAAGCGGATCAGCGGCGGCCGGGCGAGGTCGAACGGGCGCAGCCGTTCGGCGTCGAACAGCTCGTCCGCCCGCGCCCCGCGGTCGTCCGCGTCCACGGCGGTCAGATCGACCACCTCGAATGCGGGTTCGAGGCGCTCGGCGATGAGCTGGACCGGGTGGTCGAGGACCTGCTGGGTGAATCCCGCACGGAGGTTGGGGTGGCGGCGCAGCAGCCCGCGCGCGGCCTGCCGCAGCACTCCGACGGTGGTCCTGCCCTTGAGGTCGAACGCCAGCTGGATGGAGTAGGCATCGAGGGCCTGCGCGTCGAAGGTGGCGTGGAACAGCAGGCTCTGTTGGAGCGGGGCCAGCGGCCAGATCTCGGTGGCGGAGGGGTGCGCCGCCTTCAGGCTCTCCCGCTCGGCTGCGGACAGCGGGACCGCAGCGAGCCGCGGTGTCCGGTCGCCCCGCCGGTCCTCGTCCAGGCTGCCGCACGCGGCGGCCAGCGCCGCCACGGTCCGGTGGCGGAAGACGTCCGGCTGGCTGAGCACCAGCCCGGCCCGGCGGGCCCGGCCGACCACCTGGGCGGCGGTGATGCTGTCGCCTCCGAGCTCGAAGAAGTCGTCGTCGGCCGCCACCCGTTCGAGGCCGAGGACTCCCGCGACGAGATCCGCCAGCAGCGTCTCCCGCGGGGTGCGCGCGGCCCGGCCGCGGGAGACGGTCGCGGCGGCGGGCGCGGGCAGGGCCTTGCGGTCGAGCTTGCCGTTGAGGGTCAGCGGGAAGGCGTCCAGGATCACGACGGCCGCCGGGACCATGTGCTCCGGCAGCTTCTCGCCCGCCAGGGCGCGTACCTCGGCGGGGTCGACCAAGGCTCCCGCGGCGGGCACCACGTAGGCGACCAGCTGGGGGGAGCCCGGCCGGTCCTGCCGGGCGAGCACGGCCGCCTGGCCGATGTCCTGCAGTGCCGCGAGTACGGCCTCGATCTCGCCGAGCTCGACCCGCAGTCCTCGGATCTTCACCTGGCGGTCGGCCCGTCCGACGTAGTCCAGTGCGCCGTCGGCTCGCCGGCGGGCCACGTCTCCGGTGCGGTACATCCGGCTGCCGGGCGGGCCGTACGGGTCTGCGACGAACCGCTCGGCGGTCAGCCCGGGGTGGTTCACGTAGCCGCGGGCCAGCTGCACGCCGGCCAGGTACAGCTCGCCGGCCTCACCCGCCGCGACCGGCCGCAGGTGCGCGTCCAGCACGTGGAGGCGGGTGTTCCACACGGGGAGGCCGATCGGCACCGAGGCCGCACCGGGCTCGGTCTTGTGCCGCCAGTACGTGACGTCCACCGAGGCCTCGGTCGGTCCGTACAGGTTGTGCAGCGGGACGTCCGGCAGCAACGCGGCGAAGCGGTCGGCGAGTTCCACGGGCAGGGCCTCGCCGCTGCAGACCACACGGCGCAGACCGGTGCACTCGGCCGCGGCGGGCTCGTCGGTGAACGCCTGGAGCATCGAGGGGACGAAGTGCACCGTGGTGATCCGCTCGGCGCGGATCAGCTCGACCAGGTACGCGGGGTCCTCGTGGCCGCCGGGCTCGGCGACGACCAGCGCGGCGCCGGTGATCAGAGGCCAGAAGAACTCCCAGACCGAGACGTCGAAGCCCGAGGGGGTCTTCTGCAGCACCCGGTCGTCCGCGGTCAGCCGGTACTCGTCCTGCATCCAGTGCAGGCGGTTGACGATTCCGCTGTGCGGGATCACCACGCCCTTGGGCCGCCCGGTGGAGCCGGAGGTGTAGATGACGTACGCCGCGTCCTGCGCGACCGGCGGCCGCAGCGGTGCGAAGGCCCCGGCCGGGCCGTCCGCACCGGGCGCCGGCGCGTCGGCGGACGGCGCGGAGTCGAGCACCAGGTACGGAAGCTGCGCCGGCCGCGCCCCGGCCGGCGCGGCCGCCTCCACATCGGAGTGGCTGAGCACCAGGACGGGATCGGCGTCGGAGAGGAGGTAGGCGATCCGGTCCGCCGGGTAGTCGGGGTCCACCGGGAGGTACGCGGCGCCGGTCTTGAGCACCGCGAGCAGCGCGACGACGAGTTCCACCGAGCGCGGCACGGTCAGCGCCACGACCCGGTCCGCGGCGGCTCCGTACCCGGCCAGCAGCCGGGCGAGGCGGTCCGACCGCTCGTCCAGTTCCGCATAGCTGAGCCGGGTGTCCCGGAACACCAGGGCGGTGGCGTCCGGGGTCCGGGACACCTGCGTACGGAACAGCTCGGGCAGTGTGGCGCCGTCGCCGGGGAGTTCCCGCGCCGTGTCGTTCCACGCGGCGATATCAGGGTGGCTCACGATTCTCCATTCCTCCATCAACCCGGCTTGATCGACGGAATGACCTTGCGTACGGGCACTGTTGAGCTACTGCGGGGAAATGCGGGAACGCGTCTCACACGGGCGGTGTCACTCCGCCTGGGCGGGCATCTCACGGAGCCGGCTGACCGGGGAGAGTGCGATCGGCACGAGCATCACGGCAGACAGCGCGGTCGCCAGCCACAGCGCCTCGTGCAGCCCCAGCACGCCGGCCATCAGGCCTCCGACGGGACCGCCGAGCGCGCCGCCGCCGTGCATCATCGTGCGCATCCCCGCGGTCATCCGGGCCATCAGCGCGTCCGGGGTGATGGTCTGCCGCAGGCTGACGATCACCACGTTGGCCACGCTGAGCGAGGCGTAGAAAATGACGAACGAGGCGATGAAGACCGCGGTCACCATGAACGTGGACCCGGACGCGGCCGGGATCAGCAAGGGGGCGATGAAGATCCCGGAGACCGAGACCAGATAGGCCTTGCCGACGCTCACGCGCCGGATCACGGTGCCCGACAGGGCCGAGCCCACCAGCCCGCCGACCGCTCCGACGCCCAGCACGAGGCCGATGGTCGCGGCGGACAGGTCCTGCTCCCGGACGGCGTACAGCAGGAACAGCGACAGGATCATCACGCTGAAGAAGTTGCAGCAGCAGCCGACGAGGGCGATGGCCCGCAGGTAGCGGCTGTGGAACACGAAGCGCAGTCCCTCGACCAGCTCGGGCCAGATCCTGCGCTTGTGCTCCGGTTTCGGCGGCGCCGGCTCCGATGTCCGGACGGCCAGCAGGGAGACGATCGAGAGCAGGTAGGTGACGGCGTTCACCGCCATGGCCGTCGGCGCGGAGAGCGCGTTGACCAGCACACCCGCGACACCTGGCCCGGCCACGTCGGCCGAGGAAGAGGTGGTGCTGAGCTTGGTGTTGGCCTCCAGCAGGTTCCGGCGGTCCTTGACCAGGACCGGGACGAACGACATCCAGCTCACGTCGAACAGCACCTGGGCGATGCCGATGCCGAACGCGATGGCGTACAGCAGCGGCATGTTCAGCACGTCGGTCGCGGACAGCACCGGGACCAGCCCGATCAGCAGCATGCGGCCCGCGTTGGCGCCGATCATCACCGGCCGCTTGCGGACCCGGTCCACCCACACCCCGAAGAGCATCGCGAGCCCGAGGAACGGCACGAGCTGCACGAATCGCAGCAGGCCCAGTTCCTCGGCGGTGGCGTCGAAGACGAACACGGCTGCCAGGGGCAGCGCGAGCGTGGTGACCTGGGTGCCGTACAGGGAGAGCGTCTCCCCGGTCCAGAAGACCAGGAAGTCCCGGTCGCGCCACAGGGCGCCGCGCTTGGGCGGCGCCGCGTCCTGCGGCGACGGCTCCGCGGTTTTCGTCGTCGTGTCCTCGGACATCGTCATCCCTCCACGGAGGCGGGAGCGGACCGGGCCCGCTCCAGTCCTTGGCCGATCAGCCCGGCGAGCGTCCCGAGGGCCTCGCCGGTCCAGATGGAGTTGTGGTTTCCCGCCACCTTCCGCTTCTCCAGGCGGTCGGCGAGCGTCTCCCAGCGCATGCGCTCGTCCGGTGAGTCCGCGGCCTGCAGCAGGAGCATCGGACCCGCGTACGCGCCGCGGTGGTCGTAGACGAACAGCGCCTGGGCGTGCGCCCGGAAGACGTCGTAGCGCTCCTGCAGGAACTCCTCGTCGAACTCCTCGGGGAGCACCTCGGACGCGGTGACCGCGGCCCACACGGCCTCGGCGGTGACGTCCTCGGGGTGGGGCAGGACCAGCGCGTCCACCGCGTCGAGGGGTTCGCCGGTCGCCATCACCAGGTCCCGCAGGAAGCCGTGCAGGAAGGTCTTCTCCGACGGCATGGGGAACCGCTTGGGTACCGTCGCGTCGACGACGATCAGCAGCGGCACCTCCTCGCCGGCCTCCGCCAGCAGCTGGGCCATGTGGTACGCGACCACACCGCCCAGCGACCAGCCCAGCAGGAGGTACGGGCCCTGCGGCCGAGCCGACCGCAGGGACTCCAGATGCCGCTCCGCGAGTGCCTCGATCGAGGTCAGGGGCAGGTCCCCGTCATCGAATCCCGGCGCCTCGAACCCGTACAGCGGCTGCTCCGGGTCGAGGTGTTCGGCGAGCCCCGCGTAGACGTACCCCGACCCGGAGACCGGGTGGACGCAGTACAGCGGGGTCAGGCTGCCGTCCGTGCGGAGCGGTACCAGGGTGCCGTGGTCGCTCACGCGCCGGCCTTGTCGGCCAGCAGGGCGTCGATGGCCTCGGCGACGCCGCTGACGTTCGCACCGCCGTAGAGCATCCGGACGTTGATCTTCACGCCGAACGTCTTGTTGATCCGGCTGACCGCCCGCATGGCCTGCAGCGAATTTC
Organism: Streptomyces sp. NBC_00094; assembly: GCF_026343125.1. Taxonomy (NCBI): domain Bacteria; kingdom Bacillati; phylum Actinomycetota; class Actinomycetes; order Kitasatosporales; family Streptomycetaceae; genus Streptomyces; species Streptomyces sp. NBC_00094. The sequence continues at coordinate 4,210,070 of NZ_JAPEMB010000001.1, read as the reverse complement.
CGCCGAGCTCGAAGAAGCCCGCGTCGGCGCTCACCTGCTCGGCCTTGAGGACCGTGGCGAAGACCTCGGCGACCTTCTCCTCGGACGGCGTGGCCGGGGCCACGTACGCGCGGCCGTCAGTGCCGTCGGCATTGTCCTGCGGCTCGGGCAGCATCTTGCGGTCGATCTTCTTGGACGGCGTGAGGGGGAACTCCTCCAGCCGGACCCAGGCGGTCGGGACCATGTACTCCGGCATCGACTCGCCGAGGTGACGGCGCAGGTCGGCCGTGTTCGGGGCCTCGTCGCCGAGCACCGTGTAGTAGCCGACCAGCTGCTTCTCGCCCTGCCGGTCCTCGCGGAGCAGCACCAGGCCCATGCGCACCTGGGGGTGGGAGACCAGAGCGGACTCGATCTCGCCGAGCTCGATGCGCAGGCCGCGGAGCTTGACCTGGTTGTCGATCCGGCCGATGAAGTCCACCTGGTGGTCCCGGGTCCAGCGGACGAGGTCGCCGGTGCGGTAGACGCGTCCGGTCGGCTCGAAGGGGTTGGGGACGAACTTCTCGTCGGTCAGCTCGGGCAGGTTGAGGTAGCCGCGGGCCAGGCCGTCGTCACCGCCGATCAGCAGCTCGCCGGGGACGCCGACGGGCGCCAGGTTCCCGTGCGCGTCCACCACGTAGTGCAGCCGGCCGTACTCGGGGCGGCCGATCGGGGGCGAGGTCTGCCACTCGATGTGCTCACAGAGGTACTCGGTGGAGGCGATGGCCGCCTCGGTCGGACCGTAGAGGTTGACGAACTTGCGGCCCGGCTGATTCCACTTGTTGACGAGCTCGGCCGGGAGGACCTCGGCGCCGCCCATGATGTATTTCAGGTCCGGGTACGGGCCGCCGTCCAGCAGCGACAGCAGCGTCGGCGACAGGCCCACGTAGTTGACCCGCTGCTCGCGTATGAGCGCGCCGAGCGCCTCGGGCGACGAGGCGTCCTCGGGGGAGACCAGCACGAGGGTCGCGCCGGTGATCAGCGCCGTGTAGATCTCGCCCTGCGACATGTCGAAGATCAGCGCGGGCTGCTGCAGCAGCCGGTCCTCGGCGGTGAATTCACCGAACGTGTGGCGGTATGCCTCGATGAACACCCGCAGGCTGCGGTGCTCGATCATCACGCCCTTGGGGCGGCCCGTGGAGCCGGAGGTGTAGAGGACGTACGCCAGCGACTCGCGGTCCGCCAGCTCCTCCAGCGGCTCGGCGTCGGACGCGGCCTCGATCTCCGCCCAGTGCGCGTCGATGAGCACGACCTGCAGATTCACGCCCGCCGACAGGCGGTCGGCCACATCGGCCCGGGTGATGACCACCGGTGCCGCGGTGTCCTGCAGCATGTACTCGAGACGGGCGGCCGGGTGCGCGGGGTCCATCATCGCGTAGGCACCGCCGGCCCGCATGACACCCAGCATGGCGACGAGGGCGTCCAGGTCACGGTCCATGGAGATGGCCACGATCTGGCCCGGGACCACACCGCGGTCCCGCAGATGGCGGGCGAGCAGGCCGGAGCGGCGCGCCAGTTCCCCGTACGTCATCTCCACGCCGCGGCAGACTGCGGCGACGGCCTCGGGGGTGCGCTCGGCGACCTCCATGACGGTGACGTGCACCGGGTCCGGGCTGAACGCGAAGTCCGCGCCGCGACCCGCTTCCAGCAGCAGCTCCCGCTCGTCCGCACCGACCATCGCGAGCTTCGAGATCGGCTGCTCCGCGTTCTCCACCGCGGCGGCCAGCACGTTCTGGATGTGCCGGGCCATGGCCTCGATGCGCCAGCCGTCGAAGAGGTCGGTGGTGTACTCGGCGACGAACCGGAGCTGATCCACCGTCTCCATGAACGTCAGGGAGAGGTCGTAGCGGGAGCGCGGGACGGCGACGTCCAGCGCCTCGTCCGACAGCTCGAACAGGCCCAGGTCGGAGCCGGCCGTGCCGCCGCCGAGCAGTTGGGTGCCGATCTGGAACAGCGGGTTGCGGCCCGCCTCGCGGACCGGCTGGACGTGGCTGACGATCTGGTCGAACGGCACGTCCTGGTTGTCGTACACGTCCATGTTGGCGTCCGCGACGCGCTCGACGAGTTCGGCGAAGGTGGGGTCGCCGGACAGGTCGGTCCGCAGCACCAGCATGTTGATGAACAGGCCGACGACGTCTTCGAGCTCCGGCTCGGTGCGGCCCAGCATGGGGATGCCCAGCGGGATGTCGTCCTGGCCCGTGTAGCGGCCGACCACGACGTTCAGGGCGGCGGTGAGCACCATGAACAGCGAGGCGCCCTCCTGCTGCGCGAGCGCGCGCGCCTGCTGGAGGAGCTCGACCGGGAAGTCGAAGGTGAGGGTCTCGCCGTTCTGGGTGGGCGTGGCCGGACGAAGCCGGTCGGCGGGCATCTCGACCACCGGCAGCCCCGCCAACTTCCCCTCCCAGAACTTCAGCTGCTCGTCCCAGCCGCCGCCTTCGCGCTGCTCGCGCTGCGCGACGACGTGGTCGGCATAGGTGGCCTGCAGCTCCGGAAGCTCCGGCTCCACGCCGCGGGCGAACGCGTTGTACGCGCCGGAGATCTCCCGGTTGATCAGCGTCGAGGACCAGCCGTCGGTGTGGATGTGGTGGAAGGACAGGGCCAGGACGTGCTCGTCGGCGCCGGTGCGGATCAGCCTGAACCGGTACATCGGCCCGGCCGCCAGGTCGAACGGCGTCTCGAAGTAGACGCGCAGCAGCTCGGCGAGGTCGCCGTCGGCCAGGTCGATGACCTCCAGCGGGACCTCGCCGGCCGGGGCTACGACCTGGTACGGGGCGCCGTCGGCGGAGTGGAAGGTCGTGCGCAGCACGGCGTTGCGCGTGACGAGCGAGCTCAGCGCCTGCCGCATGGCCCCGACGTTGAGCGGGCCCCGCAGCCGGTAGGCCATCGGCACGTTGTAGGTGATCTCGCCGGGGGTCAGCTGGTCGAGGAACCACAGCTGTTCCTGCGCGAAGGAGAGCGGCGTGCGGATCTCGTCCGGAGCCTGGTCGTTGGCGTTGGGCTGGCTCATGGTCACACTGCTCCACTGGTCGTATTGCGCACGGGCTGCGGCCGCAGGACGGGGTCGATCCGCCGCAGGCCTTCGGTGATGACGTGGGGATCCCGCGCGAAGCACAGGCGGAATCCGTCGGGGCCACCGAGCGTCTCGCCCGGCATGAGCATGACTCCGGTCTCCAGCACCCGGCGGCAAAGGTCCAGGGGCGCCTCACCGGTGGTCAGCCGGAACCAGGCGAACGGGGTGCCCTGCGGTTCGGTGAGCTGCACCGCGTCGGTGTTGCGCGCGGCCCAGTCCCGGACCACGGCGAGCCCCTCGCCGGTGAGCCTGCGGTACCGGTCGGTGTAGTGGCCCCGGCGCTCCAGCACGTCGCACGCCAGCGTTTCGCACAGCACGGAGTTGCCTATGTTGGACAGGAACTTGCGCTCGGTGCAGGCCGCCACGAGCTCGGGCGGGCCGTACAGCCAGCCGACCCGTAGGCCGGGGTAGCCGTAGACCTTGGACAGGCTCGACACGGAGAGGGTCCGCTCGAAGCGGGTGGCCGCGGAGTCCTTCAGGTCCAGCGCGTAGTCCTCGTCCAGCAGGATGTACGCACCGGTGCGCGCGGCCAGGTCCTGCAGTGCCTGCAGGTCCGCATCGGAGATCTGCTGCCCGGTGGGGTTGCACGGGGTGTTGACGACGATCAGCTTCAGGTCCGGGCCGGCGACGGCGGCCGCGGCCGCCACGTCGACGGTCAGGTCCGGACGGTGGTCCAGCACCTCGACCCGGCAGCCCAGCGCGGTCGGCATGTCCCAGGACTGCTGCCAGCCCGGCGACCAGGTGATCACCTGGTCGCCGGGGCGCAGCAGCGCGTTGTAGACCAGGTAGAGGGCCTGCTGGGCGCCGTGCGTGATCAGGACGCGGTCGTCGGTGCAGCCGTAGAGGTCGGCGACCAGGGCACGCAGCCGGGGGATTCCTCGGTTGTGGCCGTAGTCGAGCTCCAGGTCCCCGAGAGGACTCAGCTCGTCGAGGGTGCCGCACGGCAGATTGCTGTCGCCGAGGTCGATGTCGAAGCGCCCGGCGGCATCCTCGAACACCCAGCGGCGCATGGGATAGGTGGAGACGGCATGGGTCATCGGGCCGCCACCAGCCTGTCCCGGAAGGCGGGCGAGAAGGTGCCGTTGGTGATCCGCTCGGCGGTGCCGGACATGGTGACGGCTCCGTCGGCGTCGATCACCACGTCGAGTCGGCCACCGGGCATCCGTACCTCGACGTCCCCGTCGATCAGACCGAGGGCGTGCGCGGCCGACGCGGCGGCGCAGGCGCTGCTGCCGGAGGCCAGGGTGTAGCCCGCGCCGCGTTCGTAGACCTCGATGGCGAGGGTCCGGCGGTCGATCACCTGCATGAACTGCACGTTCGTGCGGTTCGGGAAACGGGGGTGCCCCGCGATCAGGGGTCCCAGCTCGCGGGCGAGGTCCGCGGAGACCTCCTCCAGCGGGACGACGGCGTGCGGGTTCCCGTTGTTCAGCGTGGTCACCGCCAGGCGGCGACCGCCCGCGTCGAGGGTCTCGCCGAGCTCACCGAGCTCGGGCCGCCCCATGCCGACGCGGACGAGCCCCGCGGCGAGGTCCAGAATGCGCACCGGTACGTCACCGGCCGCGGTGCGGAGCAGGAACTCCCCGTTCGCGCTCCATGGTTCGGCGTACGCCTCGGCCAGGTAGAGCGCGAACATCCGCAGCCCGTTGCCGCTCTTTTCGCATTCGGTGCCGTCAGAGTTGAACATCCTCAGGTCCACCGGCTCACCTCCGACCGGAGGTTGGAGCGGCCCGAAGAGGACCCCGTCCGCTCCCACCCCGAAGTGGCGGTCGCAGAGCAGCCGCACGGCCTCGGGGCCGGGCGTGAAGTCGCTGTCGCGCGGGTCGATGACCACGTAGTCGTTGCCGAGCGCGTGGTACGTGGAGAACACCGAGTGCGCCGAGAAGTCGTTCATGCCCTGTCCTGTTCCTGTCCCTCTGCCCCGGGGCTCCCCGTCAGCTAGCCGAGTCGGCGCTGAGCGCCGCCTGGTCGTGGTCCTCGCCGTACCACTTCTCGGCCCAGCGGGAGAACGCGATGATCACGATGTCGCGGTTGGCGGGGCCGCCGTCGGCCGACTGCACGTCGGTCACGTCGTGGGCCAGCCCGCGGTCGTCGAGGAGGACCGCCTGGGCGGGCTCGAGCGTCCCGGACCAGAACGGAGCGTCGGCGCCCGGCTCCCAGAGGCGGGTCTCCGCGCCCGCGACATTGTGCTTGGCCAGGACGGCGATCATGACGAACTCGTGTCCGTCGTGGTGTACGCCCTCCGGCGTCAGCGGGCCCGCGTAGTCGCCGTCGGCGCGGGTGCGGTTCTGGTGGACGTTGATCTGCCAGTCCTCGGAGCGGTCGAGGCCCAGCTCCTTGATCCCGTAGGAGATCAGTGGGGTGAAGTCCGCCTTGATCGGCTGGTAGACGCGGCGGATGCCGCCGCCCACCTTGTTGAACTTGGTGAAGGTGGTGTAGTCGCGGTGCTCCAGCAGCTCGAAGGTCCAGTCCGCGGTGCCCTCGGGGCGCAGCCGGTACTGGGAGAACCGCTTGAAGCGGGTGCCGTTGCCCATGTACTCGTCGACCGGCAGGTCCTCGTAGCTGTCGAGGAGGGCCTGCGAGACCTCGGGCAGCGCGAGCACGGCGAATTTCTGCTCATTGAGCGGCATGGCTGACTCCTTGTGGATCGGTCGCGAATCAGACGGCGAGAGCGGGCATGCGCTCGTCCAGGTAGCGGGCGGAGGAGTTGAGCCGCCACAGGGTGCCGCGGGCTATGGCGCGGCGCATGTGCTCGGACTCGGCCGCGGGGATGACCACGTTGTGGAACCAGCCGGCGGCGTGCTGCGAGTCCACCGTGATGTGCAGACGGTGGTAGACGATGCCGACGTCCGCCAGACCCAGCCGCTCCCAGGCGTGCACGACCTGCACGAAGCGGTCGGGGACCAGCCACTCGGTCATGCCGAGGAAGCCGACGGCCTCCGGGTAGAACTGCCGGTAGCGGCAGAGCAGCACGGCCAGGTTGCCGGAGAGCAGCGCGTTGGCGGTCAGCGAGCGCTCCAGCTCGTCGGCCGGGATGTCGAAGACCTCGAAGATCTTGTTGAACAGGTGCGTGTGCACGTGCTCGGGCTTGCCGTTGCCCATCTCGTCCCAGAAGTTCTGGGCGATCTCCATCTTCGCGGCGCCGCTGGTGCCGACCTGCATCATCGCGAGGAGGTCGTCGAACCGGCCGTCGACGACCGACTCCTGCATCACGTAGGTGCGCAGGTCGTCCGCGGTCGCGTGGTCGCGGATGAACTCCCCGTAGTACGGGTGCTTGAAGACGCGGTGCTGACGGGCCAGCTTCTTCAGCCACGACAGGTAGGCGGCCGGCTCGGTCGGCGCCTGGTCGATCAGGCCCGGCTCGATGTAGCCGTCCTCGACCTCGATGGTGGCCTCTTCCAGCAGCCGGGTGATCGTGTGCAGCAGCACCGAGCCCTCGGCGGACGGGCCTTCGGGGATCAGGGTGTGAACCCCGTAGATGCGGGCGAGCAGACGCTGCTGCGCGTAGAAGGCCTCGGAGTCGCCGAGGCGCGCGGACTCGTTGAGGGCGCGAACGGCGCCGAGGATCCGCTCACGCTGCTCGCCCGTGACAGCGGCGTCGAGTTCGACAGGCTCCCTGGGCAGCCAGGAGGAGACCTCGTCAACGATTTCGGCAAATGTCATTTTCTGGCCCTGTCCTGGGGTGGAGGCACTGAGAGTCGGCATGGGGTGTCTCCTTCTGAAACCGCGCATAGCGGTGGTGGAAGCGACCGAAGCTGATCTACCGTGTACCTGAACTGCACGTATCGATACCGAACGGGGGCACGGTGAATCAGTCGGTACCAAAAGTGGATTCATCGATGCCCGCGTGACAGAGCACCGGACCTGACCGAAAAAAAAGGGGGGCTGGGCCACACCCTGCGAGCCGGAGCACTTGACCAGTGCATCCGCTCAATACCCGCGTTCGAGGACGCTCCAGGAGCAGGTCGTGGCCCGCATGACATGCGAGATTTCCAGACACATACCCCGCTTGGCCGAAAATCGGCGGCTGTCCTACGGCTTCAGAGGCTGCGCACCCCACGCGAAGTCCGCCAGGACGTACGTGGTGGAGCTCGCTCCGTCAGTGCCGTAACAGGACCCCAGCGAAATGGCGACCAGGGCCGCGGCGGCCGCAGCCGTGACCAGTACACGCAGAGACCGTACATCGATCTTGCTGAACACGGTTTTCCCTCCCCGAAAACGGCAAGGGATCTTCCCGCCGTTCATGAAGATCGTGCCTTGCCCGCCCCTGGGTACGGAACAGAGTCGGTGCGGCACGAAATCGCAGTGCAGGAACTCGCAGGGCTCAAAAGATGACTAACCCGAGCGCACTCAGACACTCCGGACTTCCCGAAATCAACGCCGCCGACCTGTCCGAATACCAGAAGGCACTCGAAGAGGGACGACGCCCCCGGGGCGAGGCCTCGGACGCACTGATCAGCCTCCGCCTGCTGCACCCCGTGTCCGAGGGGTCGGACGTGTACGTGCCGGTGTCCCCGAGCTCCGCCGCCGAGGCGCTCGTCGCGCCGTTAGAGCAGGAGCAGCTCAAGCTCCGCTCGATGATCAACGGCATCCGGTCGACGCTGGCGGCCTTCGAGGCCGTGCACTCCGAGGTCCGCAGCAAGGAGGCGGTTCCGCTCACGCTACTGACCGGCGGACCGGTCATCAGCACGTCCGTGGCGAGTTCCGTACGCAACAGCACGCGGGAAATCCTCACCGTCCAGCCCGGCGGCAGCCGCCCGCCCGAGCTGGTCGCCGAAACGATCGAACTCAACCTGGCCCTGCTGGCCAAGGGCATCCGACAGCGCACCCTGTACCAGCACTCGATCCGGAAACACCCGGTCACGATGGCCTACTGCCGCCAGGTGATCGAGGCCGGCGCCGAAGTCAGGACCGTGACCGAGATCTTCGAGCGGCTCATCATCTGCGACGACACGGTCGCCTACATCCCCACCAGCGACCTCCGGGCCAACGAGGCCCTGGAGATCAGGCACCCCGCACTGATCCGTTTCATGCGGGCCGGATTCGAGCGTTCCTGGGAGGGTGCGAGCCCCATTCCCGCGAACGACCCGCGGCTCACCCGGAAGGAAAACGACGACGCCGTGCTGCTGCGGATCGCCGAACTGCTCGTCGAAGGGCACACCGACGAATCCATCAGCCAGCGGCTCGGCATGGGTGGCCGCACGGTGGCCAAGCGGATCAGCGCCCTCTCGCTCCGGCTCGGCAGTCGCAGCAGAGGCCAGCTCGGCTACCTGATCGCCCGGTCCGGAATGCTCGACGAGACCGGCCCCGATCCGTCGCCCTGAGTCGGCCCGGCTTCACCAAAGACCCGCCGGTACGCGCCGGGCGAGGTGCCGAACGCAGCCCGGAAGCGGCGCCTCAGGTTGACGGCGGAGGCCAGCCCGACCCGGGGGGCAATGGCCTCGACCGGCAGGTCGGTCTGCTCCAGCAGAACCCGGGCCGCGTAGAGGCGCTGGCTGAGCAGCCACTGACCGGGGCTGGTGCCGAGCTGGTCGGCGAACCTGCGCGCCAGGGTCCGGCTCGACAGCTGGGCGCGCTCGGCGAGCCGGTCGAGGGTCAGCTGGTCGTCGAGCCGCGAGGTGGCCCACTCCAGCAGCGGCGCCAGCGATTCGTCCGCCCGCGCGGGGGCGGGCCGCTCTGCGTACTGGAGCTGGCTGCCCTCGCGGTGCGGGGGCAGCACCATGCTCCGGGCCACCTGGGCGGCGTACGCCGCGCCGTGGTCGGAGCGTACGAGGTGCAGGCACAGGTCGATGCCGGCGCCGATGCCGGCGCTGGTCGCCACGTCCCCGTGGTCCACGTACAGCACGTCCGCCTCCACCCGCACCTCCGGAAAGGCCTCCGCCAGTTGCCCGGTGCGGCGCCAGTGGGTGGTGGCGCCGCGGCCGTCGAGCAGCCCGGCCTGAGCGAGTACGAACGCGCCCGTGCATATGGCGACGATTCTGGCCCCGCGCCGGTGCGCGCCCCGCAGCGCCGTCACGACGGCAGCCGACGCGGGCGTACCGGGCGACTGCCAGCCGGGCACGACCACGGTGTCCGCCTCCTCCAGCGCGTCCAGCCCGCGCTCGACGAGCATCTCGTAACCGATGGCGGTCGGCAGCGGCCCCGAACGCTCGGCGCACACCCGGAAGTCGTAGCGCGCAGGCACCTCCGGGTGGGTGGTGCCGAAGACCTCGGCGGCGCAGGCGAGCTCGAAGAGCGACTGGGGCGGATGCAGGAGGGCCACCACTCGATGGAGGTTCATGGCAGGAAAATACCCGCCCGTGTCTTTCTTGACACTTGGCCGGCGGGTCGGCCCGCACCAGACTGGCTCCATGAGCAACACAACTGCCATCGACAAGACGGTCGTCCAGGTCAGCGAGGTGCCCACGGAGGAAGTCGTCCCCGGGATCGTGCGCCGCCTGCTGCCGGAGACCGAGCACGCCCGCAGCTGGCTGATCGACTTCGCCCCCGGCACCGAATGGCCGGAGGTGGACGTCCACGCCTCCGAGGAGCGGTACTACGTGCTGAGCGGCGAAATCATCGAGGGCCAAGAGCGCCACGGCGCCGGCAGCTACGTAGTCTTCGCCCCCGGCAGCCGGCACCGCCCGCGCACCGAATCCGGCGCCCGGCTGCTCGGTTTCACCGTCCTCCCCCGCTGATTCGGGGAGCCGCAAGCGGATGAACACAATGTCCCGGGCGCATGACGTGTTGATGAATTCGCGATCGGCGGGCATGTGATCGGGAGCAGCGCTCCGTGAAGGGCCCGAAAGAGCGCCCCTCGAACGGGGGCGCATCGCGGCCGGCCGCTCGGCGTATCGGGCCTTGCCACCCGCCCGTTCGGCGAAGGAGCGCCCACCGCCTGGGTAATTGCCGCTCATCGCCCGCAGACCGGTCGCCGTCACGGCGGGCGGTCTCCTCGGATATCTGGACAGCCGTCAGGAAACCCCGGAAAGGCTGTCCCTCCACTGGCGTCGGCGACGCGATTTCCCCCTCCGAGCCGATGGGCGCGGGCGAAATCAGCGGGCGAAATCAGCGGGAGTCCCGGAAGCCGGACATTCAACGCGCCGTCGGCCTGGTCCTTTGCGGCCCCGCCGACGAGCTGATCGCCAGCGGCGAGACCACCTTCGAACCTGAGGTTCTCCCGGAATGCGGTGCGTGGTGACAGCGGGTCAGACGGTTCTCATGAGAGGAACTCTGGCTATGGCCGTACCGAGGAAGTACCCGCAGGAGTCGCGTGATCGCGCGGTACGGATGTATCGGACCGCTGATCCGAAGCCACAGGTCAAGCGGCTGGCCACCGAATACCCGGACCGTGCTCCACGCGTACAGCACCGACGTCCAGCCCATCGGAGCCTTCGGAGACGGCGAGGACCTCACGGAACAGGCCGTCGCCTCCTACGTCGCCAAGTGCGCCACCAAAGCCGCCGAGACGACCGGCACCGTCGACCACCTGATGTTCGCTCTGCGGGCCCGCCGCGCCGGTGTGCGCGTGATCCCGCTTCGGAACACCCGGCACACGTGCAGCTCGCTCCTGGTCGCGCTCAAGGTCCACCCGAAGGTGGCACAGCGGATCCTGCGGCACTCGCAGATCGCGATGACGATGGAGGTGTACGCCGAGGCGAGCGAGGACCAGGTGCGCGCCGCGATCGGCAAGCTGTCCGACGCCATGGGTGGTGACGGCTGACGCGGTTGCCGTACTTCGCTGCTGTACGGACCTCACGCAAGAGGCCCCGGACTCTCGTCCGGGGCCTCTCACCTATGTGCACTCGGCAGGATTCGAACCTGCAACCTTCTGATCCGTAGTCAGATGCTCTATCCGTTAAGCTACGAGTGCTTGTTCTATTTTCTTGTCTTCGCTCCCCGGTCTTTCGACCCGCTCGCGGCGACAGGAAGAACATTACATGACTGCCGCCGCCATGTGAAATCCATTCACCCCACCCCTTGTGACCTGCGAAAACGCCCCGCAAGGGGCGGACGGGGAGTCGGCGGACGGATGGTCGCCGAGGGGGTCCCGGTGGCGAAAACGCGCGGAAAGAGACCGGGGTCACACCCTCTGGGGTGAGGGGTGCGCGGGGAGGTCCCGGGCGGGCTCGGCGGGGTCGGCGGGGTCGGCGGGGTCCGGGAACGAGCGAAGCCCCGGCCTTGTGGGCCGGGGCTTCGGTGGCGGAGGCGGAGGGATTTGAACCCTCGATGGGCTTTAAAACCCAAACCGCATTAGCAGTGCGGCGCCATAGACCGGACTAGGCGACGCCTCCATGCACCCCGCGCATACGCGAGTGGTGCGTGCAGATGATGACACAGGCGAACCGGGTGTCACCAATCGATTCTCACCGTACTAGGCCTCAGGGGTCCAGGGCAAAGCCCGGCGGACCCGGCCGCGCCGTCCCCGGACCACGCAGACCCCGGCCGCGCCCGCCTCGCCCGCCTCGCCCGTCGGACCCGGCGGACCCGTCGTGCCGCCCACCCGGCGCACCCCGCTTGCGCAACGCCCTGCCGCCCGGAGCGTTAGAGAGGGCGGGACACACCGTGCATCGCCCCGCACCCGTGCCCCGCCGTCCTTCCCCCGTTCCTGGAGATCCCCATGCTGCGCCGACTCGTCCTCGCGACCCTCGCCACCACCGCCGCCGGGGCCACCGGGCTCGGCCCCCTGCCGCCACTGCCCCTGCTCTCCCCGCCCGACACGCTGACCGTGACGATCGCCGAGAGCGGCGTTCCGGCCGCCGACGGGACCTACGAGCTGACCTGCGACGACCAGGCCGGCGGGACGCACCCGGCCGCCGACGACGCCTGCGAGCGGCTTGAGCAGCTCGCGAAGGCGGGCACGAACCCGTTCAAGGCCGTCCCCGGGGACGCGTTCTGCACCCAGGTGTACGGCGGACCCGCCGTCGCCCACATCACCGGCACCTGGCAGGGCCGCGAGATCGACGCGCGCTTCTCCCGCGTCAACGGCTGCGAGATCGACCGCTGGACGAACCTTCAGCCGGTCCTCCCCATGCTCGGACGGTGAACCCCGCGACCGGCGGAGAGGGTGACCGCAGGAACGACGGGCGGCGCCTCCCTTAGACTCCCTCAGTGACAGGCTGCGGCCCGAGGGGCAAGATGGGGCCCGCCTGCCGACAGGCAAGCACGTGCAGTGGGTCAGGGAGGAACCGTCGTCGTGAGCAGCAGGCCATCCCGGGGCGCTGCTCGCCTCGCAGCCATACTCGACGCCCTCCCCGACGGCCTCGTGCTCGTCAACTGCAACGGCACGGTCGTCAACGCCAACACGATCGCCCTCGGCATGTTCGAGACCCCCGGCACCGCACTGGTCGGCCGCGGCCTCCTCGACCTGCTCCCCGGCTTCGACTCGCGCCTCATCCCCGGCTCCATGCGCCGCCCCGAGGGCACCGACGAGCGCGGCCGCACCAAGCCGACCCGGATGGTCGCCCGCCGCACGGACGGCGGCGAGTTCCCCGTCGAGGTGACCAGCGCCAGCCTGGAGGACGGCCGCGAGGCGTACGACTCGTACAGCGGCTACACCGGTGACGAGCTGCTCATGCTCGTCGTCCGGGACCTCACCGGCACCCTCGACACCGAGGCAGAACTCGCCCGCTCGCAGCGCCAGACCGAGATGATCCTGCGCGCCGCGGCCGAGGGCGTCGTCGGCACGGACACCGACGGCCGGGTCGTCCTGGTGAACCCCGCCGCCGCGCAGATCCTCGGCTACCGTGCCGGCGAGCTCGGCGGCCAGGAACTGCACCCGCTGATCCTCGCCACCCGCGCGGACGGCGAGCCCTTCCCGTACGAGGAGTCGCCGCTCGCCGACACCCTCAAGTCCGGGCGCAAGCACCGGGTCCGCGGACAGGTGCTGTGGGCGAAGAAGGGCAACCGTGTACCGGTCGACCTGACGACCGCCCCGGTGCGGGACGGGGACCAGCTCGTCGGCGCGGTGATGACCTTCACCGACCGCAGGCCGTACGAGCAGCTCGCCGAGGAGCACGCCGCCGAGCTCGCCGACCGCGCCGAACGGCACGCGGCCGAGCGGGAGGCACAGCAGGAGCGGTACGCCTCGCTGGCCGCCCGGCACGAGCAGCTGACCGCCGTCCTCGCCGAGTCGCTGCGCGGGCCCCTGGAGGAACTGCGCGGCCGGTTGGGCGCGCTCGCCGCCGACGACGCAGGGCAGCTGTGGCCCGAGGCCAACCAGGTGCTGCACCACCTGACCGCCGGGTACGCCCGGATGACGGCGCTCGTGGACAACGTCCTGGGCTACCAGCGGCTGGACGCCGGCACGGAGGAGCTCGACCGCAGGGTCGCGCTGCTCGACGGCGTCGTGACGGCCGGCATCGACGGGGCCGTCGAGCTCATCGGGCCCGGCCGCGCGCAGTTCGCCGTGCACGCGCCGCCGATCGAGGCCGAGGTGGACCCGGACCGGCTCGCGACCGCGCTCGCGCACCTCGTCGCGGACGTCGCCGGCGTCGACGCGACCGGCCGGAACAGGGCCGCCGCCCCGGGCGCGGGGCCGGCCGACTCCACGATCGTCGTCGCGGCCGCACAGCGCGGTGACGTCGTACGCATCGAGGTCCGCGGCCCGTACGCGGGCGGCGACCCGGTCCACGGGCCGGTCGTGCGCGGGATCGTGGCGGCGCACGGCGGTGTCGTGCAGACCCACGAGGTGCCGGGGACGAGCGGTGGCGCGTACGTCCTCGAAGTCCCGCTCGGAGCGGGCAGGGGTACGGTCCCCGCGTCCGAGCCGAAGCCGCAGGACGCCGCTGTGCGGGACATGCCCGCGCTGCCCGCGCAGGCGACAGGCACGGACGGGGACACCTCGGGCGGCGGGCGCCGCCGGGCCCGGCGTGCTTCCACGGACGCGTTCCTGGAGAGCCCGGTCGCCCCGGAGGGCACCGAGGCCGGTGGGCGTCGCCGTGCCCGTACGGGAGAGGCGTCCGGCCCCGCCGAGCTGATCCCCGCCCAGCAGAACGCCGCCTCGGGTGAGGCGGCGGCCGTGGCCGCGCTTCCGCCCGCGCAGGTGTCCGCGTCTGTGTCGGCGCCGCTGTCGGCGCCACTGTCCGCGCCTGTGTCGGCTTCCGTGGCCGGCTCCGTGCCCGGTTCCCTTCCCGGGGGCGGGCCGGTCGTCGAGCCCACCGGGCGTCGTCGGGGCCGTCCCGCCGAGGGCTCCGTGGTGACCGCCGCCGAGGGCGCGCAGGGGCGGGCCGCGCTGGGGGCCGCCGTGCCTCCGCAGGGTGTCGCCGCCGAGCACCTGAGCGCGCCCGCCGCGCACGTGTCCGGTCCCGCCCTGGCCCTGCCCGCCGTCGCCTCCGGTGGTGACGTGCCCGCAGCCCAGCCGAGCGGGCGCCGCCGTCGGGCGCTGGCCGCCGCGCAGGAGCGGGCCGCCGCGGCCGAGGCCGGGCCGCGGACGCCGTTCGCGCTCCCGCCCGCCGAAGCCGACCGCCCCGAGCCCGAACCGGCCGACGTGCCTGTTCCGGCGTCTGCCGCGCTCCCCGTGGCTCCCTCCGCCTCTGTCGCCGCCTCTGCCTCTGTCGCCGCCTTCGCCTCCGGCGAGGGGCAGCACGAGGCCGTACGGAGCGTCCCTGGCTCTGATCACACGCCTCCGCAGCCCCACCCGCACCTCGCGCCGCAGCCGCTGCCCCTGCCGCAGCCCGAGCCGAGCGGCCGCCGCCGTGCCATGGCGCCGCCGGCCCCGATGCCGCTGCCGGCTCAGGCTCAGGCTCAGGCTCCGGCTCCGGCTCCGGCCCAGGCCCAGGCCCCGGTGTCGGTACCGGTATCGAATCCGGCTGCTCCGGCTCCGCTTCCCGCGCCCGCGCCGCAGAGCGGTACCGGTTCCGGGACGGGCACCGGGTCCGTACCGCTGCCGCCCGAGCTGCCCATGCCGAAGGACTCCACCCAGGGGCGGGCGTTCAGCGTCCGCACCCTCGGGCAGGGCGTTCCCTTCGTCCCCCCGGCAACGCCCATGACCTCTGTGGCGCCTGCCGCCCCCGCTGTCCCTGCGGCCCCCGCGGCCCCCGTCGCCCCCGCGCCCTCCAACGGCTCCGGGCGGCGGCGCAAGCTCGCCACCCCGCCGGAGGTCGACCCGCCGGTCCCCGCGGCGATCCCCGTACCGGCCGCGGCCGAGAACGACGCCAAGCCGCACCCGCAGTCCTCGCCCGAGGCCGCGCTGGGGCTCTCCCCCGCCGCCCCCGAGGGCCGCGCGTATGCCATAGGGGCGCCCGCCGAGGGCTCCGCCGAGGGCCCCGAGCCGCTCGACGGCCCCGGTGGCGCGGTCGAGGTCGCCAACCGCCCCGCGCCCCGGCCCGTCGACGACGAACTGCCGCCGGAACCGCTCGACAACCCGCGCCGGCTGCTCGTCTGGCCCGCGCCCGACGTCTCCACCCAGCAGGCGCTGAGCGACCGCGGCTACCGCCCGGTGATCGTGCACTCCCGCGAGGAGGTCGACGCCCAGATCGCCGCCTTCCCCGCGGCGCTCTTCGTCGACCCGCTGACCGGCCCCATCACCCGTACCGCGCTCCAGTCACTGCGTCAGGCCGCCGTCGCCGCCGAGGTGCCGGTGCTGCTCGCGGCCGGGCTCGGGCAGGCGACCCGGGAGGCCGCGTACGGTGCCGACCCCGCCGTACTCCTCAAGGCGCTCGCGCCGCGCGACAGCGAGCAGCACCCGTCCCGGGTCCTGCTGATCGAGGAGCACGACGACATCGCGGAGGCGCTCGCGGCCACCCTGGAGCGGCGCGGGATGCAGGTCTCACGCGCGGCGACGGACACGGAGGCGGTGGCACTGGCCACGGAGACCCGGCCGAACCTCGTGGTGATGGACCTGATGCAGGTGCGCCGCCGGCGAGCCGGGATCATCGACTGGCTGCGTGCGAACGGCCAGTTGAACCGCACCCCGCTCGTCGTCTACACCTCGGCCGACCTGGACGAGGACGAGCTCCCGAAGCTGTCCTCCGGCGAGACGGTCCTCTTCCTCGCCGAGCGCTCGAACAGCACCGAGGTGCAGGCCCGGATCGTCGACCTGCTCGCGAAGATCGGCACCAACTAGGGGGTGTCTTGCCGATCCGGCCGGATCGGCAAGACACCCCGTAGGTACTGCACGCGAAGGGGGAGGGCCGAAGCCCTCCCCCTCGCTCGTCCGGCGCCGTGACTACAGCTCGGTCACGTCCAGCTCGCCCTCCGCGTACTGCTTGCGGATGACCTTCTTGTCGAACTTGCCGACGCTCGTCTTCGGCACCGCCGGCACGATCGCCCAGCGCTCCGGCAGCTGCCACTTGGCGATGCCGCCCTCGCCGCCGAGGAAGGACCTCAGCGTCTCGTAGTCCGCCGTGGCGCCCTCCTTGAGGACGACCGTCGCGAGCGGGCGCTCGCCCCACTTGTCGTCCGGCACGGCGACGACGGCGGCCTCGGCGACATCCGGGTGCGCCATGAGGGCGTTCTCCAGCTCGACGCTCGAAATCCACTCGCCGCCGGACTTGATGACGTCCTTCGCACGGTCGGTGAGGGTGAGGAAGCCGTCGGGGCTGATCACGCCGACGTCACCCGTCTTGAGCCAGCCGTCCTCGCTGAACTTGTCGGCCGGCCGGATCTCCTCGCCGTCGACGCCGCCGAAGTACGAGCCCGCGATCCAGGCGCCGCGCACCTCCAGCTCGCCCGCCGACTCGCCGTCCCAGGGCAGGTGGTCGCCGTCGGGACCGACGAGCCGCGCCTCGACACCCGCGGGGAAACGTCCCTGCGTGACCCGGTACGGCCACTCCTCCTCGGCGCTCAGACCGGCCGGCGGGTGGGCCATCGTGCCCAGCGGGGAGGTCTCGGTCATGCCCCAGGCGTGGCAGAGACGGACACCGAGCCGGTCGTACGCCTCCATGAGGGAGGGCGGACAGGCCGCGCCGCCGATGGTGACCTGGGCCATCGAGGAGAG
Organism: Streptomyces sp. NBC_00094; assembly: GCF_026343125.1. Lineage (NCBI taxonomy): Bacteria > Bacillati > Actinomycetota > Actinomycetes > Kitasatosporales > Streptomycetaceae > Streptomyces > Streptomyces sp. NBC_00094. The sequence goes on along the minus strand of NZ_JAPEMB010000001.1, from coordinate 4,193,070 downwards.
GTCGCGGGGGTTCGCGGTGACCTCGGCGAGCAGGCCCTGCCAGATGGTGGGGACGGCGGCCGCGTGGGTCGGCCGCTCGCGCTCGATCATGTCGGCGAGCGGGGCCGGCTGGAGGAAACGGTCCGGCATGAGCATGTTGATGCCGGTCATGAAGGTGGCGTGCGGGAGGCCCCAGGCGTTGACGTGGAACTGGGGCACGACGACCAGGGTCGTGTCCCTGTCGGTCAGGGCCATCGACTCGGCCATGTTCACCTGCATCGAGTGCAGGTAGATCGAACGGTGGGAGTAGACGACGCCCTTGGGGTCGCCGGTCGTGCCGGAGGTGTAGCACATGGCGGCGGCGGAGCGCTCGTCCAGATCGGGCCAGTCGTAGGTGGTCGGACGACCGGCTATCAGCTCCTCGTAGTCGTGCACGCGCGGCGCGATGCCGTCGAGGACGGAACGGTCGCCGGGGCCCGCGACGACGACGTGCTCGATCGTCGGAAGGTGCGGGAGCAGCGGGGCGAGGAGGGGCAGCAGGGAGCCGTTGACGAGCACGACCCGGTCGGCGGCGTGGTTGACGATCCACACCAACTGCTCGGGAGGAAGACGCAGGTTGAGGGTGTGGAGGACCGCACCCATGGAGGGAATCGCGAAGTACGCCTCGACGTGCTCCCCGTTGTTCCACATGAGGGTCGCCACCCGCTGGTCGCCGGTGACCCCGAGTTCGTCGCGCAGGGCGTTGGCCAGCTGGTGTGCGCGCGCTCCGGCCTCCGCGAAGGTGCGGCGCTGCGGCTCGGGCTCGCCCGTCCAGGTGGTGATGGTCGACTTCCCGTGGATCGTCATCCCGTGCTTGAGGATGCGGCTCACGGTCAGTTGTACGTCCTGCATGGTGCTGTACACGGGGCGTCCTCCCGGTGGGCGCTACGTGGCAGAAAAGGGTGTGGCGATTCTGCGCACGTACCGCGCGGTATGTCACTACCCGGGAGTACGTAAATTGCCAGTGATCACTGGCGGAAGCCGCTCTTCCCCCTCTCGACCGCCTCGTTCACAGCGGGTTTCCACCGGTTTTCACCGTACGGGAGTCAGCTCCGGGTCCTCGCGGAGCTTGCCGAGCGCCCGGGACACCGCGCTCTTGACCGTGCCGACCGACACCCCGAGCACCTCGGCGGTCTGGGCCTCGCTGAGGTCCTCGTAGTACCGGAGGACCACCATCTGGCGCTGGCGCTCCGGCAGCTTCATCACCGCGCGCCACATCGCGTCGTGCAGCACCTGGCGGTCGGCCGGGTCGGGCTCCGGGAGGCCGACGGGCTCCGGCAGTTCCTCGCAGGCGAACTCGTCGACCCTGCGCTTGCGCCACTGCGACGTACGGGTGTTCAGGAGCGCGCGGCGGACGTAGCCGTCCAGGGCGCGGTGGTCCTCGATGCGCTCCCAGGCGACGAAGGTCTTGGCGAGCGCGGTCTGGAGGAGGTCCTCGGCGTCGGACGGGTTGGCCGTCAGGGAACGCGCGGTGCGCAGCAGCACGGGGCCGCGCGCCCGTACGTACGAGGAGAACGACGGGTACGGCGCGTGGCCGAGGGCGACCGTGGAGGCGCCGGCGCAGACGGGGCCAGAGGGTGGCGGAGTCATGACTCCACGCTAGGAGCGCGCCGCGCCCTGCGGATCGGCCCCAGGTCCCGAACCGGGGTCCGCCTCAGGTCGGAGGAACGGCGGCGGTCACACCTCCTCTGGGTGGAGTCGCCCGCCGTCGGCGTCAGGGTCGGGGTGGAGGGGCGGGCGGAGGGGAGTGGGGGTTCGGGGGCTTCTCCGTCGTCAGGTTCCGGCGCCCGTGACCCGGGCCACGGGCGCGTCCACCGCGCTGCGGTCGATCGGCATCCGGCGCCCTCCGTACGACTCGGTGACGTTGCCCGTGTGCTGGTGGATCCGGGCGTGCGGCACCCAGGCCTGCGGGTGCAGCACGGCCTCCGTGTACAGCGCGGGCCGGCCCCGCCGGCGCGCGAACCACAGCACCGACGGCAGATCCTGCGTGCCCGCCTTCCGCTCCCCCTCGATGTGCCGGATCCCGGTCTCGGCGCTGCTGTAGTAGCCGGGCAGGTAGCCGAGGCGCCGCACCTCCCGGTTCCAGGCGCGGACGAAGGAGAGGGTGACGGTGACAGTGACGGCGAAGGTGGTACGTGGGTGCTCATGGCGCGAGTGAAGAGCCGCCCGGCCACCGCTGGGGCCGTCGTGTCAGCCGTCCGCGCCCAGGATCAACCCGGACGTGGGAACCCCCGTCCCCGCCGTGACCAGGGTCCGGGCCGCGCCGGGTATCTGGTTCACCGAGGTGCCGCGCAGTTGCCGCACCGCCTCCGCGATCCCGTTCATGCCGTGCAGGTAGGCCTCGCCGAGCTGACCGCCGTGGGTGTTGATCGGCAGGGCGTCGGCCGCGACGAACTCCGCCGCCTCCCCCGGCTTGCAGAAGCCGAACTCCTCCAACTGCATCAGCACGAACGGGGTGAAGTGGTCGTAGAGGATGCCCACGTCGATGTCGGCCGGCGCGAGCCCCGAGGTCCGCCAGAGCTGTCGGGCGACCACGCTCATCTCGGGGAGCCCGGCCAACTCGTCCCGGTAGAAGCTGGTCATGGCCTCCTGCTTCCGTCCGGCGCCCTGCGCCGCCGCCAGGATCACGGCGGGCGGCCGGGGCAGGTCGCGGGCGCGCTCGACGGAGGTGACGACGATCGCCTGGCCGCCGTCGGTCTCCTGGCAGCAGTCGAGGAGCCGGAGCGGCTCGACGATCCAGCGCGAGGCCGCGTGGTCCGCGAGGGTGATCGGCTTCCCGTGGAAGTACGCGGCGGGGTTGTTCGCCGCGTACCGCCGGTCGGTGACGGCGACATGGCCGAAGGCGTCCGGGGTCAGCCCGTAGGTGTGGAGGTAGCGCTGGGCGGCCATGGCGACCCAGGAGGCCGGGGTGAGCAGCCCGAAGGGAAGCTGCCAGCCGAGCGCGGTGCCCTCGGCGGAGGGTTCGCGCTGCTGGACGCCGGAGCCGAAGCGGCGCCCCGAGCGCTCGTTGAACGCCCGGTAGCAGACGACGACTTCGGCGACGCCACTGGCGACGGCGAGCGCGGCCTGCTGGACGGTGGCGCAGGCGGCTCCGCCGCCGTAGTGCACGCGGGAGAAGAAGGACAGCTCACCGATGCCGGACGCCTGGGCGACGGTGATCTCGGGGTTGGTGTCCATCGTGAAGGTGACCAGGCCGTCGACGTCGCCGGGGGTGAGTCCGGCGTCGTCGAGGGCTGCCCGGACCGCCTCGACGGCGAGGGAGAGTTCGCTGCGGCCCGAGTCCTTGGAGAACTCCGTCGCCCCGATGCCGACGACGGCCGCCCGCCCGCCGAGGCTGTCCCGGGTACGGACGCTCATGGCGCCACCTCCACGGTGACCGTCCCGGTGACGTGGTGTCCCAGGCCGTTGGCCCCGACGACCCGGACCGTGGCCGTGTCCCCGGCCACCCCGGTGACCGTCCCGGTCAGCGTCATCGTGTCCCCGGGGTAGTTGGGGGCGCCGAGCCGGATGGCGACTCTGCGCAGCACCGACCGGGGCCCGAAGTGGTCGGTGATGTACCGGCCGACGAGTCCGTTGGTCGTGAGGATGTTCATGAAGATGTCCGGGGAGCCCTTCTCCCGGGCGAGTTCGGCGTCGTGGTGCACGTCCTGGTAGTCACGGGAGGCCACGGCCCCGGCGACGATCAGGGTGCGGGTGACGGGGATCCGCAGCGGCGGCAGCTCGTCCCCGGGCCGCACACCGGGGCCGGTGGCAGGGCTCATGACAGGTCTCCGTTCGCGAGCAGGTCGCCGAGTTCGGCGAGGAGTTCGGTGCCGCAGCCCAGATAGGCGTCGAGCTGCCGGCCCCACAGGAAGTGCCGGTGGACGGGGTGGTCGAGGTCGGCGCCCATGCCGCCGTGGAGGTGCTGCCCGGTGTGCACGACCCGCTTGCCCGCCTCGGAGGCCCACCAGGCGGCGGTCAGCGCGGCCCCGCCGGCGTCCAGCCCCTCGTCGTACCGCCAGGCCGCCTCGTAGGTCGTGACCCGGATCGCCTCGGTGTCCATGTGGGCGTCGGCTGCCCGCAGCTGCACCGCCTGGTGCGTGGAGAGCGGGCGCCCGAACTGCTCCCGCACCGACGTGTACGCCACGGCCCTGGCCAGCGAACCGGCACAGACCCCGGCCTGCAGCCCGGCGAAGGCGGTACGGGCGGCGGCGAGCACCTCCTCGTAGGGCCCGGGATCGTCCGGTCGTCCGATCCGCTCGGCGGGTGTCCCGTCGAGCACGAGCCGCCCGGCGGACCAGGGTGCGGTGAGCTCGACGGTCTCGACCCGGGCCGCGTCCTCGGTGCGGACCAGCCACAGTCCGCGCTCCGCGTCCGGTACGAGGACGTGGGTGGCGTCCCTGAGCCACGGCACCCAGTCGACGGTCCCGCCGAGCCGCCCCTCGTCCGCCACGACCCCGCCGGTCGCGGGAAGGGCGCCCGTCACCACCGTCGTACCGTCGCGGAGGCCCGGCAGGAGCCGGGCGCACTGCTCCTCGGTGCCGTGCCGGGCGACGGCGAGGATCCCGTACACCCCGCTCGCGGCGAGTGGCACCTGCGCCGTCGTACGCCCCTGCTCCTCCAGGAGGAGGACGAGGCCGAGCATGCCGATCTCCTCGACGGCGCCGGGGAGCCCGGCCGCGCAGAGGGCCTTCCACAACTCGGCGTCACTGCCGGTGCCGGCCGCCGCGAGCCGCTCGTGGGTGGCGAGGTCGCCGAAGATCCGCGCGGCCAGGTCCCGGGCGGCCTCCTGCTCCTCGGTGGGGGTGAAGTCCATCTCAGCCCTCCCCTTCCGCTTCCGGTCCTGCTTCCGCTTCCGCTTCCGTACGTGCTTCCGTGTCGGCGCGGAAGACGGGGAGCTCCAACTCGTCGTCGACCCGCAGGAACTCCAGCCGCACCGGCATCCCGATCCGGACCTTGTCGTACGGCACGCCCACCACGTTGCTGACCATCCGCACGCCCTCGGCCAGTTCGATCAGCCCGACCGTGTACGGCGGGTCGAAGGCCGGGAAGGGCGGGTGGTGCATCACCACGTACGAGTAGACGGTCCCGGCGCCGCTCGCCTCGACCGTGTCCCACTCCCGCGAGCCGCAGTCGGCGCATCCCGGCAGCCAGGGGAAGCGCAGGGTCGCGCAGTCGCCGCAGCGCTGGACGAGCAGCCGGTGCGCGGCCACGCCCTCCCAGAATCCGGCGTTGTCCCGGTTGATCACCGGACGGGGCCGCCGGGGTGTCACGACGGCGGGCTCCGGGGCCCGCACGGCGGACTCCGGCGGATGGGCGGCGGACTCCAGGGGATGCGCGGCGGGCTCCGGGGGGTTCACGCCCGGCTTCGCTGGGCGGGCGGCGGGCGCGTACTTGAGGATCCGGAAGCGGTGGGTGCCCGCGAGCTCGCCGTCCGCCAGGACGTCCATCCGGGTCGTGACGAAGTGCCCGGTCCCGAGCTTGGTGGTCTTGCGCGGGGACACGGACTCGATGACGGCGTCGAAGGTGATCGCGTCCCCCGGCCGCAGCGGTCGCAGGTACTCCTGCTCGCAGTCGGTCGCGACCACCGAGGTGTACCCGGCGCCGTCGAGGAGCGCGGACAGCTCGTCGTACGCGCCGGAGCGGTCGGTGTGCCCGGAGAGACCGCCCATCGTCCAGGCCTGGAGCATCGTCGGGGGCGCGACCGCCCCCGGCCCCTCGTACGCCGGGTGGGCGTCCCCCATGGCCTCGCACCAGTGCCGGATCATGGGCAGGTTGACCGCGTCCTTGCCGATGCCGGCGGTGGCTGCCGGCCGCCCCTCGTAGGCGGCGAGCCGCTCGTACAACTCGTCCGGTGCCGTCTCCTTACCGCTCATCGCCGCCCCCTCCCCTTCATGCCGAGCCGCATCCTCGCGACGATCTCGCGCTGCACCTCGCTCACCCCTCCCCCGAAGGTGTTGATCTGCGCGGCCCGGTTCATGCGCTCCAGCTCGCCGCCGTCGAACTCACCCGGCGAACCCGCCCGCACCGTCCCCGCCCCGCCCGCGATCTCCTGACATATTCGATACACCTCGACCGCCGATTCGGTTCCCGCGAACTTCACCCCGCTCGCGTCCCCGGGTGCCAGCCGGCCGGCCCCCACGTCCCCCACCAAACGCCAGTTGAGCAGGCGCGTTGCCGCGAGTCGGGCATGCGCTTCGGCGGCTCGGATCCGGATCCACGGCTCGTCAATGCGGCGCCGCCCCGTCACCGGATCGGGGGTACGCGCCCGGTCGAGGGCGGCCGCGAAGAAGTCCTCGGCCTGCATACCGATCGCCGCGAGCGCGACCCGCTCGTGGTTGAGCTGCTCGGTGATGAGACCCCAGCCACCGTGCTCGGGACCGACGAGGTTTCCGGCCTGGACCCGGATCCCGTCGTAGTAGGTGGCGGTCGTCGTCAGCCCGCCGACGGTCGCGATCGGGGTCCAGGAGAAGCCGGGCGCGTCGGTGGGCACGAGGACGATGGAGATGCCCCGGTGCGGCGGCGCGTCGGGGTCGGTGCGGCAGGCGAGCCAGATCCAGTCGGCGTTCTGGGCGTTGGAGGTGAAGATCTTCTGCCCGTCGATCAGCCAGTCCGCTCCCTCTCCCGCTCCGTCCCGTACCGCTCGGGTCCGCAGGGAGGCGAGGTCCGTGCCGGCCTCGGGCTCGCTGTAGCCGATGGCGAAGACCGTCTCGCCGCGCAGGATGCGGGGCAGGAAGTAGGCCTTCTGCTCGTCGCTCCCGTACCTCATCAGGGTGGGTCCGACGGTGTTGAGGGTGACCATGGAGACGGGGGCGCCAGCCCGGTAGGCCTCGTCGAAGAAGACGAACTGCTCGTCGGGGCCGCGCCCCTGCCCGCCGTACTCCTCGGGCCAGCCGAGGCCGAGCAGCCCGTCCGCACCGATCCGGCGGAGCAGGAGGCGCTGGGCCGCGGTGTCCTCGGAAGGAGGCGGGCCGTCGGGCATCACCTCGCGGAAGTACGCGCGGAGTTCGGCGCGCAGCCGTAGCTGCCGCTCGGTCGGGGCGAGGTGCACGGCGACGGCCTCCCGTGGGACGACTGAGGTTTCTGACTGTCCGTCAGATTCAGGACCCCTGTCAAGGTCGGCGACCGTACGCCCCGGGCGCGCGAACGCCGGACGGCCCGCACGCCGGTACCGAAGTACCGGCGCACAGGCCGTCGTTCACACCGCGGTCACACCCCCCGCCGGGCCGGCTCCCGTGCTGCTGCCGACTACCACCACGGGTAGAAGTTCACCACCGCGTTCGACTGGTCGATGTGGGTGAACGCGGAGCCGTTCACGCTCGCCGTGTTGTTCTGGTTGGAGGCACCGGAACCGGTCGCCACCTGCTGCGTGGTGGTCGAGTTTCCGTTGTTGTCCCCACCCACGCCGCTGCCGATGATCGTGGCGACGCTCGTGTTCGATCCGTCGTCCGCGAACCCACCGTTGTCGGCCTGGGCCACCCCGGTGAAGAGCGCGGCGGCGAGGGGCAGGGCGGCGGCAGCGGCGAGAACGCGGGCGGTACGGATGCTTGCCATGTCTGTTCCTCCGGGAACTGAAACTGATGCTTTGCACGGAACTGCTTCGAGAACTGCTTCGAGTGACTGCCTCGAGTAACTGCTCTGAACTTCAGCCATTACCAAGGCGGTTGGCCGTCCGCCTCGGTCGTTGTGCTCGACGTCGCGAATCCAGAGTTGCCCACCGAATCCCCGTCGAACCACCCCGGAGCGGCTTATTCCCCCGCAAGCGTGAGGACAGGTCGATAAACCCCGGCGAAGCAGAAGCGCGCAGCTCAGGCGACCGCGAAGGGGTGCGTGGCCGAAGAAATCGGTGCGCGCCAAGGGAGGAAGCGTTCCGGCAGATTTTCCGCCAATCCTTCTCTCGGAAAGACGGCCCGGCGCGTCCCGGGGACGGCGCATTCGAACGCGTCAACCACCCGGGCTGCCCTGTTCTACGGAACGTCCCGCCTGCCCACCGCCGCTTCGAAGGCCGCGTACGCCCCCGCGTCGAACAGCACGAACCGCACCTCCTCCACCTCGGTACGGGCCGCCCGTACGGTCTCCACGGCGATCCGGGCCCCGTCCTCCATCGGCCAGCCGTAGATCCCGGTGGAGATCGCGGGAAACGCGACCGTACGGTCGCCCAACTCGTCGGCCACCCGGAGCGATTCTCGGTAGCAGGAGGCCAGCAGCGCCGACCGGTCCTCGTCCCGCGACCAGACGGGTCCGACGGTGTGGATCACGTGCCGGGCCGGCAGCCGCCCCGCGGTGGTCGCCACGGCCCGACCGGTCGGCAGGCCCTTCCCGTAGTGGGAGCGCCGCAGGTCCTGACAGGCGGCGAGGATCTCCGGCCCGCCCTTCCGGTGGATGGCCCCGTCGACACCACCGCCCCCGAGCAGCGACGAGTTCGCGGCATTGACCACCGCGTCCGCCGCCTCGACGGTGATGTCCCCCTGAACGAGCACGATCCGCACCATGCCGAAAACTCTCCCACTCGGGCGTCAGCGCTCCGGGGTCAGCGCTCCGGCGTCAGCTTCATGGCAGGGGTGACAGGAGTCGAACCTGCGACATCCGGTTTTGGAGACCGGCGCTCTGGCCATCTGAGCTACACCCCTTTGGTGTGGCGAGAGCTTCCCATCCCGGTCGAGGGTGCCGCCACCGAGTATCGCGACGGGCGAGGCGGGCGAGGCGGGCAACACGATCCCACAGGTCATCAGCCACACTCCCGTCTCCGCGGTTCCCGGCCCTACCGGCCCCGTCCGCGGGGAGGGGGGCCGCTTTACCACCTCTCCGGACCGGGAAACCCCCGTCCGAAGCAGCCGGCGGCCACCGCACGGGATGATGCATACGTACGGGCTGACGGCGGCGGAAGCGGTGTCACGCGTACGAGTGGGTGTCGGGGCGCCGCGCCCGGCTCCGCGCAGCCGCCCCGTGGGGACGCGCGCCTCCGGATCCCGTCGGGCGGGAGAAGCGAAATGCCTGGCCCAGAAGGTGCTTCCGGCCCTCAATCGATCAGCGCTGTGTGCGTGTCTAATCCCAAGTCGACGCCTAAATTGTTCAGAATGTCACCTACTGCCCCAGTTGAAACTATGAGGTTTCGTCGCCTAGGAGCGTGTCATGCAGATTCGCAGGTGGCTCCCGGACCAGCCCACTCTCATCGGCCGTCACGACTGGCCGGACGAGGACGGCAAGGGAACACATCTGCGGCTCCGGGTCGGCTCCATCGTCGTGCTGGACCGGCGGGCGTGGCGTGTCCTGGAGATCACCGGTTACCCGGACAACTCATGGCCGAAATCCTATGAGAAGGCATGGCGCGACCACGTGGAGCTGTGGTGGCACGCCAACGAACTGCGGCGGGCCGAGAACCAGGCGTTCAAACCGGCCCCCGAGCGCGCCGAGTTCTACAGGCGACCGGTGGTGCTCGTGCTGCGCGACGAAAACCTGCCCCGGTCGGCGGTGAAGCACTGGTGCGCCCCCGCCAGCCTGGACTGGCAGGTCCTCCCCGAGCACTACGCCGTCTGCCGGGCCTGCGGCGAACTGCCGCCCTGCCACCACGGGGAGTACTGCCCGGAGGGCGGCCCCCGGCGTCCGGAGCAGAGCGGCGGGATCCCGCTCATCGTGCCGGAGGGCTGCTGCATGGGGTGCGCCGAGCAGATCAAACCCCGCATGCGGACCGTGCGTTTCCCCGGCCCCAACCTCTGGTACCCGGACCTCGGCGACGACACCGCGGTCTTCCACGCCCGCTCCTCCTGCGAGGACCAGGTGGAGTACTACCGCGCGCAGTGGCAGAGCGAGTACCCCCAGCCCGCCGCGCACCCGACCACGCCGGCGTTCCCGGGCTTCGACCACCTGGCCCTGCCCCGGGCCCGCCAGTACCAGACCCCGGCCCCGGCCCCCCAGTACCAGCCCCCGGCTCCGGCCCCGGCCCCGGCCCCCCAGTACCAACCCCCGGCCTCGGCCCCCCAGCACGGGATGGCCCCGGCCCCGGCCCCAGTCCCGCAGCACGACCAGGCTCAGGCACCCCAGCACGGACAGGGTTCAGTTCCCCAGCACGTACAGGATCACTTCGCGGTCCCCCAGCACGAGCAAAACCACTTCGCGGCCCCGCACATCCAGGAGGAGGCGCACACCTCCCTGGCCGTCGGCTCCGGCGCCTTCTCGCCGTCCTTCGGCGGCTACCGGACGGAGCCCGAGTCGTACCCCTCCGCCCTTCCGCCTCCCCCTCAGGGCGCGGCGCCCGCGCCCGCGGCCCCTCCCGTAGTCGCCGGGGACGCCGGCCCCGCCGTCCGGGCCGCGGAGGAGCTGAGCCGCTCCCTCACGGGCCGCCCGGTCTTCCACAACGCGGAGCAGGCGGCCCGGGTGATCGAGGAACTCACCGCGGCGGTCCGCAACATCGCCCTCTGCCTGAACGACCCACAGGCCCGCACCCACCCCTGAACCCACCCGCTCCCCTCACCACGGCACCGGGAACGCCGACGGCCCCTGACCGTTCCATCCGGTCAGGGGCCGTTCGCCTGCGGTGGGTGTGGGATTTGAACCCACGGTGACATCGCTGCCACGACGGTTTTCAAGACCGTTCCCTTAGGCCGCTCGGGCAACCCACCCTCGCCCCAGCCCACCTGGGGTGGAGCGGGCTACAGCGTACCGGCTGGGGAGCGGGGTGGGGCTTGGTCGGCCCAGGAGGGGGCTGAGTTAGAGTCCCTTGTTCACAAGATCTCCACAATTGAGTTTCGCGGCGTGCGCCGCGCGATTCCCGAAGGGTTGCAGGGTGCACGGCACGATCGACGGCTTCAGCTACGGCATGGTCACGCCCTTGGTGGGTTACGTGATGGCCTGTCTGGGAAGCGCCCTGGGCCTGCGCTGCACGGTCAGATCCCTCAGTACCGACCGTGCGCGGAAGCCCGGTTGGCTGGCGCTCGGTGCGACGTCCATCGGGTGTGGCATCTGGACCATGCACTTCATCGCCATGCTCGGCTTCCAGGTGCGGGAGACCCCGATCTCGTACGAAGCGTCCCTGACGTTCCTCAGCCTCCTGGTGGCCGTGGTCGTGGTCGGCATCGGCGTCTTCATCGTCGGCTACTTCGGTACCCGGCCGACCCCGCTGCTCGTCGCGGGCGTGCTCACCGGGCTCGGCGTCGCCGGAATGCACTACATGGGCATGGCGGCCATGCGGATGAACGGGCGGCTCGGCTACGACTCCGCCGTCGTCGTCCTGTCCGTCGTGATCGCCGTCGTGGCGGCGACCGCCGCGCTGTGGGCCGCGGTCTCGATCCGCGGCTTCCTCGCCAGCCTCGGCGCCAGTGTCGTCATGGGCGTCGCCGTGACCGGCATGCACTACACGGGCATGGCCGCCGTCAGCGTCCAGGTGAACGACGCCTCGCACTCGGCCGAGGGGTCCTCCCTCCTGAACGTGCTGCCCATGCTCGTCGGCCCCCTGATCTTCCTCGTCCTGGCCGCCGCCGTCGTGATGCTCGACCCGCTGCTGATCATGGGCGACGACGAGCCGCGCCGTCCCGCACACCGGAAGGGCCACGCGTCCGGCGGGCGGGCCGCCGACCGGGCGGGCGAGTTCGACGCCTCGCGGATCGACATCGAGGACGTCGGCACCGCCGACGGGGGGCCGTGGAGCCGGGAGACGTTCGCCGGGCCCTACACGTCCTCGTACGACCGGCGGCCGTGAGGTCATCCGGACGTGAGGTCGGGATGACGTGAGATCCGGATGACGTGACGTCGGAACGACGTGCCGGAGGGGAGCTACCGGTGTCGCCGGTGCTCCCCTCCCGTCGTCTCCCGTCCGTCAGCTGTCGCCCGTGCGCTCGCCGAGGGTGACCGTGGCCGTCGCCGTCTTGCCGTCCCGCTCGTAGGTGATCTTGACCGAGTCGCCGGGCTCGTGGGTCCAGATCTCGCTGATGAGCGTGGGGCCGCTGTCGATCGCGTGGCCGCCGAAGCCCGTGATCACGTCGCCGGCCCGGAGGCCCGCCTTCGCCGCCGGGCCGTTCGGGGTCACCGAGGCGGTGCCGCCGGAGCCCTGGGCGGCGATCGTGGCGCCCTCGCCCTGCTCGGTCATGTTCACGGTCGCGCCGATCACCGGGTAGACCGGCTTACCCGTCTTGATCAGCTGCTCGGCCACGTTCTTCGCCTGGTTGACCGGGATCGCGAAGCCGAGGCCGATCGAGCCCGCCTGGGACTGGCCGAAGCCGTTTCCGGTGGACTGGATCGCCGAGTTGATGCCGATCACCGCGCCGCTCGCGTCGAGCAGCGGGCCGCCGGAGTTGCCCGGGTTGATCGAGGCGTCGGTCTGCAGCGCGCTCATGTACGAGTTGCCGCCGCCCGAGCCGTCGCCCGAGGCCACCGGGCGGTTCTTGGCGCTGATGATGCCGGTCGTCACGGTGTTCGACAGACCGAAGGGCGCGCCGATCGCGATCGTCGAGTCGCCGACCGCCACCTGGTCCGAGTTGCCGAGCGGCAGCGGCTTCAGCCCCTTCGGCGCGCTCTTCAGCTTCAGTACCGCCACGTCGTAGCCCTGGGCCCGGCCGACGACCTCCGCGTCGTACGTCTTGCCGTCGGAGAAGGTCACGGAGAGCGTGCCGCCCTCCGCCGCCGACGCCACCACGTGGTTGTTGGTGACGATGTGGCCTTCCTGGTCGTACACGAAGCCGGTACCCGTACCGCCCTCGCTCTCGCCCTGCGACCCGCCGGACTTCGCCTGGATGGTGACGACGCTCGGCAGCGCCTTCGCCGCGACCGCGGCGACCGTGCCCGGGTCGCGCTTGAAGGAGGCCGGGGCCTCGCCCGAGGAGACCGTGGTCGAACCGGTGCCGCTGTCGCCGCGCTCGGCCGCCCAGTATCCGATGCCGCCGCCGACGCCACCCGCGACGAGCGCCGCGACGAGGACGGCCGCGACGAGGCCGCCGGTCCGCTTGCGGGGCGCCTCGGGTACGGGAGGGAGGGGTGCGCCCCAGGCCGGTACGGCCGGCGGGGGCGGCGGCCAGCCGCCGGCACCGGCCGGAGCCGCCGCGGGAGCGGGCGGCACGGGAGCGGTCGTCGGCGCGGGAGCCGGTGCGGGCGTCGGTGCAGGCGTCGGTTCGGGAGCCGGTTCGGGTGTCGGTTCGGGTGTCGGTGCGGGTGTCGGTGCGGACGTCGGCATCTTCATCGTCGCCGTCGGTTCGGCCGTCGGTTCAGTGGTCGGTCTCGGGGCGGGCTCCGGGGCCTGCCCCTGGGTCACCACCTCCGCCGGCGGTGCCGAAGGGACGGGAGGCGTCGGAGGGGCGGACGGGGCAGTCGAGTCCGCCGGAACCGCCGTGTCCTCGTTCTCGGTGCTCACAGCTCGCTCTCCTCGTTCACTGCTCGATCACTGCGCGGGGTGGTCATGCCTGGCTCAGGGTGTCGTCACCAGCTTTTCCCACAGGGCGTCGGGCCGCCGTAAGGCGGAGCTGTGCATTCACGCTCCATCCTTTATATACGGACAGAACGGACAGCTTCCGGTGTGCTCGCCACACCCCGCCAATGGCACCATGGCGCCGTGACTCACGCACGGCAGCACCCGAACAGCGCACCCGTCCAGGTCGTCGCCCACCGCGGAGCCTCCGAGGACGCCCCGGAGCACACCCTGGCCGCCTACGTGAAGGCCATCGAGGACGGCGCCGACGCCCTGGAGTGCGACGTCCGGCTCACCGCCGACGGGCACCTCGTCTGCGTCCACGACCGTCGCGTCAACCGGACGTCGAACGGCCGCGGAGCCGTCTCCGCCCTCGAACTCGCCGACCTCGCCGCGCTCGACTTCGGCGCCTGGAAGGAACGCGAGGAGCGGGACGACACCTCGGAGAGTCCCGACTGGGGAGACCCCGGGTACACCTCGGTGCTCACCCTGGAGCGCCTCCTGGAGCTCGTCTCCGACGCCGGGCGCCGGGTCGAGCTGGCCATCGAGACCAAGCACCCCACCCGTTGGGCGGGCCAGGTCGAGGAGCGGCTCCTCCAGCTCCTGAAGCGGTTCGGCCTCGACGCCCCGTCAGCCCCCGCCGACTCCCCCGTACGGGTCATGAGCTTCTCGGCCCGCTCCCTGCACCGGATCGCCGCCGCCTCGCCGACCCTGCCGACCGTCTCCCTCTCCCAGTTCGTCTCCCCGCGGCTGCGCGACGGACGCCTTCCCGCGGGCGCGCGCGTGGCGGGCCCCTCGATCCGGATCGTCCGCCACCATCCCGCCGTGATCCTGCGGCTGCAGAAGGCCGGTCACCAGGTCCACGTCTGGACGGTGGACGAACCCGAGGACGTCGAGCTCTGCGTACGCCTGGGCGTGGACGCGATCATCACCAACCGCCCCAAGCAGGTGCTCGCCCACCTGGGGCGCGGCTGAACTTCCACCCCACCCGTCACACCCTTCACAGGGCTTACGGGGTGTGCACCGGCGCGTTCGGCACGTACGCGATCGTCACGAGTGCGACACCCCACGTACGTTGGCCGGTTTCCGGCCCAGGCCATCGGGGCATCCACACGGTGCGTGGGGCAAAGGAGGTCTCGGGGGTGGCGTTGGTGGTGGCACAAGAGGTGCCCACGTCGTCGAGCATGGCCGTACCCCATGGCCCTGCCGGCGTGGGTGAGGCGAGACACCGGATGCGGGACGAGCTGTACCGCAGCGGGGTGTCCGAATCGGTCGTCGACGACGCGGTACTGATCCTTTCGGAGCTGCTCAGCAATGCCTGTCGCCACGGCAGGCCGCTGGGGCGGGCGGAGCGGGGCGAAGGCGATGTCCGGGCGGCCTGGCGGGTCGACCCCGCGGGTGGGCTGCGCGTCGAGGTGACGGACGGCGGTGGTCCGACGAGACCCGTGCCGTCCACTCCCTCGGTCACCGCGCGCGGCGGACGCGGGCTGAACATCATCGGCGCGCTGGCCCAGGACTGGGGCGTACGGGACAGCGCGACCGGCGAGGTCACGGTCTGGGTGGTGGTCACCGAGGGACACCGCCGCGAGGACTTCGCGGCGCGCGTCGGCGGCGGCTCCGGCTTCGACTTCCTCGACGCGTACGACGATCTGGACTGACACCTTCCTCGACGCGTACGAGATCCGGACCGTCGCCTTTCTGGATGCGTGCGAGATCCGGGCCGGCATCCTTCTCGACGCGTACGACGATCCGGGCAGGCGCCTTCGTGGCCGCGTACGACGATCCGGGCCGGCACCGTTCCCGACGCGTACGACGATCCGGGCAGGCACCGTTCCCGACGCGTACGACGATCCGGGCAGGCACCGTTCCCGACGCGTACGACGATCCGGACTCGCACCGGCTCCGTGTCTTCACCGCGCCCCGCCTGAGGGGCGGCGGTGTCCGGTGCGGCTAGGCTCGCGCCCGATACAGCACGCACACAGCACCGCCGCGATCGGGAGAAAGCCACACCATGGCCAAGAAGCGCCCCCAGACGAAGGCCGGCAAGGCCGGCCAGGCACAGGTCACGAGCGGGGAGATCCCGGTCGTCGGCGCGCGCGAGCCCTGCCCGTGCGGCTCGGGCCGCCGCTACAAGGCGTGTCACGGCCGGACCGCCTCGCACGCCGTGACCGAGCTCGTCCAGCGCCCCTTCGAGGGCCTGCCCGGCGAGTGCGACTGGGTCGCGCTCCGCGAGCTGGTGCCCGCCGCCACCGTGCCGCTCACCCTGAAGGGCGGGCTGCCCGAGGGCGTGCCGTCCGTGACGCTCGCGACCGTGCTGCCGATGGCATGGCCGGCGCTGCGCCGCGACGACGGCTCCGTCCTCCTCGCCCTGCAGAACGACTCCTCCTCCGGCGACCTCGCCCGCGACCTCGCCGACACCCTCCAGCGCGCCCTGGAGACCGAGCCGGGCACCCCCGTCCCGCCGCGTCGCGTGCCGGCCGAGGGCCCGCGCCTGCAGGAGCTGCTCGACGCGGACGCCCCGTTCGCCCCCGAGGTCCACACCGGCTTCGAGTTCTGGATCCCGCAGTCCGCGGAGGGTGCCGACCCCGAGGTCGCCGCCTCCCTGGAGCGGGCCAACGCCGCCGCGATCCCGACGGTGAAGCTGACCGGTGTCGACGCCGCGTACTGGTGCGAGACCCCGGACAAGAACCACCTGCGCTGGGTCATGCCGTACCCGGAGGAGAAGCTCCTCGACGCGCTCGCCCGCCTCCAGGCCGGCGAGGGCACCTCCCTCGGCCAGGACACCCGGCTCGTCGGCTCGTTCCGCGCCCACGGTCTGATGGTGCCGGTCTGGGACCTGCCGACCGCCATGACCGCCGAGGAGTGCGAGAAGCCGGCCGCCGCGTTCGCCGAGCGGCTCACCGAGGCGCTCGCCTCGGACGCCCCGCTCACGGCCGAGGAGCGTCGGGCGCGCGGCGGCCTCACGAACCGTCAGGTGACTCTCAGCTGATACCCCAGGTGGTATCGGTGACTGACAGACCGACCAGTCGGTGACTTCCGCCACAACCCCGGTCTTCGGGCGGTAATTCCCTGTCCGAATAACCGAGATCGAATTTGCGAACCGCAGATCTCTTGTTACCGTTCTGGAAGCCCGGTCGCTGGTGCATCCCCCGTCGCCAGCGACCGGGCGTTTCCATGCCCGCTCCCGGCCGCGCCGGAGCTGGGCGGTCAACTTCCTTGCGAGTCCGCCGTGTTGCTGCCCGATCGCAGCAGCAACGGGGTGCTGCCCCCCTCGCCGGCGCCCGCGAATTCCGCCACCGCCGTATAGGACCTGGCCTCACCACGACCGCGCTCCCTGGGCGTTTCACAGGTTCCCGGTTCGTCCTGCGCCAGGACGGGGCACCGCACTTGCACGGTCCGCCCGCCGGGCGCCATCAGAGTGAGGAACCCGTCGAGCTCCTGGCCCGTGGCGTTCCGGTAGTACGTACGCGCCCAGGTGTCCGGCCCCTCGGCCAGGACGCAGGTCTGCGCCTCGATCCCCTCGGGAGAGGCGAGTTCCGGCCCACAATGCGTGACCCGCTCCGGCGTGGCCGGAGCGGCGGAGGGGGCGGAGGGGGCTGAGGGGGCTGAGGGGGCTGAGGAAGCGGGGGACGCGGCGCGGTCGGCGGTGGGAGAGACCGGTGTACGGGGCTGGGGCCCGGACCCGAGTCCCAGCCCGAGGCCCGACAACAGGTCCCCGCCCCCGCTCCCGTCCCCGGGCTTCGCGTCGCCCGCGCCGGCCGGTCGTACGGGATCGGCCGTCGGGCCCGTCGGGCCGGCGACCGCGACGATCGGCAGCAGGACGGCGACCGCGACGGCGGTCCCGAGTCCGGCCATGCGGAGTTTCGCCGGGCTCATCACCGGACTCATGCGACCCACCTGCTCTTTCGCCCGGGTTCTTCGACGGGTGGGGCGAACATATCGGCGGTCGGCGGGCGCCCGGTCGGCCGCACGCCCGTTTCCCCTGCAAGTCGGGCCAGGACACACCCGTTCGGGTGAACGACCCGCCGCCAGGACCCGACCGCGACCCCGCCACCGCCCGGGCCCGACCGCCGTCAGTACGTGAGTCGGCTCCCGCCGCCCGGTGTGCTCGTGCTCGCCTCGACCAGGGCGTCCACCACCGCCTCGACGTCCGGCAGCCACGGCCGGGACGAGCCCGCGAGCGGCGCCCGCTCCCACCGCACCTGTCCGGTCCCCGCGACCGAGGGCGGCAGCAGCAGATAGCCGCCCTCGCCGTGGAACCGCAGCGAGCTGGGCACGCTGTCCTTCGCGTACAACAGCTCGCCGAGCCGTTCGAGGCTGTACGGGGCGACGAGGATCGACCACCGCGTCGGCGTCGCCACCACCGGCCCGAGCCGCATGCCCATCGCGGCGAGCGCCGTCAGCGCCCGGGCTCCCGCCACCGCGGGCAGGCTCACCGCGCAGGGCGCGTCGCCGCCGGTGGCCAGGACCACCGGGGCGTCCGGGCGCCTCGTCCACCACCAGCGGATCATCCGCTCGTCGGTGGTGGCCGCGAGCAGCCCGGGGTCGTACGGGTGCGCTCCGGGCACCGCGCACTCGAGGTCGGGGCAGGCACAGGCCGCCCCCGCAGCCGTACGGGTCGTCGTCGCCAGGCTCACGCCCGGCAGGACGGGCCAGTCCCACTCGACGGCGAAGGTGACCGCCGCGTCGAGCCGGGCGGTCCTCGCCTTGCGCCGGAACCGGAGCCTGCGTCGCCTTCCGAGGATCTCGCGCATGAGCGCTCGTTCCTTTCCGTTGAACGCCGAATCCACATCACACCATGTGCAGATCTCTTCACCGTGCGTATCAGCGCGTACAAGGTCGGTGGTGCGCCGCCCCGCACCGAAGCAGGGCCGACGGCCAGGTAGGAACCAGGTGGAGCGGGTCGAACCGGGGTGGAGCCAGGTCGAGCCAGGTCGGAACCAGTGGAACCGGGTCGGAGCCAGTGGAACCGGGTCGCGCCGGGTCGGTCCGTGTCGATGCCAGATCCAAGCCGGGTCAGAACACGTTCCCCGCCATCGGGGGACGGGTCGCGGCCTGCGGCACGAAAGACGCCGGGGTCCCGCGATGCGTTCCGAGGCAGCTCCAACTGCCCCTGCCTGTCATCGATTACGTACCCAGCACACGGGCAATGACGCGCTTTCAAACGACGCCAGTCGACCGCAAAAGGTGCACACCGGGGGCAATTTTCGGCCAACTTCCCGCGTACTTCAACCCTCTCGCCCAACCTCACGGACACCACAAGTCCCGTGGGGACAATGCTGGACATCGCTCCTCTAGTGCGTGTACATGTGGATGCATCGAGCGGCGCAGAATGACATGGGGGTTTGCGATGCTATGGCCTCAAACGCACCGGTCGGAAAGCCGACCGGCATGAGCGCCCCACACATGCCGAAAGTGGCCGGAATCGATTCCACGGTTCCCCTCGCCCCGCACACTACGGCGCCCCTTCCCGGGGTTCCGTCGGCAGCGACTCCCGCCGACGCGGCCCTGCCGCCCGGCGCGCTGATCCAGGACCGGCTGGCCGGCTGGGTCTCCGACCTCACGACCCTCCACGAACTCACCGAGCGCCTCATCAGGACCGCGTCCCTCGACGCGGCCCTGCCCGAGGTGCTGAACGCGGGCGCCGCGCTCGTCGGGGCCCGCCGCGGCATGGCCATCCTCGAACCCGCCGACGGCCTCGGCCCCGCCGTCACCATCGGCCTCGGGCTCGCCCACGCCGAGCTCGGCACCATCGAGACCGTCCCGCGCAGCGGCACCAGCTACGGCCGCCTCCTCGACGGCCTCCCCGATCCCGCCGACCCGGCCCGCGTCCCCGATCCGATCGCCATCCCCGACGTCCGTACCGAGGAGGGCCTCGACCCGCGCCACCGCGAGGTCGCCGCCCGCCTCGGCTACGCCGCCAGCTACGCCCTCCCCCTCGCCACCGAGGACGCGGGCCGGCTCGGTGCGGCCGTCTGGCTCTACGACGAGCCGGCCGAGCCCTCCGACCGCCAGCGCCACCTCATCGGGCTCTACGGCCGCTTCGCCACCGAGCACCTCGCCCGCCTCCTCCAGGTCGAGCGGGCCCGCGCCCAGGTCGCCACCGTCGCCGAGGAGCTGCTCCCCAGCCGCCTCCCCCGCGTCCCCGGCGTCCAGCTCGCCGCCCGCCACCGCACCGGCCCCCGGGGCGGCGGCGACTGGTACGACGCGCTGCCGCTGCCGGAGGGGGCCCTCGGGCTCGCCGTCGGCTCCGTCTCCGGAACCGGGCCCAGCGCGCTGGCCGCCATGGGCCGGCTGCGCGCCTCCCTCCGGGCGTACGCGGTGATGGAGGGCGAGGACCCCGTCGCCGTCCTCTCCGACCTGGAGCTCCTGCTCCGGCTCACCGAGCCCGCGCGCTCGGCGACCGCGCTCTTCGCGTACGCCGAGCCCGCGCAGCGCCGGATCGTCCTGGCCGGGGCCGGCCACGCGCCGCCGCTGATCATCGGCGAGCACCGCACCGAGTTCGTCGAGACCTCGCTCTCGGCTCCGCTCGGGATGCTCTCCTGCTGGGAGGCGCCGAGCGTCGAGCTGTCCCCCGCCCCGGGAGAAACGGTGCTTCTCTACACGGACGGGCTGCTCCGCCGTACCGGCGACGCCATGGACCGGGCCTTCGCGCGGCTCCACGCGGCCGCTTCGAGCGTGCCGAAGGCGGACCGGGGTGACCCGGGCGCGATCGCCGACCACGTCCTGCGGACCCTGCTGCCCGAGGGGCTCGACACGGTCGACGACGAGGAGGACGTGGTCCTGCTCGCGGCCCGGTTCGAGTGAGCGGCGCGGGGACACGTAAGCAGGACACGTCAGCGGGACACGTAAGCGGGACACGTACGCACGAGCGGTCCTCGACCCCGCGTGTGGCCGACCCCTGCGCGTGAGCGGAACGTGACGCTCCGGTACTAGGCCTTCCGACCCTGTATCCCCCTCTTTGCGACCGTACGATGGTGAAGGTTCAGTGTCGTACCAAGAGGAGGCAGACCCGTGGCCGAGGAG
Source organism: Streptomyces sp. NBC_00094 (assembly GCF_026343125.1). NCBI lineage: Bacteria > Bacillati > Actinomycetota > Actinomycetes > Kitasatosporales > Streptomycetaceae > Streptomyces > Streptomyces sp. NBC_00094. The sequence continues at coordinate 4,172,654 of NZ_JAPEMB010000001.1, read as the reverse complement.
CTCACGCCGGAGACCCCGGAAACCGAGTCGAACCTGGCTGCTGACGCAGCGGGCGAAGACCAGGCGATCGAGCAGCGGAAGAACGGCCTGTACCCGGGCGTGTCCGACGAGCTCGCCGAGAACATGAAGTCCGGCTGGGCCGACACCGAGCTGCATGACCTGGCGCCCATCGCGCAGGCCGACAAGACCGCCGCGCGCCGCGCCGCGCTGTCCGCCCGCTTCCCGGGCGAGCGCCTGGTGATCCCCGCCGGGAACCTGAAGACCCGGTCGAACGACACCGAGTACAGCTTCCGCGCCTCCACCGAGTACGCGTACCTCACCGGCGACCAGACGCAGGACGGCGTCCTCGTCCTGGAGCCGACGAAGAGCGGACACGAGGCGACGATCTACCTGCTGCCGCGCTCCGACCGCGAGAACGGCGAGTTCTGGCTCGACGGCCAGGGCGAGCTGTGGGTCGGCCGCCGCCACTCCCTCACCGAGGCCGAGCAGCTCCTCGGCGTCCCCGCGAAGGACGTCCGCAAGCTGGCCGCCCATCTCAAGGGCGCCACCGGCCCGGTCCGCGCCGTCCGCGGCCACGACGCCGGCATCGAGGCCGCGCTGACCGACAAGGTCACCGCCGAGCGCGACGAGGAACTCCGCGTCCGCCTCTCCGAGGCCCGTCTCGTCAAGGACGACTTCGAGATCGCCGAGCTCAAGAAGGCGTGCGACGCCACCGCCCGCGGCTTCGAGGACGTCGTCAAGGTCCTCGACAAGGCCGAGGCGACCAGCGAGCGCTACATCGAGGGCACGTTCTTCCTGCGCGCCCGCGTCGAGGGCAACGACATCGGCTACGGCTCCATCTGCGCCGCCGGCCCGCACGCCACCACCCTGCACTGGGTGCGCAACGACGGCGACGTCCGCTCCGGCGAGCTGCTGCTGCTCGACGCCGGCGTGGAGACCACCGAGCTCTACACCGCGGACATCACCCGCACCCTGCCGATCAACGGCCGGTACACCGAGCTCCAGCGCAAGATCTACGACGCCGTGTACGAGGCGCAGGAGGCCGGCATCGCCGCGGTGAAGCCCGGCGCCGCCTACCGCGACTTCCACGACGCCGCCCAGCGCGTCCTCGCCGAGAAGCTCGTCGAGTGGGGCCTCGTCGAGGGCCCGGTCGAGCGTGTCCTCGAGCTCGGCCTGCAGCGCCGCTGGACCCTGCACGGCACCGGTCACATGCTCGGCATGGACGTCCACGACTGCGCCGCCGCGCGCACCGAGGCGTACGTCGACACGACCCTCGAGCCGGGCATGTGCCTGACCGTCGAGCCCGGTCTGTACTTCCAGGCCGACGACCTGACCGTGCCGGAGGAGTACCGCGGCATCGGCGTCCGGATCGAGGACGACATCCTCGTCACCGAGGACGGCAACGTGAACCTCTCGGACGCGCTGCCGCGCACCTCCGCCGAGGTCGAGGCCTGGATGGCCGGCCTGAAGGGCTGACCACCGCGCCCGCGCGTACGTTGGAAGTGAAGGGCCCCCGCCGACCGACCGGCGGGGGCCCTTCACCGTGTCCGTACCCGCGTGGAGGGCTCAGGCCATCAGCAGGGACGGGCCGTCCTTCCACTTCAGGATCTTGTCGAAGCTGACGACCGCGCCGCCCCGGCCCGACCGGTTGCCGAACTGGACGTGGTCGGCGAGCTCCTCGATCAGGCGCAGCCCCCGGCCGTGCTCGGCGTCGTCCGAGGGGGCCATCGGCGCCGACGCCGTCTCGGCACCGGGGAGCGCGGCGGCCACGCCGGGGAAGCCGGGACCCGAGTCCGCGACCTCGATACGGCAGGTCTCGCCGTCCAGGTACGCCGTCACCCGGTACGCCGCCCTGCCCGTCCCGCCGACCTCGCCGCCACCGCCGTGCTCGACCGCGTTCGCACAGGCCTCGGTCAGCGCGATCGACAGCTCGTAGGACACGTCGGGATCGACGCCCGCCGTCTCCATCGTTCCCAGCAGCAGCCGGCGGGCCAGCGGCACGCTCGCAGCCTCGCGCCGCAGATGCAGTGACCACCAGATGCTCATGCTCCAGCCTCCCGGCAGCGGCTCGACATACCGATACCTATTGCCGGACGGAACCCTTCGTAAGCCCCCGAAGGCGACAAGAGCGCTCGTTCGGCGGATGCACCGCGCCGGTAGGCCGGTGTATGTCACCCCGAAGACGCCCAAGAACCCCAAGAACGACCTTACGGACCTGCCTCATGGCGCGGGTGCCCCTGGTGCGATGATGGGCCCGCCATGACTGCCCCCGCGCTCGCTCCACGGCTGCTGAGGGCCGCGGTGTTCACCGCGGTCTGCGTCGTGCTGTCCGCGCTGGGACACGCCCTCGCCGCCTGTGCGGGGATCGCCCTGTGGACCCTCCTCACCGGTTTCCTCGGCGTCTTCGGGATCACCGTGCTCTTCACCGGACGCGAGCGTTCCCTCGGCTTCGTCGTCGGCGCCCTCGCCGGCGGGCAGCTCGGTCTGCACACCCTCTTCAGCCTGGGACAGCGCCCTCTCGCGCTGAGCCCCGAGGCCGACGACGCCCTCGTGCGGATGGCCGCCAAGCTGATCTGCGGAGCGGGCACCGGGGCCATCAGCGCCGCCGACGCCGCCAGGATCGTCCGCGACGCGGGCCTCGACCCCGCCACCGCCCACGCCCACCTGGGCCACGCGACGGCGACGGCACCGGCCGGCGGGCTGCTGCCCGGCCTGCCCATGCTCCTCGGTCACCTGCTCGCCGCCCTCGCCGCGGGCTGGCTGCTGCGCCGCGGCGACCTGGCCCTCGTCCGGCTCGTCCAGCTCTCCGAGCAGGGCGCGACGGAGCTCGCCGAGTGCACCCTCGTGCGCGCGCTGCGGGTCGCGTTCCGCCTCGTACGGAGCCTGCTCGCCGGGCTGTCCGCGGCCCCGCACGCGAGAGCGCGGCGGCCCGCCCGTACGGCCTTCGACTCCTCGCCGCCGCCGGTGGCCGAGGCGCTCAGGGACACGGTGATCAGGCGCGGCCCACCGGCCGCCGACTGCGTCCTCGCAGCCTGACGCGGACCGCTCACCAGGAGCGGGCCGCGCACGTCCGCACGCCTGTGCGGGGCAACCGCCCCCCGGCGCGCCGGATCCCGCCGTCCTTCTCCGAGCCGGAGTGTCCTCTGCCATGAACGTTTCCCGTCGCACCTCCTCGCGCGCCGCCGCCACCCGTGTCGCCCTCGCCGGCGGCATCGCCCTCTCCTCCGTCGTGCTGCTGTCCGGCACGGCCTTCGCGCACGTCAGCGTGCAGCCGGAGGGCGAGGCCGCCAAGGGCGGCTACGCGACCGTCAACATCAAGGTCCCGAACGAGCGCGACAACGCCTCCACCGTGAAGCTGGAGGTCAACTTCCCGCTCGACCACCCGCTGGCCTCCGTCATGCCGCAGCCCGTCCCCGGCTGGAAGGCCGAGGTGACGAAGAGCAAGCTCAGCAAGCCGCTGGAGCTGCACGGCAAGAAGATCAACGAGGCCGTCTCCAAGGTCACCTGGACCGCCGACGGCTCGAAGATCGGCCCCGGCCAGTTCCAGCAGTTCCCGCTCTCCCTCGGCCAGCTGCCCGAGGACGTGGACCAGCTCGTGCTCAAGGCCATCCAGACGTACGACAACAAGGAGGTCGTGCGCTGGATCGAGGAGCCCAAGGACGGCGCGGACGAGCCGCAGAACCCGGCGCCCGTCCTGAAGCTCTCCGCCGCGTCCGGTGACCACCACGGCGGCGGCGCGGCTCCCTCGGCCTCCGCCTCGGCCGGTCCGGATGCGAAGGCCGGACACGACGGCAAGACCGGGCACGACGACAAGACCGGCGCCCACGAGGAGAAGACGGTCACCGCCTCCTCGTCCTCCACCGACACCACGGCCCGGATCCTCGGCGTCGTCGGCATCCTCGTCGGCATCGCCGGCGTCGCCTTCGGCGTCCTCGCCGGCCGCCGCCGCTCGGCCTGACGGCCGCACCCTCACCCGAGAACCGGAAAGAAGCACCATGTCCGAAGAGAAGACGTCCGGGGCGGGTACGGCCCGTCCCGGGCGGCGCACGCCCCTGATCATCGCGGCCGTCGCGATCGTCGCCGCGCTCGGCATCACCGCGGCCGTCGGCCTCGGCGGCAACGACGACAAGACCACCGGCGCGGGCTCCGGCTCGCTCGCCGAGGTCTCCGGAGGCAGCGACTCCACCAAGGCCGCCACCGTCCTCGACCGGCCGTTCACCAAGCCCTCGCTCGTCCTCACCGACACCCAGGGCAAGACGTACGACCTGCGCGAACGCACCAAGGGCAAGCCGACCCTCGTGTACTTCGGCTACACGCACTGCCCCGACGTCTGCCCCATGACGATGAGCAACATCGCCATCGCCAAGAAGCAGCTCCCCAAGGCCGACCAGGACAAGCTCCAGGTCGTCTTCGTCACCACCGACCCCGAGCGGGACACCCCCGCCGAGCTCGGCAAGTGGCTGCCCGCCGCCGGCGACCCCTCCTTCACCGGTCTCACCGGCGACTTCACCACCATCCAGCTGGGCGCCCGCTCGATGGGCATCGGCATCGACCCGCCGAAGAAGGAGAAGAACGGCTCGGTCGTCTCCATGCACGGCGCTCAGGTGATCGCCTTCTCGCCCACCACCGACCAGGGCTACGTCCTGTACGGCGAGGACACCACCATCGAGGAGTACGCCGCCGACCTGCCGAAGCTCATCAAGGGGGAGAACCCGTGAACCGCCGCACCACCGCCCTGACCGCCGCCGTGGCGCTCGCCGCCTCGCTCGTGCTGACCGGGTGTTCGTCCGACAGTGACAAGCCCGAGCTGAAGGTCAGCGGCGCGTTCATGCCCCAGCCGGTGATGGACATGGCCGGCGGATTCCTGACGATCACCAACGACGGCGGCACGGCGGACAAGCTCACCTCCGTCACCAGCCCGATCTCGGACGACGTCACGATCCACGAGACGAAGAACCAGAAGATGCAGCAGGTGGAGTCCTTCGACATCCCCGCGAACGGGGAGCTGAAGCTCGCACGTGGTGGCAACCACATCATGTTCATGGAGCTGAAGAAGAAGCCCAAGCAGGGCGAGAAGGTCAGCATCGAGCTCCACTTCGAGAAGTCCGACCCCATCACGGTCGACGTTCCCGTCGAGGCCGCCGGCCACAACCCGCAGCAGCACTGAGCTCGTTGACGGAGTGACACAGAGATGACAACCACCGCCCCGCGCCTCGGTACCGCCGTGGCACGGCTGCTGATCCTCGCGGCCGCGCTGCTCGGCACGCTGCTCGCCGGCGCCGCGCCCGCCTCCGCGCACGCGGCGCTCACCGGAAGCGACCCGAAGGACGGGGCGGTGGTCGCCACCGCTCCCCGGGAGGTCAACCTGACCTTCTCCGAGCAGGTCGCCATGGGCGCCGACTCGATCCGGGTCCTCGACCCGGCCGGCCGGCGGGCCGACACCGGCGAGATACGCGACCTGTGCAGCGCTTCCGTCGTCCGGTACGGAGTCGGGCTCCGCGCCGGGCTCCCGGACGGCACGTACACCGTGGCCTGGCAGACCGTCTCCGCCGACAGCCACCCGATCGCCGGCGCCTTCACCTTCTCCATCGGCGCCCCCTCCGCCACCTCCGTCGCCCTGCCCGAGCAGAACGCCGGGGGCGGGCTCGTCGGCGTCCTCTACGGCATCGCGCGCTACCTCTCGTACGCCGCCTTCGCCGTTCTCGTCGGCGGCGGCGCCTTCGTCCTGGCCTGCTGGCCTCGCGGTGCGCTCGTCCGCCCCGTCCAGCGGACCGTGGTCCGCGGCTGGCTGACCCTCACGGTCGCCACGCTGGTCATGCTCCTGCTGCGCAACCCGTACACCGGCTCCGGCGAGCTCTCCGACGCCTTCGACCTGGCGGGCCTGAAGTCCGTCCTGGAGACGAAGACCGGGGCCGCGCTCACCTCCCGGCTGCTGCTGCTCGGCGCCGCCGCGCTCTTCGTCGCCGTCCTCTTCGGCGCCTACGCCCGGCGGACGGACCCGAAGGAGAAGAAGGACCTCGCCTTCGGACTCGGCCTCGGCGGCACCGTCGTCGCCGCCGGGATCGCCGGCACCTGGGCACTGGCGGAGCATGCCTCGACCGGCATCCAGCCCGGCATCGCCATGCCCGTCGACATCCTGCACCTGCTGGCCGTCGCCGCCTGGCTCGGCGGCCTCACGGTGCTGCTCGTCGCCCTCTACCGAGCGCCCTCCGTCGAACGCTCTGCCGTCGAGCGCTTCTCGAAGGTCGCCTTCGGCTCCGTCGTCGTCCTCGCGGCCACCGGGCTCTACCAGTCCTGGCGCCAGGTCGGCTCCTGGTCCGCGCTGACCGGCACCCGCTACGGGCAGCTGCTGCTCGTCAAGATCGGCCTGATGGCCGTGCTCCTCGGCATCGCCTGGGTCTCGCGCCGCTGGATCCGACGCCTCGCCGACCCGGCTCCCGTCGAGGAGACGGAAGGGACGGAAGAGATGGGGGAGCTCGCGGAGGAGGTGGAGCCCGCGGAGGCGGGGGAGCCCGCGGAGGCCGGGGCCCTCGTGGGCGCCGAGCCCGCGCTCGGCCCCGACGTCGGCTCCGCGCTCGACACCGACCCCGACGTGACCCCCGGCGTCGACCCCGCGCGCGCCGCCCAGCTCGCCCGGCAGCGGGCCGCCGTCGCCACCGCCCGGCGCAAGCGGGAGCGTGACGCCGACCCCGAGCGGGCCGGGCTGCGCCGGTCGGTGCTGACCGAGGCCGCCGTCGCCGTCGTCCTCCTCGCCGTGACCACCGTCCTCACCTCCACCGAGCCCGGTCGCACCGAGGAGGAGGCCGGCCGGACCGGCTCCGCCGCCGGCTCGGCCGCCGTGCCCGACCGTCCCGTCGACATCCGGCTGCCCTTCGACACCGGCGGCGTCGACGGCAAGGGCGTCGTCCGGCTGAGCCTCGACCCCGGCCGCACCGGCGCCAACGCGCTCCACCTCTTCGTCGAGCGCCCCAACGGCAAACCGCTGGACGTCCCCGAGGTCAAGGTCGCCTTCACCCTGGAGGCCAAGGACGTCGGCCCGCTGCCCGTCGCCCCCGACCGCATCCAGACCGGACACTGGAGCGCGAGCGGCGTCCAGATCCCGATGCCCGGGGAGTGGACGATCCAGGTGACCGTCCGCACCTCCGACATCGACCAGACCACCATCGACAAGAACGTGAAGATCGGCTGACCCTCGTGACCGACATCGACACCAACGAACCCAGCGAACCCCGCGGCACCGTGGCCGTCTCCCGGCGGCGCCTCCTCGGCACCGTGGGCGCGGCGGGCGCGGCCGGACTCGTCATCGGCGCGGCCGGCGGCGCCGGGATCTCCGGGGCGGTCTCGGGCGACGGCGGCACCACCGGCGCCGGTGCGGGCGGCTCGCAGGCACTGACCTCCGTCGGCGCGACCGAGGTGATGTTTCACGGGAAACATCAAGCCGGCATCACCACCCCCCTCCAGTCCCGGGGTCATCTGATCGCCTTCGACCTCGCTCCGGGTGCCGGGCGCAAGGAGGCCGCCGCCCTGCTGCGCCGCTGGTCGGCGACGGCGAAGGTACTGATGGCGGGGAAGGCCCCGGCCGAGGACACCGGGATCGCGCTCGACGCCGGACCGTCCTCCCTCACGGTCACCTTCGGTTTCGGCCGGACCTTCTTCGACCGCACGGGACTGGCAGCGCGCCGCCCCGCCGCACTCGACCCGCTGCCCGCCTTCTCCTCCGACGCCCTCGACCCCCGGCGCTCCGAGGGCGATCTGTGGGTGCAGATCGGTGCCGACGACGCCCTCGTCGCCTTCCACGCGCTGCGGGCCGTCCAGAAGGACGCGGGCGACGCGGCCCGGGTCCGCTGGCAGATGAACGGCTTCAACCGCTCGGCCGGTGCCACCTCCGAGCCGATGACCGCGCGCAACCTGATGGGCCAGGTCGACGGCACGGGCAACCCGAAGCCCACGGAACCCGACTTCGACCGGCGGATCTTCGTCCCGGCCGGGGCCACCGGCGCCGGGGAGTGGATGGCCGGCGGTTCGTACGCGGTGGTGCGGCGGATCCGGATGCTGCTCGACGACTGGGAGAAGCTGCCGCTGGACCGGCAGGAGAAGGTGATCGGCCGCCGGAAGTCCGACGGCGCCCCGCTCACGGGCGGTGGCGAGACGACCGAGCTCGACCTGAACAAGATCGGGCCGGACGGGACGACGGTGATCCCGGACAACGCCCACTCACGGATCTCCGCCCCCGAACAGAACGGCGGGGCCGCGATGCTGCGCAGGCCCTTCTCCTTCCACGACGGGATCGGTACGGACGGGACGCCGGACGCGGGGCTCCTCTTCGTCTGCTGGCAGGCCGATCCGCTCCGGGGCTTCGTCCCGGTGCAGCGCAAGCTCGACCGGGGCGACGCGCTGTCCACGTTCATCCGCCACGAGTCGAGCGGCCTCTTCGCGGTCCCCGGCGGCCCGGCCGAGGGCGAGTACGTGGGCCAGCGGCTCCTGGAGGCATGAGCCTGTCCGCACGAGCCCCCGGCGCGGCCGGAGACCATTAGGGTGACGGTATGTCCGCCACCCGGTACACGTATCTCGGCCCCGAGGGCACCTTCACGGAGGCCGCGCTGCGCACGCTGCCCGAGGCCGCGACCCGGGAGCTCGTCCCGATGGTCTCGGTCCCGGCCGCGCTCGACGCCGTACGGAACGGGGAGGCCGCCGCCGCGCTCGTACCGATCGAGAACTCGGTCGAGGGCGGGGTGACGGCGACGCTGGACGAGCTGGCCTCCGGCGAGCCGCTGATGATCTACCGCGAGGTGCTGCTGCCGATCGCCTTCGCGCTGCTCGTCCGGCCCGGGACCAAGCTCTCCGAGATCAAGACGGTCACGGGCCACCCGGTCGCCCAACCGCAGGTCAGGAACTGGCTGCGGGCGCATCTGCCCGACGCGGTGTGGGAGTCGGCCGCGTCCAACGCGGACGGGGCGCGGCTGGTCCAGGAGGGCCGGTTCGACGCCGCCTTCGCGGGCGAGTTCGCGGCGGTGACGTACGGCCTGGAGCCGCTGGTCACCGAGATCCACGACGCGGAGAACGCCGAGACCCGGTTCGTGCTCGTGGGTCGGCCGGCCCGTCCGGCGGCTCCGACCGGCGCGGACAAGACCTCGGTGGTGCTGTGGCTGGGTGACGATCATCCGGGTGCCCTCCTCGAACTGCTTCAGGAGTTCGCGGTGCGCGGGGTGAACCTGATGCTGATCCAGTCCCGTCCCACGGGAGCGGGGATCGGGAACTACTGCTTCGCCGTGGACGCCGAGGGCCATATCTCGGACCGCCGGGTGGGCGAGGCGCTGATGGGACTCAAGCGGATCTGCCCCAACGTGCGCTTCCTCGGCTCGTACCCGAGGGCGGGCGTCGCGGTCGAGGACGTGCGGGCGCTGCGGCGCGGGACTTCGGACGGGGAGTTCACGGCGGCCTCCGACTGGCTGGCGAGGGTCCAGGACGGTCGGGCCTGACCCGATACCGACCGACCGCTCTCCCTTAGCGGAGCGGTCGTCCACAGGTACGAATAACAGTCCTACCTGCATACTTTTCAGTTACCCACAGAGGTTATCCACAGGGATTCCCCTCGACCTGGGGACAAGTCGACAACGCATTCCGACATGGTCGACAAATCGCTCCGGTCGCCCCTGATCCGTCCACAACACCCCGCCGACGGCCTCGTCACCGCGATTCCCGCGATCAACCCTTTAGGGCGAGTCATTCCCACCCGAATGAGTGGACAATTGATGTTTGATCACGGAATTGCCAGGTTCAGGGTGCTGAATCCCTGCGATCCCTCCGTAGTCCACAGAACTTCCACACAGCCTGTGGATAACTGAATGCAGTGACCCCCTCGCCCTCTTTCTCCGGACGGCAATTCGGGCGAAACAACACGCGCGACGTTATCCGGTGGGGGCGCGCAAGCGGGCACCGGTAGCCTGGTGGGGTGATTGACCTTCGCCTGCTCCGTGAGGACCCCGACCGTGTTCGCGCCTCCCAGCGCGCCCGTGGAGAGGACGTCGCGCTCGTCGACGCCCTGCTCTCCGCCGATGAGCGGCGCAGGTCGTCCGGCGTCCGCTTCGACGAGCTCCGATCCGAGCAGAAGGCGCTCGGCAAGCTGATCCCCAGGGCCACGCCCGAGGAGCGCGCCGAGCTCCTGCAGAAGGCCGAGCAGCTCAAGACCGACGTCAAGGCCGCCGAGGCCGAGCAGAACGAGGCCGACGAGACGGCCAAGCAGCTCCTGCTCCAGCTCGGGAACATCGTCCACACGGACGTCCCGGTCGGCGGCGAGGAGGACTTCGTCGTCCTGGAGACGCACGGCACCATCCGTGACTTCGCGGCCGAGGGCTTCGAGCCCAAGGACCACCTGGAACTGGGCGAGGCGCTCGGTGCCATCGACGTCGAGCGGGGCGCCAAGGTCTCCGGCTCGCGCTTCTACTACCTGACCGGCGTGGGCGCCCTCCTGGAGCTCGCCCTCGTCAACGCGGCGATCGCCCAGGCCACCGAGGCCGGCTTCATCCCGATGCTGACCCCGGCGCTGGTCCGCCCGCGCGCCATGGAGGGCACCGGCTTCCTCGGCCAGGCCGCGGAGAACGTGTACCACCTGGAGAACGACGACCTCTACCTGGTCGGCACGTCCGAGGTCCCGCTCGCGGCGTACCACATGGACGAGATCATCGACGCCGACAAGCTGCCCCTGCGGTACGCGGGCTTCTCGCCCTGCTTCCGCCGCGAGGCCGGCACGTACGGCAAGGACACCCGCGGCATCTTCCGCGTCCACCAGTTCGACAAGGTCGAGATGTTCTCGTACGTCGCGCCCGAGGACGCGGAGAACGAGCACAAGCGGCTCCTGGACTGGGAGAAGCAGTGGCTGACCGCCCTGGAGCTGCCGTTCCAGGTCATCGACGTCGCCACCGGTGACCTCGGCTCCTCCGCCTCCCGCAAGTTCGACTGCGAGGCGTGGATCCCGACCCAGGGCAAGTACCGCGAGCTCACCTCCGCCTCGAACTGCAACAGCTTCCAGGCCCGCCGGCTCTCCGTCCGCATGCGCGACGAGCAGGGCGGCAAGAAGACGGTGCAGCCGCTGGCCACCCTGAACGGCACGCTGTGCGCCGTACCGCGCACGATCGTGGCGATCCTGGAGAACCACCAGCTGCCCGACGGTTCGGTGCGGGTGCCCGAGATCCTGCGGCCGTACCTGGGCGGGCGCGAGGTCCTGGAGCCGATCGCCAAGTGAGCCCCTTCCCCTACCGCCTGGTGGCGACGGACCTCGACGGCACGCTGCTGCGCGCCGACGAGTCCGTCTCCGCCCGCACGCGGGACGCGCTCGCCGCCGTGACCGAGGCGGGCGCCGCGCACATCGTCGTCACCGGCCGGGCGGTGCCCTGGACCCGGCACATCCTCGACGACCTCGGCTACGAGGGGATCGCGGTGTGCGGGCAGGGCGCGCAGGTCTACCACGCCGGTGAGCACCGGCTGCTGACCTCGCTCACCCTGGACCGGCAGCTCGCGGGGCTCGCCCTCTCCAAGATCGAGGCGGAGGTCGGCCCGCTCGCGCTGGCCGCCAGCCGCGACGGCCTGGAGGGCGAGGTCCTGATGGGCCCCGGCTACCGGGCCCAGGAGGGTCCCCTGCCGTACGTGCCGTACGAGGACCCGGCGGAGCTGTGGGCGGCCCCGCTGACCAAGCTCTACCTCCAGCACCCGACGCTGAGCGACGACGAGTTGACGCGGATCGCCCGTGAGACGGTCGGCGGGCTCGTGGACGTCGTCATGGCGGGTCCGGGGATCGTGGAGATCCTGCCGCTCGGCCTGAGCAAGGCGACGGGCCTGTCCCTGGCCGCGCGCCGGCTGGGCGTGAAGGCCGCGGAGACGATCGCCTTCGGCGACATGCCGAACGACATCCCGATGTTCGCCTGGGCCGCGCACGGTGTGGCGATGGGCAACGCGCACGAGGAACTGCGGTCGGTGGCGAACGAGGTGACCTCGTCGAACGAGGACGACGGCATCGCTGTCGTACTGGAGCGCCTGCTGTCGGCCTGAGCCGGCCGGCCTCCGGAAGCGTCCGAGGCGATGGCTGAGGCAGCGTACGGCGCGACGGACTGAGGCAACGTACGAGGCGATGTACTGAGGCAACGCGCGAAGGCCCGCTCCCCCGAAAGGGAGCGGGCCTTCGTCGTTCACGGCCTCGCGCGGACAAGGTCCGCGCGCTCGAAGCGGCCGTTTCGGGAGATCCCCCGTTTCTCCCGCACAACTAGTGTGCGACGGGAGGCTGTTCGGGGGCGACTGGTTTTCCGCGGGTCAGCGGGTAGCAGGCCAGGCCGATGGCCAGCGAGATCGCGTGCCCGAGGTCGGTGTACGTACGTCCCGTGACGAGCGGTACGAGGAAGAACGCGACCGCCCCCGCGAGGTAGAACCAGCGCCAGGGGCGGGGCAGTCGGTAGGTCAGGATGCCCACCGAGGCGGCGAGCCCGTAGCTGACCCCGATGTCGACGACGTGCGCCATGCTGCGCGGCACGTCGTGGGTCCGAATGGCCAGCAGGACGACCTGCTGACTGACGAGGGTCGCCGCGATGTGCGCCGTGGCGACGGTGAAGAGCCACGTGGGGGTGCCGAGCCACCGCTCGACGGGAGCGTGGAAGAGCTCGAAGAGGACCGCGTAGAGGACCAGGTCGGCCGGGTTCTCGATCCAGAACGCGCTGCCGAGCAGGGCCCGCATCGGGTGGTGCGCGAGTTGGTAGAGGTTGCTGCTGTTGCGGTGGAGGAGATACGTCTCCAGGCCGTCCGGGGCGAGCGCGATGACGAGGCTCGTGAGCGCGATGACCAGCAGCCAGACATGCGTACCGGGTGACGAACGCACCCACGACCTGATCGGTCGGGACGGTTCGCCACCCGGTGAGGTGTCGCTGTCTGGGGATTCCGTTTTCGGCACCTTTCAGTGCCTATCACCCGAAGCCGGGAGAAACCTCAGAAATTGATCATGTGTCCGGCAATACCGTGGATCGCTTCCTTCACGGCCTCGCCCAGCGTCGGGTGCGCGTGGACGTTCCGCGCGACCTCGTGGACCGTGAGGTCCCACTGCTGGGCCAGCGTCAGCTCGGGCAGCAGCTCGGTGACGTCGGGGCCGATCAGGTGGGCGCCGATGATCTCGCCGTGGGTGCCGTCGGCGATGATCTTGACGAAGCCGGTGGCGTCGCCGAGACCGTGCGCCTTGCCGTTGGCCACGAACGGGAACTTGGCGACCTTGACGTCGAAGCCCTTCTCGCGGGCCTGCGCCTCGGTCCAGCCGAAGCTGGCGATCTGCGGCTGGCAGTAGGTGGCGCGGGGGATCATCGGGTAGTCGAGCTCCATCGTCTCGGCGTCCCCGATGGTCTCGGCCGCGATGACGCCCATGGCCTCGGCGGTGTGCGCGAGCATCAGCTTCGCGGTGACGTCGCCGATGGCGTAGATGTGCGGCACGGAGGTGCGGCAGCGGCCGTCGACGTCGATCGCGCCGCGCTCGGTCAGCGCGACACCGGTGGCCTCCAGGCCGTAGCCGGTGACGTTCGGGGCGAAGCCGATGGCCTGGAGGACCTTGTCGGCCTCCAGCACCTTCTGGACGCCGTCCTTGCCGGTGACGGTGACGCGGACCTGCGGGCCGGACTCGTCGATGGCCTCGACGCGGGTGGAGGTCAGGACGTCGATGCCGAGCTTGCGGTACTGCTTCGCCAGCTCCTTGGAGACCTCTTCGTCCTCCAGCGGGGCGATCCGGTCGAGGAACTCGACGATCGTGACCTTGGTGCCGTAGTTGTTGAGGACGTACGCGAACTCGATGCCGATCGCGCCGGCGCCGGCGATGACGATCGACTTCGGGGCGTCCTCGGCGAGGATCTGCTCCTCGTACGACACGACGCGCTCGCTGCGGGCGGTGCCCGGGAGCAGGCGCGGGGTGGCACCGGTGGCGATGATGCAGTTGTCGAAGGTGATCGTCTCCGAGGTGCCGTCGGACTTGGCGACCTGGAGGGTGTTCGCGTCGAGGAAGGTGCCCCGGCCGTCGAACTCGGTGATCCCGTTCTTCTTCATCAGGAAGTGGACGCCCTTGACGCGGCCGTCCGCGACCGAGCGGCTGCGGCGGTAGGCGTCGCCGTAGTCGAAGGTGACGGTGCCGTCGACCTTGATGCCGAACGTCTTGGCCTCGTGGTTGAAGATGTGGGCGAGTTCGGCGTTGCGCAGCAGCGCCTTGGTGGGGATGCAGCCGACGTTCAGGCAGACACCGCCCCAGTACTTCTCCTCGACGACCGCGACCCGCTTGCCCAGCTGGGCGGCGCGGATGGCGGCGACGTAGCCGCCGGGGCCAGCTCCGAGTACGACGACGTCGAAGCGGTCTGACATGACTGACTCCCGAAGGTGGTGAGGGTGTTCGGTCCGCGTACGGCCCCACAGTAGTCCGGTGTCCCTCGCACGGTCAGTTGTAGGATGACCGGGCAACCGGGCGAATGGAGAGGTCGGACGGCATGGCACTCAAGGCGGCGGGACGGACCTCGCTGGTGGACTCCGTCGTGGAGCAGCTGCGCGCGCAGCTCACGGGCGGGGAGTGGGCGGTCGGCGACCGGATCCCCACCGAGCACGAGCTCGCGCAGCAGCTCGGCGTGGGCCGCAACACCGTCCGCGAGGCGGTCCGGGTCCTCGTCCACGCGGGGCTCCTGGAGTCCCGTCAGGGCAACGGCACCTTCGTCAGGTCGACCGCCGATCCGGCCGCCGTGCTGCGCGGGATGCGTCACGCGGGCGCGGCGGACGTCCTCGAACTGCGGGCCGCCCTGGAGGCGGAGGCCGCCCGGCTCGCGGCGGTACGAAGGGACACCCACGACCTGCTGCGGCTGCGGGCGGCCCTGACCACCCTGCGGGCGGAGGGCGACCGGAACGCGGACGCGGACCTCGCCTTCCATCTGGCGGTCGTCGGCGCCACGCACAACGCGGCCTTCGTGGAGGTGTACCGCTTCTTCTCGGCGCAGGTCCACGAGGTGCTGGTGGAGGCGCTCGGCGACCGGGAGATGCCGCCGGTCGACATAGACGGGCACGAGGCCCTGGTGGCGGCGGTCGAGGCGGGCGACCCGGAGGAGGCGGAGCGTCAGGCCCGGGAGCTGCTGCGGGTGCCGATGGAGACGGTCGCGGCGCTGACGAACGAGCCGGGGCGGTCGGATCGGGCGGGACAGAGCGACCGGGCGGGCCAGACCGACCAGTCGGGGCAGTCGGGGCCGTCAGGGCAGTCGGGGCCGTCAGGTCAGTCGGGGCAGTCGGGTTCGAACCCGTGAGCGCCGAGATACGGACGGCGGACGAGGGCCGCGGGGCTTCCGTCGCGGTGCCGGCGCGCGTGCCGGCCGACGTCGAGGCCGGGGTCCGTGCCCCGGCCGCCGAAGGGGTGGCGGCCCGGCGGGCGCTGCTCACGCACCCGGTGGTGCTCCTCGTCGGGATCGTGCTGGCCTCGCTGAACATGCGGGCCGCGCTGGCGAGCGTGGCGCCGCTGGTCGGCGAGATCTCCGCCGACCTCGGTCTCTCGTCGACGGCGAGCTCGCTCGTCACCTCGGTCCCGGTGCTCTTCCTGGGCCTGGGCGCGCTGGTCGCGCCGTGGCTGGGGCGCCGCTTCGGCGCCGAGCGGGTGCTGTTCGCCGCGCTCCTCCTGCTCGCCGTCGGCATCCTCGCGCGCGTCCTGCCGTCCGGGTACGCGCTGTACGCCGGCGGGATCCTCGTGGGCACCGGGATCGCCCTGCTCAACGTGCTGATGCCGGGGCTGATCAAGCGGGACTTCCCGGACCGGGCCGCGGCGATGACCTCCGTCTACACGGGCGCGATGATCGCGGGCGCGACGGTGGCGGCGGCGGCCGCGGTGCCGCTGGAGGAGGCCCTCGGTGGTGGCTGGCAGGCCTCGCTCGGCTTCTGGTCGCTGCTCGCCGTGGTCGCGGCGGTGGCCTGGCTGCCGCAGGTGGTGATCGGCAGGGGGCTTACGGGGCACGAGGTACGGGCCGTCCCGGCCGGCAGCGCCCGCCGGGTGAACGTCTGGCGCTCGCCGCTGGCCTGGCAGGTGACCCTGTTCATGAGCTGCCAGTCGCTCTGGTCCTACGTCCTGATCGCCTGGCTGCCGACGATCTTCACCGACCACGGGATGAGCCGCTCCGCCGCCGGGGTGATCTTCGCCTTCAACACCCTGACCCAGATCGTGGGCGCCTTCGCGGTGCCGCTGCTCGCGGGGAGGACGCGGAGCCAGGGCCGGCTGATCGTCCTGGTCACGATGCTGGTCGCGGCCGGATACACCGGTCTGCTCGTCGCGCCGGCCGAGGGCGCCTGGCTCTGGGCGGCGCTGCTCGGGGTCGGCCAGGGCGGTGCGCTGGGCCTCGCCCTGACCTTGATCGTGCTGCGCTCGGGGGACGCGGTGACCGCGTCCCGGCTGTCCGGGATGGCGCAGACCGTCGGCTATCTGGTCGCGGCGGCGGGGCCGCTGGCCGCCGGCGCCCTGCATCAGGCCACCGGCTCCTGGACCCTGCCGATCGCCCTGGTCCTGGGTGTCTGCGCGGCGGCCCTCGCCGTGGGGCTCCTCGCGGCCCGGGACCGCACGGTCTGACGGTGGGCGGGGCGGGGCGGCTCCGGGAGGGCCTCCCGGAGCCGGGGCGACGACCCTCGGAGTCGTACCGCCGCCGGGTCGTCCCGCTCCCTGGGCCTACTCCTCGCCCGCCAGGGTCAGCGTCCGCAGCTTGTGGCCGGCGAACCAGGTCGCCGCGACCGTGACCGCCACGAGGAGGACGGTCGCCGTGGTGAGTCCGACCTCGGAGTCGATCAGGCCGTCGCCGGTGACCTTCTCCGCGAGGGCGAGCGACCACTGCTGGACGCTCAGGGTCTTCGCGCCGGAGATCAGGGAGCCGAAGAGGGTCTCCCAGACCAGCGCGTAGACGAGGCCGATGACCACGGCGTGCCGGCTGACCGTGCCGAGCAGCAGGAACAGGGCGCTGTAGGCGATGGAGGCCACCAGGGCCGCCACCGTGTACGCGACCGCGACCTGCTGGCCGTTGCCGTTGAGGATGAATCCGGCGACGAAGGTCGGCACCGCGGAGAAGACCATGGTCACGGCGATCGCCACGATGAGCTTCGTGAAGATGATCGAGGACCGCTTCACCGGCTTGGACAGCAGATAGACGATCGAGCCGTCGTCGATCTCCGGCCCGATCGCGCCCGTCCCGGCGATCACACCGATCAGCGGCACCATCGTGGCCAGCGCGAAGCCGCCCAGGACGTCGGCGGCGACCTGGTCGTCCGCCCCGTTGAACGCGCGGACCGCCGCCGCGATGAGCACCAGCAGGGCGGGGAGCAGGAAGAGGATCATCGCCCGCCGGCGGCCGAGAAGGGCCCGGTAGGTGAGCCGGGCGACTGTGGGGTTGTACATCGGTCAGGCTCCTTTCAGGCCGCGACGAGGTACGAGAAGACCGATTCGAGGGACTCGTCCGAAGGCGAGACCGTCAGGAGACGGATCCCCCGCTCCTTCGCGACCCTCGGCAGAAGCTCCGTGAACCGCCCGAAGTCCACCGCCTGGACGCGCAGTCCGCCCTCCACCTGGTCGACCTCGATGCCGGCCGTGGACGGGTCGGCGATCAGCGCGGCGGCCAGCGCCCGGTCGTCGCTGGAGCGGACGAGGTAGCGGTGCGGCCGGTCCGTCATGAGCCGGCGGATCTTGCGGAAGTCACCGGAGGCCGCGTGGCGCCCGGCCACGATCACCTCGATGTGGGAGGCGAGCTGCTCGACCTCCTCCAGGATGTGCGAGGAGAACAGGACGGTGCGGCCCTCCGCGCCCATCCGCCGCAGCAGGTCCATCAGCTGCATGCGCTGGCGCGGGTCCATGCCGTTGAACGGCTCGTCGAGGAGGAGCACGGACGGCTGGTGCACGAGGGCCGAGGCCATCTTCACGCGCTGCCGCATGCCCTTGCTGTACGTGGAGATCTTCCGGTCCTGGGCGTACTCCATCTCGACCGTGGCGAGGGCCTCCTGGGCCTCCTTGTCGCCGAGGCCCTGGAGCTCCGCGTTGGCCACGACGAACTCGCGTCCCGTGAGGAAGTCGTACATCGCCTCCCGCTCGGGGACGACACCGATCTGCCGGTAGACCGACTCGTTCCCCCAGATCGTCTCGCCGTCGAGCGTGACGCTGCCCGTGGAGGGGTCGAGGAAGCCACCCATCATGTTGATCAGGGTGGACTTCCCGGCGCCGTTCGGGCCGAGGAGGCCGGTGACACCCGGGCCCACCGTCATCGTGACGTCGTTCACGGCCACGACGTTTCCGAACCAGCGGGAGACGTGGTCGATGTGGAGCGTGGTCACAGCCCGACCTTTCGGTAGCGGCGCATCAGGATGCCGTACGAGCCGGCGATGAGCGCGAGGACGACCAGCACGTAGATCACGCCGGCGCCGGTGCTCGGGCCCCCGAGTTCGGGGAAGCCGGGAGGGGCGCCCAGGAACGCGCTCTGCACGCCGTCGATGAGGGTCATCGGCGAGAAGAGGCCGAGCCACTGGATGGCGCCCGCGTTGTCCGTCGCGAAGGCGATGCCCATGAGGGTGGAGACCGCCCCGTACGAGACGGTCAGGACGGCGATCACGGCGGCGACGCCGAAGCCGCGGCGCGGGGTGAGGGCCGCCATGACGAGCCCGATGCCGCCGAAGAGCACCGAGAGCAGCGCCACGGAGACGAGCCCCTGGCCGAACATCTTGGTCTGCTCGGCGAAGTCCATCTTGGCGAGCAGCGAGCCGATCCACAGGATCAGCAGCGGCGACGCGGTCAGGACGAAGAGCGCCGAGGCCATCGCGCCGAACTTGGCGAGGACGTAGTCCGCGCGCTCGATGGGGCGGGAGAAGTACAGCGGCACCGTCCGGAACCGGAGGTCCCGGGAGACGGACTGCGGTGCCTGCGAGGCCAGGTAGATGCTGATGACGACCTGGAGGTAGATCGCGTACTGCGTGTACTCGATCGAGAGTTTGGACTGCTTCCCGACCACCGCGACCGCGACGATGATCAGCGCCGGGACGCACATCACCGCGAAGAGCAGCATCGGCAGCACCTTCGACTTGGCGCTGCGGCCGAGGCCGTAGGCACCGCGCAGGGACTGCGAGAAGAGCGACCGGCGCGCGTAGGCCCGGCCGAGGCGCGGGCCGTCGTAGGACCGGTAGCCGATGTTGTGGATCTGCGTCGTGTCGGGAGCGGCCTGGGAGGGCTGGGGCGGTTGGGTGCTCATCGGGCCGGCACCTCCTCGTGCCGCGGGGGCGTCTCGGGCCGGAAGACCTCGGCGATGTGGTGGCGGCGCTGCTCCATGCGGACGAGTCCGAGGCCGAGACCGGCGACGGTGTCCCGCACGAGGTCGTACGTCTCCTCGCCGGCCGCCTCCAGGAGCAGGATGTGGCCGGCGCCGGGCAGGCCGTCCTCGACACCCGCGTGGAGCGTCACGCCGGCGTCGGTGAGGGCCGCGCGGAGCGCCGCCGTGCCGTCGGGGTGGGTGTCGGAGTCGGTGACCTCGACCGCGAGCGTCGTGGTGATCCGGGTGAAGTCGCTGGTGGAGCTGGAGCGGAGCAGCTGACCGCCGTCGATGACGACGACGTGGTCGCAGGTGCGCTCCAGCTCGCCCAGGAGGTGCGAGGTCACGAGGACGGAGATGCCGAAGTCGGTCCAGACGCGCCGGATCAGTCCGAGCATCTCGTCGCGGCCGACCGGGTCGAGGCCGTTGGTCGGCTCGTCGAGGAGGACCAGCTTCGGGTCGTGGACCAGGGCCTGCGCGAGCTTCACCCGCTGCTTCATGCCCGTCGAGTAGCCGCCGATGGGGCGGTAGCGCTCCTCGTACAGGCCGACGTGGCGGAGGGTGTCGGCGGTCCGCTCCCTGGCGGCGGTCGCGGGCAGGCCCGACATCCGCGCCATGTGGACGACGAACTCGGTGGCCGAGACGTCGGGGGGCAGGCAGTCGTGCTCCGGCATGTAGCCGACCTGCTCGCGGATCCGGGCGCCGGAGGTGCTGACGTCGAGGCCGAGCACCTCGGCGCGGCCCTCCGTGGCGGGGGAGAGTCCGAGCAGGATCTTGATCATGGTGGACTTGCCGGCTCCGTTGGCACCCACGAGTCCGGTCACACCGGGCCCGATGTCCAGGGAGAGCCGGTCAAGAGCGGTCACCCGGGGGAACCGCTTGCTGAGGCTTTCGGTCGCGATCACAGTCACGTTGTCGACGGTAGTGGTGCGCGCCACAGCGGTCGTCAGCCCAACGGCTCGATCCTTCTCCGACCAGAGGAGTACAAGCCCGTAAGGGAGTCGCGACGAAAGTTGTTTCCACAGGCCCTGCCCCGACCTTTTCCACAGGCCGGCGTCCGACCTCTTGACTCAGCCGCCGAGCATTGTCACATTCATCGGTGTCAAGTTACGGACGCGTAGTGCGATCGGGCGCTCACACGGGACGGCGGATGGCATGGGCTCAGCAGTGACAGGCGAACTCTCCGCGGAGCTGCGGGGGTTCAGGGAAGTGCAGCGGCTCTCCTACGAGTGCGCGGAAGCCGTCGCGGCGCAGCTCAGGCCGGGGGTGACCGAGCGGGAGGCCGCCCGGATGCAGCGGGAGTGGTTGTACGAGCGCGGGGTGCGGGACTGGTTCCACCGGCCGTTCGCCTGGTTCGGGGACCGCACGGCCTTCGTGGACTTCAAGATCCCCCTGCAGTTCTTCCCGACGAACCGGCGCCTTGAGGCGGGGATGCCGTTCATCCTCGACATGGCGCCGGTCTACAAGGGGCACACCGCCGACATCGGCTACAGCGGCTGCCTGGGGCTCAACCCCCTGCACGACAAGCTGCTCGCCGACCTCCGGGACCACCGCGAGCTGATCCTGCGCGAGGTGCGCGAGCGCCGCACGCTGCGCGAGATATACGAGGACGTGGACCGGCTCATGGTCCGCCAGGGGTACGCGAACCGGCACCGCGCCTACCCCTTCGGCGTCATCGCCCACAAGATCGACCGGGTGAAGGAGCGCCGCTGGTCACCGACGCTCTTCGGCTTCGGCACCCAGGCGATCAAGGGCCTGGCGAGCGACGCGGTCCACGGCCACCGGGACGGCTGGTCGCCGCTCTGGTCGCCCTACACGTTCTCCGACCACCCGCCCGTGCCAGGGTTGTGGGCGGTCGAGCCGCACCTCGGGTTCCGGGGGACGGGCGCGAAGTTCGAGGAGATCCTGGTCGTCACCGACTCGAAGGACCCCGAGCAGAGCGCGTTCTGGCTGGACGACGATCTGCCGCACGTGCGGCGCTGGAACGAGGGGGCGGTCTGATGGCAGGGCTCAAGGGCTCGGGGCTCAAGGGCGCGCGGGAGCGGTGGGTCCACACGGGCGGGATCGAGCTGTGCGTCGCCGAGCTCGGCGACACGGCCCGGCCGACCGTGGTGCTCGTGCACGGCTACCCGGACTCCAAGGAGGTCTGGTCGGAGGTCGCGAACCGGCTGGCCGAGGAGTTCCACGTGGTGCTGTACGACGTCCGGGGCCACGGCCGGTCCACGGCACCGGCCCCACTGCGCGGCGGCTTCACCCTGGAGAAGCTGACGGACGACTTCCTCGCGGT
Source organism: Streptomyces sp. NBC_00094 (assembly GCF_026343125.1). NCBI lineage: Bacteria > Bacillati > Actinomycetota > Actinomycetes > Kitasatosporales > Streptomycetaceae > Streptomyces > Streptomyces sp. NBC_00094. The sequence goes on along the minus strand of NZ_JAPEMB010000001.1, from coordinate 4,151,063 downwards.
CGCCGACGCCGTCAGCCCGGACCGCCCGGTCCACCTCGTCGGCCACGACTGGGGCTCGGTGCAGTCCTGGGAGTTCGCCACCGTCGCGCGCACCGAGGGACGGGTCGCCTCCTTCACCTCGATGTCGGGGCCGAGCCTCGACCACTTCGGGCACTGGATCAAGCAGCGGATGGCCCGGCCGACCCCCCGCCGGGTCGGCCAGCTCCTCGGCCAGGGCACCAAGTCCTGGTACGTGTACATGCTGCACACCCCCGTGCTGCCGGAGCTCGCCTGGCGCGGGCCGCTCGGCAAGCGCTGGCCGAGGATCCTGGAGCGGGTCGAGAAGGTCCCGGCCGGCGACTACCCGACGCCCTCCCTGCCGAACGACGCGGCCCACGGCGCCTGGCTCTACCGGGACAACGTCCGCGCCCGTCTCGGCAGGCCGCGCCCCGACGCGTTCGCGCACGTGCCCGTGCAGCTGATCACGCCGACCGGTGACGCCTTCCTCTCCGAGCGGCTCTACGACGACCTGGGCACCTGGGTGCCGGACCTGACCCGGCGCACGCTGCCCGCCAAGCACTGGGTGCCGCGCACCCGGCCGGACCAGCTTTCGGCCTGGATCGCCGAGTTCGTCCGGGCCAACGAGGAACCGGCGGCCAAGGCGTCAGGTCTTCGCCGTCCTGTCGCCTCGACGGCGGCGAAGAGCGGGGTGAAGCCGGAGTACGCGGAGCGGTTCGGCGGGCAGCTGGTCCTGGTGACCGGGGCGGCCAGCGGCATCGGGCGGGCCACCGCCTTCGCCTTCGCGGAGGCCGGCGCCCGGGTCGTGGCCGTGGACCGGGACACCGAGGGCGCTGCCCGTACGGCCGGGATGGCCCGGCTGATCGGCGCACCCGAGGCCTGGGGCGAGACCGTCGACGTCGCCGACGAGCAGGCGATGGAGAAGCTGGCCGCGAAGGTGGCGAGCGAGTACGGGATCGTCGACGTCCTCGTCAACAACGCGGGCATCGGGCTCACGGGCTCGTTCTTCGAGACGACGAGCGAGGAGTGGAAGCGGGTCCTCGACGTCAACCTGTGGGGCGTGATCCACGGGTGCCGGATATTCGGGGCGCAGATGACGGCGCGCGGCCAGGGCGGCCACATCGTGAACACCGCGTCCGCCGCGGCCTTCCAGCCGTCCCGGGCCCTGCCCGCGTACAGCACGTCGAAGGCGGCGGTGCTGATGCTCAGCGAGTGCCTGCGTGCCGAGCTGGCCGACCAGGGCATCGGGGTGTCCGCGATCTGCCCCGGCATCGTCAACACCGGCATCACCGCGACCACGCGGTTCGCGGGCGTCACGGACGCGGCGGAGGAGAAGCGGCGACAGAAGAAGGCGTCCCGGCTCTACGGCCTGCGGAACTATCCGCCGGAGAAGGTCGCGGACGCGATCCTGGGGGCCGTCCTGCACGACCGGGCCGTCGTCCCGGTGACCCCCGAGGCCCGGGGCATCCACGCGCTCTCCCGGCTGAGCCCGGGCACACTGCGGGCGTTCGCCCGCTGGCAGCCGCCCGCGTAGGCGGGGCGGCCGTGTGGGCAGGGGCGGCCGTGTGGGCGGGGGCGGCCGTGTGGGCGGGGCCGTCGCCTACGCGGGATCGGCCGTGTCGGCAGGGCCGTCGCTTAGGCCGGGGCGGCTGTGTGGGCAGGGACGGCCGTGGGTGTCGTGCCGTCCGTGGATGTCGCACGCGGGGGAACGGGGGAGGGCCGGCGGTCGTACGATCCCTCCCAGGAGGGGCCTCGCCGCGACGGGGGGCGGGAAGCGGTCGGTGGGAGCGGGTTTGTCCGAGCAGTCAGCACAGCCGGAGTACCGGATCGAGGATCTCGCGCACCACAGCGGGGCCACGGTCCGGACGATCCGCGCCTACCAGGACCGCGGTCTGCTGCCCCGCCCCGAGCGGCGCGGCAGGTCCAACGTGTACGGGGACGCGCACCTCGCCCGGCTGCGGCAGATCGCCGACCTCCTCGACCGCGGCTACACCCTGGCCTCGATCAAGGAGCTCCTGGAGGCCTGGGACACCGGCCGGGGCCTCGGCGGGGTACTCGGCCTGGTCGCGGAGGTCCACGGGCCGTGGACCGACGAGGAGGCAGACCGGATCTCCCGGGCGGAGCTGGACGCCCGCTTCGGCGGCACACCGGACGAGGACGCCATCCGGGAGGCCGTGGAGCTCGGCGTACTGGAACGGCTCCCCGACCGGGAGGCGGAGGAGTACCTCGTACCGAGCCCGCAAGAGCTCGCCGTGGCGGTCGAGTTGTACGCGGCGGGGGTCCCGCTCCCCGCGATCACCGGGCACTTGCGGGAGCTTCGCGACCAGGTCGAGCACATCGCCTCACGGTTCCTGGAGTTCACGACCGAGCACGTCTTCGCGCGCTACCTGGAGCACCGGCCGCCGACGGACGCGGACGCCGCCGAGGCGGCGACGATGGTGCGGCGGCTCCGGCCGCTCGCCCAGCAGACAGTGGACGCCGAACTGGCCCGGGCGATGCGCCTGCTGGCCACCCGGCACCTCCAGCTCCATCTGTCCCCCGACACCCCGCCGGCGAAGGACGACGAGCCCCGCGCGGTGACCCTGCCGGCCGACACGATCCGGGCCGTACAGAACCTGGTCGGCGCGGAGTCGGTGGCGGCCTTCGTCATGGCAGCCACCGAACGAGAGCTCCACAAGAGAACATTGGACACCCTTGCCTCGAATCAGCACATAACGGGCTAACGTGCCCGATGTGCCGGTACGTGTCGCCGTGTTGTCCACAGAATCGCCAACTAGCCTGTGGATAAGTCGCCTTGGCTGTGGATCAAACACCTTCACGACAATTCGTTGGTCCGGCGATACCGGCTCCGGCATCCTGACGGCATGACACGACAACCCATGGACGAACGACGCACGGTGAAGGTGTCGAAGTACCTCTCCAAGCACCTGCGCCACCAGCCCGAGCGCATCGGTCTCGTCCTCGACCCACAGGGCTGGACCGAGATCGACGCGCTCCTCCGCGCGACGGCCGGGCACGGTTTCCCGATCACCCGCGAGGAGCTCGACCACGTCGTCGCGACCAACGACAAGAAGCGCTTCGCGATCGAGGGCACCCGCATCCGCGCGAGCCAGGGCCACACCGTCGAGGTCGACCTCGACCTGCCGGCCGCCGAGCCGCCCGCGTACCTCTACCACGGCACGGTCGCGGACCGGCTTCCCGCGATCCGGGCCGAGGGGCTGCGCCCCATGGCCCGCCACCACGTGCACCTCTCCCCCGACCGGGAGACCGCGACCCGCGTCGGGGCCCGCCGCGGCCGGCCGGTCGTGCTGAGCGTCGACGCCGGAGCCATGCACCGGGCCGGCCACGTCTTCCACGTCAGCGCCAACGGGGTCTGGCTGACCGACGCCGTCCCGCCGGAGTTCCTTCGCCTTCCTTGAGGCACGGCGGCTGAGGCATGATCGTTCCCATGGCACACCCGGACCTGCCCACCACCGAATCGGCCGTCACCGCGATCCGCGAGATCGCCCAGGAGTTCCACCTGGAGATGACGGTGACCGACGACATCGGCGCCGACCGGACCTCCCGGCGCACCTCCGCCGGCGCGTTCGCCGTCCTCGACCCGGACGGCTCCCTGCCGCACGAGGCCTACGTCGAGCTGGGCGGCTCCCCCGTGCTCACCGTCCAGCTGTTCCCCGAGGACGACGCGAAGATCATCGTGGACGGGGTCGAGTTCGCCGACGTGCCCCGTGACGCGGTGCCCGCCTTCCTCCGCTCCGTCCTCGGCGGCCTCGCCCACGTGAAGGGCCGCTTCTTCCCGCCCGGCTGGTGGCTGGTCGTCCCGCTCCCCGGGGACACGACGTACAAGGAACTCATCCCGAACAGCACGCTCACCCCCTGGCTGAACGGCAAGGTCCGCTGACCCCCGGGTCGGCTGACCCCCGGGTCGGCTGACCCCCGGGTCCGCTGACCCGCTCGACCGGCGACCCCGAAGCCCGGCGACCCCGAAGCCCGGCGACCTCGAAGCCCGGCGACCCCGAAGTCCGCTGACCCTGTTCGGCCGGCTCAGGCCGAGATCGCGGACTCCTCGCCGGCGACCGTCGGCAGCCAGCCGCACTGCACGGCGCGGACCCCCGCCTCGAAGCGGCTCTGGGCGCCGAGTCGTTCCGTGAGTCCCGAGACGATGCGCCGGGCCGTACGGGTGGAGATGGCCAGGCGCTTGGCCACGACCTCGTCGGTCTGCCCCTCGGCCAGGAGCCGGAGCACGGCGACCTCCTGGGTGGAGAGGCCCGACTCGTCACGGCTGCGGATGTCCGTCAGCGGGCGCGCCGACATCCACACCAGATCGAAGAACGAGCAGAGCGCGAAGAGCACCGAGGCGCTGGAGATGACGACGGCGCCCTCCGCCGAGTTCTCCTGGTCCAGCGGCAGGATCGCCTTGCTCCGGTCGACGATGATCATCCGGGTGGGGAGGATCGGGGCGGTGCGGACGCTGCCGCCGCGCTCACTGATCCACCGCGCGTACGCGATGGTCGCGGGGTTGTTCCGCGCGCTGTCCTGATAGAGCGTGCGCATCACGACGCCCCGGCCGAGCAGCTCGTCGTTGAGGGGCCTGGACGCTTCCATGTTGTCCGTGGTCTGGGCGCCGTCCGGCGCGAACACCATCATCTCGCTGCGGACCTCGGACGTCAGCACCCGCAGGTACTCCCGGATGCGGTCGATGCCGCGCAGGGTCTCGATCCCGTCCGCGGCCTCGTCGCAGCGCTGCCGCGCGGTGTGCGCGACGAACGTGGCGACGGCGGTCTGGGAGCGGGACAGCCGGGACCGCTGCGCGTCCATCTCCGCGCGCTGCCGCTCGACCAGGACGTGCAGGGCGAGGTCGGGGCGGACGGGCCACCAGGCCGAGGCGTCCTCCGCGGAGTTGCGTACCAGGCCGTCCTTGCTCAGTTCGGCCACGGCGGCGTCGACCCGCTCCTGGGGCAGGGCCAGCTCGGCGGCCAGCGCCTTGGTGGTGCGCAGAGGGTGTTCCAGAAGCAACCGATACACGGACTCGGCGTCCTCGGTGACACCCAAGGCCGCCAACAAGTGATGCTGTTCCTTATCGAGCACGGACGCACGATATCCCATTGTCTAGACCAATAGGGGGGTGTCCGAATCGAGGGAACAGCGCGGGGGAAACAGAGGAAAAAGGCGGTCCGGGCACGGCGGAGCGGCCCGGACCGGAGGCGGGGCGCCTCACCCCACGCGGACGGAATCCGCCGTGTCGGGCGCCGGCCAGGCCACGTCGATCGGCACCGGTTCCTCGTAGTCCACGCCGTCGAGGTCGAAGCCGTGCAGCTGCCGGAACTCCCTCCACACCCACTCCGTGTCGGCGTGCTCGGCGACGTCCTCCGACCGCACCCGCTGCCACGCCTCGCCGACCGCGGCCTGCACGTCCGGCAGCAGCTCCCAGTCGTCCAGCCGGACCCGGCCCTCCGCGTCGAGGGGCAGCGGGCTCGTACCGGTCAGGTGCCCCCACAGGCGCGTGAGCTGTTCGACCGGCGTCTGCAGGCCACCGGCCAGGGACCGGTGCAGCAGGGCGAGGTAGAGCGCCATGCCCGGGATCGCCGCCGACGCCTGGGTGAACGTGGCGCCGTTGACCGACACGAACGCGGATCCGCCGGTGCCGCGGAGCAGCGCGTCGAGGGTGTGCGCCGTCCGCTCCAGGTGCTCCTTCGCCGCTCCGATGCTCCCCTTGCGGTAGATCGCGGCCGTCGGCTCGGCGCCCAGGTAGGACAGCGCGACGGTGCTGAACCGGTCGCCCGTCAGACCGCGTTCGACCAGCGCCCGCACCCAGGCCTCCCAGTCCTCGCCGCCCATGACGGCGACGGTCGCGGCGATCTCCTCGTCCGAGGCCGGCTCGATCACGGACTCGTTCAGCTTCGGCTTCGCGTCCTCGTCGAAGGCCAGCGCCCGGGAGAGGTAGGGGGAGCCGATCGGCTTGAGCACGGACTCGTGGGTGACACCCGTGGCCGGGTCCGTACGGCGGGGTGCGGCCACGCTGTAGACGAGGTGGTCGACGCGGCCGAACCGCTCCGCGACGAGGTCGAGCACCTCGTCCTTGGTCGCCCGGGCGAAGCAGTCGGCGTTGACGAAGGTGAGGTCGCTGCCGTGCTCCGCGGCCAGTTCGGCCGTCCGGGCGGTCCGGTACCAGCCCGCGGTGGCCGTACGCCGGCCTCGGCCCGGGCGCTCCTGGGAGACCGCGACACCGTTCACGCCGTGCTGGACGATGCCGGTCACCGTGGCCGCGAGACCGTAGCCGGCGCTGGCCCCGATGATCAGCACGACCGGGCGGTCGCGGTCGGCGCGGTCCCGGTCGGCACGGTCGCGGTCGGCGCGGTCCCGGTCGACGGGGAGTGGCGCACCCGCCTGGAGCGCCAGGTCGTCGACGAACCGCGCGCAGCCCGCGGGGTGCGAGTCGAAGAGGAGGAAGCCTCTGCCCGAGGGCCGGACTGTCTGAGCGTTCATGACACCATCAATTCCTGAGAGAGGGACGTTTCTCCCGCGGTGACCGACCGCGGGTCCGGGACGGCGCAGTGCGAGACGTACAGGCGCACGGCGTCGTACAACCGGTAGCGGATCTGTCCCGTGCGACCCGTCCGGCTGAGGTGGATCATCTGGCGGTGCAGCAGCTCCTCCAGGAGGTCGGTCGCCACGTCCCTGGAGAGCGCGGACCGGGCCAGCACGTCGTCCAGACCGAAGTCGCCGCGCGCCGCGCCGAGTTTCCTCAGCAGGGCCCGCTCGGCCGGCCGCAGCAGCCGGTGGCAGGCGGACACGCTCGCCGGCAGGGACAGGTCGCCGATCCGCAGCAGCCGGAGGCGGTCCTGCTCGTAGACCAGACGGTCGGCGAGGTCGCGCAGCGGACGGTGCGGTCGGGAGGTGAGCCAGAGCCCCGCGAGGTGCAGGGCGAGCGGCAGGCCCGCGCAGGACTGCGTGATGCTCAGCGCCGCTGACCGCTCCGCGCTGGTACGGTCCGCGCCGACCAGGTCTTCGAGCAGCTGGTACGCGTCGGGTTGGGCGAGCGTGCCCACCGAGACGGCGAACCCGCCCGGCAGCGCGCTGAGTTCGCGGCGCGCGGCGACCAGTACGGCGCTGGAGGCCCCGCCCCCGAGCAGCGGACGGACCTGCGCCTCGCTGTCGACGTTGTCGAGGACCACGAGGACCCGCCGCCGGCTGAGGACGTCCCGGAGCCGCGCGCCGGCCTCCTCCCCGCGCTCCTCTCCGTACTCCTGCTCCGGCGCGCATCCCAGCGAACGGAGCACTCGGCGGACGATCGCGTCGGGGGTGAGCGGGCCGGGAGCGGGGATGGTGGAGGGCGGGCGGTGGGCGGCGAGGTCGACGTGGACCTGCCCGTCGGGGAAGTGGTCGCGCACCAGGTGCGCGGTACGGCTGACCAGCGAGGTCTTCCCGGCGCCCGGCGCGCCGACCACCACCGCGAGCCGCCCCCGGTGCGCGTCGCCCTCGATGAGGAAGGTCCGCAGCGCCAGGACCAGGGTCTCCCGCCCGACCAGCCGCTGCGTCGGCGCGGCGGGCAGCTCGGCCGGGACGCACGGGTCGCCGGGCGGGCCCGCCGGGCTCCTGTCGTGCGGGAGCGTGAGCAGGCGTCCGGCCTCTTCGGGCGGCAGCCCGAGCGCCTCGGCCAGGAGCAGCAGCGACTGCTTGCGGGGGCGGGCGGTGCGGCCGGTCTCCAGGTTCCGGATCGCCCGCACGCTCAGTCCCGAGACCTCCGCCAGTTCCTCCTGCGTGAGGCACGCGGCCTCGCGTGCGCCGAAGAGCGCCTCGGCCAGCGAGTCGGGGGTGGCCGGGGCTGTCGGGACAACCGGGGCTGTCGGGGCTGCCGGGACAACCGGGGCTCCCAGGGCTGCCGGGACTCCCGGGACAACCGGGGCTGCCGGGGCTATCGGGGCCGTCACCGCGGCACCGTCCCGTCGGCCGGGGCGCTCGTGTCCGTCGACACGACGAGGCGTTCCATCGTCCGCAGCAGTTCCGCCATGGTCTCGGGCGTCAGCCGTGTCGTGTCCGCCGTGAGGGAGAGGTCCAGGCCGCCCGGTGCGTCGAGGACGTGGAGGGCGAGCGTCGTACCGCCCTGCCGGTCCGACGGAACGCTCCACGTCAGACGGCCTTCTCCGCCGGCCCCTTCCCCCGCTCCTTCTCCCGCTCCATCCGTCGCTCCCGACGGCAGGACCGCCACCCCGCGCCGGTCGTTGAACCAGCAGGTCGTGTCCGCTGCGGAGACGTCCCGGAGCTGTTCGGTGAGCCGGTCCTTGTCGTAGTACGCGAAGCGGTAGGTGTTGACCGACGCCTTCCAGATCCGGGGCACCAGCGCCTCCATCGGACCGGTGCAGTCCGGTACGTACAGCACGCTCTCCAGAGCCACGGGGGCGACCACGTCCGCCAGGCCCGGCACGAAACGGTTGTTGACCATGACCTGGAAGACGAAGTCGGAGCGGTCGGCCGAACGCGCCGAGGCCGCGCAGGCCGCCGCGAGGAGGACCGTCGAGGACGTGACGCCCAGGCGGCCCGCGGTGGCGTCGGCGGCCGCGTCGAGGCCGGGGCAGTGGAGCACCGCCTGCCGGTAACGGGGCCCGTCGGCGGGGGCGTCGGCCGGTTCGCCGTAGAGGCGGGCCGGGGCCTGGGCGAGGTTGCGGAGGATGAAGGACCGGGCCGATTCGTCGCGCCGCAGGGCGGTCCGGCTCCGCTGGTGGGCGGCCTCCTCCAGCGGCCCGCACATCGCGCGTCCCTCGCGGAGCCGTACGGCGTCGGCTCCGGCGACGAGACTTGCCAGGTCCTCCCGGAGGCGGGGCAGCCCCCAGCCGTCCACCGCCGTGTGCGACACGGTGAACACCGCGTGCCGTACGAGACCGCCCCGGGTGACGAGGCCGGCGCGGAGGGGCCACTCCCGGGCGTAGTCGAAAGGCCGCCCGTACAGCTCCTGATGGAGGGCATCGGCGACGGCGGCGACGACGTCCTCGGCGTCGTCCGCCTCGACCACGTGGACGTCCAGTTCGCCCCCGGCGTGCAGCTCCTGCGCGTAGGTCCCGTCAGGCATCTCGTGCAGCAGGGTGCGCAGCGAGTCATGGACGCCCATGAGGCCGGCGAGCGCCGTGAGGGCCGTGTCGAGCGGCAGTTCGCCGTCGACCGGGCCGCCCCAGTCGACGTTGAACTGGTGGTCGTCGGGTTCCAGCGCGCGCAACGCGCGCCGGATGGCCGTCTGGCCCCATGTCGCGGGACCACGGCCGCTGGTGGGCCCGGTGAAGGGAAGCGTCAGACGGCGGGCGACGGGCCTGTGCGGGACGTCGGAAGACATCAGGCAGTCCGTTTCTGGTCAGGTTCGTCCGGGGGGCGTGCACGGGGTGCTTGTACGGGGGGGGGTGCACGGGGGTGCTTGTACGGGGCGTGCACGGAGGTGCTTGTACGGGGGGCGTGCACGGAGGTGCTTGTCCGCGGCGCTCGGCGCCAGGCGGTCACGAGCGGGGGCGGCAGGCCTCGTACGCCGTCGTCCCGCCCAGCGGCGTACACACCTGGAGCCCGCCGTCCGCCCGGCTCCGGACGGTCACGTCCCGCAGGTGCCGGCCGTGGTCGGCGTGCTCCGCGGCCTCGCCGACCGCCAGCACGTACGCCCCCGCGTCCTGGGCGGCGCGTACCCCCGCCTTGGAGTCCTCGACCGCCAGACAGGCGGCGGCCGGAACGCCGAGCAGGGCGGCGCCTCGCAGGAAGCCCTCAGGGTCCGGCTTCCCATGGGTGACGTCCTCCGCGCACACCAAGTGCACCGGACGGGGAAGACCGGCCGCGGCCAGCCTGCTCTCGGCGACCTCACGCGCCGCCGAGGTGACGACCGCCCAGGATTCCGGACCCAGCGCGGCGAGGAGTTCGCGCACCCCGGGCAGGGGCGAGATGCCCTCGGTGTCCTCGACGGAGAGCCGGTGCAGCCAGTGCAGCTCCTCCTCGGCGTCGGCCCAGGGGGCGACGAGGGGGATGAACTCCTCGTCCCTGCGGCCGTGCGAGAGGGACAGCACCGGCTCCGGAGCGACTCCGACGCGCTGTGCCCAGCGCACCGTGTGGCGCTCGATCGCCGCCATGGAGTCGACGAGCGTGCCGTCGAGGTCGAACAGAAAGGCCCTGACGGACCACGATCTGCCGGTGGGGTCCGGAGGCCCGGGCATCACAGTCTCCCTTTCGCTGCGTCGAAACGAATACGGCGGTACGTCCGGGCCAGCGCGTCCAGCACGGGTGACGTCGCGTGGGCCGTCAGGAACCGGCTGGGTCCGGCGTCCGACTCTCCGTCGGCCGAGCCGAAGGAGACCGGCAGGACGGCCTTCCCTGCGGGCCGCCCGGCATCGGTCGAGTCCCACCAGACGGCCTCCGCCCGTGCGAGACCGGGAAGCAGGTCCAGTACGCGGGACGGGTCCGCGGAGAACGAGTCGCAGAGACCGCCGGACGCCCCGGACGCGCCAGACGCGCCAGACGCGCCGGACGCGCCGGACGCGCCGGACAGCAGCGTCAGCAGTGCCGTGCTGCGGCTCTCGTACCAGGTGATCCCGTGCTCGCGGAGTCCGTGCGCCAGGGCCAGCAGGCCGCGCACGGTGGGCCGTTCGCACGCCAGCATCTCGACGACGGCGGCCTGTTCGTCGGCGCCCGGCAGCGCGGTGATGTCCAGGGTGTCCGACGCGGCCAGGTACGACAGCGCGCCACCTCCCGAGTGCCGGGCCGCCAGGTCCGGCAGGTGGTCCACGGGGGTGGCCCCGCACCAGGGGCAGGCGTGGACGAGCGCCCAGGTGGGCGGGGGCTGGGACGCCGATCCCGTCAGGACCGTCGCCTCCCGGACGGCCATCTCCGACACGGCGTTCCACACGTTCAGGTCGGTGACCGTGACCTCGCCCCGCGTCCGCGCGGGACGGTCGGAACAGCTCCCGCTCCCGCCTCGGCCCCGCGCTCCCGAGCCCTCGCCCGCGCGCATGCCGAGGTCCAGCGCGCCGAGCGCCCACCCCACGGTCCCGTCCAGCACCTCGGGGGTCATCCCGGCGGTGTCGTGGGGCGCGAGCCCCGAACGGATCCAGGAGCGCAGCGCCTCGTCGCGGTCCCGGGTGCGCACCGGGCCCGGCGGGCGGCCCCACGCGGTGCGCGAGACGTCGTGGCCGAGGAGCCAGGCGGCGGCGGCCACTTCGGTGCGGGCCGGCCGGGACAGGACCTTCGGGGAGTCCGGGCCCAACCCGCCCTCCACGGCGGCGAGATCGGACCGCATCCGGTCCGGGTCGGCGCCCGCCCACCCGGCCCAGTCGGACCAGTCCCAGCCGAAGGGGTGCTCCAGCGGCTCCTCCGCCTCCGGCCGCAGAAGCCTCAACGAGCAGCGGGAGTCACGGAGTTCCACCGCGTAGAGCCGTTCGACCGTGCCCGTACGCGGCGGGAAGACCCGTGGCCCGGGCCGGCGCCAGTGCTCGACCGGCGGCGTGGCGTCGCCGACCGGGACGGTGGCGTGGCGCGGTCCGTGGGAGTCGTTGCCGGCGAGGCTGGGGCCGGCGCCGTGTTCGAGGAGGTGCGGAACGGAGGCGGTCACCGGGTATCCCTCCTGCGCGCAGAAGCCCACCACGAGCTCGTCGTCGTCGCGGAAGTCGTCGGGGAAGCGTTCCAGGTAGGAGGCGAGCTGCCGGGCCGCCTCGGCCGGCAGGACGAGACCGAGCGTCGGCACCCACTCGTGGTGTCCCAGCGGGGCCCAGGACTGCCCGGCCACGGCCGCGCAGCGCACCAGGTAGGCGTTGTGGGGGCTGTTCCAGTTCGTGTACAGCGCGAGGGCGTGGTCGTCCCGCTGGGTGACGGCCGCCGTGAGCTGCTCGGCGAAGCCGGAGCAGAGCGTGACGTCGTCCTGGAGCACCAGGTGGTGCGTGGCCTCCGGTCCGACGGCCGCCCAGGCCAGCTTGGCGGTACGCAGGGGGCTGGGCGGTCCGGCGGGATCGGGGTCCATGACGACCCGGGCGTCCAGCGGGAGGCAGGACGCCACCAGGTCCGTCACGGACGGGCCCCGGTGCGGGTGGTGCATCACGGCCACGCTGATCCGGGGCGGCCCCGCGTCCGTACCGGCCGCCGCCCAGGCACCGGGGGCCGGCGTGCCGGTCTCACCACGGTCCTGGGTCACCTCACTGCCAGCCCATGTCGTCGAGGCGGTCCGCGCTCTCCGGCAGCGGCGCCCCGGCGGCCGCGGTCCCGGTCCCTGCCCCGGTCCCGGCGGGCGCCGTGAGGGCCGCCGCCACCGACGCGAGGGCGAAGGCGAAGGCGAGGGCGAGGAGGGCGATCAGCGGGTAGCGAGCGAAGCCGTGGCGCGGGAAGAGGGGGAACGTACGGGCCGACATGGCGAGGACCCTTTCTGTGCGGTGAACTCACGGGCAGGAAATGAAGGCGGCAGGAATTGAGAAGGAACCTTGCGAATATCGACCGGATCTCCCCTGGCCCGTGCCGGCGGGCCCGCCTTTGCGCTGATGATTCTGCAGTTTCGACGGAGACCGCGAAAGGGATGACGGATGGACTCAAGTGGACTTGGCCACATCCGGTCAGTAAAGCGGAGAGCTCAATTCCGATGTCATGGGCGACCTGCGCGAACAGGCCCCACCATGGACATCCCGCACCAAACATCCGGGTCAGGACTTCCCGGTCGGGACCGGACTGCGAAAGGCGCGGAAAAGCCCCCGGTGGGCGTAATTCGCCGCCGCCGGGGGCTTCATCATTCCGTATCTCTTTTCCGTACCTGTCCGATTGATCCGGTCAGCCGGATTCCACGATGACCGAAGCGCGACGGGACAGCTCCCGACGGTCCGTCTTCCTATTGGCATTCAGGGGGAATTCGTCGATCTGGTGGAATCGCCGGGGAATGATGGCACGCGGAAGGAAACGGCCCAGTTCCCCGACGAGCTCCGCCGTCGTCCGGGGCGCTCCCTTGACGAAGGCGAACAGCTCGTCGCGCACCACGACCACGACGGCCTCCTCGACGCCCTCGCACCGCCGCAGCCCCCACTCGACCTCGGCGAGCTCCACCCGTACGCCACGGATCTTCACCTGGTGGTCGCAGCGGCCGATGTAGGCCAGCGCTCCGTCCTCCCCGCCGTCGAGCGGGCGCACCAGGTCCCCGGTCCGGTACCAGCGCTCGCCCGCGTGCTCGACGAAACGCCCCCGGTCGTCCTCCGCCTGGAGATACCCGGGGAACATCTGGTCCCCGGTGACGCACAGTTCACCCGATTCCACGGTGGGATTCCCCTCCGCGTCGAGCAGCACGTACCGCATCCCGGGGTGCATCGTCCCGATGGGAACGACCCCGTTGAGACACCTTTCCGGAGTCGTCTCCGGATCCCATCGGTGCACACTGCACGAGATGGTGAGTTCGGTCGGTCCGTAGAGGTTCTCGGTGGACGAGAACGGCGCCGCCGCCTGCCAGTCGCCCGCGTCCCGCCCGAGCAGGGGCTCGCCGCAGAACAGGCTCCACCGCAGGCCCGGCAGGGTCCCCGGGGCCAGCTCGCCGAGCCGGCGGAGCAGCCCGATCACGCTGGGAGAGGAGAACCACACGGTGATGCCGTGGTTCTCCACGAACGAGCGGAAGCTCGCGTAGGCGTGCGGCGGCACGCTGACCAGGGTGCCGCCGCTCCCCCAGGCGGCGAACAGGTCGAACATCGCCAGGTCGAAGGTGAGGTCGAAGGTCTGCGAGAACACGTCGTCCGGACCGAACCGGTACCGGTCGTGGACGAAGCGCAGGTACGCGTCGACGTTCCGGTGCCGGACGGGGACCCCCTTGGGGCGCCCGGTGGACCCCGAGGTGAAGAGGATGTACGCGACGTCGTCGGGCGCCACCGGCAGCGGGGCGTCCAGCGGCTGCCCCACGGGTTCCTGGACGACGGGGACACCGTCCAGGAGGTCGGCCAGGTGCGGGACGACCCGGCGTCCGGCGGTGTCGACGATCAGCGCGTCGATCCCCGCCTCGGTCATCATCGACCGGGTGCGCTCCACGGGGAAGTCCGGATGGAGCGGTACCACCGTCGCCCCGGCGTACCCCGCGGCGAGCACCCCGGCGTACGCCTGGGCGCTCCGGGAGGCCAGGAGGCCGATCCGGCGGGGCCGTTCGGGACAGGCGGCGACGACATCGCCGGCCAGGGCCAGGGCGAGGTCCCGTACCTCCCGGTAGGTGTACCGGGAGGTACCGATCCTGAGCGCCTCCGCGCCGGGGTCCAGGTCGTGCCCGCGCCGGAACCAGTCGTGCAGCACCGCGTCCGCCGCGGGAGGACGGTACGACGTGTCAGGAGGTGCGATCGGTGCCATGGCCGTCCTTCGTGACGAGGGGCGCGGTACGGGAGGTCATCGGGCGGCCGCCGCGGGCGGGCCCGTGAGCACGGCGACCGCCGCGACCCCGTCGGGGTCGACACCGATCACCACACCGGCGTCGTCCTCGGACCACCGCCGGTCCACGGCCGTCCGCACCGTCTCGACGAGCTGGACGGCGGCGTGGGCCGCGTGGGTGTCGCCGACCCTGTCCTCGATGTAGTCGGGCGGTACGGGGAACATCCGGGCGACGGCGGCCACGGCGGCGTCCGTCGCCGCCACCCCGGTGACCCGCAGGGCGACCCGTACCACCTGGTGGGGCTCGACCCCGGCGGCCCGCAGGGCTTCGGAGACCACCTCCGTCAGCTCCTGCTCACGGACTGCGCCGGTCCCATCGGTCCCACTGGTCCCACCGGCCTCGCCGAGGGTCCGGATGTGCGTGGCGGCGACCCGGGCCAGTGGCCTGCGCCCCGACTGCTCCGCCGTGTCCGAGCTCTCCACGACGAGCACGGCCGCCGCCTCACCCGGCACGGCGGCGGGCCGGGCGGCCGCGGCGACCCAGGCCTCGTGGCTGCCGAACTCCTCGGTGGCGCCGGCGAGGACCATGTCCACGTGCCCGGCCCGCACGGTGATCGCGGAGTGCCGCAGGGCACTGATCCCGGCGATCGGACCGCCGGTGACGGTGGTGTTGGCGCCGCGCAGACCGAGGTGGATGGCCGCCGCGCCGGCCGCGGCGTTGATCACGAGGTTGGGCAGCGCCGCCGCGTTCACCATGGCCGGGCGCGGCTGCGCGTACGTGTCCCAGCCGAAGTCGACGGAGCCGCTGACGCTGCCGCAGAACGTGCCGACGGTGACGCCGATCTGCTCCCGGTTGGCCTCCGTGACCTCGACCCCCGCGTCGCGCAGCGCCGCACCGCACGCGGCGATGGTCAGCAGCGTGGTGCGGTGGTTGAACCGGGCGGTGCGGCGGCCCAGTTCCTCCACGGCGTCGAACGAACGGGCCTGGAAGGCCTGCGTCGACGGGGCGGGAACGGACGGCTTCGCCCCTTCCGGGAGCCCGGTCACGGGCCCACCGGGGTCAGGGGTGATCAGGCCCGTGCCAGTGATCACGACCGAGCTCACTCGGGCCTCCCGAGAACGATGATGGCGTTGTTGCCGAAGAACGCGAAGCCGTGGTTCTGGACGATCGACACGTCGGCGTCCCTCGCTTCGTTGGGCACGATGTCGATGTCCTGCAGCTCGGGATCGGGGGTGACGTGGTTGATGGTGGGCGGCAGGAAACCGTGGTGGATGCTGAGCGCGGAGGCCGCCGCGCCGAAGCCGCTGGCCGCCCCCATGGTGTGGCCGAGCATCGACTTCACCGAGCTCATCGGCGGCGGGACGGCTCCGAACACCGCGCGTACCGCGGTGGATTCGACGACGTCGTTGGCGCGCGTACCGGTGCCGTGCGCGCAGATGTAGTCGACCTGGTCCGGCGCGATGCCGGACCGCTTGTGGGCGGACCGGATGGCCCGGGCGATGCTGTCGGCGTCGGGGGCCACGGGGTGGATCGCGTCGCACGACATGCCGTACCCGAGGATCTCCGCGTAGACGCGCGCGCCCCGGGCCCGCGCGCTGTCCAGCGTCTCCAGGACCAGCGCGATGCCGCCCTCCGCGGTCGCGATGCCGGTGCGGTCCGCGTCGAAGGGGCGGCACCGGTCCGCGGTGAGGGCACCGATGCGGTGGAACCCCGCGTGCACGAACCGGTTGACCGAGTCGGCGCCGCCGGCGATCGCGACGTCGGCCTCGCCCAGGGTCAGCAGGTCGAAGGCGTGGCCCAGCGCGTAGTTGCCCGCGGCGCAGGCGGTGGCGAGGGTCGTCGCCTCGCCCCGCAGGCCGAGTTCACGGGAGACCGCCAGACCCAGCCGGGAGGCCGGCAGCTTGCGAACCGACGCCCGGTCCGGGACGGCGGGCCCGTCCCGGAACCAGTCGGCGGTGATGTCGACGAGCGGGGCGATCTCCCCGTTCGTCGTTCCCATCACGACCGCGGTCCGGGAGGCGGGGAGGTCGATCCCGGCGTCGTCCACGGCCAGTCTGGCCGCCGCCGCGGCGAAGAGGGACGTGCTGCCCCAGTCGTCCACGTCGAGTCGGCGCAGGAGGGATTCGGGCCGGAAGTCGCCGACCTCGCCGGCGACCTTCCGCTCGAAGCCCGCGGAGTCGAAGCGACTGATGGGGACGACGCCGTTGCGTCCGGTCCG
Source organism: Streptomyces sp. NBC_00094 (assembly GCF_026343125.1). Taxonomy (NCBI): domain Bacteria; kingdom Bacillati; phylum Actinomycetota; class Actinomycetes; order Kitasatosporales; family Streptomycetaceae; genus Streptomyces; species Streptomyces sp. NBC_00094. The sequence goes on along the minus strand of NZ_JAPEMB010000001.1, from coordinate 4,134,516 downwards.
CAGCCCCCGGGTGAACTCGGCCACGCCCGTGCCGATGCCCGACACGGGGCCGATCCCTGTGATGACGATGCGTCGGTTCACGGCGAGATCACCAGCCGGCAATCTCGGCCACGACGTCGTACGTGCCGCGCAGGTTGACCATGAGCGGCGCCTGGCCCTCGTCGATCTGCACGTCGAAACGCTTCTCCAGCTGGCACAGCAGCTCGATGGCGAGCAGGGAGTCGGTGCCCAGGTCGTTGACGAACGACTCCGCTTCCTTGACCTCGTCGACGGAGACGGTGAACAGGTCCGCGGCGATCGTCGCGATCTCGTGCAGGCGGGACGTCTCGTTGCTCAGGGTGGGCGTGCTCATGATGGGTGATACCTCTCTCTTCAGGGTCGGTTTGCCGCCGGAACCGTTGTCCGGCCGTCGCTCCGGCAGCTCTTCTGCCGCGGCGACCGCTATCACCAGGTCCGCCTGGTGGCTGAGGGTGAGCTGGAACCGGGTCAGGCCCGCCCGGTCGGCCACGGCCCGGGCGCCGCCGCTCAGGAACACCAGCGGTGCCCCCCACTCGTTGCTGACGATCTCGATGTCCCGCCACCGCACGCCCTGGCCGAATCCGCGCCCCAGGACCTTGCAGGTGGCCTCCTTCGCGCTGAACCGCCCGGCCAGCCTCTCCGCGTACCGCTCGGGGGCCAGCCCCTCCGCCTGCGCGAGCTCCCGCTCGGTGAACAGACAGCCCCGCATACGGGGGTGCTGGGCGATCCGTCGGAACCGGGACACCGACTGCAGGTCCACACCGAGCCTCATGGGCGGGCCTCCTGCCCGGTGGCGCCGGAGGCACCGGAGGAACCCGTGGCACCCGTGGCACCCGTGGCACCTACACCGCTCGCACCACTCGCACCGCTCGCGACGAGGAGCCGGCCCGGGCGGGCCACGACCCGTCCGACGAACGGCACCACCGTGACCACCGCGACCGCCGCGGCGACGCACATCACCCAGTAGAGCCGGGTGACGTCCCCGGAGCTCTCCACGAGCACGTGCCCCACACCCACGAGGACCGCGAAGTACAGGACGTTCAGCGCGATCGCCACCAGCCCCCGGCCGATCTGCTCCAGGACCGTCAGGAGCATCAGCGCCACACCGGTGCAGCCGAAGGTGGGGCCCGCGACGGTCAGGAAGTCGCGTGCCGCGGCGGCGACGTCCGGGCCTCCCGCCAAGGCGTCGGCCACCGGCCCCGCCGCCACGACGAGGACCAGCGTGACGGTCCCGTACGCGCCGAGGGCGAGGTGCAGCCCCCGTCGGTAGACGTCCCGGGCGCCGGTCGGATCTCCCGCGCCCAGCCGCTGGTTCATGAGGACGGCGACCGCCGAGCCGAAGGCGACGGCGGGGACGACGACGGCCGTCTGCAGGGTGTATCCGACGGTGAAGCCGGCCACCACGTCCTCGCCGCCCCGGGCGACGATCCGCAGCATGAGCAGGTTGACGACGAAGAGGACGAGGTACGAGGCACCCACCGGCAGCCCGACCCCGCGCAGCAGCGGAAGGGTCTCCGGACGCCACCGCGTGAGCTGCTCCCGGCGGAACACCCCGAGGCGGGCGAGGGCGCGCAGCCCGAGGACCACCTCGACGACCGCCGCGACGGCTCCCGCCGCGGGCACCACCATCAGGCCCCCGTCGAGGACGAGTCCGCAGACGGCGATCAGCCCGAGGTGCACGACGAGCGTGACGCCGGTGACGCGCGCGGCCGTTCCGGCGCTGCCGAGACCGCGCAGGGTGGCCGCGCACAGCTCGCCGAGCATCCCGAGGAACGTGGCGACGACCATGGCGGCGAGGAAGTCACGGAACTCGTCGCGCTGGGCGGGCGTGGTGTGCACCGCGTCCGCCAGCACGCCGCCGAGGGCGAGCAGGACCGCGCCGGACACCGCGTACGCGCAGGCGCCGGCCCGGACGACGCTCGCCAGGTGACCGGTCGTGTCCCGTTCCTCGCCGCGGCCGGCGGCACGGGCGACGGCCACCTGCAAGGTGACCGCGAGACCGGTCGTCACCGCGATGAGCAGGAACGAGACCGGCGAGTAGACGGACCGCAGGTACAGCGCCCCGTCCCCGATCCGGCCGATGAGGCCGGTGATGACGAGCTGGGAGACCATGACCGCCGCGGACGACAGCACCATGGGGATCCCGGTCGAAAGGATGTGCCGGTACGACTCCGCCGCGTGGCCCTTCATCGGACGACGGCTCCTTCCGCCGGCCCGTGGACCGCGACGCCGCCCAGCGGCTCGGCCGCTTCGAGCAGCACCCAGCCCGTCTCGGGCGACGTCTCGGACCCGGTGCTCAGCAGCAGCCGGTCCCCCGCCCGTACGACCCCGGCCGCAAGCGCCTCGCTCAGCGCGATCCAGGCGTCGCAGGGTCCGGTGCCACGGAACTCCAGGGCCGCTCCCGGGGCCGGCGTCCGGTCACCCCGGCCACCGTCCAGGTAGCGCAGGGCGCCCGATCCGCGGGTCAGCCGGAGACCGACGACCGACGACCGACGACCGCGCTCGGCGAGGAGGCGTACCGGTGGTGCGTCCATGACGAGGACCGTCGCGCCGCCGTCGTCGGGCAGGGTCCAGGCGAGCAGGTCGAGTACGGCGGTGCCGCCCTGCTCGTCGAGGTGGGTGAGGCCCAGGTCGTCGCCGGCCCAGTCCGTGGCGTGGACGAGCCCGGCAAGCATCGAGACCTTGGGGTCCAGGACGGGCCCGGACCGGACCAGGACGAGCGGCTGCGGAGCGGCGGCCGGACCGAGGGCGTCGAGGACCCGCAGACACAACGCGGACTCGTCGCCCTGCCCGGATGCGAGCGGGTCGAGCACCCCGAGGTCCTCCAGCGGCACCCCGGCCACCCGGGCGACGAACCCGGCGAGCCAGCGCCGGTCGTCGTCCTCGGGAAGGGCGACCGCCGGTACGTGGACCGGGTGGTCGTGGCAGGCGACGCGTACCGCGTCGACGTAGAGGTCAGGCATCCGCGTCTCCGGTGCGGTAGCCCTTCTCGACGTGCAGCCGCTGGATGTTGGCGGTGCCCTCCATGAACTCGAAGCCGCACACGTCGCGGGCCCACTTCTCCAGCAGGGGGTGGGTCAGGTGCCCGGCCGGGCCGAGGGCGCGCGCCGACCAGCGGGCCGTGTCCATGGCCAGCTGGTTGGCGGCCAGCTTGGCGACCGACGACGGGTAGCTGCGCTCCGGGTCGCGGTCGACGCACGCCGCCGCGTCGTACACCAGGTGACGGGCGGCCTCGGCCCGGGCCAGCACGAGGTCCAGGCCGGCGGGCTGCGACGTACCGGCGCTGTGGTCCCTGACGTACTCGGCCATCGCCAGCGAGGTCCCGACGGCGAGGGCCGCGATCTGCACCCGCATCTCGTTGAAGGTCTTCACCGCGCCCCAGATGCCGCGGCGGGTGACCGGCAGGTGGTTGCCGAGGAACGCGTCCTCGGCGACCGGGACGTTCTCCATGGCGATCTCGCTCAGGTACGCGCCCCGCAGTCCGACCATCTCCAGGGGCGTACGGTGCCAGCCCGCGGCCCCGGCCCCAGTCCCAGCCCCGGTCCCAGTCCCGGTCCCGGCCCCAGTCCCAGTCCCGCCCGCGGCACCGGTCCCGGCCTCCGGCTCGACCAGTAGTGCCCTGATCGACATCGGCGAGCGGCCGGTCCGCGCGAACACGACGCCGATCCCGCCGCGCGCCGCGTTCCCGATGTACCGCTTCCGCCCGGTGAGCAGGAAACCGTCGTCCCGGGAGTCGACGCGCGTCTCCATGGCCGTGGCGTCGTTGCCCCGTTCGGCCTCCGTCATCGCGAAGAACGACCACGTCCGCCCGTCCGCGAGCCGCCCGTAGAACCGCTCGCGCTGGGCGTCGTCGCCGAGCAGGTCGACGATGACGCCCGCGAGTCCGGGACCGGGGCAGGCCAGCAGCATCGCGGCGTCGCCGCGGGCCAGTTCCACCACGGAGACGGCCGTCTCCAGGGACTTCCTGCCGGGGGTGAAGCCCGCCGTCCCCCGGTCCGCGCTCGGCCGGTGCTCGACGGGGGTGGTGATGGTCCGGATCAGGTGGAATCCGGGGGAGTCGAAGTGCTGCTCCATGGAGTGCGGGTCCGCGTCCACGGCCAGGGCCCGCTCCCGGAGGTCGGCGCCCGCCTCGGCGGCGGTGCCCCGTATCTCGCGCAGCCGCCGGTCAAACTCGATCATCGCTCAGCTCTCCGTCGATCCAGGTGTTGGCGGCCAGCGCCGAGACGTGGAGCGCGCGCACCTCGTTGTCCGCGATGTAGCCGGCCGCTCCGAAGAGCCGGGCGATCTCCCATCCCAGTACGTCCAGTCGGTGGTGCAGATCGACCAGGGCCCGACGGCTGTCCTGGGACCGCGCGTAGTGCCGCAGCAGTTCGATCCCGCTCATGACGTCGGCCACCGTGCCGATCACCATCTGCTTGCGCGACAGCGGCTCGCCGCCGCCGGTACGGGCGGACAGGTGGACCGTCGCCTGGTCGAGCAGACGACGGGCGAGCCCCAGCCGGGTGTGGGCGAGCCGTCGGCCGACGCGCGCGCAGGCCTCCGCGTCGTGCGGCCCGTCCTGGTCGCGGCGGACGAAGACGACGCCCTCCAGCTCCGCGAGGCGGTGCCGGTGGACGTCCGCTCCCCCGGCCCGGCCGGCGGGGACGGCGGCGTACGGTCCGGGGGCCGCGAGGCGCACGTCGACGCCGTCGAGCGCGCGGTCGAGTCCCTTCGCCAGACCGTGCGCCCGGGCCGCCTCCTCGCACTCCCTGAGATCGGTTGTCACGATTCCTCCAAGACCTCGACGACGATCGCCGTGAAATAGGCGCCCTGGCCGATGGAGACCAGGGCGCACCGGTCGCCGGGGCGCAGCCGGCCCGTGCTGTCGGCGTGCTCCAGCGCCATCAGCGCGTCCGTCCCGAAGCCGTGGCCGCGCTCGGGCAGCAGCTCCAGGCAGACGCGCTCACGGGGGATGCCGGTGGCGCGGCAGACGGCCTTCCAGAAGACGGCGTTCGACATGTGGGGCATGACCAGGTCGACGTCGGCCAGGGCGAGCCCCGCCCGGTCCGCCGCCTCGCCGAGCACCCGCTGGACGAGATCGCCGCAGACCTTTCCGTACGCCGCGAACTCCGCCTCGGACATCCGCAGGTTCCGGTGGAAGCGGGTGTCCCGGGCGTTCGCGGTGGACAGGTGGCGGTAGCGGATCGGGCGCCCGCCCCCACCCGGCGGTTCCGGTGTCACCACCGCGGCCACCGCGGTGTCGGAGGCCACGGTGGTGCGCGGCAGCACCCGGGCGCCGTCCAGGATGCTGCCCTGGTCCCCGCCGAGGACGAGGACCCGGTCGGTCGGCAGGCTCCCGGGCCGGCCCAGATAGCGCCGGGCCAGTTCGACGGAGCGCAGCACCGAGGTGCATCCGACCTGTGACACCCCGTGGAAGGCGGCGTCGGGGGCTCCGAGCCGTGCGCGCATGCGCGTGGCGAAGCCCGGCCGGGTCCCGAACTCCTGCACGAGCAGGGTGTGTCCGTACAGGATCAGGGACGGCGGGACCCCGTCGAGCGCGGCGGCCCCGGCCTCCGCCAGGAGGTCCTCCAGGGACTCCCCGGGGCCGAGCACGGTGCTGTCCCGCAGGCCGTAGAACCGCGAGAACATCCGCCGTTCGGTGATGCTGTGCCCGGTCCTGGCCAGCACCTCGTCCACCGGTTCCGTGTGCCGGGGGAGACGTACGGCCACCCGGGACAGGCCGACCGCGGGCGGGGTGGCGCTCATGTCGGGTCCCCCGGTACCTCGGGGGTGACCAGGCAGCTGTAGAGCCGGCGCGCGGCCGGTTCGTAGTCGGCGAGGACGACCGCCTCGGCGAGGGGCCACCGCGCGGCGAGCGCCGCCCAGACCCCGGTGCAGTCGTGGCCGGCGGGCACACCGGAGACGGCCCCGAGCGCGCCCGACTCGGCATCCGCCGCCGTACCCGGCCCTGTGCTCGTCCCCGTACCCGGCCCTGTGCTCGTCCCCGTACCGGACCCTGTGCTCGAACCCGAACCGGACCCTGTGCTCGTCCCCGAACCCGACCCCGTCTCCGTATCCGTACCGGCCAGGAGTGCGTCCCCGGCCACCACGCGGACTCCGGGGAACTCCCCGAGCAGGTCCCGCAGTCCCTGCCGCGGATCGTCGACGGTCCTCTCGCGTACGTGTTCCACGCGCGCCCCGCCGGTGGAGCCGAGGCCCATGAGGACCGCCGCGTCCGTGTCACGGGGAGCGGCGCCCCCCAGGGGGTCGTGCCAGTCGGCGGTGGCGTTCTGGTCGAGGACGAAGAGCGCGCCGTGGGACAGCTCGCCGCAGCGCACCATCGCGTCGGCGATGCGCAGCGCGGTGAACGGGGCGCCGACTCCCTGGTCGGCGACGGCCAGCGGCACCGGAGTGCCCGGCAGCCGCTCGGCCAGGTAGCAGCCGGCCACGTCATGGGTGACGAGGTCCGGCGCCCGGTAGGTGAGGAACACCGCGTCCGTCTCCGGCCAGGTGCCCTCCCACCCCCCGAGCAGCCGTTCGCTCATCGTGATGAAGCCGTTGCCGCGACGCGCCAGGAGCTCGTCGTCGACGGACAGCCGATGGGAGGCCAGGGCGACCTCCATCAGCCCCGGGGCGCAGCCGACGAGAGGTTCGCCGCGCTCCGTGAACACCGTGCCGGCCACGTGGGACAGCCGCACTCCGGTCCGGTTCGGAGCGCCGCCGCCGGATTCCGCGGCCTGCGTCGCCTGCTGCAGCACCATCGGATCAGGCCGAGACCTTGGTGAGGCCGGCGATGACGTAGTCGGTGAGGGTGCCGACGGTCTGGAAGACCTCCGGCTCCAGCTCGTCGGGGTCGATCTCCAGGCCGACCGTGTCCTCCAGCCCCATCAGGAGCTCGATGACGCTGGTGGAGTCGAGGGCGAGGTCCTCGAACAGGCGGACCTCCTCGCTGATGCCGGTGACCTCGCGGTTGAGGACGCCCGACAGGGCGGTCCGGATGTGCTCGATGACGTCGGTGCGGTTCATGTGGGTCAACTTCCCTGGAGGTCGTCGGTACGGGTCTGGTCGAACAGGTGCTGCTTGCGGAGAAGGTCGTCGGGTTCGTCCCGGCTGCGCACGAGGTGGGCCACGCCGTCCATGACCAGCACCTCCGCCGGATAGCCGTGGCTGAGGAACAGGCCGGGCGAGGCGGAGGGGCCGTACGCCCCCGACCGCTCGACCCCGAGCAGGTCACCGGCCTCCAGGGCCGGCAGGCCGACCTGCTTGAGGAGGGTGTCGTTGGGCGTGCACAGCGGCCCGGTCACGGTCCACCGACCCGCCGCGTCCGGGGCGTTCCGGTCGGCGCTGTCCTTGCTGAGCAGGACGGACGGGAAGTTCCGCTTCACGAACGAGCCGATGCCGACGGCCGCCATGTGGTGGTGCGTGCCGCCGTCGGCGACCGCGAAGGACTCGCCCATGGACTGCTTGGTGTAGCGGACCCGGAGGACGTAGACCCCGGCCCTGGCGGCGAGGAAGCGGCCGGACTCGAGGATCAGCCGCGTGCCCGGATGGCCGACGGCGAACTCCTCGATCAGCGGGTTGAGTTCCTTGGCGACCTCGGTGAGGTCGAGGTCGGACTCGCCCTCGAAGTACGCGACGCCCATGCCGCCGCCGATGTCGACCGCGTCCAGCCGGATGCCGGTGTGGCGCACCACCCGGTCCGCGAGCTCGAACACGTAGCGGGTGTTCTTCCCCAGGACCTCCGGGTCCAGGATCCGCGTGCCCATGTACACGTGGATCCCGGCGACGTCGGCGTACTGGTACCGCGACGGAAGGTCGCCGGCGCCGAGGACCTGCTCCTCGTCGATGCCGAACTGCCGGGGCTTGCCGCCCATCGTCAGCCGGGAGCCGCTGATCGCGACGGCCGGGTTGACGCGCAGCAGGACCCGCTGCCGGACGTTCCGGGCCTCGGCGAGCTTCTCCAGCCGGTCCAGCTCGTCGAAGGACTCGACGACGACGGCGTAGATCCCCGCCTCCAGACAGGCGACGAGCTCCTCCTCGCTCTTGCCGGGGCCGAGGAAGATGATGTCGCCGGGCGCCGCTCCCGCTTCGAGGGCCGTCCGCAGCTCGACGAGGGACGACACCTCCGCCCGCGCCCCGCCCTGGTGCAGCACCCGGAAGACGCTGATGTTGGGGTTCGACTTCAGGGAGAAGAAGACCTCCAGCGCGGGGTGCAGGACCTCGCACAGCTCCGTGATCGTTCCGGCGAGGACGTTTCCGTCGTAGACGTACGAGGGAGTGCCGTACCTCTCGGCGAGGTCCTCGTACTCGATGCCCTGGATCTTCATGCCTGTCCCGTCATCCTCTGCAGTCGGTTCTCGGCCTCGCCGCGCAGCGCGAGCGCCTCCTCGGCGTCGCCGGCGATGCACACCGCGTACAGCCGGCCCTGGAACTCGCCGCCGTCGGCCGGAGCGGCGGCGTTGAGCGTCGCGAAGTTGTTGATGAGCACGCCGGGGCGGCCGGTCTCCTGGTGGAGGAGGTCCCCCAGCGCCTCCGCCACCTCGGCGAAGGTGTGCCGCCGGGTCGGGCGCAGATGGATCGTGGCGGCGACCGCGTGGCCGTCGGCCGGGACGGAGCGCTCGGCGATCCGGCTCTGGTAGGTCGACATGTTGAAGCGGGCGTTGATCTCCAGGCAGGGGTAGAGCACGTCGCCGGGGGCGAGCATGGCGTCGACACCGACCACGCCCACGTACCCCTCGGCGTGCAGGGCGGCACCGATGACCTGGGCCGCCTCGTGCAGCTCCGCGGTCACCTCGGCCGACAGCGGCACGGGGAAACTGTGGCCCTGGTGGACGCCGTTGCGCAGGACGGCCGCCTTCACCGTCTCGAAGCGGACCTCTCCCGTACGGCCCACGAGGAACTGGTAGTTCAGGTCCTGGGCCCTCTCGACCCAGGACTCGACCACCAGGTTCGCGCCGGCCTCCGCGCCGCGCCGCTCGATGAGACGCAGCAGCCGCGAGGCACCGCGCTCGTCCTCCAGGACGACCATGCCGCGCCCGGAGACCCCGAGGGACTCCTTGACGACGACCCGGCCGCCGCCCGCCAGCTGCTCCCGTACGGCGGCGGAGAGTTCGCCCACGGTACGGACGACGGCACCGGGCACGGCCCGGAGCCCCGTCGCGTCGATGAGCTCCCTGCTGAAGATCTTCCCGTTGACGTGCTTGGCGATCTGGGCGGACGGGCCCGCCAGCGGCAGACCGGTCTCCTTGGAGAGCATCTCCTCGGCCGGCGAGATGCCCATGGGCATCAGATGGGTCCGGCCGTCGGCGAGCGCGCGGAGGCTGTCGAGCAGCTCCGGCGAGTGCAGCGCGTCCTCGCTGACCGTCCTCGCGGGGTCGCTCTCGTCGGCCACCAGGACGGTGCCCGCGATCGCGCCGAGACCGGTCAGGTAGGCCTGGTAGTCGGGATCGAGCGGCGCCTTGAGGACGACCACGTCGCCCTGCTCGGCGAGCAGGACACCCATCTCCTCCATGCGGTTGACGGTCGTGCCGGTGAAGGAGATCCCGGCTCCCGGCAGCTTCGGCTCACCGACCGCCCAGCTGCGCTCGACCTCGAAATTGTTCACATAGACGAACCGCGCATCAGGGTCTCCGACCAGAGAACTCTTCAAACGCCCGGAGAAATTCATTCCGGTGCCCTTCATTCCGGTACCCCTTCACCGATCTCGACGACAGTGGACGCGAAACTGGCACCCAAACCGGCCCCCACCAGAATCGCTACATCGCCCGGTTTCACCCGCTCTTCCGCACGAGCGGACCGAAGATTGATGAACGGGTCGGACGCAAAGCAGTGGCCATACTTCGGAATGTTGTCCAGGTAGGCCTTTTCGGCCGCTATCCCGAGGTCCCCGAGGACCTTCTTCCAGGACATACGGTTCACGTTGTGGGGAATCACGCAGGCGATGTCCCCGCCCTTCACGCCCGCGCTCCGCATCGCTTCGCGCATCACGTCCGCGAGGAGTTCGGGATAGCACCTCTTGTACTCGGCGGAGAGCTCGTCGGAGAGGTCGAGGCACTGGTAGAAACGCCCCTCGGCACGGAGGGCGCTCCCGATCACCCGGTGGCCGCGGGGGTCCTTCCCCGCGACGTAGGCCGCGGCGGCCTCGCCCATGATCGTGGTGTCGGGAAGCACCTGGACCAGGCTCGACATCACCTTGTCTCCGGTCAGGACAAGGACCTTGGCGTCGTCCGGCTCGTCCTCGAGCAGCAGCCTGGCGACCTGGAGGCCGTAGAGGCCGGCGACGCAGTTCTGGTGGGTGAGACCGAACGCCGAGGCGTGCGGGAGACCCAGCCGGTCCTGCACCTCCGCCAGCAGACGGCCTCCCGGCGGAGGGGTGAACTGGAGCGTGTAGGCGTGGATCACATGCCGGACCGCGGACCGGTCGACGCCGGCGAGCGCCTGTTCCCCCGCGGCGACGAGGAGATCGCCCAGCTCGTGTTCCCGCGCCACCGCGATCCTGTCCAGACCGAGGAACCGCGTATACAGGCGGACCTGGTTCTGGGTGAATCCGAGAGACTCACGCATCTCCTCGACAGAGAACGTCCTCTCGGGCACCCAGTATCCGATGCGCTCGATATGCAGCATTTCCCCCGACCTCCTCTCCGTAATCGATGGCAGCGTCGACGAACAGTCCTCGCGGAGAAGTAAGGGAAGGGGTACGCCTTGCTGCGGATCGGCTCGCGATTCACTCAACAGCACCCCGAGCGCATCGGGCCAGGCACTCCACCGGCACTTTGCAGGTGTTCCGGGGCCCGGAAACCCGGCCGCCGACGCGGGTGTCCGGCAGGTGGACGTAGGGTCGGATCCATGACCCTGCGCCTGAGCACCGTGATCCTGCCCGTCGACCGCTGGCACGAGGGGGGTCGCGCGAAGTGGCAACGCGCCGAGGAACTGGGCTTCCACACCGCGTACACCTACGACCACCTCTCGTGGCGCTCCTTCCGCGACCGCCCGTGGTTCGGCGCGCTGCCCACGCTCACCGCCGCCGCCACGGCGACCGAGCGGCTGCGCCTCGGCACCCTCGTGACCTCCCCGAACTTCCGGCACCCGGTGACCCTCGCCAAGGAGCTGATGTCGCTCGACGACATCTCCGGGGGCCGGGTCACGCTCGGCATCGGCGCGGGCGGCAACGGCTTCGACGCGACCGCGCTCGGTCAGGAGGCCTGGACGCCGAAGGAGCGGGCCGACCGGTTCGGCGAGTTCGTCCCGCTGCTCGACCGCCTCCTCACCGAGGGCGCGATGACCGAGCGCGGCACGTTCTACACGGCGGAGGACGTCCGGAACATCCCCGGCTGCGTCCAGCGCCCCCGCCTGCCGTTCGCGGTGGCGGCGACCGGGCCGCGCGGGCTGCGGCTGGCCGCCCGCCACGGGCAGGCGTGGGTGACGACCGGCGACCCGAAGCTGTACGAGACGGGGACCCCTGAGCAGTCGGTGGAGGCGCTGCGCGGGCAGGTCGAGAAGCTCGGCAAGGCGTGCGCCGAGACCGGCCGGGACGTGGCCGAACTCGGCAAGGTCCTGCTGACCGGCTTCACCCCGGACCGGAGCCGCCCGCTGGAGTCGCTCGACGCCTTCGTCGACTTCGCCGGCACCCACCGCGACCTCGGCTTCACCGAGCTCGTGATCCACTGGCCGATCGCGGACTCCGACTTCGCCGCCGACCAGACCGTCTTCGAGACGATCGCCACCGAGGCCCTCGCACAGCTCGGCTGAGCGCTCGGCGAGGGGACGGACGGTACGGCGGATCAGGGTCGGACCCTGGCCTTGATCCGCCGGACAGGTCCTAGGGGACGGGCGGTACGGCGGGCCCGAGGGTCACCGCCGTACCGTCGCCCCTGGTACGACCTCCCGGAAGCGAGCCGTCGACGTCAGGGCGGCGGCCATCCCCGCCAGGACGTCGCCCACCCGCACCGGATCACGCCCCGCATCGCTCGCGCGATGCTCCGGTCCGCCCTCCTCGCAGCGCCCGCAGAGCGCCGTACCGAGACTCGCGATCCATCTGCCGTGCGGCGCACCGCAGACCTCGCACCCGCCGGACCGTCGGCCCGCGACCATGCCCCACCCCCTGGAGACGCCGTCAGCTCTCCTGAGGATCTTCCCCATATCGCCGGGAACCGAACGAGCGTTTTACGGCCGGATCGGGACGCTCCGGCCACGCCACGGCCGGGCCCCACCGGGAACGGCCGAATTCGCCTACTCATATGTGCGCCTCCTCGCACGCCCGTGCGTCCGGTGCGGAACAATGGCGCGGTGACTTCTCCCCGCTCCGCGCATGCCTCCGCCCCGGCGATCCGGCTGATCGCCACCGACCTCGACGGCACGCTCCTGCGCGACGACAAGTCCGTCTCCGAGCGCACGATCGCCGCCCTCGCCTCGGCGGAGCAGGCCGGTATCGAGGTCTTCTTCGTCACCGGCCGCCCGGCCCGCTGGATGGACGTCGTCAGCGACCACGTCCACGGCCACGGCCTGGCCATCTGCGCCAACGGCGCGGCCGTCGTCGACCTCCACGCGGGGGGCACCTTCCTGGAGGTCCGCCCGCTGGAGCGGCCGGTCGCCCTGGACGTCGTCCGGGCCCTGCGCGCCGCCGCGCCCGGGACGTCGTTCGCGGTCGAGCTCACCACCGGCATCCACTACGAGCCGCAGTACCCGCCCTTCTTCCTGGACCCCGGCGCCACCGTCGCCACGGCCGAGAAGCTCCTCTTCGAGGAGGCGCCGGGCGCCGCGGCCCCCGTGCTCAAGCTGCTCGCCCAGCACCCCGAGCTCGAACCCGACGCGTTCCTTGCGGTGGCCAAGGAGGCGGCGGGCGAGCTGGCCTCCTTCACCCGGTCCAGCCCCACCGCGCTCATCGAGATCAGCGCGCTCGGCGTCTCCAAGGCCTCCACCCTGGAACGGTGCTGCGCCGAGCGCGGCATCACCGCCGAGGAGGTCGCCGCCTTCGGCGACATGCCCAACGACATCGAGATGCTCGGCTGGGCGGGCCGCTCGTACGCGATGGGCAACGCCCACCCGGACGTCCTCGCCGCCGCCTCGGGCCGCACGGCCGGCAACAACGAGGACGGGGTGGCCGTCATCATCGAACAGCTCGTGGCGGAGGCCCTGGAAGCCCGCCGGGACACGACACCGCCGACCGCCTCTTAGGGGGCCTTGTCGATCAGCCCGGCCTGATCGGCAGGACGCCCCCAGGACGCCCCCTAGAGCGGCGCCTCCCACACCACCGTCGTACCGCCGCCGTCCTCCCCGATGCCCGGGCCGCACCAGCTCGCGCCGCCCAGCGACTCGGCCCGACGGGCCAGGTTGCGCAGACCGCTGCGCCGCCCGCCCTCGGGGATGCCGATGCCGTCGTCCGCGACGGAGAGCCGGACCCCGGCCGAACCGTCGGGCAGCGTGACCGTGGCATCGACGACCACCTCGATGCGGGTCGCCTCCGCGTGCCGGAAGGCGTTCGAGAGCGCCTCGCGCAGGGCGGCGATGAGGTTCTTGCCGGTGAGCTCGCCGACCGCCGAGTCGATCACGCCCAGGAAGCGGTGCGCGGGCTTGAAGCCGAGCGGTACGGCCGCCATGTTGATCTCCCGCAGGACGCGGGTGCGGAGCCCCGACGGGGCTTCGGCGGGACCCTGCTGGAGCGCGAAGATCGCCGTGCGGATCTCCTGGATGGTCACGTCCAGCTCGTCCACGGCCTTGCCGACACCCTCCCGCACGGCGGGCACGATCGACTTCCGCTGGGCGCTCTCCAGCATCATCCCGGTGGCGAAGAGCCGCTGGATGACCAGGTCGTGCAGGTCACGGGCGATCCGGTCACGGTCCTCGTACACGGCGAGCCGCTCCCGGTCCCGCTGCGCGTCCGCCATCATCAGCGCGAGCGCCGCCTGGGACGCGAACTGCGTGGCGAGCGTCCGCTCCGCCTCCGTGAACGGGCGCGCGCCCCGCGCCCGGGGCGTCGCGAGCGCGCCGAGCACCCGCCCGCCGCTCTGCAGCGGCACCATCATGCTCGGTCCGTACGGGGAGGTCAGCCGGCTGATCATGCGCGGGTCCGTCGAGGCGTCCGCCACGAAGACCGCCTCGCCCTCCAGGAGCTGCTTCACGACGGCGCTCTCGGGCGGGATCACCACGCCCAGCGACTTGGTGGGCGTGGTCGAGGAGACGGCGACGATCTCCAGGCCTCCCTCCTCGGCGGGCAGCAGCACGATCCCCGCGTCCGCGTCGGCGAGTCGGCGGGCCTGTTCGGCGACGACCGCGAGCGCGTCGTCCGCGTCGCCGCCGGAGAGCAGCGCGGTGGTGACGGCGACCGAGCCGTCGATCCACCGCTCGCGCTGCCGGGCGGCCTCGTAGAGACGGGCGTTGCCGATGGCGATGCCCGCCTCCGTGGCGAGCACCCTGACCATGTGGACGTCGTAGTCGTTGAACTCGACGCCGCCGCGCTTCTCCGCGAGGTAGAGGTTGCCGAAGATCTCGCCCTGGACCCGGATGGGTACGCCGAGGAAGGTCCGCATCGGCGGGTGCCCGGGTGGGAAGCCGGCCGCGCGCGGGTCGGTGGACAGGTCGGCGAGGCGGATGGTCTGAGGGTCGCGGATGAGCGCGCCGAGCAGCCCGGCGTGGCCGTCGGGGAGGCGCCCGATCCGGCGGGCCACGTCCTCGTCGACCCCGAAGGTGACGAAGTCGGAGAGTCCCTCGCCCTCGTCGTCGACGACCCCGATCGCGGCGTAGCGGGCGTCGGCGAGTTCGGCCGCGGTCTCGCAGATCCGGTCGAGGGTGGAGTGGAGTTCGAGTCCGGTGCCGACCGAGCGCATCGCCTCCAGGAGCTGCGGTACGCGGGCGGTGAGCTCCGTGGACAGCCCCTGGAGGCTGCGCGTGGCCTGAGTGGCGGCTTCCAGGGGGTCCGGGGCGTCGGACGCGGCGGCGGTCATGGACCTGAGCCTAGTTAGTCCTATTTGGCGAGAAAAGTCGGCCGGGTGCCGGCGGCGAGCAGATCGGTCTCCCGCTCCTGCTCCAGCATCCGGCGCAGCGGTCCCTCCGTCTCCGCGAGTTCGGCGTACGGGCCGCGCTGCACGGTGCGGCCCTCGTCGAGGACCACCACCTCGTCGACGGCGTCGAGTCCGTGCAGCCGGTGGGTGATGAGGAGGGTGGTGCGGCCCTCCGTGGCCCGGAGCAGGTCGTCGGTGAGCGCGTCGGCGGTGGCCAGGTCGAGGTGTTCGGCGGGCTCGTCGAGGACGAGGACGGGGAAGTCGGCCAGCAGGGCGCGGGCGAGCGCGAGGCGCTGCCGCTGGCCGCCGGAGAGCCGGGAGCCGTGTTCGCCCACGAGGGTGTCGAGGCCGGCCGGGAGCCCGTCCACCCAGTCGAGCAGCCTGGCCCGGCGCAGCGCGTCGCGCAGCTCCTCGTCGCTCGCCCCGACCTTGGCGAGCCGCAGGTTCTCCCGTACGGAGCTGTCGAAGATGTGGGCGTCCTGGGCGCAGAGGCCGACGAACCGCCGGACCGCGTCGCCGTCGAGCTCCCAGGCCGGCACGCCACCGATCCGGTACATGCCGTTCTCCACGTCCAGGAATCGGAGCAGCACCTGGGCGAGGGTGGTCTTCCCGGAGCCGGAGGCGCCGACGACGGCGACCCGGCGCCCGGCCTCCAGGGTGAGCCCGAAGTCGGCGAGCGCCCTCCGCTCCTGTCCGGCGTGCCGGGCGGAGAGCCCGGACAGTTCCAGCGGGAACGGGCTCGCCGGGGGCGTCTCGGGGTGGGCCGGTTCGTGTACGGGGACGGGGGCGTCGAGCACCTCGAAGACCCGCTCGGCGCTGTGCCGGACGCGCTGCCGGTACTGGACGGCGAGCGGCAGGACGGTGACTGCCTCGAAGGCGGCGAGCGGCGTCAGGACGACCACGGCCAGGGCCACCCCGTCGAGCCGCCCGTCCCGGACGGCCTGGACGCCGACGAGCGCGGCGGCCGCGACCGTCAGACCGCAGATCACCGCGGAGAGTCCGGCGCCGAGCGCGGTGGCGGCGGACTGCCGGGAGGAGATGGAGGTGAGGGCACGGTCGGCGGCCCGGGCCCGCTCGATCCGGCCCCGGAGCGCACCGGCCACCGTCGACTCGGCGCAGCCGTGGAGCAGATCGGCCACGGCCGTCGCCAGGGCGCCGCGTGCGGGGGCGAGCCTGCGCTCGGCGCGGCGGGCGAGGGTTCCGCCGACGGCCGGTACGGCGACACCCGCGACGAGCAGGCCCACGGCGAGGACGGCCCCGGCCTCGGGCAGCAGCCAGGCGGTGAACCCGGCGGAGGCGACGCCCACGACGAGCGCGGCGCCCACCGGGAGCAGCCAGCGCAGCCAGTAGTCCTGGAGCGCGTCGACGTCCTGGACGAGCCGGGAGAGGAGGTCTCCGCGCCGGGTGCGGCGCAGTCCGGCCGGGGCGATGCGCTCCAGCCGCCGGTAGACGGAGACCCGGAGCTCGGCGAGCATCCGGAGCACGGCGTCGTGCGAGACGAGGCGTTCGGCGTACCGGAAGACGGCCCGGCCGATGCCGAAGGCGCGCGTGGCGGTGACGGCCATCATCAGATAGAGGACGGGCGGCTGTTCGGAAGCCCGGGAGATGAGCCAGCCGGACACGGCCATGAGCCCGACGGCGGACCCGAGGGCCAGACTCCCGAGCAGCAGCGCGAGCCCCATCCGTCCCTTGAGCTCCCCGGCCATGTCCCGCACCCGTCCAAGCCCGGACCGCCGGGCGGCCTCGCCCACCGCTCCTGCCGCGGCTGTGCCTTCGGCCGAAACCGCGGCCTCGGCCGTCGCCGGACCGGTCGTGGGCAGCTGTTCCGCACCGGCCGGGGGTCCCCCCGCACGAAGCCCGGGGGCGGGCGGGTCCACCAGGTCCCCTGCGCCGGACCACCCCACACCCCTGTCGCCCTTCTCGCCTTGGCCGGCCTCGGGGGCCTCCGCCACGGCAGGGCCACCGCCCGGAGCCAGCGTCACCACCCGGTCCGCGATCGCGAGCAGTGCCGGTCGATGGACCACGAGCAGGACCGTCCGCCCCGCCGCCAGGCGCCGTACCGCGTCGACGACTCCCGCCTCCGTCTCGCCGTCCAGCGCGGCCGTCGGCTCGTCGAGCAGCAGCAGCGGCCGGTCCGCCAGGAACGCCCGCGCGAGCGCCAGGCGTTGCCGCTGGCCCGCCGAGAGCCCGGCGCCGTCCTCGCCGAGCGGGGTGTCGGCCCCCGCGGGGAGCCCCGCGACGAACCCGTCCGCCCCGGCGTCCCGCAGTGCTTCCCGTACCGCCTCGTCGGAGGCGTCCGGACGGGCCAGCCGTACGTTCTCGGCGACCGTCCCCGCGAAGAGGTACGGGCGCTGCGGTACCCAGGCGATCCGGGACCGCCACGCCTCCGGGTCGAGCGCCGCGAGGCTCTCGCCGCCGACCCGGACGGAACCGCCCGCCTCCGGCACCGCGAAGCCGAGCACCACATCGAGAAGGGTCGACTTCCCGACCCCGCTCGGCCCGACCAGGGCCACCGTCTCGCCCTGCTCGACCGTCAGAGTCGCCGCGTCGAGCGCCGGTTCGGCGCGCCCCGCGTACCGCACGGTCACCCCGTCGAGTTCCAGCCGGAGGGCGTCCGGGACCGCTCGTGTGCCGCCCTCGCGGACCGGCTGCTCCAGGACCTCGAAGATCTCCTCCGCCGCCGCGAGCCCCTCGGCCGCCGCGTGGTACTGGGCCCCCACCTGCCGCAGCGGGAGGTAGGCCTCCGGCGCCAGGATCAGGATGACGAGTCCGGTGTACAGGTCGAGGTCGCCGTGGACGAGCCGCATACCGATGGTCACGGCGACGAGCGCGACCGAGAGGGTCGCGAGGAGTTCCAGCGCGAAAGAGGAGAGGAAGGCGATCCGCAGGGTGCGCATCGTGGCCTGCCGGTACTCCGAGGTGATCGCGCGGATCGACTCGGCCTGCGCCTTGGCCCGGCCGAAGATCTTGAGGGTGGGAAGGCCCGCCACGACGTCCAGGAAGTGGCCGGAGAGCCGGGAGAGCAGCTTCCACTGCCGGTCCATCCGCGCCTGGGTGTACCAGCCGATGAGGATCATGAAGACCGGGATGAGCGGCAGGGTGACGACGATGATCGCCGCCGAGACCCAGTCCTCGGTGACGATCCGGGCCAGGACCGCCATCGGCACGACCACCGCGAGACCCAACTGCGGCAGATAGCGGGAGAAGTAGTCGTCGAGCGCGTCCACGCCCCGCGTCGCGAGCGCGATCAGCGAGCCGGCCTTCTGTCCGCTCAGCCACCCGGGCCCGAGCGCGGCCGCCCGGGCGAGGAGCCGGCCGCGGAGTTCGGACTTGACCGCCGCGCTCGCCCGGTGGGCGGCGAGCTCGGTCAGCCAGGCGACCAGACCCCGCGCCACCGCGACTCCCGCGAGCAGCGACAGCGGGGTCGTCAGATCGGAAACCGACAGGCTCTTCTGGAAGGCCCCCACCACGATCTCGGCGATGAGCATCGCCTGGGCGACGACCAGCGCCGCCCCGGCCAGACCGAGCACGACCACCGCGGCAAGGAAGAGACGGGTGGCCCGGGCGTACCGGAGCAGACGCGGATCGATCGGTTTCACGTGAAACATGCCCCTCTAGTGAGCTCGTGCGTCAGTCAGCTAGTGAGCGTCGGCGATGTGCTGCGTACCGATGCGCTTACGGAACACCCAGTAGGTCCAGCTCTGGTAGAGCAGCACCAGCGGGGTCGCGATCGCCGCGCACCAGGTCATGATCTTGAGCGTGTACGGGCTCGACGATGCGTTCGTCACGGTAAGGCTCCACTCGGGATCGAGCGAAGACGGCATGACGTCCGGGAAGAGCGCGAGGAAGAGCATCGCCACCGCGGCGGCGATCGTCACGCCCGAGAGCGCGAACGACCAGCCCTCGCGGCCCACCTTGATGGCACCGATCGCGCCGACCAGCGCCACCACGGCGATCAGCATGGCCGCGAAGCTCCAGCTGTCCCCGGTGTGGACCTGGGTCCAGATCAGGAAGCCGAGTGCGAGCACCGCCGTGACCAGGCCCAGTTTGAGCGCGAGCGCCCGGGCGCGCACCCGGATGTCACCGACCGTCTTCAGCGAGGCGAAGACCGCGCCGTGGAAGGTGAAGAGGGTGAGCGTGACCAGACCGCCGAGGAGCGCGTACGGGTTGAGCAGGTCCCAGAAGGTGCCGACGTACTCCATCTCCGCATCGATCTTCACGCCCCGGACGATGTTGCCGAAGGCCACACCCCAGAGGAACGCGGGGATCAGGGAGGTCCAGAAGATGGCCTGCTCCCAGTTGCGCTGCCAGTTCTCCTCGGGCCGCTTCACCCGGTACTCGAAGGCGACGCCCCGGATGATCAGGCAGACCAGGATGATCAGCAGCGGCAGGTAGAAGCCGGAGAAGAGCGTCGCGTACCACTCGGGGAAGGCGGCGAAGGTCGCGCCGCCTGCGGTGAGCAGCCACACCTCGTTGCCGTCCCAGACGGGACCGATCGTGTTGATGAGGACCCGCTTCTCGACCCGGTCGCGGGCGAGCAGCTTGGTCAGGACGCCGACCCCGAAGTCGAAGCCTTCGAGGAAGAAGTAGCCGATCCAGAGGACGGCGATGAGTACGAACCAGACGTCGTGGAGTTCCATGCCTCGATCTCCTGAGCCTCAGTACGAGAAGGCCATGGGCCGGTCGGGGTCACGGGAGTCCCCGCCGATCTTGGTGGGCGGGTTGAGGTCGTCCTCGGTGAGCTCCGGCGGTCCCGCCTTGACGTACTTGACGAGGAGCTTGACCTCGATGACTGCGAGGACGGCGTAGAGGGTGGTGAAGATGATCATCGACGTGAGCACCTCGCCCTGGGTGACACCGGGGGAGACCGCGTCCCGGGTGCGCAGCACGCCGTAGACGACCCAGGGCTGACGGCCCATCTCGGTGAAGATCCAGCCCCAGGAGTTGGCGATGAGCGGGAAGCCCATGGTCCAGAGGGCGATGATCCAGTACCACTTCGTGAAGCGGGGGCTGAGCGCCTTCCGCTTGAACAGGACCAGGTTCGGCACCTCGTCCTCACCGGTCCGCATCCCCGGCGCCAGCATGAACTTCTTGCGGGTCAGCCAGAGGCCGAGCATCCCGATGCCCAGCGAGGCCATGCCGAAGCCGATCATCCAGCGGAATCCCCAGTACGCGACGGGGATGTTGGGCCGGTAGTCGCCGGGGCCGAACTTCTCCTGCTCGGCCTTGTTGATGTCGTTGATGCCCGGGACGTACGAGGTGAAGTCGTCGTTCGCGAGGAAGGACAGGAGTCCCGGGATCTCTATGGCGACCGTGTTGTGGCCCTTGTCGACATCGCCGTAGGCGAAGATCGAGAAGGGCGCGGGCGCCTCGCCGTCCCAGAGCGCCTCGGCGGCGGCCATCTTCATCGGCTGCTGCTTGAACATGACCTTGCCGAGCAGGTCACCGCTGATGGCGGTGCCGAGGCCGGCGATGATCAGCGTGATCAGGCCCAGCCGCAGCGAGGTCCGCATCACCGGGATGTGCTTCTTGCGCGCCAGGTGGAACGCGGAGATGCCGACCATGAACGCGCCGCCGACCAGGAACGCCGCCGTCATGGTGTGGAAGAACTGGGTGAGGGCGGTGTTCTGGGTGAGCACCTGCCAGAAGTCGGTGAGCTCCGCCCGGCCTCGTTCCTCGTTGATGCGGTACCCGACGGGGTGCTGCATCCAGGAGTTCGCCGCGAGGATGAAGTAGGCGGAGAGGATGGTGCCGATCGACACCATCCAGATGCAGGCGAGGTGGATCCTCTTCGGCAGCTTGTCCCAGCCGAAGATCCACAGGCCGATGAACGTGGACTCGAAGAAGAAGGCGATGAGCGCCTCGAAGGCGAGCGGGGCACCGAAGATGTCGCCGACGAACCGGGAGTAGTCGGACCAGTTCATGCCGAACTGGAACTCCTGCACGATGCCGGTGACGACACCCATGGCGATGTTGATCAGGAAGAGCTTGCCCCAGAACTTCGTCGCCCTGAGGTACTTCTCCTTCTCGGTCCGCACCCAGGCCGTCTGGAGACCGGCGGTGAGGGCGGCGAGGGAGATCGTCAGGGGGACGAAGAGGAAGTGGTAGACGGTGGTGATGCCGAACTGCCAGCGCGCCAGAGTCTCTGGCGCAAGAGCGAGGTCCACGTCGTTTTCTCCTTACTCGCCGTGGTCACATCGGCAGTTTGCCCCGTTAATCCCACCAATTAAGGGATGAACCGGGACACGCTTGTGAACGCGTTCACATTCACAAGCATTATGGCTCATACGAAATCCGTACCTTCAGTCGGGGTCCCTCCACCGAAGGTCGCCTCTTCCCAGGACCTTCAACATATTGTTGAATCCCGGCATGACCCTTCGGATACGCATCTCCTGGCCGGCCGGACACACCACGGCCACCCTCGAGAAAACCCCCACGAGCACGGCGCTCGCGGGGGTTCTCCCGATCTCCTCCACCGCCCGGACCTGGGGCGAGGAGGTCTACTTCGACACTCCGGTCTCCGTCCCCGTCGAGGACGGGGCACGCCAGGTCGTGGACCCTGGCACGGTGGCCTTCTGGACGGACGGCGACGCTCTCGCCCTCCCCTACGGCCCGACCCCGATCTCCCGGGGCGAGGAATGCCGGCTCGCGAGCCCCTGCAACCTCCTGGGCGCGCTGGACGGCGACCCGCGGATCCTGGCCACCGTCAGGGACGGCGACCCGATCCGCGTAGAGCTCGTCTCCGGCTGACCGGCCTCCGGGCTAACCCTTGCGGAAGCCCTCAGCCGCCTTCAGGAACAGGTCGTTCGCCTCGGTCTCACCGATCGTGACGCGCACGCCCTCGCCCGCGAACGGCCGCACCATCACTCCGTGCCGCTCGCACTCCGCCGCGAAGTCCATCGTCCGCTCACCGAGCCGCAGCCAGACGAAGTTCGCCTGGGTGTCCGGCACGGTCCAGCCCTGGGCCACGAGCCCGGCGTGGACCCGCTCGCGCTCGCTCACCAGCGAGCCGACCCGGCCGAGCAGTTCGTCCTCGGCCCGCAGCGAGGCCACCGCCGCGTCCTGCGCCAGCTGGCTCACCCCGAACGGCACCGCCGTCTTGCGCAGCGCAGCCGCCACCGGCTCGTGGGCGATCGCGAAGCCGACCCGCAGCCCCGCCAGGCCGTACGCCTTGGAGAACGTCCGCAGCACGGCGACGTTCGGCCGGTCGCGGTAGAGCTCGATGCCGTCCGGGACGTCGGTGTCGCGGACGAACTCCTTGTACGCCTCGTCGATGACGACCAGGACGTCGGAGGGCACCCGGTCGAGGAAGCGCTCCAGCTCGGCCCGGCCGACCGCGGTGCCCGTGGGGTTGTTGGGGTTGCAGACGAAGATCAGCCGGGTCCGGTCGGTGATCGCCGCGGCCATCGCGTCGAGGTCGTGCACATCGCCGTCGGTCAGCGGCACCTGTACCGAGGTGGCCCCGCTGATCTGCGTGATGATCGGGTACGCCTCGAAGGAGCGCCAGGCGTAGATCACCTCGTCGCCCGGGCCCGAGGTGGCCTGGAGCAGCGACTGCGCGACCCCGACCGAGCCCGTGCCCGTCGCGATGTGCGAGACCGGCACGCCGAAGCGGTCGGCGAGCTCCTCCATCAGAGCCGTGCAGGCCATGTCCGGGTAGCGGTTGAAGTTCGCGGCGGCGGCCAGCGTGCTCTCCATGACCCCGGGCAGCGGCGGATAGGGGTTCTCGTTGGAGGACAGCTTGAAGGCCACGGGCCCGCCCGCGGCCGCCGGCTTGCCCGGCTTGTAGGTGGGGACGCCGTCCAGCTCGGCTCGCAGCTTGGGGCTGCCGGTGCTCGTCCCGCTGGTCTCGCTCACAGTGTGGCCTCCTCGACCATCCGTACCGCCAATACTCCTCACCTTATGAGGATTCGCCTCCGCTGCGAATGGCCTGTGGACAACAGGAGGGACACGCTGTGGATACCGTCCCGCACCCTCCCGCGCAGAGGGGGAGCGCGCACTCGGGTGGCGCGCGCTGGTGGCGAGCGCCGTGGCGCGCATCCCCCGTAGAGGTGAGTTGAGACCTCTTCGAGACCTCGCCCCTTCGCCAGGTCGACACCGCTCGACAACCACAGGTCGCATGGAGAATCCCTGAACTACCTGTGATTCAGCGCCCCTTGACCATTTTCGATCATGCAGAAACGTGCCTGTCGATGCCTGCATATGCGGCCGTCCCGACCGCCCCTCATCGCCCTACTATCGGCTCGCCATGACAGCAGCAGGGAAGCACCAGGTGAG
Source organism: Streptomyces sp. NBC_00094 (assembly GCF_026343125.1). Taxonomy (NCBI): domain Bacteria; kingdom Bacillati; phylum Actinomycetota; class Actinomycetes; order Kitasatosporales; family Streptomycetaceae; genus Streptomyces; species Streptomyces sp. NBC_00094. Next base: position 4,111,246 of record NZ_JAPEMB010000001.1, on the reverse strand, counting down.
CCGGGCACAGACCCGGGGAAGCCGGCAGGGCCGGGCAGGCATCCGGGACGTGGCCGCAGCCGCCGGGGTCTCCATCACGACTGTCTCCGACGCGCTCAACGGCAAGGGCCGACTCCCGGACGCCACCCGCCGCCACGTCCGCGAGGTCGCCGACCGGCTGGGCTACCGCCCATCCGCGGCGGCCCGCACGCTCCGTACGGGCAAGTCGGGACTCATCGGCCTCACCGTGACCACGTACGGGGATGAACCTTTCACCTTCACCGAATTCGCCTACTTCGCGGAGATGGCCAGAGCAGCCACATCGGCGGCACTCGCCCGGGGCTACGCCCTGGTCATCCTCCCCGCCACCTCCCGCCATGACGTCTGGTCGAACGTCGCCCTCGACGGCACCGTCGTCATCGACCCCTCCGACCACGACCCGGTCGTGACCGAACTGGTCCGGCAGGGCCTCCCCGTCGTCTCCGACGGGCGCCCCGCCGGCACCCTTCCGGTCACCGCCTGGGTCGACAACGACCACGAAGCCGCCGTACTCGATCTGCTCGACCACCTCGCCGACGCCGGCGCCCGCCGGATCGGCCTCCTCACCGGAACCACCACCGACACGTACACCCGCCTGTCCACCACCGCGTACCTCAACTGGTGCGAGCGGGTGGGCCAGGACCCCGTCTACGAGGCCTATCCGGCGCACGATCCGTGCGCGGGCGCCGTCGCGGCCGACCGGCTGCTCGCCCGCCCGGACCGACCCGACGCCGTGTACGGCCTCTTCGACCCCAACGGAACCGATCTGCTCGCGGCCGCGCGCCGCTACGGGCTGCGCGTCCCGGAGGACCTGCTGCTGGTCTGCTGCAGCGAGTCCACCGTCTACGCCACCACCGAACCGCCCATCACGACGCTCTCGCTCAAGCCCCGCAGGATCGGCACGGCCGTCGTCCAGCTCCTCATCGACGCCATCGAGGGGATCGATACCGACGGACCGGTCGAGCAGGTGATACCGACCGAACTCATCGTCCGCACGTCCTCACAGCGGCGCTCGCCGCGCACCACGGTCAGCCCCCCGCGCTCACCCGCGAAGGACTGACCGAACGACCCACCGAAACCGCCGCCCCGCCCCCTGCCCGTGGGCCGGGGCGGCGAAACCGGTGACCACACCGGCCTCAACCCTGGACTGGACCTTCTCAATTCGGGCGAAACAACCGGTGAACCCGGAGTGGACCCGGATTCACCACCCCTGGTGCGTCACACAGGAGGACCCTCATTCCTATGATGGGCGGACGACACCGCGGACCACCCCGACCAGGCCGGTCCGCGATGTGCAGGGCATCGCGACGGTGGTGGAGGGGTCCATGACTCAGGGGGCCGGGCAGGAGCCCGTGGTGCGCACGGCGACATTGCGTGACTTCCGCGTACCGCCGTACGCCCGCGTGCCCGTACAGGGCCATGCCGTCGAGCCGTCGTCCGCGGAGAACGCTCCGCCGGGCGAGCACCTCCCACCCGCCGGCCCGCCGCCGGTCGCGCCGCCACCGGTCACGCCTCCGCCGGTCGCACCCTCGCCGGTCGAAGCCGTCCCGGTCGACGCCCTCTTCGCCGCCCCGCCCATGCCGACCGCCGCGCCCATGCCGACCGCCGCGCCCGCGCCGGCATCCGCACCGGCACCGGCACCGGCATCCGCATCCGCACCGCCCGCCGAGGCCGCTGCGAGCGAGCCCACCCCCGCGCCGGCGCCCGCCGACCCGACCCTTCTCCTGGGCCGTCGCCTCGCCCCCGCGTACCCCGCCGCCGGCGGGTCCTCCATCGTCTCCGTCGCCACCGGCCACCCCGGCAGCGCCTTCCCCGCCGGCGAGCCGCCGGAGGGCTACACCCCGACCGAGCGCGACCTCCCGGTCATCAAGCGCGTCGACACCGTCCAGGTCCCGGTCACCCCCGACGCCACCACCGCGCCCGCCGCCGTCACCACCGGCGACGGACCGGGCCCGCTCTACGTCGTCGGCGACGTCCACGGCTACCTCGACGAGCTCGTGGCCGCCCTGCGCGCCCAGGGCCTCGTCGACGAGAACGGCGGCTGGGCCGCGGGCAACGCCCGGCTGTGGTTCCTCGGCGACTTCACCGACCGCGGCCCCGACGGCATCGGCGTCATCGACCTCGTCATGCGACTGTCCGCCGAGGCCGCCGCCGCCGGCGGCTACTGCAAGGCCCTCATGGGCAACCACGAACTGCTGCTCATCGGCGCCAAGCGCTTCGGCGACACCCCGGTCCACTCGGGCGCGGGCACGGCCACCTTCCAGGCCGCCTGGCTGCTCAACGGCGGCCAGAAGCACGACATGGACCGCCTCCAGGACGTCCACCTCCAGTGGATGTCCCGGCTCGACGCCGTGGTCCTGGAGGACGACCACCTCCTCCTGCACTCCGACACCACCGCGTACCTCGAATACGGCGAGACCATCGAGGACGTCAACGAGACGGTCCACGAGATCCTCACCCGGAGCGACGCCGACGAGGTCTGGGACGTGTTCCGGAAGTTCACCAAGCGCTTCGCGTTCCGCGACGAGGGCGGACCGCAGGCCGTCCAGGAGCTGCTCTCCACCTACGGCGGCCGCCGGATCGTGCACGGCCACAGCCCCATCCCGTACCTCCTCGGCCAGGTCGGCACGGAGGAGGGCGAGGGCAGCGGAGGCCCGATCGTCGACGGACCGCACGTGTACGCGGACGGGCTCGCGATCGCCATGGACGGCGGGGTGACCATGGCCGGAAAGCTGCTGGTCGTCCAACTCCCCCTGAACAGCTGACGCATAACCCTGCGCATCCGGGGAAGGCGATTTCCGGAAACACCCTGTCAGCCCGTGGCGTCACCGCAATACCATCGGACCATCCGTAGCAGGCTCTCCTCCGTTTCCGCCCGGCCGACCGTTCCCCACGGCTGATCCGGGCCTACGGAGCATCGGGGGATGCACATGAACGTGGCTCCGTACCTGCTGACCGAGGACCGCGCCGAGTACGAGCGGGTCCTCGACGACGCACTGAGCACCACCCACGCACGTCCGGATCTCGCCGGAGTCGGGACCCGGCTCACCGTCGCACAGCTGCGTTCCATGGCCGTGAACGCGACGGCGCTGATCACCACCGCGGCGTCGAGCGAGTACGACCACTTCGTGAAGGTGCGCGAGCAGAGCCGTATCGCGGTCGCCACCCGCGTACCCGACCCGCAGGACGGCTCCGGCGCGGGCGTCGTCGCCATCGTCACCGTCATGGTCCCCGTCCTCGCCGGGTCGGCCGCCTTCATCTTCCTGCTGGTCGGCGCGGTCCTGCACACCGTCGCCCCCACCGTGGTGTTCGGTGCGACGCTGCTGACGGCCGGTCTGGTCTTCGGCGCGATCGCCGCCGCCGGCCTGCTCTGCGCGGCCGCCGGCCTCCTCAGGACCGCCCTCCGCAACAGCCCGACCGCGACGGTCACGACCGGCCCTGCGCCGGACGACGAACTGAGCCGCGCCCGCGAGGCCTGGCAGCTCGCCCTGTTGGAGCGGGGCATCCTCCCGTTCCTCCGCGACGCCCTCGCCGCCACACACCGGGATGACGACCCCGCCCCGTGACAACGGCACCGGCCCGCGACTCCCCCGTGGGTCGCGGGCCGGTGCCTGCTCAGTGACCGCCGAGGTCAGTCCGCCAGCGGCAGGTAGACGCGGTTCCCGCTCTCCGCGAACTCCTTCGACTTCTCCGCCATCCCCGCCTCGATCTCCTGCTGCGTCCCGCCGTGCTCACGCCGGATGTCCTGGGAGATCTTCATCGAGCAGAACTTCGGGCCGCACATCGAGCAGAAGTGCGCGGTCTTCGCGGGCTCCGCGGGCAGCGTCTCATCGTGGAACTCGCGCGCGGTGACCGGGTCGAGCGCCAGGTTGAACTGGTCCTCCCAGCGGAACTCGAACCGCGCGTCCGAGAGCGCGTCGTCCCAGTCCTGCGCGCCCGGGTGCCCCTTGGCGAGGTCCGCCGCGTGGGCCGCGATCTTGTACGTGATGACGCCCGTCTTCACGTCGTCCTTGTTGGGCAGGCCCAGGTGCTCCTTGGGCGTGACGTAGCAGAGCATCGCCGTGCCCCACCAGGCGATCATCGCCGCGCCGATGCCCGAGGTGATGTGGTCGTAGGCGGGCGCCACGTCCGTCGTCAGCGGGCCGAGCGTGTAGAACGGCGCCTCCTCGCAGATCTCCTGCTGGAGGTCGATGTTCTCCTTGATCTTGTGCATCGGGACGTGGCCCGGGCCCTCGATCATCGTCTGCACGTTGTGCCGCTTGGCGATCGTGTTCAGCTCGCCGAGCGTGCGCAGCTCCGCGAACTGCGCCTCGTCGTTGGCGTCCGCGATCGAGCCGGGGCGCAGACCGTCGCCGAGCGAGTACGTGACGTCGTACGCCGCCAGGATCTCGCAGAGCTCCTCGAAGTTCGTGTAGAGGAAGTTCTCCTTGTGGTGCGCGAGACACCAGGCGGCCATGATCGAGCCGCCGCGCGAGACGATGCCGGTCTTGCGGCGCGCGGTGAGCGGCACGTACGGCAGGAGCACGCCGGCGTGCACCGTCATGTAGTCGACGCCCTGCTCGGCCTGCTCGATGACCGTGTCCTTGTAGATCTCCCAGGTCAGGTCCTCGGCCCTGCCGTCGACCTTCTCCAGGGCCTGGTACAGCGGCACGGTGCCGATCGGCACGGGGGAGTTGCGCAGCACCCACTCGCGGGTGGTGTGGATGTTGCGGCCGGTGGACAGGTCCATGACCGTGTCCGCGCCCCACTTGGTCGCCCAGGTCATCTTCTCCACCTCCTCCTCGATGGAGGAGGTGACGGCGGAGTTGCCGATGTTGGCGTTGACCTTCACCAGGAACCGCTTGCCGATGATCATCGGCTCGATCTCCGGGTGGTTCACGTTCGCCGGAAGCACGGCGCGGCCCGCGGCGATCTCCTCCCGTACGACCTCGGGGGAGACGTTCTCGCGGATCGCGACGTACTCCATCTCCGGGGTGATCTCCCCCCGGCGGGCGTACGCGAGCTGTGTCACCGCCTGGCCGTCGCGGCCGCGGCGCGGCAGGCGCGGGCGGCCGGGGAAGACGGCGTCGAGGTTCTTGAGCCCGCCGCCGCGCGGCGACGTGTGCTTGATGCCGTCGTCCTCGGGGCGGGCGGGGCGGCCCGCGTACTCCTCGGTGTCGCCGCGCGCGATGATCCAGTTCTCGCGCAGCGGCGGCAGGCCCCGCCGTACGTCGGTGTCGATGGTGGGGTCGGTGTACGGACCGGACGTGTCGTACAGCGTCACGTCCTTGCCGTTGGTGAGGTGCACCTGCCGGACGGGAACCCGGAGGTCGGGGCGCGAACCCTCGACGTACCCCTTGTGCCAGCCCGGCGTGCGGCCTTCCTGGTCGGAGGCAGGCGTGCGTGCATCCTGAATGGTCATGAGACCGATCTCCCTACGCCGGCATTACCCGGTAACAGGTTCGGCGGTCGGCGCAGCCTCCTCCCGTACGTGCGTACGGTGATCAGCGCCCTCTCAGCCCGGTGCTCCGAGCTCCCGCGTGTGCAAAGGTGTCACCACGCTAGCGCCATCCCTGGCGTGCTGAACAGTGGGCCCCCCGTCGTTCTTGCGATGATCGGTCGGTGACTTCCCCCCAGCAGCCCTCCGAGCCGCACGGCCACGGCCATGGTCATGAACCCGGCCCCGGCCATGAACCCGGCCATGGCCACAGCCACAGCCACGGCCCCGCCGCCCCCGTCTCCCGGCATCTGCGCAAGGTCATCGCCGCCGTCCTGATCCCCTTCGCCACCGCCGTCGTGGTCGGGCTCGCGGTCCTCTGGCCCGGCGGCACTCCGGCGCACGAGCGCACCGGGGTCGGTTTCGACCGGCAGACCGAGCAGGGCACGGTCGTCTCCGTCGAGCAGGTCGACTGCGCGGACGTGAACGCCGCCCAGGTCCCGCCGACCGGCGACACCTCCACCCCGGCGGGGCGCGAGGCGGTCAACGCCCAGCAGGGGCAGTGCGAGAAGGCGACGATCGAGGTCACCAGCGGCCCGAACAAGGGGCGTACGTTCACCGAGATCGTGCAGCCCGACGCGCCGCGTCAACTGCACGAGGGACAGGGCGTGGTGGTGGCGTACGCCCCCGACGCCCCGCGCGACCTGCAGTACTCGGTGACCGACGTGAACCGGAAGGTCCCGTTGGCGGTGCTCGCCGGAATCTTCGCCCTCGCGGTCGTGGCCGTCGGCCGGATGCGGGGCGTGATGGCGCTCATCGCGCTCGTCGTGAGCTTCCTCGTGCTGATGTTCTTCATCCTGCCGGCGATCCTGCAGGGCTCGAATCCGCTGGTCGTGGCGGTGGTCGGGTCGAGCGCGATCATGCTGATCGCGCTCTACATGTGCCATGGGCTGTCGGCCCGCACCTCGGTCGCCGTGCTCGGCACGCTGATCTCGCTGCTGCTGATCGGTCTGCTCGGCTCGGTCTTCATCGGCTGGGCCTCGCTGAGCGGCAACACCGACGACAACACCGGCCTGATCCACGGCCTGTACCCGAACATCGACATGTCCGGCCTGCTCCTCGCGAGCATCATCATCGGTTCGCTCGGTGTGCTCGACGACGTGACCGTCACCCAGACCTCGGCGGTCTGGGAGCTGCACCAGGCCGATCCGAGCATGGGGCCGCGCGCGCTGTACCGGGCCGGGATCCGCATCGGCCGCGACCACATCGCCTCGGTCGTGAACACCCTGGTCCTCGCCTACGCGGGCGCCGCCCTGCCACTGCTGCTGCTCTTCTCGATCGCGCAGAGCAGCATGGGCACGGTGGCCAACAGCGAGTTGGTCGCGGTGGAGATCGTCCGAACGCTGGTCGGTTCGATCGGACTCGTCGCCTCCGTGCCGCTCACCACGGTCCTCGCGGCGCTGGTCGTCTCCGCCGACCGGCCGGGATCCGACACCGAGGTCAAGCCCCGGGCGTCGGCACGGGGAGGTCGGCGCCGCCGCGCGAAGTAGCAGGCCCCGGGTCAGGGGCTCCGCGTGGCAGGCCCCGGGTCAGGGCTCCGGGTGACGGGCCCCGAGTCAGGGCTCCGGGTGAGGGCGGGTTCGATCCGTTCCCCCGCCCCCGTCCCGTACCCGGTGTCAGCCCGCGTTCTCCTCGGCCAGAATCCGGCCGAGTGCGGCCTCCAGGTTGTCCTCGAAGTCACCGAGTGTCCGTTCCTGACCAAGCGGAACCAACTTGTCCGTGCGGTCGAGGAAGGCGACCAGCGGCGGCGCGCTCGCCCGGAACAGGGCTCGGTCGCCGCCCACCTGAAGCCGGATGGAGACGTCCGAGAGCCCCTCGGGGTCCGTCGGGGCGATGTGCACATCGCCGTCCCCGCTCGGCCGGTTGATCCCGTCGAGCAGCAGTTCCCGGCCGAACGCCCAGGTCACGGGCGCGTCCCCGGGAAGGTGGAAGGTCATCCGCACCGCGTAAGGATCCCGGGTCTCGTATCGCAGCTCGACTGGGATCTTGAAGCAGAGCTCCTCGGAGACGAGGAAGCTCATCAGGACCTCGGCCTGAACCGACTCTCGCATCATGTACCCCGCAGTAGATGAAGCAGTTGTGTAAACACAGCTGCTGAAAGCTGTGACCGAAACGGCCAGGAATGATCCCCCGTGGCCCTCTTGACGCAATCGTGCTGTAAGCGCTAGCAGATCACAAGGAGTGATTTTTCAGATACTGATAGAGAACGCGAGCGAGCTGAAGAGCCTCCCGATCTCCGTACGTAGCCGCTCGACTGCTGGGAGCAACCGTTCTTCCTGGTGGAGGGGGAGGGAAATGGCCATCGCAGCCGCCGCCGAGCCCGCGGTGATGGGGATGGCGGCACAGACCGTGCCGAGCGCATATTCCTGACGCTCCACCAGGGGTTCCATTCGCCCCAAACCGCCCAAACGCTCCATAAGGACGCGGCGGTTACGCACCGTGTACGGAGTGATGGCTTCCACCGGGTGGCGATCGAGGTGGTCTTGACGAGTCTTCAGATCGAGTTGGCTCAGGAGACACTGCCCGATCGCGTGGGCGTGCGCGGTCTCGCGGAAGTCGGCCCACTCCTCCACAGCGGGGGCGGAGGGGGTGTCCGCGACGGCGACGAGCTCGATCTCGCCCTCGCGGTAGAGGGCGAAGTACACCGGCACACCGATCTCGTCCCGCCAGCGGGCAAGGGAGTCCTCGATCTTGATGCGACGATTCTGCACAGCTCCGCCGCCGGCCAGTCGGACGGCGGCGTCACCCAGGACGAACACACCCTTCTCGCGACGCAGGTATCCCTCGTGCGTCAGAGTGCGGAGCAGGTGGTACGTGGTGGGCAGCGGAAGGCCCGTCTCACGGGCGAGCTGTTTGGCGGGGGCGCCGTCCGCATGGGAGGACACGGCCTCCAGGAGTCTCAGCGCTCGCTGCACCGAGCCGATCAGCGTAGGTGCAGCCGCATGCGTAGCCGTGGCCAAAGGTCACCCCCAGGCGTGACGACGGATGCATTGCATCCGCCCGCGGGGGCCGCCCCCGCGCGCCCGCCGGGCCTGGGAAACCGCTGGTCAGTAAGGAGGTCTACACCTGTAGTCCCCAACACGGCGGAGAAATTCCACTGTAGTGGCAGCCCCGGGATCTCCGCCCGGATTCCGCGGGTGCGTTCCCCCGCCCGGGCTAATCCAGGCCATCGGCTTCATACCGCGCGGTAGCTTGTGCTACCAGTCCTCGCGCGACCCGGCGGAGCCCTTGAACTTCCGCACGACGTAGAGCAGTCCGGCGACGAGGGCCACGAAGAGCAGCACCTTGAAGAGCAGTGCGAACACGATGGTCAGGACGCTGGTGATCAGTCCGCCGAAGACCAGCAGGGCCAGAGCGGGTATGGCGACCCACTTCACCCACCAGGGCATTCCCGCGAGCATCTCCTGTACGGCCATGGTCCTTACCTCGATCCCGAAGATCCGTTCCGCGCGCTCTGCGCCGAACACCCTCAAGGCTAGGGGCGGAAAACGGCCCACGGGGGCCCCGCGGCCCCCGCTCTCCCCTGATCCGCCCCCTAGGGGGTCACCACCGCCACCTCGGGGTTCAGCTCTCCGAAGGGGGAGAAGTTCAGCTCTCCGGAGGGGAGAAGACCACCATGACCCGCAAGTCCTCGCTGATGTGGTGGAACTTGTGCGGCACCCCCGCCGGCACGTAGACCACGCTGCCGCGCGCCACCTGGGTCGTCTCCGCCCCGACGGTGATCGCCGCGCGGCCGCTCACCACGAAGTACACCTCGTCCTGGCCGTGCGGCTGCTGCGGGTCGAGCGCCCCGGCATCCAACGCGTACAGGCCCACCGACATGTTCCGCTCCCGCAGGAACTGGAGATAGGCGCCCTGGTTCGCGGCACGCTCCGCCTCCAGTTCGTCCAGCCGGAATGCCTTCATTGCCCGTCCGCCCCTGCCTTGGCCCGATCATGTCTGCCACGATCAGACACATGAAGAATTTCGTAGTCAAGACGCTCGCCAACGCGGGCGCCCTGGGAGTCGCCATCTGGCTGCTCCAGGACATCACCCTGACCGGTGAGAGCACCGGCAACAAAGCCCTGACCCTCATTCTCGTCGCCCTGGTCTTCGGGCTGGTGAACGTCCTGGTCAAGCCTCTCGTCAAGCTGCTGACGCTGCCGCTCTTCATTCTGACCCTCGGCCTGATCACCCTCGTGGTCAACGCCCTGATGCTGCTCCTCACGTCGTGGCTGGCCGAGCAGTTCGACCTCAGCTTCCACGTGGAGGGCTTCTGGACCGCCATCCTCGGTGGCCTGATCATCTCCCTGGTCTCGTGGGCGCTGAACATCGTGCTCCCCGACGGCGACTGAGCCGGCGACCGAGTTGGCGACCATGACCTACCGCGTCTGCTTCGTCTGCACGGGCAACATCTGCCGCTCCCCGATGGCCGAGCACGTCTTCCGCAGCCATGTGGAGGAGGCCGGCCTCGGCGGAGCGGTGGAGGTCGACAGCGCGGGGACCGGCGGCTGGCACGAGGGCGACGGCGCGGACCCGCGCACGGTCGCCGTCCTGGAGGACAACGGCTACACGTCGGCGCACTCCGCCCGCCGATTCCAGGCCTCCTGGTTCTCCGCCCTCGACCTGGTGATCGCGCTGGACGAGGGGCACGTACGGGAGCTCCGGATGCTGGCCCGTACCCCCGAAGAGGCGGCGAAGATACGACTGCTGCGCTCCTACGACCCTGCCGCGGGGGACGCGCTGGACGTCCCCGACCCCTACTACGGGGGCCGCGAGGGGTTCGAGGAGTGCCTGTCGATGGTGGAGGCCGCGAGCGGGGGACTGCTCGCGGCCGTACGTATGGAAGTGGAGGAGCGGACAGCGTGACCGACCAGGCAAGCGACCCCGAGCGGCGGACGGCCGCCGCGCTCGGCGACGGCACCCTCGCCGTCCGGGCCGGGCTTCCCGAGCCCGTGAAGTACGAACCGACCCTGCCGGGCCCGGTCTTCGCGGCCCACTTCCACCTGCCGGGGGAGCCGACCGGCCCGTACACCTACGGCCGCGACGAGAATCCCACCTGGACCCACCTGGAACGGGCGATCGGCGAGCTGGAGGCGCCGGGGGAGCAGGGCGTCGAGACGCTGGTCTTCGCTTCCGGCATGGCCGCGATCTCCGCCGTCCTCCTCTCCCAGCTGAAGGCCGGCGACGCGGTGGTGCTGCCGACCGACGGATACCAGGCCCTGCCGCTGCTGCACGAGCAGCTGAGGGCGTACGGCATCGAGGTCCGTACGGCGCCGACCGGCGGCGACGGGCAGCTCGCCCTTCTCGAAGGGGCCCGGCTGCTGTGGATCGAGAGCCCGTCCAACCCCGGCCTCGATGTCTGCGACATCCGCCGCCTGGTGCGCGAGGCGCACGCCGCGGGGGCCCTCGTCGCCGTCGACAACACCCTCGCCACCCCGCTCGGTCAGCGGCCCCTGCAGCTGGGCGCGGACTTCTCCGTCGCCAGCGACACCAAGGGCATGACCGGCCACGGCGACGTCCTGCTCGGGCACGTGAGCTGCCGGGACCCGCTGCGGGCGGCGGAGGTACGGCGCTGGCGCAAGGTCGTCGGCGCGATCCCCGGCCCCATGGAGGCCTGGCTCGCCCACCGTTCGCTGTCCACCCTCCAGCTGCGGATCGACCGACAGTGCTCCACCGCCCTGTCCCTCGCGCGCGTCCTCGAAGGGCGCGCGGACGTGACCGGGCTGCGCTACCCGGGGCTGCCCGGCGACCCCTCGCACGCGGTGGCCGCCCGGCAGATGCGGCGCTTCGGGCCGGTGGTCTCCTTCGAGCTCGCGGACCGGAAGCGGGCCGAGCGGTTCCTGGAGGAGCTGCGGCTCGTGGACGACGCCACCAGCTTCGGCGGGGTGCGTTCCACGGCGGAGCGGCGCGGACGCTGGGGCGGGGACGCGGTCCCCGAGGGCTTCATCCGGTTCTCGGTGGGAGCCGAAGATCCCGAGGACCTGATCGCCGACGTCCTGCGGGCGCTCGACGAAGCCGGAGCCGCCGGCTGAGTCCGCGCTTCGCTGCCGCGCCCGGCGTCGGCCGGGCGCGGAACGGGGCGCTCCGAACCTCCCCCCTCGTGGCTCGGAACGCCCTCGGTTCCACGCGCGGAGACCGCCTGAACAAGGCTAGTTGACTGTGCGTCAGTGTCCAATCACGGTAGCGACAGAGACCTATCGACTTATTTATAGTTGGACGTTCCTGAGGCGCAGTCAGCCGACCGCCTGAGTCGAACGGCCGCACGGCCGGGAGGGGGCGGACATGGATCTGGCCCTGCTGCGCACGTTCGTCGCGGTGCACCGGGCCGGCTCCTTCACCCGCGCCGCCGCGCTCCTGGGACTCTCCCAGCCCGCCGTCACCAGCCAGATCCGGACCCTGGAACGGCAGTTGGGCCGACCGCTCTTCCTCAGACGGGCGCGCGGGGTCACGCCGACCACGATCGGGGACGAGCTCGCACACCGCGCCGCCCCCCATCTGGACGCCCTGGTCGAGATCGCCGAGAACGGCCTCGCCGAGGAGAGCACCGTCCGCACCCTTCATGTCGCCGGCCCACCGGAGTTCACCGCGCTCCGCGCGCTGCCCGCCCTCACCCCGCTGGTCGGCCAGGGGCTCGCCGTACGGGCCTCGTTCCTGGGCAACGCGGAGGAGACCCTCGACGGGCTCGCGGCGGGCCACCACGATCTGGCCCTCACCACCGCCCGCCCGCGCGGTGGTCTCTTCGTCGCGACCCCCCTCTGCGACGAGGAGCACGTCCTGGTCGCGGCCCCTCGTTGGGCGGCCCGGCTCTCCCCGGACGTTCTGCTCCGCAAGGGCTCCGTGGTCCTGGAACAGCTTCCGGTGGTCGAGGTGCACGAGTCGCTGCCGTTCGTCTCCCGCTACTGGGCGGCCGTCTTCGAGACCGAGCCGGCGGCGGCAGCGACCGTGATCGCCCCCGACCTGCGGGCCGTACGGGACTCCGCCGCTTCCGGTGCCGGTCTTGCCGTCCTGCCGCGCTATCTGTGCGAGGAGGCACTGGAGCAGGGGCGGCTCGTGGCGCTGCTCGACCCTCCGGTGCCGCCGCTGCGGACCTACTTCCTGGTGGTGCGGACCGGCACGCTCGCGCTGTCCCCGATCGCACGGGCCCACGAGTGCCTGCTGCACGCCGCAGGGGACTGGTGAGTTTCAGGACACCGCGTACGGGCCATTTTCTTCCCATGACCGAACGGCCCGTGATCAAGCGCACCGCACGCGCCATCCTGCTCGACGGGGACGATCTCGTCCTCATCAAACGCACCAAGCCAGGGATGGATCCCTACTGGCTCACGCCCGGCGGCGGCGTGGAGCCATCCGACACCACCGTCGTCGAGGCCCTGCACCGCGAGGTGCACGAGGAGCTCGGCGCCAAGATCACCGATGTGGTGCCCTGCTTCGTCGACACCGTCGAGCACATCGTCGACGGCGGGGTCTCCGGAGTGAAGGTCCAGCACTTCTTCGTGTGCCGACTCGACTCCATGGACCCCTCCCTGCGGCACGGCCCCGAGATCGACGAGCCGGTCGGCGAGTACGAGATCGTCCGGGTGCCGTTCAGCCGGGTCGGCATCGCCGCCGTCCACCTCGTCCCGCTCTCCCTGCGCCACTACCTCGACGGCAACATCGAGGGGGTCCGCGCCATGCACGCCCCCGACCTGGGTTGATCGGCACTCACGCGGTGAGCTCCGCCAGGAAGTCGTGCCGGATGCGGTCCGAGGGCACCCCTACTCCGCGCAGGGCGTCGACCCCTCGGCGGACCATGCCGAGCGGACCCGAGAGGTAGGCATCGCGCTCCGCCCATGACCCGTAGCGGCAGACGGCGTCCGGGAGGCACCCCTGCCTCTCGACGACGGGGTGCACGGAGAGCCAGGGGAAGGTCTTCTGGAGCCGCAGCATCGTGTCGATGTCGTAGAGGTCGTGGGCGCTGCGCGCGCCGTAGAAGACGTCGACCGGACGCCGGTCCCCATGCTCGGCCACGTCCTCGACCAGGGCCTTGATCGGCGCTATCCCGGTACCGCCGCCCAGGCAGAGCAGTCCGCTGTCGGTGGAGTGGTCGACCGTCATGGAGCCGGCCGGCGGACCGAGGCGCAGCACGTCCCCGGGGCGCGCCCGGTGCACCAGAGCGTTCGACACCCAGCCCGCCGGGACCGCCTTGACGTGGAGGGAGAGCAGTCCGTCGGGCCGAGGAGCCGAGGCGAAGGAGTAGTGACGCCATATCCGCGGCCACCAGGGCGTCTCCAGCGTCGTGTACTGCCCCGCCAGGAAGGGGTACGGCTGGTCGGGGCGGAGGGTGACGACGGCGACGTCGGAGGTGCGCAGATCATGGGTGACCACCTCGGCCTGCCACCAGGCGGGCGCCTGCCGCTCGTCCTCCGCGGCGGCGTCGATCATGATCTGGGAGATCGTCGTGTACGTACGGACCCAGGCCGCCTCGGTCTCCTCGCCCCAGCTATCCGTGGCGTACCGGACGAGGGCGCCGATGAGGGCCTCGCCGACGGCCGGGTAGTGGGCGGCCTGAGTGCCGTACTTGCGGTGCCCCCTGCCGAGGTTCTCCAGATAAGCGGTGAGGACCGGTACGTCGTCCATGTGCTCGGCCGCAGCCAGGAGGGCCTTCAGGAGCCGGTCCCGCTGGGCGTCCATGGCCACGGGGAACATGTCGCGCAACTCGGGGTTCCGGACGAAGAGCAGGGCGTAGAAGTACGAGGTCACCTGATCGGCGACGGGCGCGATCTCCGCCAGCGTACGGCGGACCAGAACCGCGTCGGGGGAGGCCCCTTCGGATATTCGGGCCTCCGCCCCGTCCTTCGTAGTGGTCGGAGCATCCATCATGTGCCTCGCCTCGCGCTGGCCGGCTTCCGTGCTCGCAGTATGGCGGCGGCGGTGCAACTTCAGGCGGAAAGAGGCGTTCTCGGTCCATAGGACCTCGTTTCTGGCTAAGCTGCGCTGTTTCGGACCAAGGCGTAGGCCTCGCGCAGGTCTCCCCCGGTGTAGCTGTGGCGGGAGAGCCCGGCGAGATGGTGGTCCGCGTTGACGGCCACGGTGTGCCGCACGACCGTGAAGAGCTCGGCGTCGGACATCGAGTCCCCGTAGGCCACGCAGTCGGCCCACCCCACCCCGTACCCCTCGCAGAGCTCCCGGGCGATCCGTACCTTCGCCGCCGCGTCGAGGATGCCGGGCCGGTGGATCGGCTCGACGAAGGGGACGGCCGGCCAGCGTGAACCGTGTGTCGTGTCGACGCCCCAGTCGAGCAGTCGCTCGACGAAGAAGTCCGGCGAGAGGGAGATGACCGCGCAGCGCTCGCCCCGGGCCCTGATGTCCGCCCAGACCTCGCGGATGCCCGCCAGCCACGGCGCCCCCGCGAAGGCGGCCGCGACCTGCTCCGATGTGAGCGTGGACCAGAGCGCGCGGGCCCGTACGGCGAACTCGTCCGGAGTGAGCCCCCGCAGGAACCCTGCCTCCAGTGCGGCGATCTCCTCGACGAGACCCAGCTGCCGGGAGATCTCCACCGCGGCGGCCGACCCACGGATCAGCGTGCCGTCGAGGTCGAAGAGGTGCAGCCGGCCGGGCCGGGGTTCCACGGATTCTCTCGGTTCCACGTGAAACATCGTCCGCATCCCCCGCGAAGGAATCAACACCCCCCTCGGGTGTCGGCCTGATTCCGTAAAGCAGTGGACGGCGGATCACCGCTTCGGACAGCCTGAGAAGCATGCCGACTTCCTCCTCCGCTCTCGCTCAGCTCCCCATCCGGCGCCTCACCTCGGACGACCTCCTCGCCTGCGCCGACCTCTCGGAGAACCGGGGATGGCTGCGCGAGGAATACAAGTGGGGCCATCTGCTCACCTCGGGAACCGGCTACGGCATCGACGACCCGGACGGCACGGGACTGATCACCTGTTGCGTGGTCACCTCGTACGGCCCGGGGCTCGCCGCGATCGGCATGGTGCTCGTCTCGGAGCGGTACGCGCGCCAGGGAGTGGCACGCCGGCTCATGCGGCACGTCCTCGCGGAGAGCGGCGACACCCCACTCACCTTGTACGCCACGGCCAACGGACAGCCCCTGTACGAGCAGCTGGGCTTCGTCGAGACGAGCCGGGCCGAGATGGTGTGCGGGCAGTTCGACTTCACCACCCCCGCCCCCGACGTCCCCGTCCGGCCCGCGACGGCCGAGGACCTCCCGGCGATCCTGCGTCTGGACCACGAGGTCTTCGGTCTCGACCGCACGCACATCATCACGAGGCTGCCCGCGTTCGCGGACCACCTCCGGGTCGCGGAGGAGGACGGCGAGATCACCGGCTTCGCGGCCGCCTGGCCCAACATGGACACCCATGTCGTGGGGCCGCTGATCGCGAAGGACCCGGCCACGGCCCAGGCGCTGATCGCCTCCCTGGCCACCGCCACCGACCGGCCGCTGCGCACGGACATCGACGTGCGCCACACGGAGCTGTTGAGCTGGGCCAAGGAGAACGGCATCGGCTCGATCGCCACCACCTCGGTGATGGTCCGCTCCCTCCCCGACCTCCCCGGTGACTGGCGCCGCCGCTTCGCCCCGCTGACCGTCGCGGCGGGATAGTCCCGGCGCGGAATCCCTGGGGCTCCCCAAGCCGGCCGCGCTGGTCCAGGTCGTGGAGGGCGTGAGCATCACCGCCTGACACGGCGACGGCGGTCGCACGTGCGTACGCTGCGGGGCATGAGTGATCTTGAGATACGTCCCGCTGTCACCACGGACCTCCCGGCCATCGTCGCGATGCTCGCCGACGACCCGCTGGGTGCGCAGCGCGAGTCCCCCGACGACCTCGCTCCGTACCTCGCCGCCTTCGAGCGCCTCGCGAACGACCCCCACCAGCACGTCGTCGTGGCTGTCCGTGGCGACAAGATCGTCGGCACGCTCCAGCTGACGGTGATCCCCGGGCTCTCCCGCCGGGGCACCACCCGCTCGATCATCGAAGGCGTCCGCATCCACGCCGACGAGCGGGGCAGCGGCCTCGGGACCCGGCTCATCGAATGGGCCGTCGAGGAGTCCGGCCGCCAGGACTGCCGGCTCGTCCAGCTGACCTCGGACGTCACGCGTACCGACGCCCACCGCTTCTATGAGCGGCTCGGTTTCGAGGCCTCCCACGTGGGTTTCAAGAAGAGCCTCTGAGGCCGACCAAAGGGACAGCGCGCCGGGTGCGAGCCGGCGCGCTGTTTCACGTGAAACCCGAGGTGGAAGCCTCAGGGCAAACCACCGGACGGACGGCTCAGAGGCCGCGCCAGCCCGCCTCGTCCACCCCGCCCGGCACCGCGCCCCCCGGCTCGTACGGCTCCCGGGTGAAGACGAAGGACCCCAGGTCGAGGTGGCTCACGCTGCCGTCGGGACGCCGCACCACCCGGAGGGTCTCCCCCGCGTAGTAGCCGTCGAGCCCGACCCAGCCGCCCTCGGCCAGCGCCCGGAAACGAGCCTTCCTCCCGGCGCCCCGCAGCGGCTCCAGCAGCACGGAGCGGTCAGGACCGAGCCGGAGCCCGTAGGAGTACGTGCCCCAGTACCAGGGCCCGGTCAGCGACAGCAGCTCCTCGTCGACCTCGGCCTCCGGAAGCGGGCGCCACGGCTCCGGGAACCTCGGCTCGGCGTCCGCCACGATCCGTACGAGATCGGCCGCCACGGCCGCGATCGGCGGCCCCGAGGTGGCATTGGCGAGGGCGATCCCCGCCAGTCCGTCCTCCACGCTCACCCAGAGACAGGCGACGAAGCCCGGGAGCGAGCCGGTGTGGCCGATCAGTGTCCGTCCGTCCCGGCGCAGCAGCTGCAGACCGAGCCCGTAGCTCCCCTCCCAGTCGCCCTCGCCGTCGGGGGAGGCCGGCGCCCGCATCTCCTCCACGGAGGCCGCCCCGAGCACCCGCTCGTCGCCTGCCGCGAGAAACGCGGCGAACCGGGCGAGGTCCGCAGCGGTCGACCACAGCTGCCCGGCCGGCGCCATCAACCCCAGGTGTTCGGACGGTTCGGACAGCATCACATCGGCCCAGGGGTGCACCGCCCAGCCACCCGCGTGCGGGGCGACCGGGTCGAGCGTCGTTCGGCCCATCCCCAGCGGCTCCAGGATCTCGCCGCGCAGCGCCTCCTCCCAGGAGATCCCCCGGATCGCCTCGACGAGCGAACCCAGCAGCGTGTAGCCGGGGTTGGAGTAGTGGAAGCGCCGTCCCGGGACCTGCAGGGAGGGCCGCTCCCCCAGGACGTCGGAGAGCTCCGGCCGCAGGGCGGCGGAGGACCGCTCCCACCACTGGCCGGGCGTCTCGGCGGCGAGGCCACCGCTGTGGCCGAGGAGTTGGGCGATCGTCACCTCACCGACCCCCGTCCCCTTGAGGTGTCGCTCCAGCGGATCGTCGAGGTCGAGGAGCCCCTCGTCCCGCAGCCGCATCACCAGCACGGCCGTGAACACCTTGGTGAGGGAGCCGATCCTGAACTGCGTGTCGGCGTCCGGTGCGTGCCCGTCCACGCAACTGCGCGAACCGCTCCACACCATCGCTCCGTCACGGACCACGGCCCCGACGAAGGAGGGCGTGCGCCCCTCGGACTGGGCGACCGCGACACGGTGCAGCAGGGCCCGCTCGGTACCGGGCAACAGGGCTTCGAATGATGTCGTCATAGATCCCGTCCAACGTGATGTCACATGCGAAGCTTCCCGATCCGTCCCATGGACATCACCGGATCGGAAGGGAGCACGGACATGAAGGTTCTGCTGGCAGGAGCGAGCGGCGTACTGGGCAGGAGCGCCACCCGGCAGCTGACCGCGGCGGGCCACGAGGTATCGGGGCTCGGACGGAGCGCCACGAACACCCTGCGCGCCGACCTGCTGGACACCGACGCGGTCCTCGGGGCCGTGGACGGGCTCACCTTCGACGTGGTCATCCACGCGGCGACCGCTCTCCAGGGCGAGTCCATGGCCCGTCACCGGAGCATGGCGACGACCAACGCCCTGCGGACCCGGGGCACCGAGAACCTGCTCGCCGCCGCCCGCGCCACCGGCGCACGCCGGTTCGTGGTCGAGTCGATGATGTTCGGCTACGGATACGGGGACCACGGCACCGGCCTCATCACCGAGGAGAACACTCCCTTCGGCCCACGTGGCACCGACGCCTGGCTGGAGCGCCACGTCGGCGCCATGCGCGCCAAGGAGCGGATGGCCTTCACCGCGGAGGGCCTCGAAGCGGTCAGCCTGCGCTTCGGCTTCTTCTACGGCGCCGGGGTCACCGACGACGACATGGTCCCCCTGCTGCGCAAGCGGGCACTGCCCGTGGTCGCCGACCACGGACGCGCCCTCTCCTGGGTGGACGTCGACGACGCGGCACGGGCCGTCGTCCTCGCGGTCGAGAGCGGCACTCCGGGCCAGGCGTACAACATCGCGGACCGCACCCCGCTCCCCTTCGGCCGGCACATCCGGGAAGTCGCCGCGGCCTTCGGAGCCCCCCGTCCCCTGCGGGTCCCGCTCTGGCTGCTCAAGCCGGCACCGCTGGCCCACACCGCCATGACGAGCCAACTCCGCCTCGACGCGAGCAAGGCCGAGCGAGAGCTCGGTTGGTCCCCCACCCACGACGACAGCCTCACCGGCGTACGCACCCTCGCGAACGCCGGCCCGGCGGCCGTCTGACCGACCGGGTGGGCTTCCGGTCAGGTCTGGGCCATGTCCACGAAGCGTGAGTAGTGGCCCTGGAAGGCCACGGTGATCGTGGCCGTCGGGCCGTTACGGTGCTTGCCCACGATGATGTCGGCCTCGCCCGCCCTCGGGGACTCCTTCTCGTAGGCGTCCTCGCGGTGCAGCAGGATCACCATGTCGGCGTCCTGCTCGATCGATCCCGACTCACGCAGGTCGGAGACCATGGGCTTCTTGTCGGTGCGCTGCTCGGGACCACGGTTCAGCTGGGAGAGCGCGATCACGGGCAGCTCCAGCTCCTTGGCGAGGAGCTTGAGGTTTCGCGACATGTCGGAGACCTCCTGCTGGCGGCTCTCCTGCCGCTTCGAGCCGCCGGACTGCATCAGCTGGAGGTAGTCGATGATCACGAGCTTGAGGCCGTTGCGCTGCTTGAGCCGGCGGCACTTCGCCCGGATCTCCATCATCGACAGGTTCGGGGAGTCGTCGATGTACAGGGGCGCCTGGGACACGTCCGGCATACGCCGGGCGAGGCGCGTCCAGTCCTCGTCGGTCATCGTGCCGGAGCGCATGTGGTGGAGCGCGACCCGGGCCTCCGCCGAGAGAAGGCGCATCGCGATCTCGTTGCGGCCCATTTCGAGGGAGAAGATGACGCTGGGCAGGTTGTGCTTGATGGAGGCCGCGCGGGCGAAGTCCAGGGCGAGGGTCGACTTACCCATGGCGGGACGGGCTGCGATGATGATCATCTGGCCGGGGTGCAGCCCGTTGGTGAGCGAGTCGAGGTCGGTGAAGCCGGTCGGCACACCCGTCATCTCGCCGCTGCGGGAGCCGATCGCCTCGATCTCGTCGAGCGCCCCCTCCATGATGTCGCCGAGCGGCAGGTAGTCCTCGGTGGTGCGCTGCTCGGTGACCGCGTAGATCTCGGCCTGGGCCGAGTTCACGATCTCGTCGACGTCTCCGTCGGCCGCGTAACCCATCTGCGTGATCTTGGTGCCGGCCTCCACGAGGCGGCGCAGGACCGCGCGCTCGTGGACGATCTCGGCGTAGTACGAGGCGTTGGCCGCGGTCGGTACCGACTGGACCAGGGTGTGGAGGTAGGAGGCACCACCGACGCGGGTGATCTCGCCGCGCTTGGTGAGCTCGGCGCCGACCGTGATGGGGTCGGCGGGCTCGCCCTTGGCGTAGAGGTCGAGGATCGCCGCGTAGACGGTCTCGTGGGCGGGCTTGTAGAAGTCGTTGCCCTTGATGATCTCCACGACGTCCGCGATGGCGTCCTTGGAGAGCAGCATGCCGCCGAGGACGGACTGCTCGGCGTCGAGGTCCTGCGGGGGGACGCGCTCGAAGGCGGAGAGTCCGCCGTCCCACTGGCCGTCGCTGCCCCGCTCGTGCTGGTCGTCGCGCCCGCGGCCCCGGCCGCGCCCTTCTCCTCGGGTACGGGTGGGCAGCCGGTCGCTCGGTCCGCTGTCGGCCCAAGGGTCGTCCATGGGCTCAGGAACGCTCACCGAGCCACCTCCTCCCGTCCGCTCCGCGGACCTCGCCGTGCCACTCTTTCCTACGCCACGGCCTTCATCAACAAGTGGCTTCGCGACCGCCGCTGGCACGTCGGGCGCCGGTCCACGGTAGGCCCGCGGGGAGCGTCAGCCAATCTGGTTATCCACAGGGCCTGTGGATGAAGGGCCAGATGCTGTGGAGAACTCCCCGGATCCTGTGCACGGACCGGGGGACAGTCATGTGGACAAACTCATAGACCCCCGCCCCCCACCCACCTGACCTGCATCTTTCCCATCGATGACCTGTGGGGGAGAAAAACTTTTCCACCCGGCCCAAGATCAGAACAAACGGCCCACACCCGAAGCCCCGCGCCATCCACAAGTAATAGCCTCTAGTGCATTGCATCTCTTACCTGTGGAAGATTAGATTGACCCCCATGACCCAGGCCCCCGCGAGCTCCAAGGCCGTCCGCCGACAGCACGACCGCGAGATCGTCTCCCTCGCCCTGCCGGCCTTCGGTGCCCTCGTCGCCGAGCCGCTCTTCCTCATCGTCGACAGTGCCATCGTCGGCCACCTCGGCACCCCCCAACTCGCGGGTCTCGCGATCGCCGCCGCACTGCTGTCCACCGCCGTCAGCGTCTTCGTCTTCCTCGCCTATGCGACCACGGCTGCCGTCGCCCGGCGCGTCGGCGCGGGCGACCTCCAGGCCGCGATCCGCCAGGGCATGGACGGCATCTGGCTCGCCCTCCTCCTCGGCGCCGCCGTCGTCGCCCTCACCCTGCCCACGGCGCCCTGGCTCGTCGACCTCTTCGGCGCCTCCGACACCGCCGCTCCCTACGCCGTCACCTATCTGCGGATCTCCAGCCTCGGCATCCCCGCCATGCTGGTCGTCCTGGCCGCCACCGGTGTCCTGCGCGGCCTCCAGGACACCCGTACACCGCTCTACGTGGCCATCGGCGGCTTCACGGTCAACGGGGCGCTCAACCTCGGACTGGTCTACGGCGCCGGGCTGGGGATCGCGGGCTCGGCCTGGGGCACGGTCATCGCGCAGTGCGGCATGGCCGCCGCCTACCTGGTCGTGGTCGTACGAGGCGCCCGGCGCCACGGCGCCTCTCTCCGCCCGGATCCGGCCGGCATCCGCGCCTCCGCCCAGGCAGGCGCCCCCCTCCTGGTCCGTACGCTCTCGCTCCGCGCGGTCCTCATGATCGCCACCGCCGTCGCGGCCCGAATGGGTGACGCCGAGGTCGCCGCCCACCAGATCATCCTGTCGCTGTGGAGCCTGATGGCCTTCGCCCTCGACGCGATCGCCATCGCGGGCCAGGCCATCATCGGCCGCTATCTCGGCGCGAACGATGCCGACGGCGCCCGCCAGGTCTGCCGCCGCATGGTCCAGTGGGGCGTGCTCTCCGGTGTGGTGCTCGGCGCCCTCCTCATCGGCGCCCGCCCCCTCTTCATCCCACTCTTCACCAGCGACGCCACCGTCCAGGACACCCTGCTGCCCGCCCTGCTCGTGGTCGCGCTCTCGCAGCCGATCTCCGGGGTCGTCTTCGTCCTCGACGGTGTCCTCATGGGTGCGGGCGACGGCCCCTATCTGGCCTGGGCCATGCTGCTGACGCTGGTGGTCTTCGCCCCGGTCGCCCTGCTCGTTCCGGTACTCGGCGGCGGACTGACCGCCCTCTGGTGGGCGATGACCCTGATGATGACGGTCCGGATGGCGACGCTCTGGCTCCGCGCGCGCTCCGGCCGCTGGATCGTCACGGGCGCCACACGCTGACGGTTCCACGTGAAACGGCGGAAGGGCCGGCGGAGGACGGAACGGCGGAAGGGCCGCACCCCGAGGGGTGCGGCCCTTCCTCACTGCTGAGCGCAGACTGCCAAGGGCAGCGTTACGCGGCGACGACCTCGACGCCGAGCTTCGCGGCAACCTCGGGGTGCAGACGCACGGACACCTGGTGCGAGCCCAGGGTCTTGATCGGCGAACCGAGCTCGACGCGACGCTTGTCGACGTCGGGGCCACCCGCGGTCTTGATCGCCGAGGCGATGTCGGCCGGGGTCACGGAGCCGAAGAGACGGCCGGCGTCGCCGGAGCGAACGGCCAGGCGAACCTTCGTACCCTCGAGGCGGGCCTTGATCTCGTTGGCCTGCTCGATGGTCGCGATCTCGTGGATCTTGCGGGCGCGGCGGATCTGCGCCACGTCCTTCTCGCCACCCTTGGTCCAGCGGATCGCGAAACCACGCGGGACCAGGTAGTTGCGAGCGTAGCCGTCCTTGACGTCGACGACGTCGCCGGCGGTGCCGAGGCCAGAGACCTCGTGGGTCAGGATGATCTTCATTTTTCGGTCACCCTTTCCTTATCGCGCGGTGGACGTGTAGGGCAGCAGCGCCATCTCACGGCTGTTCTTGACGGCCGTGGCGACGTCACGCTGGTGCTGCGTGCAGTTGCCGGTCACGCGGCGGGCACGGATCTTGCCACGGTCGGAAATGAACTTCCGCAGCATGTTCGTGTCCTTGTAGTCCACGTACTGGGTCTTGTCCTTGCAGAACGCGCAGACCTTCTTCTTAGGCTTGCGCACAGGCGGCTTCGCCATGGTGTTTCTCCTGTGTGATCAAGAAGTATGGGTACGAGCTGCTTCGAGGGCGTGTGCCCTAGAAGGGAGGCTCGTCCGAGTAGCCACCGCCGGAGTTTCCACCCCAGCTGCCGCCGCTGCTTCCGCCGCCCTGCTGGCCGCCGGAGCCGCCCGCAGGTGCACCGGTCGCCCACGGGTCGTCGGCGGGAGCACCGCCACCACCCTGCGGAGCGCCGCCGGAGTTTCCACCCCAGCTACCGCCGCCCTGCTGCTGGCCACCACCGCCGCCGCCATAGCCGCCCTGACCACCGCGACCAGTGGTCTTGGTGACCTTGGCCGTGGCGTTCTTGAGGCTGGGGCCGACTTCCTCGACGTCCAGCTCGTAGACCGTGCGCTTGACGCCCTCACGGTCCTCGTAGGACCGCTGCTTCAGTCGGCCCTGCACGACGACGCGCATGCCTCGCTGAAGCGACTCGGCGACGTTCTCCGCCGCCTGACGCCAGACCGAGCAGGTGAGGAAGAGGCTCTCGCCGTCCTTCCACTCGTTGGTCTGACGGTCGAAGGTGCGGGGGGTGGACGCGATACGGAACTTCGCGACCGCCGCACCGGACGGGGTGAAGCGCAGCTCGGGGTCGTCGACAAGATTGCCGACGACCGTGATGACGGTCTCGCCTGCCATGGGGGAACCTCTCGGCGGGATTGCTTCTGGCTGCTTGTAGCTACTCGAACCCGATGACCTCTGAGCTAGATGCTCAGTGGGTCTCGGGACGGAGGACCTTGGTCCGGAGGACCGACTCGTTCAGGTTCATCTGGCGGTCGAGCTCCTTGACGACCGCAGGCTCGGCCTGCAGGTCGATGACCGAGTAGATGCCCTCGGGCTTCTTCTTGATCTCGTACGAGAGACGACGACGGCCCCAGGTGTCGACCTTCTCGACCTTTCCGTTGCCCTCACGGACGACGGAGAGGAAGTTCTCGATCAGGGGGGCGACAGCGCGCTCCTCCAGATCGGGGTCGAGGATGACCATCACCTCGTAGTGACGCATGTGGAACCCACCTCCTTTGGACTCAGCGGCCACGGTCGTTCCGTGGCAGGAGGGTCGTGATGCGTAACAACGGTATCCGCCGCCACTGACAGTTCCCCCTCGACGAGCGAGCGGGCACGGTCGAGATCCAGGACGGACCTGGGCAGACACCGGTGCAGACCGTACAGAGTACCCGCACATCGGCCTGCGGTTGAAATTCAGCGGTGAGGGGACGCAATCTGTACACATCGGATGTCGGCGGCGCTAAGATGCGCCGCCGTCCGGCAGGCACGCCAGGAGGTGCCCTCATGGCACAGGCAATGCGACCCGACCCCGGCCACTCCCTCTTCGCGACCGACGGCAAGCCACACCCGCTCCAGGACACGCTCGTCGGCGTGACGCTGGTGCTGGGAGTCCTCGCCTTCGTCACCGCCCAGTTCCACAGCCTCCATCTGCTGAGTTCGTGGGCGGGGCTGATCGGCATCCTGACCGGGGCCTACGGACAGTTCATCTCCGTGACGACCCGCGAGCGTTTCGCCCTGGTCGTCGGACTCGGGGCGGCGGCGCTGGGCTTCTACCTCGGCATGGCACACGGCGGTCTCTTCGGGGGCGTCATCAGCGGCTGAGCCCGGCGGCACGTCAGGGCGGGCCCAGCGGCACGTCAGGGCGTACACGCCCAGTCGGGGCGCTCCCCGGTCACAGTAGGCTTCGGCGCGAGAGCCGGAGCCCCTGACCGATGGGGACACACCTGCCGAGGAGCGCCCCGCATGAGCCTGACCCTGAGGACCATCAGCCGCGAGCAGCATCTGGGATTCATCCAGAGCCAGCCCGCCGCGAGCCACTGCCAGGTCCCGGCGTGGGCTGATGTGAAGACCGAGTGGCGCTCGGAGAACCTGGGTTGGTTCGACAAGAACGGTGAGCTCGTCGGTGCCGGCCTGGTGCTCTACCGCCAGCTTCCGAAGATCAAGCGCTACCTCGCCTACCTGCCCGAGGGCCCGGTCATCAACTGGCACGCGCCGAACCTCGACGACTGGCTGCAGCCGATGCTGGCGCACCTCAAGCAGCAGGGCGCGTTCTCGGTGAAGATGGGCCCGCCGGTCGTCATCCGCCGCTGGGACTCGGCCGCCATCAAGTCCGGTATCCAGGACCCGGACGTCAAGCGCCTCAAGGACGTCGAGGCCACCCACATCGAGCCGCGTGCCTTCGAAGTGGCGGACCGGCTGCGGAAGATGGGCTGGCAGCAGGCCGAGGACGGCGGCGCCGGCTTCGGTGACGTCCAGCCGCGGTACGTCTTCCAGGTCCCGCTCGCGAACCGCTCGCTCGACGACGTCCTCAAGGGCTTCAACCAGCTGTGGCGCCGCAACATCAAGAAGGCCGAGAAGGCCGGTGTCGAGGTCGTCCAGGGCGGCTACGAGGACCTGGCCGAGTGGCAGCGGCTCTACGAGATCACGGCCGTCCGTGACCACTTCCGGCCGCGCCCGCTCTCGTACTTCCAGCGCATGTGGACCGTCCTCAACAACGAGGACCCCAACCGCATGCGGCTCTACTTCGCCCGCCACAACGGCGTGAACCTGTCCGCCGCGACCATGCTCGTCGTCGGCGGGCACGTCTGGTACTCCTACGGCGCCTCCGACAACATCGGCCGCGAGGTCCGGCCCTCGAACGCGATGCAGTGGCGGATGCTCCGCGACGCCTACGCCATGGGCGCGACCGTCTACGACCTGCGGGGCATCTCGGACTCGCTCGACGAGACCGACCACCTCTTCGGGCTCATCCAGTTCAAGGTGGGAACGGGCGGCGAGGCCGTCGAGTACGTCGGCGAGTGGGACTTCCCGCTGAACAAGCTGCTGCACAAGGCGCTCGACATCTACATGTCGCGCCGCTGAGCCGCGTCGCTCCGGTGACTGTTCCGTAGTCTCGTACATATCTTTGATACACCGCTGCCACCAGAAAGGTTCCGGGCCGGCCATGGCGCTCTCCCTCTACGTCGACACCGCTCGCTGGCGCGCGCACCAGAAGACCGTCATCGACCAGTTCCCCGGTGTGATCCCGGTCTGCAAGGGCAACGGCTACGGCTTCGGGCACGAGCGCCTCGCCGACGAGGCCGCCCGGTTCGGTGCCGACATGCTCGCGGTCGGCACCACCTACGAAGCCGCGAAGATCAAGGACTGGTTCAGCGGTGACCTGCTGGTCCTGACCCCGTTCCGACGGGGTGAGGAACCGGTTCCGCTGCCGGACCGGGTCATCCGCTCCGTCTCCTCCGTGGACGGCGTCCACGCCCTGGTGGGCGCCCGCGTCGTGATCGAGTGCATGAGCTCGATGAAGCGGCACGGCGTCCGTGAGGAGGAGCTCCACCAGCTCCACTCCGCCATCGAGGACGTACGCCTGGAGGGCTTCGCCCTGCACCTCCCGCTGGACCGTCCGGACGGCACCGACGCCGTCGAGGAGGTCATCGGCTGGATGGACCGGCTGCGGACCGCCCGGCTGCCGCTGCACACCATGTTCGTGAGCCACCTGCGGGCCGAGGAGCAGGCCCGGCTCCAGCAGCAGTTCCCGCAGACCCAGTTCCGCGCGCGGATCGGCACCCGGCTCTGGCTGGGCGACCACGAGGCCACCGAGTACCGGGGTGCGGTCCTCGACGTGACCCGGGTCGCCAAGGGTGACCGGTTCGGCTACCGCCAGCAGAAGGCCGCGTCGGACGGCTGGCTCGTCGTCGTCGCCGGCGGCACCTCGCACGGCGTGGGCCTGGAGGCCCCCAAGGCGATGCACGGCGTCATGCCGCGCGCCAAGGGCGTCGCCCGGGCCGGCCTGGCCACGGTCAACCGGAACCTGTCGCCCTTCGTCTGGGCGGGCAAGCAGCGCTGGTTCGCCGAGCCGCCGCACATGCAGGTGTCGATCCTGTTCGTGCCCTCCGACGCCCAGGAGCCCCGTGTGGGCGACGAGCTGGTGGCGCACCTGCGCCACACCACGACGCAGTTCGACCGGCTCGTCGAGCGCTGAGCCGGCCGAGACCGCTCACCCCCGGGAGCTCTGCTCCTCGGGGGCGCCCCACTCCACCCGCGGCCCTTCGGCCGCGGGTGCGGCGTGCCGGGCCGGGTGCGCCGCCCTGCCCGTCACGAAGACGTCCTCCGCGCCGTCCAGGACGCCCCCCGAGGGGTCGTCCGAGCCGTCCTGCCGGACCGGGTCCTTCTCGGGCATGAGGATGTCGCGTACGACCATGACGCACAGGTACAGCGTGCCGAGCAGATGCAGGACGATCGCGAACTGGTAGCCGTCGACCGGCAGTCCCTGCTTGTTGCCGCTGTTCATGAACGCCAGGTACATCCAGATGCCCAGGAAGTACATGACCTCGCACGCCTGCCAGATCAGGAAGTCGCGCCAGCGCGGCCGGGCGAGCGCCGCGAGCGGCACGAGCCAGAGCACGTACTGCGGCGAGTAGACCTTGTTGGTCAGGACGAACGCGGCGACGACCAGGAAGGCCAGCTGGACGAAGCGGGGCCTGCGGGGAGCGTTGAACGCCAGGAAGCCGAGCGCCACCACCGCCACGAGCATGAGCATCAGCGCGTACAGATTGGCCTTCTCCGGCGAGATCGAGACGCCCGCCCGCTGGCTGACCAGCAGCCAGACCGAACCGAAGTCGACGTTCCGGTCGCGGCTGAAGAGGTAGAACTGCTTCCACCCCTCGGGAGCCGCCAGCATCACGGGCAGGTTCACGACCAGCCACGCGCCGACCGCGCCCAGCACCGCGGTCCCGTACTCCCGCCACTTCCCCGCACGCCAGCAGAGCAGCAGCAGCGGGACGAGGAGCAGTATCGGGTAGAACTTCGCGGCGGTGGCGAGACCGAGCAGGATGCCGAAGCCGAGCGGCCGGCCGCGTGACCACAGCAGGACCGCGGCGGAGGTCAGGGCGACGGCCAGTATGTCCCAGTTGATCGTGGCGGTGAGCGCGACGGAGGGCGCCAGGGCGACCAGGAGGCCGTCCCAGGGGCGTCGGCGGTGCGTCCGCGCCACACAGACGGCGAGGACGGCCGCACAGACCATCAGCATGCCCGCGTTGACCATCCAGAACGTCTGCTCGCGGTGGTCCATGGAGCCGCCGCCGGGCGTCAGCCAGGACGCGACCTCCATGAAGAGACCCGTCAGCACCGGGTACTCCAGAAACGGTATGTCGCCGGTCAGCCGGTCGAAGTAGGGCACCAGGCCGTCGGCGAAGCCCCGCCCCGAGAAGAGGTGCGGGATGTCCGAGTAGCACGCGTGGGTGTACTGGGAGGTGGTGCCCCGGAACCAGGCCCAGTTGTAGCAGGGCAGTTTCTGCACCATGCCGAGGGCGAACATCCCGATGGCCACGAGGGCGATCACCCGCACCGGTGTGAACTGACCACCGCCGATCAGGGCACGGCGGCCGAAGGGACCGCCGATCAGCTCGCTGCCCGCGGCGGCCACCTCGTCCCGATGGGTGGGGATGACCGCCGGCGGGCCCTGCGGCCGGTCCTGCGGCGCGGGCGTCTTCTGGAGGCTCGGCATGGGGGACATCCTGCCGTACGACCCTGGCAATACGACGAGGGCCGCCGCGTCCGGTCCGTACGGAAGGTACGGACGGACGCGGCGGCCCTCACTGCGTGCCCTGCGGAGGGGCGGAAGGGATCAGGGAGTCCAGGCCCCGTCCACACCACCGGGTTTGCCGTTCCCGTTGTCCGGGTCCTCCGTCGTCGCCGAACCGGTCGGTGTCGGCGCCGTGGTCGTGGTGGGCGCCGTGGTCGTGGGCTGACCGGTGTTGCCGCCCGAGGTGTTGCAGTCGAAGTCCCAGACGTTGCACGTCGTCTTGCCCGGCTTCGGCGTCCTGGTCGCCGGGGGAGTCGTCGTCGGAACGGCCGGGGGAGTCGTCGTCGGCGGCTCCGTCGTCGGCGTCGCCGAGGTCTCGGTGGGCGTCGGGGTGGCCGTCGGCGTCGGCGTCGGGCTGGGAGCGCCACCGCCGAAGACCGCCTTGGCGTCCTCCAGCTTCTCGGGCTCGGGGAACTTCAGGTCCGGCATGCCCGCGACGGCGTCCGTCATGTAGTCGTTCCAGATCTGCGACGGGAACGACGAACCGTGGATCGTGTCCTTGCCACCCGTGCCGTACATCTTCTCGAACTCGCGGTTCTTCTTCGTCTCGTCGTCGTCGTAGCGGTACATGTCGATGGCGGTCGACAGCTGCGGGGTGTAGCCCACGAACCAGGCCGACCGGTTGCCGTCGGTCGTACCGGTCTTGCCGGCCACGGCACGGCCCGGGATCGCGGCGTTGTTACCGGTGCCCTCAGGGTCCTCCACGACGTCCCGGAGGACGTCGGTGACGTTACCGGCGATGGCCGGCGAGAAGGCCTGCACGGTCTTGGCCTCGTGCTTGTAGATCGTCTTCCCGCCCTTGAGCACCTTGGTCACCGAGAACGGGTCGTTCTGCTCACCGTTGTTGGCGAAGGTCGCGTAGGCGCCGGCCATCC
This sequence comes from Streptomyces sp. NBC_00094, assembly GCF_026343125.1. Lineage (NCBI taxonomy): Bacteria > Bacillati > Actinomycetota > Actinomycetes > Kitasatosporales > Streptomycetaceae > Streptomyces > Streptomyces sp. NBC_00094. The sequence goes on along the minus strand of NZ_JAPEMB010000001.1, from coordinate 4,081,561 downwards.
GGATCGCGCTCGGGCTGGAGATACCGAGGGAGAAGGAGGGCACCTCGCCCTTGACGAGGGAGTCCTCGCGCAGACCCGCGCGGACGGCGGCATCACGGACCTTGTCGATGCCGATGTCCATGCCGAGCTGCACGTACGGCGAGTTGGCCGACTTGATCATGGCTCGGCGAAGGGTCATGGGGCCGTAGCTCTGGTCGCCGTCATTGGTCTGGAGCCACTCCTCCCCCTTCTCGTTCTCCCAGATCTCGCCCTTGTAGTCCCGGATCTTCAGCTCGTTCTTGCCGGAGTAACGGCTCTTGTCCGGGTCCACGATCGTGCGGGAGGACGCGTCCTGGACGGGACCGAGGTCCTTGTCCCGGACGCCGTCCTTCATCGCGGCGGCCAGCACGAAGGGCTTGAAGGTCGATCCGACCTGAGCACCGGTGGTGTCGGCGTTGTTGGTGAAGTGCTTGGTGGCGTCCTGGCCGCCGTAGATCGCGAGGAGCGCGCCGGTCTTCGTGTCGACGGAGGCGCCGCCGAACTGGACGTTGGTGTCCTTCGTCGGCCGCTTCTCCGGGTCGATGTTCTCGTCGTAGACCTTCTTGACCGCGGCCGCGAGCGCGTCCACCTTCTTCTTCTCGAAGGTGGTGTAGATCTCGTAGCCGCCGCGCTCCAGTTCCTTGGTGCCGATGCCCTGGGTGTTGTTGTTGACGAAGTTCGCCTTGGCCGTGCCGACGAGGTAGCCGATCTGGCCGGTCAGCGCCGCGTCCTGCTTGCGCTTCTGGACCTTGGGGAACGTCGTGTACTTGGCACGCTCCTCGGCCGTGATCTTCTTGTCCTTGACCATCTCGTCGAGGATCCAGCTCCACCGCTTGGTGGCCCGGTCGAGGTTCTTCGTGGGCGTGGCCTCGGGGTCGATCTCGGGGTAGCCGGCGGGGTCGTAGTACGTCGCACCCTTCAGCACCGCGGTGAGCAGCGCCGACTCACTGGCGTTGAGGTCCCTGGAGTTCTTGTCGAAGTACGCACGCGAGGCCGCCTGGATGCCGTAGGCGCCGCGACCGTAGTACGCGGTGTTCAGGTAGCCGGCCATGATGGTCGGCTTGTCGGACTCGTTGCCGACCTTCATGGAGATGAAGAGTTCCTTCACCTTCCGGGTGAGGGTCTGCGACTGGTCGTTGAGCCGGTTGTTCTTCACGTACTGCTGGGTGATCGTCGAACCGCCCTGGGTCTCACCGCCCTTGGCCATGTTCCACACGGCGCGGCCGATACCCATCGGGTCGATGCCCGAGTCGGTCCAGAAGGTCTTGTTCTCGGCCGAGACCACGGCCTCCTGCATGACCCTCGGGATCTCCGCGATGCCCACGATCTGACGGTTCGTACCACTGCCGGTCGCGACCATGCGCGTGCCGTCGGCCCAGTAGTAGATGTTGTTCTGCGACGTCGCGGTCGCGTCTTCCTTCGGAACGACCACATTGGAGTACGCGAAGACCGCGCCGCCCATCAGCACGCCGACGAACACCAGGAACGTGCCCGTCACGAGCTTCCACGAGGGCATCCAGCGACGCCAGCCGTACTTGTCGTGGCGCGGGTAGTCGATGATGCGCTTCTTGCGCGGCGGATGGCCGCCGGGACCGCGCCCCGGACCGCTGCCGCGACCGCCGCCGCCACCGCGCCGTCCTCCACCAGGACCACCAGGACCGCCAGGGCCACCGGGACCCCCCGGGCCGACTTCGGCGCCCCTTCGGCGGCTGCCGCGCTGGGCAGCCCTCCGGGCCTCCGCGCGACCGCCGTAGGGGCGCTCCTCCTCCCCGTGGGAGGAAGGCGGCCCGTACGAGGCCGACGGGGCCCCCCTACCGACATCCTGTGCCGGGGCCGACCTGCGGCCCACCGGCTGCTGGGCAGCGCGTCGTGCCGCCGCGCGGCCACCCGTCGGCGGCTCCTGCGGCGTCATTTTGCGACGATGCTCGCTCATCGAACGACTACTCCTCGGGCAGGCGTGTACGCCTGGAAGCGGCAGTTGAGTTCCGGTCCCCCCGAAATGCGCACGGGCGGAACCTCATCGGAGGCCCCTCCGTACCGCAGCCGGTCACCCGCAGCACTGACGCCCCACGGCATCGCTTGGTTCCCGGTGGTCTGCATGCCGCACAGACTACGCACGGCCAAAACCCACGTAGGGCCGAAGTTCACCCCAAATCAGGCAAGTCGCTCCCTATGAATTGACGATGTGACGCCGGTCACGGCGGTCCCACTTGTCCCCACAGAGTGGCCGTTCTATCGTGCTGATGTATCGAGTCGATACATCAGCACGGCATAAGGGCCCCGAGAAGCGGAGGAGGCGACGGATGAGCAGGCGCTCAGGCATCCTGGAGTTCGCCGTTCTCGGCCTGCTCCGCGAGGCCCCGATGCACGGGTACGAGCTGCGGAAGCGCCTCAACACCTCGCTGGGAGTCTTCCGGGCCTTCAGCTACGGAACGCTGTATCCCTGCCTCAAGACGCTGGTCGCCAACGGCTGGTTGATCGAGGAGCCGGGCAGCGCCCCCGAGGAGGCCCTCGCCGCTTCACTCGCAGGACGCCGGGCCAAGATCGTCTACCGGTTGACGCCGGAAGGTAAGGAGCACTTCGAGGAGCTCCTCACCCACACCGGCCCCGACGCCTGGGAGGACGAGCACTTCGCCGCCCGCTTCGCCTTCTTCGGCCAGACCGAGCGCGAAGTACGGATGCGGGTGCTCGAAGGCCGCCGCAGCCGGCTGGAGGAGCGTCTGGAGAAGATGCGCGCCTCCCTGGCCCGGACCCGCGAACGGCTCGACGACTACACACTTGAGCTGCAGCGCCACGGCATGGAGTCCGTGGAGCGCGAGGTGCGCTGGCTGAACGAGCTCATCGAGAGCGAGCGGGCGGGACGGGATCAGCGATCCGGTCCCGACGCCCCCGCTCTGCACGACAACGATTCTGGAGAAACGGGCGGCCTGCCCCGGCACGGGGGCAGTACCCGGCCGGATCCGTCCGACGACACCGCCAAGTGAAACCCTGCGTACAGCAGGGCTTCCACGATCACAACAGGGAGCAACCGGAAATGGGTTCGGTTCGCGTAGCCATCGTCGGCGTGGGCAACTGCGCCGCCTCGCTGGTCCAGGGCGTCGAGTACTACAAGGACGCCGACCCGGCGGCCAAGGTGCCCGGCCTGATGCACGTCCAGTTCGGCGAGTACCACGTCGGTGACGTCGAGTTCGTCGCCGCCTTCGACGTCGACGCGAAGAAGGTCGGCCTCGACCTCTCCGACGCCATCGGCGCCAGCGAGAACAACACCATCAAGATCTGCGACGTCCCGAACGCGGGCGTCACGGTTCAGCGTGGTCACACCTTCGACGGTCTCGGTAAGTACTACCGCATGACCATCGAGGAGTCCGCCGAGGAGCCGGTCGACGTCGTCCAGATCCTCAAGGACCGCCAGGTCGACGTTCTCGTCTGCTACCTGCCCGTCGGTTCCGAGGACGCTGCGAAGTTCTACGCGCAGTGCGCCATCGACGCCAAGGTCGCCTTCGTCAACGCTCTCCCGGTCTTCATCGCCGGCACCAAGGAGTGGGCGGACAAGTTCACCGAGGCGGGCGTCCCGATCGTCGGCGACGACATCAAGTCGCAGGTCGGCGCGACCATCACGCACCGCGTGATGGCGAAGCTGTTCGAGGACCGCGGTGTCCGTCTTGAGCGCACCATGCAGCTCAACGTCGGCGGCAACATGGACTTCAAGAACATGCTCGAGCGTGACCGCCTCGAGTCCAAGAAGATCTCGAAGACGCAGGCCGTCACCTCGCAGATCCCCGACCGCGAGCTGGGCGAGAAGAACGTCCACATCGGTCCGTCGGACTACGTGGCCTGGCTGGACGACCGCAAGTGGGCGTACGTGCGTCTTGAGGGCCGCGCCTTCGGTGACGTTCCGCTGAACCTCGAGTACAAGCTCGAGGTGTGGGACTCCCCGAACTCCGCGGGTGTCATCATCGACGCCCTGCGCGCCGCGAAGATCGCCAAGGACCGCGGCATCGGCGGCCCCATCCTCTCCGCGTCGAGCTACTTCATGAAGAGCCCGCCGGTTCAGTACTTCGACGACGAGGCCCTGGCCAACGTCGAGAAGTTCATCAAGGGCGAGGTCGAGCGCTAAGCGCCCGCACGCTTGTCGAAGAGGGTCCCCGCGGCGCTGCCCGGGGGCCCTCTTCGTATGTGAGTCTTGCGCCATGTCCGTCGTACGTGATCTGCGCGTACTCCTGCGCCTGACGAACTTCCGCCGCCTGCTCGCCGTCCGGCTGCTCTCCCAGTGCGCCGACGGGGTCTACCAGGTGGCGCTGGCCACGTACGTCGTCTTCTCCCCAGAGAAGCAGGCCTCACCCACCGCCATCGCCTCGGCCATGGCCGTGCTCCTGCTCCCGTACTCGCTCGTCGGACCCTTCGCCGGCGTCCTCCTCGACCGCTGGCAGCGCCGCCAGGTCTTCCTGTACGGGAACCTCCTGCGCACCCTGCTCGCCTGCGGGACCGCCGTGCTCATCGTCGCGTCCGTCCCCGACTGGCTCTTCTACGCCTCCGCGCTCTCCGTCACCGCGGTCAACCGTTTCGTGCTCGCGGGGCTCTCGGCCTCGCTCCCGCGCGTCGTCGACGAGGAGAGGCTGGTCGTGGCGAACTCGCTCTCCCCCACCGCCGGCACTCTCGCCGCCACCCTCGGGGGCGGCCTGGCCTTCGGCGTCCGGCTCGTCGCCGACGAGTCCGACGCGGCCGTGGTGGCCTTCGCCGCCGCCCTCTATCTCCTGTCCGCCCTCTCCTCCCTGCGGATGCCCCGGGGGCTCCTCGGACCCGATCCGGAGCTGGTTCCCCAGCGGCTCACCTCGGCGCTGACCTCGACGGTCCGGGGGCTGGTCGACGGGCTGCGGCACCTGGCCGAGCGACGACCGGCCGCCAGGGCGCTGGCCGCGGTCGCCCTGATGCGCTTCTGCTACGGCGCCCTGCTCGTCACCGTGCTGATGCTCTGCCGCTACGCCTGGAGCTCCACGGAAGCCAAGGGGCTGGCGCTCCTGGGGCTCGCCGTCGCCGCTTCGGGAGTGGGATTCTTCGCGGCCGCGGTCCTCTCGCCCTGGGGGGTGGGACGGCTGGGGCCCTTCGGCTGGATGACCCTGTGCGCCGGGCTCGCGGCCGTCCTGGTGCCGACTCTCGGCCTGTTCTTCGACCCCGTCCCCTTCCTCGTGGCCGCCTTCGTCCTCGGACTCATCACCCAGGGATCCAAGATCGCGACGGACACGGTGGTGCAGACGACCGTCGACGACGCCTACCGGGGACGGATCTTCTCCCTCTACGACGTGCTGTTCAACGTCGCCTTCGTGGGAGCGGCGGGGATCGCGGCACTGATGCTGCCGCCGGACGGCCGCTCCCCCCTCCTGGTGATTCTGGTCGCCGTCGTCTACGCGGCGATCGCGCTGGCACTCCACAGGGAACGCACGGAGGGGTGATGTTTCACGTGAAACACCACCCCTCCCGCCGGTGTTTCACGTGAAACACCGGCCTGCTCGCCTCGCTCGCCTCAGTCGCGTGCCGCCCACCACTCCTTGAGCGCGGCGACCGCCTGATCCTGCTCCATCGGGCCGTTCTCCAGCCGCAGCTCCAGCAGGAACTTGTACGCCTGGCCGATGGCCGGACCGGGCCCGATGGCCAGGATCTCCTGGATCTGGTTGCCGTCCAGGTCGGGACGGATCGCGTCCAGCTCCTCCTGCTCCTGGAGCTGGGAGATGCGCTCCTCCAGGCCGTCGTACGTACGGGAGAGCGCGGCCGCCTTGCGCTTGTTGCGCGTGGTGCAGTCCGAACGGGTCAGCTTGTGCAGGCGCGAGAGCAGCGGCCCCCCGTCACGGACGTAGCGGCGTACCGCCGAGTCGGTCCACTCGCCGTCCCCGTAGCCGTGGAAGCGGAGGTGCAGCTCGACCAGGCGCGAGACGTCCTTGATCATCTCGTTGGAGTACTTGAGAGCGGTCATGCGCTTCTTGGTCATCTTCGCGCCCACCACCTCGTGGTGGTGGAAGGAGACCCTGCCGTCCTTCTCGAAGCGACGGGTGCGCGGCTTGCCGATGTCATGAAGCAGGGCAGCGAGACGCAGCACCAGGTCGGGGCCGTCCTCCTCCAGGTCGATCGCCTGCTCGAGCACGATCAGCGAGTGCTCGTAGACGTCCTTGTGCCGGTGGTGCTCGTCGCTTTCGAGGCGCAGCGCGGGCAGCTCGGGCAGCACGTGGTCCGCGAGACCGGTGTCCACGAGCAGGCCGAGGCCCTTCCGGGGGTGCGCCGAGAGCAGCAGCTTGTTGAGCTCCTCCCTGACCCGCTCGGCGGAGACGATCTCGATCCGGCCGGACATCTCCTTCATCGCCGTGACGACCTCGGGGGCGACCTCGAAGTCCAGCTGGGCGGCGAACCGCGCGGCCCGCATCATGCGCAGGGGGTCGTCGGAGAAGGACTCCTCGGGCGTACCGGGCGTCCGCAGGACCCGGGCGGCGAGGTCTTCCAAGCCGCCGTACGGGTCGATGAACTCCTTCTCGGGGAGGGCCACGGCCATGGCGTTGACGGTGAAGTCCCGCCGGACGAGATCCTGGTCGATGGAGTCGCCGTAGGAGACCTCGGGCTTGCGCGAGGTCCGGTCGTACGCCTCGGAGCGGTACGTCGTGACCTCGATCTGGTAGCCGTCCTTCTGCGAGCCGACCGTCCCGAAGGCGATCCCGACCTCCCAGACGGAGTCGGCCCACGGGCGGACGATCTTCAAGACGTCCTCGGGGCGGGCGTCGGTGGTGAAGTCCAGGTCGTTGCCGAGCCGGCCGAGCAGGGCATCCCGTACCGAGCCACCGACCAGCGCGAGGCTGAACCCGGCCTCCTGGAAACGGCGGGCGAGATCGTCGGCGACAGGGGACACGCGCAGCAGTTCACTGACCGCGCGGCGTTGCACCTGGCTCAGTGCAGTCGGGGTGTCTTCGTTGGCGTTCGGCACAACAGAAAAGGGTACGTGCCCCGGTCCACCCCGACGTCCTCGTTTTCCCACGGGCCGGACACCGGGCGCCATCGGCTGGAGCAGTCCCCGGCACTTGCCCCCAGCGTGCCTCGTTACCATGCCTGGACACAGCAACCGGGAACCATCCACACCACTGGCACCACAGACAACGACGAGGACGGGCGAACGCGTGGGCGAGGCGGCAGACATCCAGGGAACCGGTCCCTCACCTGCCCGCCGATGGCTGCGGCGCACGATCACGGTCGCCGTCGGGGCGCCGCTCCTCGCCGGTCTCCTCCAGGCCCCGACCGCCTCGCCGGCGGCTGCCGCGGAGGACGCCACCGGCTCCAAGACCGTCGATGTGTCCCTCGACACCCTGACCCCGAGCGCTCCCGTGGAAGGTGACACCGTCACCGTCTCGGGGACGGTGACCAACCGGGGGAAGAAGGTCATCACCGAGGCGACGGTGGATCTGCGCGTCGGCCCGATGATGACGAGCCGCAGCGAGATCGACCAGGCCTCCGAGCGCACCGGCTACCGGGACGACAGCGACCCCCCGACCCTCGACGAGGGTCCCACCCTCAAGATCCCCCGCCTCGGCCCCGGCCTCAGCACGGATTTCTCCCTCTCCGTCCCCGTCTCCGAACTCGGTCTCGACGAGTCGGGCGTGTACCAGCTGGGCGTCTCGCTCACCGGCCAGACCTCGGACCGGCGCTACGACCGGGTCCTCGGCATCGAGCGGACCTTCCTGCCGTACCAGCCGGAAGCCACCGAGAAGAAGACCCAGCTCACCTACCTCTGGCCGCTGATCTCCTCGGCCCACGTCTCGGCGGAGACGAACACGGACGAGCAGCAGACCCCCGTCTTCGAGGACGACGACCTGGCCGCCGAGCTGCGGCCGGGCGGCCGTCTCGACCAGATGGTCGCGCTGGGCAAGGACCTCCCGGTCACCTGGGTGATCGATCCGGACCTGCTGGCCACCGTCGACGCCATGGCGAACGGCTACCGCGTCAAGGACGGCACCACCCACCTCCCCGGCAAGAACCAGGTCGTGGCCGAGCGGTGGCTGGACTCGCTGGAGAAGGCCGTCCAGGGACACAAGGTCGTCGCGCTGCCCTTCGCCGACCCCGACCTCGCCTCCCTGGCCCACCGCGGCAAGGACGTCCCCAGCTCCCTTGGGCACCTCCAGTCGGCGACCTCCCTCGCGGGGACGACCGTCGAGACCATCCTCCACGTGCAGCCGTCCACCGACTTCTCCTGGCCCGTCGAGGGAGCCGTCGACCCCTCCATCGTGGCCGTCGCGACCTCGGCCAGCGCCGACAAGGTGATCGCCCGCAGCGACAGCGTCCGCGACGACCTCTCCTACACGCCGACAGCCGCGCGCCCCCTCGGCAGCGGCAGCACCACGGCCGTGGTGAGCGACGCACTCCTGTCCACCGCCTTCGAGGGCGACATGGTCCGTGCGGAGAACTCCACCCTCGCGGTCCAGGAGTTCCTCTCCCACTCGCTCGCGATCACCCTGGAACAGCCGGAACAGCAGCGCAGCATCGTGGTCGCCCCGCAGCGGGTGCCGACCGGCGCCCAGGCCCAGAGCATGGCGACCGCCCTGCACGGCCTCTCCGCCCGGCGCTGGAGCCAGCCGACCGACCTCCTCGCGGCGGCCGCGGCCAAGCCGGACCCGAACGCCTCCACCACGGTGCCCAGCAGCTCCCGCTACCCGAAGGACCTGCGCGACCGGGAACTCCCCGTCCAGACCTTCCGTGACATGAAGACGACCCGCGACGAGCTGGACGACTTCAAGGTCATCCTGACCCAGCCGGAACGTGTCGTCCCCCCGTTCGGCAACGCGATCAACCGCGAGATGTCCACCTCCTGGCGCGGTCAGGCCAGAGAGGCCGCGGTCTACCGGAACGACGTCCTCAAGTACCTGCAGGGCCTCACCGAGAGCATCCAGCTGGTCCCCAAGTCGGACCTGACGCTGTCCGGCCGCAGTGCGACGATCCCCGTGACCGTGCAGAACAAGCTGCTGCAGGGCGTGGACAATCTGGTGCTGCGCCTCACGTCCAGCAACAAGAGTCGGCTGGAGCTGAACGGCGAAGCCTATGCAGAGCTCCCCGTGAAGATCAGCGCCGGGCACAGCCAGTCGGTGAAGTTCACCGCCACGGCCAATGCCAATGGCCAGCTCCCGATGACGGCCCAGCTCTACACCGAGGACGGCACCCCTTACGGGCAGCCGATGACCTTCAACGTGAAGGTCTCCGAGATCACCGCCACGGTGATGCTCGTGATCGCCGGCGGTGTGCTGCTCCTCGTCCTCGCCGGAGTGCGCATGTACAGCCAGCGCAAGCGGGTCGCCGCCAGGAAAGCCGAGGCCGACGCCGAGAAGACCGACGCCGGAACGGAAGACGACGAGGACGGCGAAGGCGGCGAGGACGGTGAGGACGGCGAGGGAGACGAACCCGAGCAGCCGAGTGACCCGACGCCGGACACCGGGCCCGAAAGCGGCGGCCCGTCGGGCCCGAGTGAGAAAGTGGACCGTTGAGCGATGTCGTGGCCGGTCGGCCGGGGACGATGAGGTGGGGTAACCATGAACGCGCCGTACGACGGTGACCGCGGCCAGGGCGCGGACGGCACCGCGCCGTCCGGTGGGACGCCCGCCGCACCCCCCGGTTCCGGGTACCCCCAGGTGCCGCCGTCCCCCCAGCAGGGCTTCGCCGACCCGCACGGGCAGAACGCCTTCGCGCAGAACCCGTACGCCCAGGACCCCTACGTCCAGGACGCCTTCGCCCACGATCCGTACCGGGCTCAGGACGTGTCCGCGCAGGACCCGGTGACCGAGGCGCTCTACGACCGCGCCGCGCACCCGCCGCCCCCGCCCGGCACGTACCAGGAGCCCCAGCCGCTCTACCAGCAGCCCGCCGTGCCCCAGCACGCGCCGGACCCCCGGGTGTGGGCGCAGACCCCGGCGCCCGAGCCCGACGGTGCCTCACGCCACCTGCCGTACGGCGACGACGCGCGCACGGTCCAGTTCACCGGCGTCGACGACCTGGTGACCCGCGCCGGCGAGGAGAACCCCGAGCCGGACGCGTTCGCGCACCTCTACCGGGACCAGCAGACGCCCGGCCAGGTGCCCCCGCCCGCCACGGAGCCGGACCCCATGCCCGCCCCTGCCCCCGCTCCGAAGAAGTCCGGCCGTGCCTCAGGGCTGCTCAAGTCGAGCGCCGTAATGGCGGCCGGCACCCTCGTCTCCCGGCTCACCGGCTTCGTCCGCAGCCTGGTGATCACCGGCGCGCTCGGCGCGGCGCTGCTCGGCGACACCTTCACCATCGCCTACACGCTGCCGACGATGATCTACATCCTCACCGTCGGCGGCGGCCTCAACTCGGTCTTCGTGCCCCAGCTCGTCCGTTCGATGAAGAACGACGAGGACGGCGGCGAGGCCTACGCCAACCGCCTGCTCACCCTGGTGATGGTGGCGCTGGGACTGATCGTGGTGGCGGCCGTCCTCGCCGCACCGGTCCTGGTCCGGCTGATGTCGAACACGATCGCCGACGACGCCGCGGCCAACAGCGTGGCCGTGACCTTCGCCCGCTACTGCCTGCCCACGATCTTCTTCATGGGCGTGCACGTGGTGATGGGCCAGATCCTCAACGCCCGCGGCAAGTTCGGCGCGATGATGTGGACGCCGGTCCTCAACAACATCGTCATGATCGTCACGTTCGGCCTGTTCATCTGGGTCTACGGCACCTCCGCCGAGTCCCAGATGGGCGTCCAGACCATTCCCGACGAGGGCATCCGCCTGCTCGGCATCGGCACCCTCCTCGGGCTCGTCGTGCAGGCGCTGGCGATGATCCCGTACCTCCGCGAGACGGGCTTCCGCTTCCGTCCCCGCTTCGACTGGAAGGGCCACGGGCTCGGCAAGACGGTGAAGCTCGCCAAGTGGACCGTGCTCTTCGTCCTCGCCAACCAGGCGGGCGTCCTGGTCGTCACCCAGCTCGCCACGGCCGCCGGCCAGGAGTCCGGAAAGAACGGCGCCGGCTTCCTCGCCTACTCGAACGCCCAGCTCATCTGGGGCATGCCGCAGGCCATCATCACCGTCTCCGTCATGGCCGCTCTGCTGCCGCGGATCTCCCGCGCCGCCCACGACGACGACCCCGGCGCCGTCCGCGACGACATCTCGCAGGGCCTGCGCAACTCGGCCGTCGCGATCGTCCCGGTCTCCTTCGCCTTCCTGGCCCTCGGCGTCCCGATGTGCACGCTGCTCTACGCCTCCAGCGGCGTCGAAGCCGCCCAGGGCATGGGCTTCATCCTGATGGCCTTCGGACTCGGCCTGATCCCCTACTCCGTCCAGTACGTCGTGCTCCGCGGCTTCTACGCCTACGAGGACACCCGGACGCCCTTCTACAACACGGTCATCGTCGCCGCCGTGAACGCGGCCACCTCGGCACTCTGTTACGTGCTCCTGCCCGCCCAGTGGGCCGTCGTCGGCATGGCCGCCTCCTACGGCCTCGCGTACGCCGTCGGCGTCGGCATCGCCTGGCGCCGCCTGCGCAACCGCCTCGGCGGCGACCTGGACGGCACCCAGGTGATGCGGACCTACGCGCGGCTCTGCATGGCCTCCGTGCCCGCCGCGATCGTCGCCGGCGCCGTCGGTTTCGGGCTTCTCAAGCTCCTGGGCGAGGGCGCCCTGGGCTCCCTCGTCGCCCTGCTCATCGGCGGAGCGGTCCTCCTGGGTGTCTTCTTCGTCGCGGCCAAGCGCATGCGGATCGCGGAGCTGAACACCCTGGTCGGGATGGTGCGCGGTCGTCTGGGACGCTGAAACGACGTCCCCGCACAACCATCCGCGGGGACCGCGTGTCGTGCACAGCCTCGGACTGTGGGCACAATTGGCATGGCTGTTGGATGTGGCGCAACGGATGGGGAGGCAGGACGACGGTGGCGGAACGTAGCACGGCTGCCGTCGACGTGGCCGACAACAGCGGTGACGACCCGCTGACCGCCAAGGCGGACAAGGCCGCGACCGACGGGGTGGCGGAAACGCAGAAGGCGGCGGCGAAGACCGCCGAGGCCACAGAGAGCAAGGCGGGCGAGCGACAGGGCGGCGAACCGCCCTCCATCACCGCGCCCGAACTGCACAGCGGGCACAAGCTGGCGAGGCGTTACCGGCTGGAGGAGTGCGTCACCCGTCTGGACGGCTTCAGCAGTTGGCGTGCCGTCGACGAGAAGCTGCGGCGTGCCGTCGGGGTCCACCTGCTGCCCGCCGACCACCCCCGGGCCCGCTCGGTGCTGGCCGCGGCCCGATCCTCGGCGCTGCTCGGCGACCCCCGGTTCGTCCAGGTCCTCGACGCCGTCGAGGAGAACGACCTCGTGTACGTCGTGCACGAGTGGCTGCCCGACTCCACCGAGCTGACCGCGCTCCTCGCGGCCGGCCCGCTGGAGGCACACGACGCCTACCAGCTCGTCAGCCAGGTCTCCCAGGCCATGGCCGCGGCCCACCGCGAGGGTCTGGCACACCTCCGGCTCACGCCGAGCGCCGTCCTGCGCAGCTCCACCGGCCAGTACCGGATCCGCGGCCTCGCCGTGAACGCCGCTCTGCGCGGCATCACGGCCGATCGCCCGCAGCGCACCGACACCGAGGCCATCGGCGCCCTGCTGTACGCGGCGCTCACGCAGCGCTGGCCGTACGACAGCGACGCCTACGGACTCTCCGGCCTCCCCAAGGGCGTGGGCCTCCTCCCGCCCGACCAGGTGCGGGCCGGGGTCCACCGCGGCCTCTCCGAGATCGCCATGCGCGCCCTCGCCAACGACGGGGCCACCGCCTCGCGCCAGGAGCCGCCCTGCACGACTCCGGACGAGCTCGCCAAGGCCGTGGCCGCGATGCCCCGCGTCAAGCCGCCGGAGCCGACGTTCCCCACCCCGCCGGAATACCAGCGCACGACGTACCAGCAGGGCACCTACGGCCGGCCCCAGGTACGTCCCGTCGCCACCCAGCCGATCGTCGTGCCTCCTGCCCCGCTCCAGAGCCGTACCGGCACGGCACTGAAGTGGGCCGTCTCGGCTCTGCTGATCGCCGCCCTGGGCCTGGGCAGCTGGCAGATCGCCGACCGGCTGCTCGCCCCGGAGCCGAGCACCAAGACGCCGGTCACGTCTCCCACCGTCGACGAGAAGCCCGAGCCGCCCAAGCCGATCGCCATCAAGTCCGCCCATGACTTCGATCCGCTGGGCAACGGCGCGGAGAACCCCCAGACCATAGAGCTCGCCTACGACGGCGACCCCAGCACCTTCTGGCACACCGTGAACTACTACGGTTCCGACTTCGCCAACCTGAAGACGGGCGTGGGCATCGTCCTCGACCTGGGCACGGCCCAGAAGGTCAGCTCGGTCGACCTGTCGTTCCTGGGCCACACCTCGGTGGAACTCCGCACCGCGCCCTCCGCCGCCTCTTCGGAACCCTCCACGCCCGAGAGGTTCACGACCCGGGCCTCCGGCGAGGGCAGCAACGTGACACTGAAGCCCACCGAGCCGGTCACGACCCGCTACCTTCTGGTCTGGCTGACGCAACTCCCCGCCAACGACGGGGGCTTCCGCGGCAAGCTGGCCGAGATCAAGATCATGGGCTGACCACCGCAGGGGGAGGGGCTCACCGTTGGACGATCCGATAGACAAGGCCACAGACGACCAGGAGCTCTTGGCGCGCCATGTCGCCGGGGATCCCGACGCCTTCGGTGAGCTCGTACGGCGACACCGCGACCGTCTGTGGGCGGTGGCCCTGCGGACCCTGGGGGACCGCGAGGAGGCCGCTGACGCCCTTCAGGACGCCCTTCTGTCGGCCTTCCGGGCCGCCCACACCTTCCGCGGCCAGTCGGCCGTCACGACCTGGCTCCACCGCATCACGGTGAACGCCTGCCTCGACCGCGCCCGCAAGGCCGCCTCCCGCAGAACCTCCCCCGTCGACGACACCGACCGCTGGGAGCAGCTCCTCGACCCCCACGAGTCGGCCGAGGCCCCCGCCGAGCGCCGGGATCTCCATCGCGAGCTCCTGGCCGCCCTCGCCCGGATCCCCGCCGACCAGCGCGCCGCACTCGTCCTCGTCGACATGCAGGGATACCCGGTCGCGGAGGCGGCACGTATCCTCGGCGTCCCTACCGGAACCGTGAAAAGCCGCTGCGCACGAGGGCGGGCACGACTGCTCCCGATGGTCACTCATCTGCGCACCGACACAGTGGGTAACGAGGCCGCCGAAGGGGGAAGGAACCGGACGCCGGGGACATCCGTCCCACCGGTGCCGGGGCCGACGGATACCGGACCGACAGATCCAGCTGCTGTGAAGGGCGGAGGTGGGCGCGCGTGACTTCCACGACCGGCAAGGCCGACACGACACAGCACCCGGACGTCTCGGAGATCTCCGATCTGACCGAGGGGCTCCTCTCACCGACGCGCTCCGCCGCGGTGCGCCGCCATCTGGACGGCTGCCCCCTCTGCGCCGACGTACGGGCCTCCCTGGACGAGATCCGCGGTCTCCTGGGCACACTGCCCGGGCCGCCCCGCATGCCCGCCGAGATCGCCGGCCGGATCGATGCCGCGCTCGCCGCGGAAGCCCTCCTGCAGGCCACCGCGCCGGAGAGCGGCAGCCCCGTTTCACGTGAAACCGCGCGCGCCGGTAGCCAGCCGCTTCCCTCCGGCTCACCTTCTTCCCCCGCCGCGGAGCGCCCTGCGGGCAGGCCGAAGGCGGCCACCGGCCCCGGCCGCCCCGGAAAGCCCCGCCGGCGTCGGATCGCGCTCGTCTCCACGCTCGGCGCGGCCTTCGCCGCCGCCGTCCTCGGTACGAGCCTCTTCCTCAGCCAGGGCGGTGCTCCGACCGCGGGGAGCGCGGACACCGCCAAGAAGGCGGACGTCAACGCTGTCGCCACGAGCCCCTTCTCCGGGACGCCGGTCGAGGAACGTGTCCACGCGCTTCTGCGGGACGAGGGCGGCAAGACCGACACCCCCCAGGGAATCGGCCCGGAGTCCATGTCCGCCGAGAGCACCACCACCGCGCCCCAGCGGAACAGGGACAGCGCCATCCCTGCCTGCGTCCTGGCCGGCACCGGCCGTGCCGACGCCGTACTCGCCCACGAGCGGGGCGAGTACCAGGGGACACCCGCCTATCTGCTCGTTCTGGCGGACCCCACGGCCGGCACCCGGGTGCAGGCCTTCGTCCTCGACGCCTCCTGCGCCGCCCGGCCCACCACCACCGGAGGGCCCGCGGCCGAGGTGCTGCTCAGCCAGACGTACCCGCGCTCCTGACTCGCTCCGGAGCGCAGCCACGTGCCGCGCGGCACTCTCGGGAATGCATCCCCCGTAGGATCCGTTGGGTGGGGTGAGAGTGACCGAGACGACCGCCCCCGTAGGCAGTGGCAGTCTGCAGAGACGAGGAAGTAACCCGTGAGCGACGTCCGTAACGTGATCATCATCGGCTCCGGGCCCGCGGGTTACACCGCAGCGCTCTACACGGCCCGAGCGTCGCTGAACCCGCTGGTCTTCGAGGGCGCCGTCACCGCCGGTGGCGCGCTGATGAACACGACCGAGGTCGAGAACTTCCCCGGCTTCCGTGACGGCATCATGGGCCCGGACCTGATGGACAACATGCGGGCCCAGGCCGAGCGCTTCGGCGCCGAGCTGATCCCCGACGACGTCATCGCCGTGGACCTGACCGGCGACATCAAGACCGTCACCGACACCGCCGGCACCGTGCACCGCGCGAAGGCCGTCATCGTCACCACGGGCTCCCAGCACCGCAAGCTCGGCCTCCCCAACGAGGACGCGCTCTCCGGCCGCGGCGTCTCCTGGTGCGCCACCTGCGACGGGTTCTTCTTCAAGGACCACGACATCGCCGTCGTCGGCGGCGGCGACACCGCGATCGAGGAGGCCACCTTCCTCTCGCGCTTCGCCAAGTCCGTCACGATCGTCCACCGCCGCGACACCCTGCGTGCCTCCAAGGCCATGCAGGAGCGCGCCTTCGCCGACCCGAAGATCTCGTTCGCCTGGGACAGCGAGGTCACCGAGATCCACGGCGAGCAGAAGCTCAGCGGTCTGACCCTGCGCGACACCAAGACCGGCGCGACCCGCGAGCTGCCGGTCACCGGCCTCTTCATCGCCGTGGGCCACGACCCTCGGACGGAGCTCTTCAAGGGCCAGCTGGAGCTGGACGAGGAGGGTTACCTGAAGGTGGCCGCCCCGTCGACCCGCACGAACGTCACGGGCGTCTTCGGCGCGGGCGACGTCGTCGACCACACCTACCGTCAGGCCATCACGGCCGCTGGTACGGGCTGCTCCTCCGCGCTCGACGCCGAGCGCTTCCTGGCCGCTCTCGCCGACAGCGAGAAGCTGGCCGAGACCCCCGCGGTCTGATCCTCGTCCTTCCTCACCCCACACCCCGCGAAAACAAGGAGGCCGCCGTGGCCCTGAAGACTGTGACCGACGCTTCCTTCGAAGAGGACGTCCTCAAGAGCGACAAGCCCGTCCTCGTGGACTTCTGGGCCGCGTGGTGCGGCCCGTGCCGCCAGATCGCCCCGTCGCTGGAGGCCATCGCCGCAGAGCACGGCGAGATCGAGATCGTGAAGCTCAACATCGATGAGAACCCGGCCACGGCTGCCAAGTACGGCGTCATGTCCATCCCGACGCTCAACGTCTACCAGGGTGGCGAGGTCGTGAAGACGATCGTCGGCGCCAAGCCGAAGGCCGCCATCCTGCGCGACCTGGAAGGCTTCGTCGAGCCCGCGAAGGGCTGACACGCTCTCCGTTTCACGTGAAACGTGAAACACGAACGGCCCGCCCCGACAAGGGGCGGGCCGTTCTCGTGTTCCGACGCCGGACAGGCCGGAGCCCGGTCTGATCGGCAAGACCCCCTAGAGCGGTCGCAGGGCGGGCTCCTTCTTTACGGCGCCGAGCAGCCGGTCCAGAGCCATCTCGACGTCCTCCTTCCAGGAGAGCGTCGTCCGGAGCTCCAGCCTCAGCCGGGGGAACGCGTGGTGCGGCCGGACCGTCTTGAAGCCCACGGCAAGGAGATGGTCGGCCGGCAGCACACAGGCCGGTTCCTTCCAGCGGGCGTCTCCGAACGCCTCGATGGCCTTGAAGCCCCGCCTCATCACGTCCTTGGCCACGGTCTGTACGACCATCCGGCCGAGCCCCTGGCCCTGGTACCCGGGCATGATCCAGGCCGTCATCAGCTGCACGGCATCGGCCGCCACCGGACTCGTCGGGAAGGCCGTCGACCGCGGCACATAGGCGGGCGGAGCGTAGAGAACGTAGCCGACGGGCACGTCGTCCACGTAGACCACCCGGCCGCAGGACCCCCACTCCAACAGGACAGCGGAGATCCAGGCCTCCTTCTCCAGCTCCGGGTGCCCCGCCTTCACGGCGGCCTCACCGCTGACCGGGTCGAGCTCCCAGAAGACGCAGGAGCGACATCGCCGGGGAAGGTCCTCAAGGTTGTCCAGCGTGAGCGGTACGAGCCGACGCCCCACGGCTTCTCCTCGCTTCCCTCGCCATCGAGCATGGATACGCCTCTCAGAATCGTATCCATCGGACGATCAGGGGGACACCGCTCCAAGCCAAAGGGCGGACCGGACTCCGGTGAGACCGGAGTTCGGCCCGCCCTGGGCGGCCTCGGCGGAGCGGGGGGGCGTCAGCCCTGCCGGCTCTGCTCGGCGTTCTTGTGGTCCATGACCCGTCCCTCTCCGGGGGCCAGGGTCGAGAGGATCCGCTCCAGATCGTCCATCGAGGCGAACTCGACGACGATCTTTCCCTTCTTCTGCCCCAGGTCGACCTTCACCCGGGTCTCGAAGCGGTCCGAGAGCCGCGTGGCGAGCTCGGTGAGTGCCGGCGAGACGCGGGCACCGGCGCGAGGGCCCTTCGGCTTGACCGGCGAGGCGGACTCATCGGAGCCCATGAGGCTCACGATCTCCTCGACGGTACGCACCGAGAGCCCCTCGGCGACGATCCGGCAGGCCAGCTGGTCCTGGGCCTCCGGGTCCTCCACACCGACCAGGGCCCGCGCGTGGCCCGCGGAGAGCACTCCGGCGGCGACCCTCCGCTGCACCGGAAGAGAGAGCCGCAGCAGACGCAGCGTGTTGGAGATCTGCGGGCGGGAGCGCCCGATCCGGTCCGCGAGCTGGTCATGGGTGCAACCGAAGTCCTTGAGCAGCTGCTCGTAGGCGTGAGCCTCTTCGATCGCGTTCAGCTGGGCCCGGTGGAGGTTCTCCAGCAGGGCGTCCAGGAGCATCTTCTCGTCGTCGGTGTCCCGGACGATCGCCGGGATCCGCTCGAGACCGGCTTCCTTCGACGCCCGCAAACGACGCTCACCCATGACGAGCTCGTAGCGCTCGCCGTCGGCCTTGCGCACGACCACGGGCTGGAGCAGACCGACCTCCTTGATGGAGGTGACGAGCTCCGCCAGGGCGTCCTCGTCGAAGACCTCACGAGGCTGGTGCCGGTTGGGGACGATGAGGTCGAGCGGAAGCTCGGTGAAGTACGCCCCGGCCGGAACCTCCGGCAGGGCCACCGGCTCGGCCTCGCTCCACGCCCCCGCGTCGGGGGACTGGGTGCTGTGCGGGAGCGTCGCCAGCTTGGCGGCGGCCACACCCCGCTCCTGCGGAGCAGAAGGAATCAGCGAACCGAGCCCACGCCCCAATCCCCTACGTCGCTCGCTCACTGGATCCCCTCCGACATGCTGCGCTGGTAGTTCTGGTGCCCTGCATGGGCGTGCTGCGGGTCGTAGTGCACGGTGGCACCCCGCAGGGCGATCTCACGGGCCGCCTCGAGATACGACAGGGCACCGCTGGAGCCCGGGTCGTAGGTGAGGACCGTCTGCCCGTAGCTGGGCGCCTCCGAGATGCGGACGGACCTCGGAATGCTGGTCCGCAGCACCTCCTCGGCGAAGTGCGTGCGCACCTCGTCGGCGACCTGGGAGGCAAGCCTCGTCCGGCCGTCGTACATGGTGAGCAGGATGGTGGAGACGTGAAGTCCCGGGTTCAGGTGCCCCCGGACCAGCTCGACGTTCCGCAGGAGCTGCCCGAGACCCTCCAGCGCGTAGTACTCGCACTGGATCGGGATCAGCACCTCGGCCCCGGCGACCATGGCGTTGACCGTGAGCAGGCCGAGGGACGGCGGGCAGTCGATGAGGATGTAGTCGAGCGGCTGCTCGTAGGCCTGGATCGCCCGCTGCAGACGGCTCTCGCGCGCCACCAGCGACACCAGCTCGATCTCCGCACCGGCGAGATCGATGGTGGCGGGGGCGCAGAAGAGGCCCTCGACGTCCAGGACGGGCTGCACCACTTCGGAGAGGGGCCTGCTGTCCACCAGGACGTCGTAGATCGAGGGGACCTCGGCGTGGTGGTCGATACCCAGCGCCGTGGAGGCGTTGCCCTGCGGGTCCAGGTCGATGACCAGGACCCGGGCGCCGTGCAGCGCCAGGGAGGCAGCCAGGTTGACCGTCGTGGTCGTCTTGCCCACGCCGCCCTTCTGGTTGGCGACCACCATCACCCGAGTCCGGGCCGGGCGGGGAAGGCCCTCACCGGCACGGCCCAGGGCTTCTACTGCCAGCTGGGCAGCGCGACCAATGGGGGTGTCGTCCATCGGGGGCAATGTTTCACGTGAAACATCCTCCCCCGCCGATTCGGTTCGGGGACCGGGGACCGGATCGGTCATCGGTCCCGCGATGTTGGCGTCGGACCGCATGGATTCACTCTCCTCGGCTTCAGGCTCGCGACGAGCAGAGCCTGCCATGCTTTCGGGGTCGTGAACCAGCGAGGTCGGGGGTTCTGTGGGTGAATCCACCTCTGTGGACAACTCCGTAACCCTCGCGAGTGGTTTCACGCGGGGGCTACGGTCCCGGGGCGTTGCAGCCGCGCGGCCACGACTGATGATCCCCTGCAGCAGGGAGCGACGTTTCACGTGAAACACCATGCCCCTGCTGCACGGTCGGGGCCGTTCGACACTCCGAAATGGTACGTATACGACGCTTAGCGGCGTCGACGGGTCTTACTCGTCCGGGCGGCCTTGGCGCGCTTGGCAGCGAACCGCACACCGCCGGGGCTCTCACCGACCTCCACCCGGACCACCGTGGAGAGGGGATCCACGATGCCCTCACCCACCTGCAGCACCGAGGTCGCCACCACACCGAGCCTGGAGAGCGCGGCGCGAGCGCCGACGATCTCCTCCTCCGCGGTGTCGCCCTTGAGTGCCAGCATCTCGCCGTACGGGCGGAGCAGGGGAACGCCCCAGCCGGCCAGCCGGTCCAGGGGAGCCACCGCGCGAGCGGTCACCACATGGACGGGCGTGATCTTGCCGAGCATCTCCTCCGCGCGACCACGGACCACGGTCACATGGTCGAGGCCGAGCAGCTCGACGACTTCCTGGAGGAAGTTCGTCCGGCGCAGCAGCGGCTCCAGGAGGGTGATCTTGAGGTCGGGCCGGACGAGAGCCAGCGGGATACCGGGAAGACCCGCACCCGAGCCCACGTCGCAGACCGTCACGCCTTCGGGAACGACCTCCGAGAGGACGGCACAGTTCAGCAGGTGCCGTTCCCACAGTCGCGGGACTTCGCGCGGGCCGATCAGACCACGCTTCACACCCGCGTCCGCGAGGAGCTCCGCGTACCGCACAGCCTCCGGGAAGTGCTCACCGAAGACTGTCCGCGCCTGCTCGGGCGCCTCCGGGAGCTCCGCTGCCTCCGTCACGGGAACCGTCCTTCCGTACCGCACGCATTCCCTGCGAGCGCACTGTGGTGGCTGACTATCAGGCTGACAAAGATCGGCCCCGCCTGCGAACAGACGGGGCCGACACTACGAGAGGGATCAGGCCGGGAGCACGACGACGAAGCGCTCCGGCTCCTCGCCCTCGGACTCGCTGCGCAGACCGGCGGCGGCGATCGCGTCGTGCACGACCTTGCGCTCGAACGGCGTCATCGGGTCCAGCTTGACCGGCTGCCCGGTGGACTTGACCTCGTCCGCGGCCTTGGCGCCCAGCTCCGCGAGCTCGGTGCGCTTCTGGGCGCGGAAACCGGCGATGTCGAGCATGAGCCGGCTGCGGTCACCGGTCTCACGGTGCACGGCCAGGCGAGTCAGCTCCTGGAGAGCCTCCAGGACCTCACCGTCGCGGCCGACGAGCTTCTGCAGGTCGCGGCTGCTGGAGTCGCTGACGATCGAGACCGCGGCGCGGTCCGCCTCGACGTCCATGTCGATGTCGCCGTCGAGGTCGGCGATGTCGAGGAGACCTTCGAGGTAGTCGGCCGCGATCTCACCCTCCTGCTCGAGGCGGGTCAGGGTGTCGCCACCCTCGGCGGCGGCGGAGGTGATGCCTTCCGTCACGGATGGTCTCCTTCTTACTTCTTGGACGACGGGTGCTTGGGCCGCTGCTGGCCCTTGCGCTGACCGGACTTGCCCTGGCGAGAGCCTCCGGAGTTGGCACGGGGGCGCGCGGGCTTGTCGCCCTGCGCCTGGTCCTTCGCCTCGTCCTTCGTCTCGGCCTCAGCGCCGGCCTCGGCCGGAGCCTGCGGCTTCTTCTCCAGCGAGGTGGTCGCCTGCTCGGCGGCCGGCTCGGAGCTTTCCTCGGCGTCCTTCGCCGCGGCCTGCTGCACCGCGGCGGCCTGGCGCTGGGCCTTGGTCTGACGCTTGGGCTGCTGCCGCTTGGCGGCGGCGCCACCCTCGGCCTCGGCCACGATCGTGTCGCTCTTGATCACGGTGCCGTCGGCCTGGGCCGCGAAACCGGCCTTGCTCAGACCCGTGAAGAAGCGACGCTCGTTCTCGTTGCGGTCGCTGCCCTTGGCGACGATCACCTTGACGATGTTCTTCCGACGCCGGCCGCGGACCTCACCGTGGGTGGTGACGTTCTTCAGCAGGCGCTGGAGGTACGAGTCCTGAGCCTTGCTGCCCGGGGTCGGGTTCTGGTTGATCACGTACATCTGCTGGCCCATGGTCCACACGTTGGTGGTCAGCCAGTAGACGAGGACACCGACGGGGAAGTTGATACCCATGACGGCGAAGATCACCGGGAAGATGTACATGAGCATCTTCTGCTGCTGCATGTACGGGGTCTTCACCGAGAGGTCGACGTTCTTCATCATCAGCTGGCGCTGGGTGAAGAACTGCGAGGCCGACATCATGACGATCATGATCGCTGTGACGATGCGGACATCGGTCAGCGAGGCACCGAGGGCCGCAACGGCCTCGGGGGAGTCCATGAACTTCGAGGCGATGGGTGCACCGAAGATGTGCGCCTGCCGGGCGCTGTCGACCAGCTGCTGGTTGAGGACACCGATCTCCTTGCCCGAGGCGATCGAGGACAGCACGTGGTACAGGGCGAAGAAGAACGGCGACTGCGCCAGGATGGGAAGGCACGAGGAGAGCGGGTTGGTACCCGTCTCCTTGTACAGCTTCATCATCTCTTCGGACTGACGCTGCTTGTCGCTCTTGTAGCGCTCCTGGATCGCCTTCATCTTCGGCTGGAGCGCCTGCATGTTCCGCGTCGACTTGATCTGCTTGACGAACAGCGGGATCAGACAGATACGGATCAGCACCACGAGGGACACGATGGACAGGCCCCAGGCCCAGCCCGTGTCAGGGCCGAAGATCGCCCCGTACACCGTGTGGAACTGGACGATCACCCATGAGACAGGTGTGGTGATGAAGCTGAACAGACTGGCAATCGTGTCCACTAATCAGGCTCCTTGAGCATTGGGCGAGGTCTCTGCGGCCGGGCTCGTCTCGGCGGTGGACCCGCCCTTGTCGCCGCGCAGCGCGTTCCTCAGCATTTCGTGCCAGCGGGGGCGCTTACGCGCGGGGACATGGTCCACACCGCCGGGCGACCACGGGTTGCACCGCAGGATGCGCCAGGCGGTCAGGGCCGTGCCCTTGATCGCGCCATGCCGGTCGATGGCCGTGAATCCGTAGTGGGAACACGACGGGTAGTACCGGCAGACGGGGCCCAGGAGAGGGCTGATCGTCCACTGGTACAGCTTGATGAGAGCCAGCAGCGGGTACTTCATCGCGTGCCCCCTCCCAGCAGCCGCTGAAAAGCGGCGTCCAGGTCTCGGGCCAGCTGTGCGTGGTCGGCGTCACCGGCTCCGGGCAACGCCCGTACGACCACCAGGCTACCGGGGGGCAGCTCGGAGAGGCGGTCTCGGAGGAGATGGCGGAGGCGACGCTTCACCTGGTTACGCACGACCGCACCGCCCACGGCCTTGCTCACGACGAAACCCGCACGCGTCGGGGGAGCGCTCTCCCCAGGCGCGTGCGGGTCCGTAGCACCGCTGCGTAGGTGGACGACGAGGAGCGGGCGACCAGCCCGGCGACCTCGGCGTACCGCGGTTGCGAAGTCCTCGCGCCGCCTCAGCCGATTCTCGGTAGGCAGCACGTCATGACCTGTTTAAGTGGATCAGGCGGACAGGCTCGCGCGACCCTTGCCACGACGGTTCGCCAGGATGGCGCGACCGGCACGGGTGCGCATGCGCAGGCGGAAGCCGTGGGTCTTCGCGCGACGACGGTTGTTCGGCTGGAAGGTGCGCTTGCTCACTCGGGGGCTCCAGAAATGATTCGGGTGGTGGCGGGACATCGCCTGGCTGTCACCGTGCGCCCACGAGTAGCTCGTAACGCCCGATAGCACCGCTTCGCGACCACAAAGCGTGGTCTTTGCCCATCGGAGGCAGGCGGCAGCAGCCATCGACAACTCGACCTGGTCACGGTACGCGCGGCTACGCCATCCGGTCAAACCGACCTGTCGCCATGGTCCATTATGCACAGGCTGTGGACAACAACTTGAACCACGTCAGCCGCCCCGACTACCGTGGTGAGACTTCACGGTCTTTTCCGTTCTGTCCTCACCTGTCCTCACGGACTTCGACCCACCGTCCCCGAGAACCACAGCATCGTGGGACCTGCGAGAAAGCGTGCCCCGTGGCTGACGTACCTGCCGATCTTGCCGCAGTGTGGCCACGCGTCCTCGAGCACCTCCTCGGCGAAGGCCAGCAGGGGATCGAACCCAAGGACAAGCAGTGGATCGAGCGGTGCCAGCCGCTCGCCCTGGTCGCCGACACGGCCCTCCTCGCCGTACCCAACGAGTGGGGCAAGCGCGTCCTCGAAGGCCGGCTCGCCCCGCTGATCAGCGAGACCCTCAGCCGCGAGTGCGGACGCCCGATCCGGATCGCGATCACCGTCGACGACTCCGTCGGGGAGCCGACGCCGCCCGCGCCCCCGGCGCAGCAGCCCCGCTACGACGAGCGACCGCAGCACGAGCCGTACGAGAAGTACGAAGGCTACGGACACCGCCCGATGTCCGACGACGGGCTGCCGACCGCGCGCCCGGCCTATCCGGACTACCAGCAGCCGCAGCGCCCCGACCCCGGTGCCTGGCCGCGCACCCAGGAAGACCTGTCCTGGCAGCAGCCGCGGCTCGGCGGTTACCAGGAGCGCGCCCCGTACACCGGTCCCGAGCAGTCCCGGCAGCCCCGTTACGACGAGCCCTCCCGGGGATACGAGCAGCAGCAGCGGCCCGAGCGCGCCGAGCTGCCCGACCCGCAGGGCCCCGGCGCCCGCCCCGGCCCCCGGCCAGGCGGCGGTCCCGTCCCGGGCGGCCCCGGCTCCTCCTCCGGGCAGGGCGCCGGCCAGCCGAGCGAACAGCACGCGCGGCTGAACCCCAAGTACCTCTTCGACACCTTCGTCATCGGTTCCTCGAACCGCTTCGCGCACGCCGCGGCCGTCGCGGTGGCCGAGGCGCCGGCGAAGGCATACAACCCGCTCTTCATCTACGGGGAGTCGGGGCTCGGCAAGACCCACCTGCTGCACGCCATCGGCCACTACGCGCGGAGCCTCTACCCGGGCACACGTGTGCGGTACGTGAGCTCCGAGGAGTTCACCAACGAGTTCATCAACTCGATCCGCGACGGCAAGGGCGACGCGTTCCGCAAGCGGTACCGCGATGTGGACATCCTGCTCGTCGACGACATCCAGTTCCTCGCGAGCAAGGAGTCGACGCAGGAGGAGTTCTTCCACACCTTCAACACGCTCCACAACGCCAACAAGCAGATCGTGCTCTCCTCGGACCGGCCGCCCAAGCAGCTGGTGACCCTGGAGGACCGGCTCCGCAACCGCTTCGAGTGGGGTCTCACCACCGACGTGCAGCCGCCCGAGCTGGAGACGCGTATCGCGATCCTCCGCAAGAAGGCGGTCCAGGAGCAGCTCAACGCCCCGCCGGAGGTCCTGGAGTTCATCGCCTCCCGGATCTCGCGGAACATCCGCGAGCTGGAAGGCGCGCTGATCCGGGTGACGGCCTTCGCCAGCCTCAACCGGCAGCCGGTGGACCTGGGGCTCACCGAGATCGTCCTCAAGGACCTGATCCCCGGCGGCGAGGACAGCGCGCCGGAGATCACCGCTCCCGCGATCATGGCGGCCACGGCCGACTACTTCGGGCTGACGGTGGAGGACCTCTGCGGTTCGTCCCGCAGCCGCGTCCTGGTGACGGCCCGGCAGATCGCGATGTACCTGTGCCGCGAGCTGACGGACCTGTCGCTGCCGAAGATCGGCGCGCAGTTCGGCGGCCGCGACCATACGACGGTGATGCACGCGGACCGGAAGATCCGTGCCCTGATGGCGGAGCGACGCTCCATCTACAACCAGGTCACCGAGCTGACCAACCGCATCAAGAACGGCTGAGCAACCGCCGCCGCAGGCGCGGCGCGAGCAGTGACCGAAGGGCGCCCAGGGACACCTCCCGAGGCGCCCTTCGGCATTCCTGCCCAGGACACCCCCTGGCCCCTGACGCCGCGTCTGACGCCGCACCGACCCCGCTCCGAGACGCCCGTGGATGCTCTCGGACCCTCTCCGCGGACGCCTTCGGGCCTTCTCCGGGCCCTCTTCGGGCCCTCTCCAGGGGCACCCCCGTTCGCCGTACACAGCGGTGTACGGCAGGCGATGTTCGATTTCTCCGTTCCGGTGGCGGGTTCTCCACAGATTGGGGCATGATCTCCCGTCCACAGGGTGGGGACTGTCGAGTTATCCGGACTGTGTCCACAGGTCGGCCTACTGACATGTCATCACTCCAGGTCAGACCCTTGTGGATTTGTTGGCAACCTCTCTCCACAGCCTGTGGATGAATTTTTCGTCCACAGGGGGTCCCCAAAGTTGTCCACCGGCTGCCCACAGGGGGGCCTCGGTTGCCCACAGCTTCTCCACACCTCTGTCCACTGTTCGGCAACGAATCACCCAAGCTCACCGTGTCGAGTGAAAGCGGTCACACCAAAGGAGACGGTTGGGCTGTGGGGAACGTGGGTAAAGCTGGGGACAGCGCTGGGGAGAACTCCCCATGACCTGTGTATCGGGTGTGCAGAACTTTTCGGTGTCCACAGAGAACCCCAGTTGTCCACGGGTTCCACCCACAGGGTCGGTGGACAAAAAAGTGGGCCTGACCTGCGAAAACGACGTTATCCACCGTTTCCACAGGCCCTACTACTACTCCTACATAGAGTTAGCTAGGAATCCGTTTCGAAGTGGGGCCTGTGCACAACTTGGCGTCGGAGCTCCGACGCGCTCTCGTCGCGACTTGACCCCGAGCAGCACCGAGTGTCGGCGGCGTACGTCAGACTGGTTCTCGCAGTCGACGAAGAGCCAGCAACAGCAGGAGGCGGTTCCGGTGAAGATCCGGGTGGAGCGCGATGTACTCGCCGAGGCGGTGGCCTGGGTGGCCCGCAGCCTCCCGGCCCGTCCGCCGGCGCCCGTACTCGCGGGCCTTCTCCTGAAGGCCGAGGACGGCGCGCTGAGCTTCTCCAGCTTCGACTACGAGGTCTCCGCCCGGGTGTCGGTCGAGGCCGAGGTCGAGGAGGACGGCACCGTTCTCGTCTCCGGCCGGCTGCTCGCCGACATCTGCCGCGCCCTCCCCAACCGTCCGGTGGAGATCTCCACAGACGGTGTACGGGCGACCGTGGTCTGCGGCTCCTCCCGCTTCACCCTCCACACCCTGCCTGTGGAGGAGTACCCGGCGCTGCCGGAGATGCCCACCGCGACCGGCACCGTCCCCGGTGAGGTCTTCGCCTCCGCCGCCGCCCAGGTGGCCATCGCCGCCGGCCGTGACGACACGCTGCCCGTCCTCACCGGTGTGCGTATCGAGATCGAGGGCGACACGGTCACCCTGGCCTCCACCGACCGCTACCGCTTCGCGGTCCGCGAGTTCCTGTGGAAGCCGGAGTCCCCGGACGCCTCCGCGGTCGCCCTGGTGCCCGCGAAGACCCTCCTGGACACCGCCAAGGCACTCACGAGCGGCGACACGGTCACCCTGGCGCTCTCGGGCTCCGGCAAGGGCGAGGGCCTGATCGGCTTCGAGGGCGCGGGCCGCCGCACCACCACCCGTCTCCTGGAGGGCGACCTCCCGAAGTACCGGACGCTCTTCCCCACCGAGTTCAACTCGGTCGCGGTGATCGAGACGGCCCCGTTCGTCGAGGCCGTCAAGCGCGTGGCCCTGGTCGCCGAGCGCAACACCCCGGTCCGGCTGAGCTTCGAGCAGGGCGTCCTGATCCTGGAGGCCGGTTCCAGCGACGACGCACAGGCTGTGGAGCGGGTCGACGCGCAGCTGGACGGCGACGACATCTCGATCGCCTTCAACCCGACCTTCCTCCTGGACGGCCTGAGCGCGATCGACTCCCCGGTCGCCCAGCTCTCCTTCACGACCTCCACGAAGCCGGCGCTCCTCAGCGGCAAGCCCGCCCTGGACGCCGAGGCGGACGAGGCCTACAAGTACCTGATCATGCCGGTGCGGCTCAGCGGCTGACGCCTGGCGGTTCATGCCGGAGGTCCGGGGGACGTCCCCCGGACGGCACGGAATGCGGGTACGCCCGAGCGGCTGACCTGCCTCACAGGGGTCGTCGACTGAGCGGCTGACCCCACAGGTGTGCACCGGGGTCCGGGCGTAGGCTCGGACCCGGGTAAACCGCACACGACGCTTAAGGAATCTCTGATGGAGCTCGGTCTCGTCGGTCTCGGCAAGATGGGCGGCAACATGCGCGAGCGCATCCGCCGCGCAGGCCACACCGTCATCGGATACGACCGCAACCCGGACCTCGCCGATGTCCACAGCCTCGAAGAGCTTGTGGGCAAGCTCAAGGGTCCGCGGGTCGTGTGGGTCATGGTTCCGGCCGGTGCCGCGACCCAGTCCACCATCGACGAGCTGGCCGACCTGCTCTCCCCCGGCGACATCGTCGTGGACGGCGGGAACTCCCGCTGGACCGATGACGAGAAGCACGCCGAGGAGCTCGCCGCCAAGGGCATCGGGTTCGTCGACTGCGGCGTCTCCGGCGGCGTCTGGGGCCTGGAGAACGGCTACGCACTGATGTACGGCGGTTCCGTCGAGGACGTGGCGAAGGTCCAGCCGATCTTCGACGCGCTCAAGCCCGAGGGCGAGTTCGGCTCGGTCCACGCGGGCAAGGTCGGCGCCGGCCACTTCGCCAAGATGGTCCACAACGGCATCGAGTACGCGATGATGCAGGCCTACGCCGAGGGCTGGGAGCTCCTGGAGAAGGTCGACTCCGTCACCGACGTGCGCGAGGTCTTCCGCTCCTGGCAGGAGGGCACGGTCATCCGTTCCTGGCTGCTGGACCTCGCGGTCAACGCGCTGGACGAGGACGAGCACCTGGACGAGCTGCGCGGCTACGCGCAGGACTCCGGCGAGGGCCGGTGGACCGTCGAGGCCGCCATCGACAACGCCGTACCGCTGCCGGCGATCACCGCGTCGCTGTTCGCGCGGTTCGCGTCCCGTCAGGACGACTCGCCGCAGATGAAGATGATCGCCGCGCTGCGCAACCAGTTCGGTGGCCACGCGGTCGAGTCCAAGAAGTAATCCACAGGTTGTGCACCACCCGGTGCACAACCGCCGGGGGAAGGTCGGCGCACCATGCACGTCACGCATCTCTCGCTGGCCGACTTCCGCTCGTACGCCCGGGTCGAGGTTCCGCTCGACCCGGGCGTCACCGCGTTCGTGGGCGCCAACGGCCAGGGCAAGACCAATCTCGTCGAGGCCGTCGGCTATCTCGCGACCCTCGGCAGCCACCGCGTCGCCTCGGACGCCCCGCTCGTACGGATGGGGGCGGAGCGCGCGGTCATCCGGGCCGCCGTCACCCAGGGCGAGCGCTCCCAGCTGGTCGAGCTCGAACTCAACCCGGGGCGGGCCAACCGCGCCCGTATCAACAGGTCCTCCCAGGTCAGACCGCGTGACGTGCTGGGAATCGTCCGGACGGTGCTGTTCGCGCCGGAGGACCTCGCCCTGGTGAAGGGCGACCCCGGCGAGCGCCGGCGCTTCCTCGACGAGCTGATCACGGCGCGTACGCCGCGTATGGCGGGCGTGCGCTCCGACTACGAGCGCGTGCTCAAGCAGCGGAACACGCTCCTGAAGTCGGCGGCGATGGCCCGGCGGCACGGCGGGCGAGGCCTGGACCTGTCGACGCTCGACGTCTGGGACCAGCACCTCGCGACGGTCGGGGCGGAGCTCCTCGCCCAGCGCCTCGACCTCGTCCACACCCTGCAGCCGCTCGCCGACAAGGCCTACGAGCAGCTCGCGCCGGGCGGCGGCCCGATCCTGATGGAGTACCGGTCCTCCGCGCCGGGCGCCGGGCACACCCGCGAGGAGCTGTACGGGCAGCTGATCGCCGCCCTCGCCGAGGTCCGCAAGCAGGAGATCGAGCGGGGCGTCACGCTCGTCGGACCGCACCGGGACGAGCTGCTGCTCAAGCTCGGCGACCTGCCGGCGAAGGGGTACGCGAGCCACGGCGAGTCCTGGTCGTACGCGCTGGCCCTGCGCCTCGCCTCGTACGACCTCCTGCGCTCCGAGGGCAACGAGCCGGTCCTCGTCCTCGACGACGTCTTCGCCGAGCTCGACGCGCGGCGGCGCGAGCGGCTCGCGGAGCTGGTGGCGCACGGCGAGCAGGTGCTCGTGACGGCGGCGGTGGACGACGACGTGCCGGGGGTCCTCGCGGGGACGCGGTACCGGGTGGCCGGCGGGACGGTGGAACGGGTATGAGCGAGCAGCAGTCCTTCGGGGCCGGTTCCCCGGAGCCGACGGCCCCCAAGGTTCCGGAGAGCTCGGGCGTCGACCTGGCGCGGGTCGCGCTGCGCGCCGCCAAGGAGCAGGCGAAGGCGCGGGGCGCCGCCGCCCAGCAGAAGAAGCAGGCCCGGCGCGGGGGCGGCCTGCGCTCCGGCGCGCGCGCCGACGGGCGCGACCCGATGGCGCTCGGCGCCGCGATCAACCGGCTGATCACCGAGCGCGGCTGGGAGACCCCGGCGGCGGTCGGCGGTGTCATGGGGCGGTGGCCGCAGATCGTCGGCGAGGACCTGGCGAAGCACTGCGTACCGCTGAAGTTCGACGACGAGCCGGACGCGCGGGTGCTCACCGTGCAGTGCGACTCCACGGCGTGGGCCACGCAGCTGCGGCTGCTCGCGCCGCGGTTGGTGGCGCGGCTCAACGAGGACCTGGGGCACGGGACGGTGCGGGTGATCAAGGTTCTGGGGCCGGGCGGGCCTCGGCGCGGGTACGGGCCGTTGCGGGCGCCGGGGTCCGTGGGGCCCGGAGACACGTACGGGTAGCAGTCGGCTCCGGCCTCGCGGTGCGGGCCAGGCCGTGGCCGTGTGGTCCCAGGTCCTCGCGGTGCGGGTACTTCCCGGTGCGGGTACCTCGCGGTGCGCGTACCTCGCGGTGCGCGTGCGGGCGGAGGGCGCTGCACCGGGGGCTTTGTGCCCGGACTCACCGGCCTCCGGTGACGGGGTGGACCCCGGGATGTGACGCGCGTGGACCGCGTCCCCACGCCGAGCGACAACTCGAAGCGCTAGGCGGCCTCCAGAGGCCTCTGGAGACCCTGTGTGGATATGGGGAGTCGTCTTGGTCCCGCTCAGGGCGGCACATGCGGACTCAGGGACCGGCAAACCCCCATGAGTGTCGGCGCTACCGGTAGACTGGGAGACAATCCCGCCACCCTGCGGAACATGTCGAACGACGCAGCCGCTCCCGTATGCCCGGAGAACGGCCTGTGCTGTGCCAGAAAGGGCGCTTCGTGGCCGATTCCGGCAACCCCAACGAGAACAACCAGTACACCGCCAGCAACATCCAGGTCCTTGAAGGCCTGGATGCCGTGCGCAAGCGCCCTGGCATGTACATCGGCTCGACCGGCGAGCGCGGTCTGCACCACATGGTGCAGGAGGTCGTCGACAACTCGGTCGACGAAGCCCTGGCCGGCCACGCGGACACCATCGACGTGACGATCCTGGCCGACGGCGCCGTGCGCGTCGTCGACAACGGCCGTGGCATCCCCGTGGGCATCGTGGCCTCCGAGGGCAAGCCGGCCGTCGAGGTCGTGCTGACCGTGCTGCACGCGGGCGGCAAGTTCGGCGGCGGCGGCTACGCCGTCTCCGGCGGTCTGCACGGTGTCGGTGTCTCGGTCGTGAACGCCCTGTCCACCAAGATCTCCGTCGAGATCAAGACGGACGGCCACCGCTGGACGCAGGACTACAAGATGGGCGCCCCGACCGCGCCCCTCGCGCAGCACGAGGCGACCGACGAGACCGGCACCTCGGTCACGTTCTGGGCCGACCCGGACATCTTCGAGACCACCGAGTACTCCTTCGAGACGCTCGCGCGCCGCTTCCAGGAGATGGCCTTCCTCAACAAGGGCCTCACCCTGACGCTCACGGACGAGCGCGAGTCGGCGAAGGCCACGGTCGGTGCGGACGACCCGGAGGCGGAGGCCGCGGAGCCGACCGCGCGCACGGTGAAGTACCACTACGAGGGCGGCATCGTCGACTTCGTGAAGTACCTCAACTCGCGCAAGGGCGAGCTGGTCCACCCCACCGTCATCGACCTCGAGGCGGAGGACAAGGACAAGGCCCTGTCCCTCGAGGTCGCGATGCAGTGGAACAGCGGCTACAGCGAGGGCGTGTACTCCTTCGCCAACATCATCCACACCCACGAGGGCGGCACGCACGAGGAGGGCTTCCGTGCGGCGCTGACCTCGCTGATCAACAAGTACGCGCGCGACAAGAAGCTGCTCCGCGAGAAGGACGACAACCTCACGGGCGACGACATCCGCGAGGGTCTGACCGCGATCATCTCGGTCAAGCTGAGCGAGCCGCAGTTCGAGGGCCAGACCAAGACCAAGCTGGGCAACACGGAGGCGAAGACCTTCGTCCAGAAGGCGGTCTACGAGCACCTCAACGACTGGCTCGACCGCAACCCGGTCGAGGCCGCGGACATCATCCGCAAGTCGATCCAGGCCGCCACCGCGCGCGTGGCCGCCCGCAAGGCGCGCGACCTGACCCGTCGCAAGGGTCTCCTCGAGTCGGCGTCGCTGCCGGGCAAGCTGTCCGACTGCCAGTCGAACGACCCGGTCAAGTGCGAGATCTTCATCGTCGAGGGTGACTCCGCCGGCGGCTCGGCCAAGTCCGGCCGTAACCCGATGTACCAGGCCATCCTGCCGATCCGCGGCAAGATCCTGAACGTCGAGAAGGCCCGGATCGACAAGATCCTGCAGAACACCGAGGTCCAGGCGCTGATCTCGGCCTTCGGCACCGGAGTCCACGAGGACTTCGACATCGAGAAGCTCCGCTATCACAAGATCATTCTGATGGCGGACGCCGACGTCGACGGTCAGCACATCAACACCCTGCTGCTGACCTTCCTCTTCCGCTTCATGCGGCCGCTGGTCGAGGCCGGTCACGTCTACCTCTCCCGTCCGCCGCTCTACAAGATCAAGTGGGGCCGGGACGACTTCGAGTACGCGTACTCGGACCGGGAGCGGGACGCCCTCGTCGAGCTGGGCAAGCAGAACGGCAAGCGGATCCGCGAGGACTCGATCCAGCGCTTCAAGGGTCTCGGCGAGATGAACGCCGAGGAGCTGCGCGTCACCACCATGGACGTCGAGCACCGTGTCCTCGGCCAGGTCACCCTGGACGACGCCGCCCAGGCCGACGACCTGTTCTCGGTCCTGATGGGCGAGGACGTCGAGGCACGCCGCTCGTTCATCCAGCGCAACGCCAAGGACGTTCGCTTCCTCGACATCTGAGTCGGTCTCAGCTGACCGTACGAAAGGACTGACGACCAGCAATGGCCGACGAAAACACCCCGACCGGGACCACCGAAGAAGAAGAGCCCGTCCTGCGCATCGAGCCCGTCGGGCTCGAGACCGAGATGCAGCGCTCGTACCTCGACTACGCGATGTCCGTCATCGTGTCCCGCGCGCTGCCCGACGTACGGGACGGCCTCAAGCCCGTCCACCGTCGCGTGCTGTACGCGATGTACGACGGCGGCTACCGGCCCGAGAAGGGCTTCTACAAGTGCGCCCGCGTCGTCGGTGACGTCATGGGTACGTACCACCCGCACGGCGACTCCTCGATCTACGACGCGCTCGTCCGCCTCGCCCAGCCCTGGTCGATGCGGATGCCGCTCGTCGACTCCAACGGCAACTTCGGTTCCCCGGGCAACGACCCGGCCGCCGCCATGCGGTACACCGAGTGCAAGCTCATGACGCTGTCGATGGAGATGCTCCGGGACATCGACGAGGAGACCGTCGACTTCCAGGACAACTACGACGGCCGCAACCAGGAGCCGACGGTCCTGCCGGCCCGCTTCCCGAACCTGCTGATCAACGGCAGCGCCGGTATCGCGGTGGGCATGGCGACCAACAT
The DNA here is from genome assembly GCF_026343125.1 of Streptomyces sp. NBC_00094. NCBI lineage: Bacteria > Bacillati > Actinomycetota > Actinomycetes > Kitasatosporales > Streptomycetaceae > Streptomyces > Streptomyces sp. NBC_00094. The sequence goes on along the minus strand of NZ_JAPEMB010000001.1, from coordinate 4,047,892 downwards.
CCCGCCGCACAACCTCCGCGAGGTCGCGGCCGGTGCGCAGTGGGCGCTGGAGCACCCCGACGCCAGCCACGAGGAGCTCCTCGACGCGCTCATCGAGCGGATCAAGGGCCCGGACTTCCCCACGGGCGCGCTCGTCGTCGGCCGCAAGGGCATCGAAGAGGCCTACCGCACCGGCCGTGGCTCGATCACGATGCGTGCCGTCGTCGAGGTCGAGGAGATCCAGAACCGCCAGTGCCTGGTGGTCACGGAACTGCCGTACCAGACCAACCCGGACAACCTCGCGCAGAAGATCGCCGACCTGGTCAAGGACGGCAAGGTCGGCGGCATCGCCGACGTCCGCGACGAGACCTCGTCCCGGACCGGCCAGCGCCTCGTCATCGTGCTCAAGCGCGACGCCGTCGCCAAGGTCGTCCTCAACAACCTGTACAAGCACACCGATCTGCAGACGAACTTCGGCGCGAACATGCTGGCGCTCGTCGACGGTGTGCCGCGCACGCTCTCGCTCGACGCGTTCATCCGCCACTGGGTGTCGCACCAGATCGAGGTCATCGTCCGCCGGACGAAGTTCCGGCTGCGCAAGGCCGAGGAGCGCGCCCACATCCTGCGCGGTCTGCTCAAGGCGCTCGACGCGATCGACGAGGTCATCGCCCTCATCCGGCGCAGCGACACGGTCGAGATCGCCCGCGGCGGCCTGATGGACCTGCTCCAGATCGACGAGATCCAGGCCAACGCGATCCTGGAGATGCAGCTCCGCCGGCTCGCCGCCCTGGAGCGCCAGAAGATCGTCGCCGAGCACGACGAACTCCAGGCCAAGATCAACGAGTACAACGCGATCCTGGCCTCGCCCGAGCGCCAGCGCGCGATCGTCAGCGAGGAGCTGGCCGCCCTCGTCGAGCGGTTCGGCGACGACCGCCGGTCCAAGCTCGTGCCCTTCGACGGTGACATGTCCATCGAGGACCTGATCGCCGAGGAGGACATCGTCGTCACCATCTCGCGTGGTGGCTACGTGAAGCGGACGAAGACCGAGGACTACCGCTCGCAGAAGCGCGGCGGCAAGGGCGTGCGCGGGACGAAGCTGAAGCAGGACGACATCGTCGACCACTTCTTCGTCTCCACCACCCACCACTGGCTGCTCTTCTTCACCAACAAGGGCCGGGTCTACCGGGCCAAGGCGTACGAGCTGCCGGACGCCGGCCGGGACGCGCGCGGCCAGCACGTGGCCAACCTGCTGGCCTTCCAGCCGGACGAGCAGATCGCCCAGATCCTGGCGATCCGCGACTACGAGGCCGCGCCCTACCTGGTGCTCGCCACCAAGGCCGGCCTGGTGAAGAAGACCGCGCTGAAGGACTACGACTCGCCCCGCTCGGGCGGCGTCATCGCCATCAACCTCCGGGAGACCGAGGACGGCAGCGACGACGAGCTGATCGGGGCCGAGCTGGTCTCGTCCGAGGACGATCTGCTCCTCGTCAGCAGGAAGGCGCAGTCGATCCGCTTCACGGCGACGGACGACGCGCTGCGCCCGATGGGACGCGCCACTTCGGGCGTCAAGGGGATGAGTTTCCGCGCTGACGACGAACTGCTCTCGATGAATGTCGTCCGGCCGGGTACGTTCGTCTTCACCGCGACCGACGGCGGGTACGCGAAGCGCACCCCCGTCGACGAGTACCGCGTCCAGGGCCGTGGCGGCCTCGGTATCAAGGCCGCCAAGATCGTGGAGGACCGTGGCTCGCTCGTGGGCGCGCTGGTGGTCGAGGAGACTGATGAGATCCTCGCCATCACGCTGTCCGGCGGTGTGATTCGTACGCGAGTCAACGAAGTCAGGGAGACCGGCCGTGACACCATGGGCGTCCAGCTGATCAACCTGGGTAAGCGTGATGCCGTCGTCGGCATCGCACGAAACGCCGAGGCCGGCAGCGAGGACATCGACGACGACGCCGATGCCGAGGACGCCGTCGAGGCGACCGAGGCCGCGGTGGTCGAGGCAGTCGAGGGCGCGGAGCCCTCGGCCGGGGAGCACGAGGAGTAAGAGCGTGAGTGGAGCCACGGGCGCCGGATCGGCGGCCGCCGGAGCTTCTGCTGGTGCTGGAGCGAACGGCGCCCGTGGCCCCGCCACGGACTCCCAGGGGGTTGCGGTGACGGACACTCGGGGGCAGCAGCCCTCGTACGAGAGCTACAGCGGGCCACTGCCCGGCGAGCGCACGGGTGCGCAGCAGCCGGGCGGCCCGTACCACCCGCCGCAGGCGTACGGCGCTCCGGCGCCGGGCGGCCAGACCGGCGGGGTCGCGGGCGGGACGCTGGGCGGCCAGACGAGCGCCCAGGCCATGCGCCGGCCGCGTACGGGGGCACGCACCACGCCCCGTACGCGCAAGGCGCGGCTGAGGGTGGCCAAGGCCGATCCGTGGTCGGTGATGAAGGTGAGCTTCCTGCTCTCCATCGCGCTGGGCATCTGCACGGTCGTGGCCGCGGCGGTGCTGTGGATGGTCATGGACGCCATGGGCGTCTTCTCGACGGTCGGCGGCACGATCAGCGAGGCCACGGGCTCGAACGAGTCCAACGGCTTCGACCTGCAGTCGTTCCTGTCGCTGCCGCGGGTCCTGATGTTCACCTCGGTCATCGCCGTCATCGACGTGGTCCTGATGACCGCGCTGGCGACGCTGGGCGCGTTCATCTACAACCTGTCGGCGGGCTTCGTCGGCGGTGTCGAGCTCACGCTGGCCGAGGACGAGTGACCGACGCGTGATCTTCGTGGGGGCCTGAGGGAACCGATTTTGGGACTGGCCCCCACGTGCGCTAATGTTCAGGAGTCAGCGCGCGGGACACACACCGTAAAGCGCGGCGGGGCTATAGCTCAGTTGGTTAGAGCGCATCCCTGATAAGGATGAGGCCACAGGTTCAAATCCTGTTAGCCCCACAGTAATGATCGGCCCGGACGGTTCACCCGTCCGGGCCGATTGCATTTGATGCCACAGGCCGATCCGAGGTCACCGATCGGTATCGGTCGATGTGTAGAGTGGGCGCCAGAAGTCTCCTACGTCAACGAAAGACGAGGTCGCACGGTGAAGAAGCTGCTCCTGGTCGCACTGGCCGCCATCGGCGGGCTCCTCGTGTACCGCCAGATCCAGGCGGATCGCGCCGAGCAGGACCTGTGGACGGAGGCGACCGACTCCGTGCCCGCAGGTTCGGGTGTCTGAGACGAAGACCGTCTGTGGGTGGAGCCCCGGCCGCGCGTGAGCGGGCCGGGGCTTTGCTTTGCCTGAGCGAATAAATGGGTTGCTTAAGTAAAGAGGAGGAGCGCGTGAAGACGCAGGCCGGCATCGGACGCATCGGCCGGAGGGCGGGGGCCCTGATCGCGGCGGTCGCGGCGCTGGGCGCGGTGACCACGCTGCCGGGCCAGGCCCGGGCGGCCGACGGGGGCGCTCTCCCGCCGTACACCTTCGACAGCACGGCACAACGGGTCCAGGGCGCCGCTTCGAGCTCGGACGCGGCGCAGCTGAAGCCCGGACAGACCTACCGCGACACGCTCAAGCGGAACGGCAAGGCCTACTACCGCGTCGACCTCGACTCCCGGTTGAACAGCTACGTCTCCGTGGTCGCCGTGCCGAAGCCCGGCAGCAAGGTCGAGTCCGGCGACGGCTTCAAGGTGACCATGCAGGACGGCTCCGGCACCGACTGCGGCTACCAGCAGGTGTCGTTCTCGTCGGCGGAGTTCGCCCGGCCGCTCGCCGCGTACGCCCGCCGGATCATCGAGGCGGACAGCTCCACCTGCCAGACGGCCGGCGCCTTCTTCGTCCTCGTGGAGCGGGAGTCGAAGCCGGCGTCCGCCGGGGACGACTGGGAGCTGGAGATCCGTCACCTGACCGAGCAGCCCCTCAAGAAGGCCGGGCCGACCGAGCTTCCCGACGTCTGGCCCTCCGCCACGCCCCCGCCGCCGGTGGGCGGGCCCAAGCCGCGGCAGGGCGGCTCGGGCGTCCATGACGCCGCCTCACTGACCGAGGGCGAGTGGCGCTCCGACATCCGGCCGGGCCAGACGCTCTACTACCGGGTGCCCATCGACTGGGGGCAGCAGCTCTACGCGACCGCCGAGCTCGGCAGCAGCGCGGCCGGGGACGAGTACGTGAGCTACGCGCTGGCTCTCTCCCTCGACAACCCGGCGCTCGGGCACGTCGACGAGGAGACCGTCAGCTACTCGGGGAAGCAGGCGACGCTCGCGCTCGGCCCGATGCGGCCGGTGGCCCACGAGAACCGCACCTCGTACAACGAGGCGACCAGCGGTATGCGGTTCGCCGGCTGGTACTACCTGTCGGCCACGCTCAACCCGGCGATCGCCGCGGAGTACGGGGACGAGCCCGTCCCGCTGACGCTGCGGGTGAACCTCACGGGCACCAAGAAGGCCGGCCCGGGGTACGACGGGGACCCCGGCCCGTTCGCCGTGACCGACGACGACCGGGAGGCCGCGGCGAGCGGCACGAGCGGTGCGGGCGGCGCACAGGCGGCGGAGCGGAGCGACACCATGCGGCTCGTCGCGGTGGCCGGGATCGGCACCGGGAGCGTGCTGCTGCTCGGGCTCGGCGCGTGGACGCTGATCGCGCGGCGCCAGGCGGGCGCTGGACGGCCGTAGAGGCCCTCCCTGCCGCCTCGGGTCCGCTCAGGTCTATTCGGGGTCGACTCGGGTCCGCTCAGGTCCGCTCAGGTCTGGGAGAGGGCCCAGAAGCCGACCGCGAGGCAGACAAGTGCCAGCAGGAGTACCGGGACCGTCACCTTCGGGGGCGGTCCCGGTCGGCGTACGGGGGCGAGCGGCGCGGACTGCGGGGGGTGCGCAGGTGCGGTGTGCTGCTGACCGGGAACCTGAACGGGCTGGGCGGTGTATGGAGGAGTAGGGGCCTGTCCGTACGGCGCCGAGGCCGTGGGGAACTGGTCGAAGGAGGGGGTCGGGTGGGTGACCGGCGGGGGCAGGTGGAAGCTGCCCGTCTCGGAGGGATGCGGCAGCGGCGGATGAGTCGGGGCGGCGGCGGCCGGCACCGGCTGTTGGAACTGCTGGTTCTGCTGCTGGTTCTGCTGTTGGGTCGGTACGGGCGCGGGTGCGGGCGCCGGGGCCGAGGGCGGGGTCGGTACGGCGTCGGTGGCAGGGCCGTCGTGTCCGATGGGTCCGGCGGGTCCGCCGGGGGCTCCGATGCTCGTGGGGCTTGCCGGGCTCGCGGTGCTCGTCGGGCCCAGGGGGCCGAAGCCGGCCGGCAGGGGGCCGATCTGGTCGAAGATCTCGACCGGAGGCTCGTCGGGGCGCGGCTCGGGCAGCATCTCGGCGGCGGCGTGCAGCGCCTTGCGCGCGCCCGTGGCCGTCCGGAACCGGGCCTGCGGGTCGGGCTGCAGCAGCCCGGCGAGCACCTGCCACAGCGGCTCAGGGATGCCCTCGGGGGCGCTCGGGGTGCCGTACGTGAGGAAGTGCGTCACCAGGGTCTGGGAGTCCGGGCTGCGGCCCTGGAGCAGATAGAGCGCGACCAGACCGACGGCGAACAGGTCGGCGGTGAAGTCCGGTTCGGCACCCATGAGTTGCTCGGGTGCGAAGTAACCGGGCGTCCCCACCACGTAGTTGGTCTCGGTGAGTCGGGGCTCGCCCTTGCGCATGGAGATGCCGAAATCGGACAGCCGCAGGTGCGGCCGCCCGGTTCCGGTGACGTCCAGAAGGATGTTGGCGGGCTTGATGTCCCGGTGGACGACACCTTCGGCGTGCACCGTCGCCAGACCGGAGAGCAGCTGGTCGAGCAGGGTGCAGACGAAGCGGGGCGGCAGCGGGCCGTAGTCGGCGATGACGTGCGCCAGCGAGCCGCCGGCGACCAGGTCCATGGTGAAGAGGACCTTGTCGTCGTCGGCGGCCCAGCTCGCCGGGGCGAGGACGTGCGGATGGTCGATCCGCAGCGCCTGCTCCCGGACGAAGCGGAGCAGCGTGTGCGCGTCGCTCTGCAGGAGCACCTTGGCTGCCACGTACCGGCGGCGTCGGTGGTCCCAGGCGCGCCACACCGCGCCCGCCCCGCCCCGCCCGATCGGGTCGATCAGCTCGTACCGGCCGGCGAATACCTCACCCATCGCGCTGTGACCGCTCCCCGTTGCGTCGTGTCCACCGGATACCGGCCGACCGCCGGTCCCTCGTCAGTTCTGGTGCGACTCGTAGTGGGCGACCGCGTCCGCGGTGCGCCCCGCGCCGTACACCCGGAGGAACTCTGCCAGTTCCGGGTGGGCCGGGGCGAGGGAGTCGGCCGCGTCGATGATGTCGCCCGCGGCGGCCACGGACCGCAGCAGCGACTGGATCTCGCGGACCACCCGGCGCACGGTCGGCGCGCCGGAGCCGGTGGCGGTCTGTGCCGTGCTGGTGAGGACGGAGCCGCCCTGCGACTTCTTGACCTCGTCCATCCGGTCGGTGGCCTCGGCGGCGCTGACGCTGCCGTCGGCGACCTGGACGGCGAGCTCCTGGAGTGCCTGGACGCGCTGGACGACGGCCGGGTTGCCGATCTTGGCCCGCTGGCCGCTCATCAGCTGGGACAGCATGGGCGCGGAGAGCCCGAGCACGGCCGCGAGCCTGGCCTGATTGAGCCCGAGATCGTCGATCAGTCGACGGAAGAGCGCCCCCAACGGCTCCCCGTACCAACTGCGCTGAAGCTCTCTGGCTCTTGCCGTGGCTTCCTGCTGCGCTGCGTCCATCACTTCTCCCCATCCCTTAGGTTCGCCACTGCGAACCTCGGTCAGCATCTTACGGAGCGTGGTCGAGGACCGGGAGTCCCAATCCTTTTGCCGGACATGGGGGGAGACCCGGTACGCTGTTCTCGTTCCGGGGCCTTAGCTCAGTTGGTAGAGCGCTGTCTTTGCATGGCAGATGTCAGGGGTTCGACTCCCCTAGGCTCCACACCTTTACACCCCTCTGAACTGCGGAAACGTGGTCAGGGGGGTGTTTTTTGTCCCGATCTGGAAGCCGGGGACAGGGTCCCGGACCGGGTTCCGGACCGGGTTCCGGCGACCGGATTGTGCATGCCGGCCCTGCCGGTCCTGTGGGTCCCGTCGGCCCATGAGACGGACGCGGAGCATCCGGAGATGGCCGATGTCGGCCGAACCGACTCAGGTGGGCGGACTGCCTCGGGGTGGCGTGCGACACAGCGCGCGAACGGTTCGCGGGTGCCGGGGCGGGGGTCGGCTGGGATGAACCTCCTCGATGAGGTGCCCTCCCCGCGCGGAGTGGCGTTGGTTTGCGCAAATGCGTGGCTGATGCGGCGATGGGCCGGATATCAAGGGTTTTAGCCCTGGACTGATGTTGCACCCGCAATGCATTCGAGGTTCGCGAGCACGATGTGTCGTCCGTGTGTGCGCCCGGGCCGGAATCGCGCGCAGCCTCCCGAGCCGCGGAAACGCGGCGAAGGTGGGTCGTTGCGTGTTGCGTGCGTTACTCGATGAGTGCCGCAGGGCGCAAATCGAAAGTTGTAAGCAGTCTGTGAGCCACTTATGCTCACTCGTCGAGCCGACACCCCATGCGACCCAGGGGCGCGCTTCGGCCGCATACCTAGGTGGGGATCTTTCGCGTGCTGAACCAGATGCAGCCTGTGCTGCCGTCGACCCGAATACGGTCCGAGAACCAGCTTGAACCGAACCTCGAGGTCAAGCGCCCCGGTCGTCTTCACGCTCTCGACGGGCTCCGGCTGGCAGCCGCGCTCATGGTGGTCATCTACCACTACACGGCCCGGGGCGGCGGGTGGTCGACGCCGGTCAAGGACATCTTCCCGGAGACGTTCCGAATATCGTCCTACGGCTACCTCGGCGTGCAGCTGTTCTTCATCATCAGCGGCTTCGTCATCTGCATGAGCGCCTGGGACCGGCCCGTGAAGGCCTTCTTCGTCTCCCGGGTGATCCGGCTCTACCCCGCCTACTGGTTCGGCGTCATCGCCACGTCGGTCACCGTCGCGGTGATCCCCGGCGGCCGCAACCACCTGGCATGGAACGACATCCTGACCAACCTGACGATGCTCCAGCAGCCTCTCAGGGTCCCGAGTGTCGACACCGTCTACTGGACGCTCTACACCGAGCTCCGCTTCTACCTGCTCTTCGCCCTGGTCGCCTGGTGGGGTCTGACCTACAAGCGGGTACTGCTCTTCTGCTGCGTCTGGGGCGCGGCCACGGTCATCGTCACCAAGGCCCCCGCCGGGCCGCTGAAGACGCTCCTGATCCCCGAGTACAGCTGGTTCTTCATCGCCGGCATGGCGTTCTACCTGATGTACCGCTTCCGCCCGAACCTCATGCTGTTCGGCGTCGTGGGCGTGTCCTTCTGCGCTTCGCTCGCCTCCACGTTCGAGGAGGCCAAGGCCCTCACCTGGCTCGGCCCCCGCGCCGGATGGCCCGTGATCGTCATCCTCGCGAGCTTCTTCGTGGTGATGTCCCTGATCGCCACCGGCAAGCTCTCGCGCATCCAGTGGAAGTGGCTGCCGATCGCGGGCGCGCTGACCTACCCGGTGTACCTGCTGCACCAGGTGATCGGCTGGGAGTTCATCAGCTACTACGCGCCGCGGGGTGTCGACCCGTGGGTGCTCGTCGGCACGCTGACCGCCGGGTCGCTGGTGCTCGCGTACCTGGTGCACAAGCTCGTCGAGAAGCCCGTCAGCCGGTATCTCAAGCGCAATCTCGCCCAGCTCTGACAGCTCGGCAGACCTGAGAGGCCACGTCCACCGCATGGTGGGCGTGGCCTTTTCGTGTGCCCTCGGCCCCGCCGTTTCGGGGATCCCGGGATCAGGAGTTCGGGGCTCCATTGATCCGTACGGGTGGTGTTCATCGGAAGAACTGCGCAGGGGGGCGTCGCTCCACGGAAACGCGGGCCACACCCACATCATGTGGAAAGTACGTAAAGCGCGCAAACCGAAATGAACCATCCGAGAACATCACGAAAGTGAGGGGTCATGGCCACCGCCAAGGTCAAGCAGTTCTGGACCGCCTTCATCTCCGTCCTCTTCGCCCTGCTCGCCTCCGTCGGCCTGACGAGCACCGCCGCCGCGGCTCAGCAGCCCGCCGTGCAGCAGCCCGAGGAGCCGGCCGGCTCTGCTGCCGCCGCCGCTGCCCCCGCCACCGGGGAGCGCGCCCTCGCCTCCGTACCGGCACAGCGGACGCACCGGTGGCCCCTTGTCGGTGACCGCTCCCTGCCGCCGACCATCAAGCAGCGCATCGGTGCCGAAGCCCACGGATCCTCTCCCGCCGTACGCCACCGTCACGCGGGCGGCGCGGCCGAGAGCGACCCGGCCGCGCTGACGGAGCTTGCGCTCGCCGCGACGGCGACGGCGGCGTAGGGCGCGGGGAGTCGACGTACACGCACTCCCCACGCCCCACGGAAGAACCCCAGCCGTCCGGACCGCAGCGGTCAGCGACGTTCGTCGCGCTCCGCCGCATCGGCCTCGGTTTCCGCCTCGGCTTCGGCCTCTGCTTCTGCTTCGGCCTCCGCCTCCTTGATCTCCACCTCCGTGTCGAGGAATCCCCCACTGCCGTCGACGGACGCCGGCATGGAACCCTCGTCCACCTCGGTGGGAGCGGGCGGCTCGACCAGCCAGTCGGGGTTGGCCTGTTTGTCCCACCACTTCCAGGCGGCGAAGATGCCGCCGGCCACCAAGCCCAGGACCACGAGTCCCTTGGCGAGGCGTCCGGCCCTGGCCCGCCGCTCGTGCTTCTTCACGATCTTCCGGATTTCCTCAGGCGTCACCTGTCCGCGCAGCGCGGCCCAGGCGGCGGTGGAACGCGACCCGGCCTCCTCGAAGACGGGACCGGTCGCGGCGACCGCGTGTTCGACACGCGGAACGGTGTAGTCGGTCGCCTGACGGGCGGCCGAGCGGGTCATGACCACCGCGCGATGCGCGGCAGCGTCGACCCGCGGCGGCACATGCGGTGCGACATGGCACTTGTACTGTGCGCGCGCCTGCACTCGGGCCTGTCGAGCGGCCTTCGAGACCTTCGGCGCGATCCGCACACGTGCTTCATGCGCGTACTGCGCGGCCTGATCCCGGGCTGTTTCGGCGTACGGCGCCACCACTTCCGCGGCGTGCAGGACGCTCTCCTTCGCCGAATCTGTCGCGGCGCGCACGCTGTCCATGCGGGTCACAGGATCCTCCTCCTCGGTGGCGACCATGTCGGTTTTTCACCTTTCCATCCTTTTCGGAATCATGCCCGTCGGATCGAAGTCCGGCATGCGGGGTGGGCATCCGGGGCATGGGGTGAGGGCGTCCGGGGCGTCCGGGGCATGCGAGGGCGGGTGACCGGGGCATGCGAGGATCGGACACGCCAGTGACTGACGTGACATCACATGACGCGACTTGACGTGGACGGAAGGCGACCGTGGCCGAGCAGCTGTACGCGACTCTCAAGACCAGCCTGGGCGACATCGAGGTCCGGCTGATGCCGTTCCACGCCCCGAAGACGGTGCGCAACTTCGTCGAACTCGCCAACGGCGAGCGCGAGTGGACGCACCCCGCCACCGGCAAGGTCTCCTCGGACCCGCTCTACGACGGCACGGTCTTCCACCGGGTCATCAAGGGGTTCATGATCCAGGGCGGCGACCCGCTGGGGAACGGCACGGGCGGCCCCGGGTACGAGTTCGCCGACGAGTTCCACCCGGAGCTCTTCTTCGACCGGCCGTACCTGCTGGCCATGGCCAACGCGGGACCGGGCACCAACGGCTCGCAGTTCTTCGTCACGGTCGGCGCCGCGACCTGGCTGAACCGCAAGCACACGATCTTCGGCGAGGTCGTCGGCGCGGAGAGCCGCAAGGTCGTGGACGCGATCGCGGCCGTCGCGACCGACCCGCACACCGAGCGCCCGCTCCAGGACGTGGTCATCGACTCCGTGGTGATCGAGAAGCGCTGAGGCGGAAGACCAAGGGACGGAGAAAGGGGAGGGACGGAAGGCATGGAAGGGATGGAAGGGACGGGACCTCACAGGGACCCGAAGGCCGGTCCGCCGCGCTGCTACCGCCACCCGGAGGCCGAGACGGGCATCCGCTGCACCCGCTGCGACAAGCCCATCTGCACGCAGTGCATGATCTCCGCCTCGGTCGGCTTCCAGTGCCCCGACTGCGTACGCAACGGTTCGGGCACCGGGCACGCCGCCGACGCCAACCAGCCCCGGACGCTCGCGGGCGGCCGGGTGACGGCCGACGACCGGATCGTCACCAAGATCCTGATCGGGATCAACCTCGCGGTCTACCTCATGGTCCTGGTGTTCGGGGAGCGGTTCGTCGACGAGCTCGTGCTCATCGGCTACGCCTACAGCCCGGCCCTCGGCGAGGTCGTCGGGGTCGCGGACGGCGAGTGGTACCGGCTGCTCACCTCGACCGTCCTCCACCAGGAGGTCTGGCACATCCTCTTCAACGTGCTGGGCCTGTGGGTGATCGGTGGGATCGTCGAGCCCGAACTCGGCCGGATCCGGTACGCGGCCCTGTGCCTGCTCTCCGGGCTCTCCGGCTCCGTGCTCGCCTACCTCGTCGCCCCGCAGAACCAGCCCTCGCTGGGCGCCTCCGGCGTCGTCTACGGACTGATCGGCGCCTGGGTCGTGCTGGCCCGCCGGCGCCGCCACGACATGCGGCCGGTGATCCTCTTCGTGGCCCTGTCGCTGCTCATGACGTTCACCCGACCGGGGATCTCCTGGGAGGCCCACATCGGCGGTCTCGTCGGGGGCGCCCTGGTGACGTACGCCCTCGTGCACGCCCCGAGGGCGCGTCGGGACCTCGTGCAGTACGGGGCCTGTGGACTGCTGCTGGTGATCGACCTGGGGCTCGTACTCGCCCGTTCTGCCGCGCTCACCTGAGCGCAGGGGGCTGTGGACGAGCTTTTTTGTGAGCTTTCCCCAGAGTTATCCACAGTGCGTGTCGGATCACCCCCGCTCTGTGGGGAAAGACCGCGCCCCTCGCCTCTGACCTGGTCTTTTTCCAGGGAGGCGAGGGGCGTTCCGGGTTCTGCCGAGAGTGATCGCGGTCATATCGCGGTCATACCGGCGTCAACCCCGTGCAAGTTATCCACAGATCTTCGTAAGTTATCCAGTGCTGTGTACAACGCTGTGGATAAGTTCAGGGGAGAGCTTGACGAGCCGCCGGTCCAGCCGATAAACCGGCCGCCGACTCGTCCCCACCCCCGCCTACGGGCGGACTACTTCCACTGCGTGGAGACACCGAAGCCGGCCGCGATGAAGCCGAAGCCCACCACGATGTTCCAGTTGCTGATCGCCTCGATCGGCATCGAGCCGTCGGTGACGTAGAAGACCACGATCCACACCAGTCCGATGGCGAACAGCGCCAGCATCACGGGCGCCACCCAGCTGTGGTTGGTCAGCTTGATGTTGGTCGCCTGCTTGGCGGGGGGAGGCGTGAAGTCGGACTTCTTGCGGATACGTGACTTCGGCACGAGGGACTCTCCTGTCGATGCGCTGCGTGACCGCGCAGGGAACTGTGGCTGGCGCCGGGATGTGACGTAGGAGGAAGACTGCGTCCCCCGGGCGTCCGTTAGCGTAGTGGTTCCGCGGCACCGAAGGGGATCAGGGTACGTTGAGCAATTCCGCCGACACTCCCGCAGGGCCGGGTCGCACCACGAGGTGGCGCCCCGTCCGAGTGCTCACCCTTGCCGTTTTCGCCCTCGCCGGACTGATCTTCGTCACCAGTTTCAACACCGCCAAGGGCACCAACATCCGCACGGACGCCTCCCTGCTCAGGCTCTCCGACCTGATCGAGGAGCGCAGCCACAAGAACGCCGGCCTCGACGAGTCCACCGCCGCCCTCCGCTCCCAGGTCGACGGCCTCGCCGCCCGCGACGACGGATCCACCCGCGCGGAGGACGAGAAGCTCGCCGCCCTGGAGACCACCGCGGGGACCTCGGAGGTCTCCGGCGCCGGCCTCACCGTCACCCTCGACGACGCCCCGCCGAACGCCCAGGCGGCCCCCGGCTACCCCGAGCCGCAGGCCAACGACCTCGTCATCCACCAGCAGGACCTCCAGGCCGTCGTCAACGCCCTGTGGCAGGGCGGCGCCGAGGGCATCCGCGTCATGGACCAGCGGCTCATCTCCACCAGCGCCGTGCGCTGCGTCGGCAACACCCTGATCCTCCAGGGCCGCGTCTACTCGCCCCCGTACAAGATCACCGCCGTCGGTGACCGGGGGAAGCTGAACAAGGCGCTCAACGACTCCCCGGCCCTGCAGAACTACCAGCTGTACGTGAAGGCGTACGGGCTCGGCTGGAAAGTCGACGAGCACAAGGCGATGACTCTTCCCGGCTACTCGGGCACAGTGGACCTCCACTACGCGAAGCCGGTGAGCTGACCGGAGGGACGTGCGGGAGGGGGCGCGTGAGCGGCTTGCGTCTCGTCGTGCGGACCTTCAGCGAGCTGTGCCTGACCGTCGGCACCCTGATCGTCCTCTTCGTCGTGTACGTCCTGTACTGGACCGGCGTCCAGGCCGAGAGCGCGAGCGCCGGCCAGATCGACAGCCTCCAACGGGAGTGGGTGAACACCCCGGTGGCGGCGCCACCCCCGTCGGGACCCTCGTCCGCGCCCTCGTCCGCGGCGCCGTCCGCGCCCGCCCCCGAGGCGCGGCCCTACACACCCGGCAAGGGCATCGCCGTCATGTACGTCCCCCGGCTCGGCAAGGACTGGAAGTGGCCCGTCCTCGAAGGCACCGGTCCGGACGTCCTCAAGCAGGGCCTCGGGCACTACGCGGCCACCGCCCGGCTCGGCGCGACCGGCAACTTCGCCGTCGCCGGCCACCGCCGCACGTACGGCGACCCCTTCAAGGACTTCCCGCGGCTGCGCCCCGGCGACGCGGTCGTCCTCACCGACGGGACGACCTGGTTCACGTACCGGATCGACCGCGGCCCCTACCGGACCGTGCCCGATGACGTGGGGGTCGTCGCCCCCGTACCGAAGCCCCTCAAGAAGAACGCGGCGGGTTTCACCGGCCCCGGCCGCTACCTCACCCTCACCACCTGCGAGCCCGAGTGGGGCAGCAGCCACCGGCTGGTCGTCTGGGGGCACCTCGACACCACCCAGCCCGTGACCGACGGTCGTCCACAGGCTTTGAACAGGTGACCCCTCACGGCGCCCTCGCCCCGTACTCTGGTCCCCGTAACGAACGGAAGGGGCTGTCGACGTCATGTACGGCTGGATCTGGCGGCATCTGCCGGGCAACGCGTGGGTACGGGCGCTGATCTCGATCGTGCTGGTCCTCGCGGTCGTCTACGCCCTCTTCCAGTACGTGTTCCCCTGGGCGGAGCCGCTGCTTCCGTTCAACGATGTGACGGTGGACGGCCAGTGAGCGCGCGAATTCTCGTCGTCGACAACTACGACAGCTTCGTCTTCAACCTCGTTCAGTACCTCTACCAGCTCGGTGCCGAGTGTGAAGTGCTCCGCAACGACGAGGTCGAGCTGAGCCACGCCCAGGACGGCTTCGACGGCGTCCTGCTGTCGCCCGGGCCCGGCGCGCCCGAGCAGGCCGGGGTCTGCATCGACATGGTCCGCCACTGCGCGGACACCGGCGTGCCCGTCTTCGGCGTCTGCCTCGGCATGCAGTCGATGGCCGTGGCGTACGGCGGCGTCGTCGACCGCGCGCCCGAGCTGCTGCACGGCAAGACCTCGCCGGTCACGCACGAGGGCAAGGGCGTCTTCGCGGGCCTGCCCTCGCCCTTCACCGCGACCCGCTACCACTCGCTGGCCGCCGAGCCGACCGCCCTGCCGGCCGAGCTGGAGGTCACCGCGCGGACCGAGGACGGCATCATCATGGGGCTGCGCCACCGTGAACTGCTCGTCGAAGGGGTGCAGTTCCACCCCGAGTCGGTCCTCACCGAGCACGGCCACCTGATGCTCGCCAACTGGCTGGAGCAGTGCGGCGACAAGGGGGCGGTCGGCCGGTCGGCGGGGCTCGCGCCGGTGGTGGGCAAGGCCGTCGCGTGACGACGGGCTCGCCGTGGTTCCGGGACACGGACGGCCCGGGTCCCGAGCCGATACCCGTGGACCCGTACGGGCACGGAGAGCAGCGGGTGTCTTACGAGCCCGCCTATGAGCCCGTGCGCGAGCCCGCTTACGAGCCTGCTTACGAGCCCGCCTATGAGCCTGTGCGCGAGCCTGTGCGTGAATCCGCTTACGAGCCCGTGCACGAACCCGTCTACGAGCAGCCCCAGGTGTCTCCGTACGAGCCCGGGCCGACGCACGCGTCCGCGTACGAGCCCCGGCCGGCTCAGGAGGCCCCGTACGAGCCCGTGAACGCGCCGTACGAGGCCGAAGAGGCCCCGCGGGTCCCGCGTGACGAGACGATGCCCATACGGGCCGTGGAGCCCCTCCCGGGGCCCGGGAGGGCCGAGCGGCGCCGGGCCGCCAAGGGCGGAGGCGGAGGCAGGGGCAAGAGCCGGGGCGCGAGCCCCACCGGCCCCACCGGCCCCACCACTCCCGAAGCCCGGCCTCTTTCCCGCGTCGAGGCCCGACGGGCCGCCCGCGAGGCCAAGGACAGCGTCGGCGTCGTCGCCAGCCGGATCGTCGGGGAGCTCTTCATCACCTTCGGCGTCGTCATGCTCCTCTTCGTCACCTACCAGCTGTGGTGGACGAACGTCCGGGCCGACCAGCAGACCGACCGGGCCAAGGAACAGATCGCGGACACCTGGGCCAAGGGCGACAGCAAGCCGGAGGCCTTCGAGCCCGGCGAGGGCTTCGCCATCATGTACATCCCCAAACTGGACGTCGTCGTGCCCATCGCCGAGGGCATCAACAAGACCAAGGTCCTCGACAAGGGCATGGTCGGTCACTACGCCGAGGGCACGCTCAAGACGGCCATGCCGTCCGCCAGGCAGGGAAACTTCGCGGTCGCCGGACACCGCAACACCCACGGCGAGCCGTTCCGGTACATCAACCAGCTCAAGCCCGGCGACCCGATCGTCGTCGAGACCCAGGACGCGTACTACACGTACGAGATGGCGAGCATCCTGCCCCAGACCGCGCCGTCGAACATCTCGGTGATCGATCCGGTCCCGAAGGGTTCGGGCTTCACCAAGCCCGGCCGGTTCATCACGCTGACCACCTGCACGCCCGAGTTCACCAGCACGTACCGCATGATCGTCTGGGGCAAGATGGTCGAGGAACGCCCGCGCAGCAAGGGAAAGCCGGCCGCGCTCGTAGGCTGAGCCCCGACACCTCCGGACGGGACGACGGGACGACCTAGTGGCACGCGCGCGCAACCGGATCGCCGGGATCATCAGCGTCTTCGGCGAACTCCTCATCACAGCGGGCCTGGTGCTCGGGCTCTTCGTCGTCTACTCGCTGTGGTGGACCAACGTCGTCGCCGACCGCGCCGCCGACCAGGACGGCGCCCAGGTCCGCGACGGCTGGGCCGACGGCCCCGGCGCGCTCGACACGAAGGACGGCATCGGCTTCCTGCACGTGCCGGCCATGGACGACAACGAAGTCCTGGTCAAGCGGGGCACCAGCAGCGGCATCCTCAACAACGGCGTCGCCGGCTACTACACCGACCCGGTCAAGTCCGCCCTCCCGCAGGACGAGAAGGGCAACTTCACGCTGGCCGCGCACCGCGACGGGCACGGCGCGAAGTTCCACAACATCCACAAGCTGAAGACCGGCGACGCGATCGTCTTCGAGTCCAAGGACACCTGGTACGTCTACAAGGTCTACAAGACCTTGCCGTCGACCACGAAGTACAACGTGGACGTCCTCCAGCCCGTCCCGAAGGAGTCCGGCAAGACCAAGCCGGGCCGCTACATCACGCTGACGACCTGCACCCCGATGTACACCTCGGACTACCGGTACATCGTCTGGGGCGAACTGGAACGCACGGAGAAGGTCGACCGCGACCGCACCCCTCCGGCGGAGCTGCGCTGATCCTCGGACGAGTCCCCCGGTGACGACCGAGCCCCGGCATCCTTGGGATGCCGGGGCTCGGTCGTGCTGCGTGCTGCGTGCGGGTGCGGGTCCCGGTGCGGGGCCGGCTGGTCCGGTTGTCAGCCGAAGAAGCCGCCGGTGTCGCTGTCGCCGTTGTTGTCTCCGCCGCCGCCGGGGTTGCCGCCGCCCAGGGTCATGACGGTGATCGGCTGGTCGGTGGTGACCATCGAACCCTCGGGAGGGTTCGTGCTGAGGACGATGGCGTCCTCCTTGTCGGAGCCCTGCTGGACGACCGTCAGGCCCATGCCCTGGAGCTGGTCCCTGACTTCCTTGTACTTCTTGCCGGTCAGGCCCGTGGGGAGCTGGACCTGGGTCTGCTGCGGGCCCTTGGAGACCTGGAGGGTCACCTCGGAGTCCTTCGCGACCGAGGCGTTGCCGTCCGGGGTCTGCTTCACGACCTGATCCTTGGGCTGGTCCGAGTCCACGTACTGCGTGACCACGGTGAAGCCGAGGTTCTTCAGCTGCTGCTCGGCCTGGGCGAGCTGGTTGCCCACGACCGGGGGAACCGTCGCCTGCAGCTGCTTCGCGACGGTGATCGTCACCACGGAGTTCTTCTCCGCCTTGGTGCCGCCCTGCGGGTTCGTGCTCAGGACCGTGCCCGGGTCCTCGTCGGACTCCTCCTGCTCGACCTTGACCTTGAAGCCCTTGTCCTTCAGCGTCTGCTCGGCCCGCTCCTGGGACTGCTCGACGACGTCCGGGACCTCGGCGAGGGGGGCGCCCTCGGAGACGTACACCTGGATCGTGGTGTTGGTCTCCATCTTCGCGGTGCCGTCCGCGACCGGGGTCTGGCGGCAGATGGAGCCCTTGGGCTCGGCGCAGCGCTCGGTGCCGGCCTGAACCGCCTTCACCTGGGCGTTGGCCGCGAGGCCCTCGGCCGCCTGCATCGTCTGGCCGACGAGCTGGGGGACCGTGACCTGCTGGGGCCCCTCCTTCTTGTCCATCAGCGAGACGCCGATGAAGATCGCGCCGACGAGCACCAGGATGCCCGCGAGGACCAGCAGGATCGTCGAGGTGTTCGACTTCTTCTGCCCACCGCCGCGGCGGCGGTCCGGACGGTCGTCATAGCCGTAGCCACCGTCGTCCGGGTTGATCGGGGGCATCATCGACGTCTGACCGCCGGGGTCGGCCTGGCGCAGGGCGGTGGTCGGCTGGTCCTCCGGCGGGTAACCGCCGTAGCCCCCGCCGTACGCGGGGGCGCCCGCCATGCCCATGCCCATCGCGGCGGCGGCCGCGACCGGCTGACCGTCGAGGCAGGCCTCGATGTCCGCGCGCATCTCGTCGGCGGACTGGTAGCGGTAGTCGGGGTCCTTGACCAGCGCCTTGAGGACGATGGCGTCCATCGACGGCGTGATCTCGGCGTCGAAGTTGCTCGGTGCCTGCGGCTCCTCGCGGACGTGCTGGTACGCGACCGCGACCGGGGAGTCGCCGATGAAGGGGGGCCGGACGGTCAGCAGTTCGTACAGCAGGCAGCCCGTGGAGTACAGGTCGGACCGGGCGTCGACCTGCTCGCCCTTGGCCTGCTCCGGGGAGAGGTACTGGGCGGTGCCGATCACGGCGGAGGTCTGGGTCATGGTCATGCCCGAGTCGCCCATGGCGCGCGCGATGCCGAAGTCCATGACCTTGACCTGGCCGGTGCGCGTCAGCATGACGTTCGCCGGCTTGATGTCACGGTGCACGATGCCGGCGCGGTGCGAGTACTCGAGCGCCTGGAGGATGCCGACCGTCATCTCGAGCGTGCGCTCGGGCAGCAGCTTGCGCCCGGAGTGCAGCAGCTCGCGCAGGGTCGACCCGTCGACGTACTCCATCACGATGTACGGGATGGAGACCCCGTCGACGTAGTCCTCGCCGGTGTCGTAGACCGCGACGATCGCCGGGTGGTTCAGCGAGGCGGCGGACTGTGCCTCACGGCGGAACCGGGCCTGGAAGGACGGGTCGCGGGCCAGGTCGGCCCGCAGCGTCTTCACGGCGACGGTGCGGCCGAGCCGGGTGTCCTGGGCGATGTACACCTCGGCCATGCCACCACGGCCGAGCACCGAGCCCAGCTCGTACCGGCCGCCGAGGCGACGCGGCTCTTCCATAGCTAATCCAGCCCTCTCCGTCTGTCCCGACCGCACCCATGGGTGGTCCGGCGGTGTGTGCTGTTCGCGCATACGCTACCGGCCCCGGGAAGACGTTCAGCCCGGGGCCGGTAGCTGATACCTGACCGGTACCTGGTTCGTACCGTGTACGTGGGTCCTACCGTGCGTGCGGGGATCAGCCGCGGCTCTTGAGGACCGCCTTCATGACGTCCTTGGCGATCGGGGCGGCGAGACCGCCACCACTGATGTCCTCGCGGTCGGTGCCCTCGGAGTCCTCGACGATCACGGCCACGGCCACCGGGGAGCCCTGCGCGGTCTTGGCGTACGAGATGAACCAGGCGTACGGGCGCTTGGCGTTCTTCTCGCCGTGCTGGGCCGTACCCGTCTTGCCGCCGACCTTGACGCCGTCCATGTGCAGGTCGGCGTTGCGGCCGGTGCCCTTGGTGACGACGTTCTCCATCATCTGCTGGAGCAGCTGGGCGTTCTTCTGCGAGACCGGCCGGCTCATCTCCTCCGGCTCGTTCTGCTTGACGACGTCGAGGTTCGGGGCGCGCAGCTGGTCGATCATGTACGGCTTCATCAGCTTGCCGTCGTTGGCGATCGCCGCCGTGACCATCGCCATCTGGAGCGGGGTGGTCGCGGTGTTGAACTGGCCGATGGAGGAGAGCGCGTTCTCGCTGCGCTCCATGTCCTTGTCGTAGACCGAGGCTGCCGAGCGGACGGGCGTGAACTGTTCGGCGTTGAAGCCGAACTTCTCCGCGATCTCCGTCATCTTCGCCAGGCCGACCTCGTCGCCGAGCTTGGCGAAGACGGAGTTGCAGGAGACCTGCAGCGCCAGGTTCAGGCTGGCGTTCTCGCAGCCGCTGGCGTGGTTCTTCATGGGAACCCGGGTGAGCGGGAGGTTGTACGGCTCCGGCGTGTCCGTCGCCGCGTTGATGTCGGTGACCTTGCCGCTCTCCAGCGCCGCGGCGGCGGTGACGACCTTGAAGACCGAGCCGGGCGGGTAGATCTCGCGGATGGCGCGGTTGAGCTTCGGCTTGTTCTTGTTCTTCTCCAGCGCGACCCAGGCCTTCTCGTCCTTGCCGGAGTAGCCGGCGAAGGAGGAGGGGTCGTACGAGGGGGTGGACGCCATCGCGAGGATCTTGCCGGTGGACGGCTCGATCGCGACGACGGCGCCGGTGTTGTTGCCGAGGCCCTCGAAGGCGGCCTTCTGGGCGGCGCCGTTGAGGGTGGTGACGACGTCGCCGCCCTTCTTCTTCTCACCGGTGAACATGGCGAGCGTGCGGTCGAAGAAGAGCCGGTCGTCGTTGCCGGTAAGGATGCCGTCCTCGATCTTCTCGATCTGGTTGGCGTCGTAGGCCTGCGAGGCGTAACCGGTGACCGGGGCCCACATGGGGCCATCGGTGTAGGTGCGCTTGTACTTGTAGTACTCGTCCTTCGAGTCGAGGGACCCGGTGATCGGCTTGCCGTCCACGATGATGTTGCCGCGCGCGTTCGCGTACCGCTCGATCCGGACGCGGGTGTTGTCCGGGTGAGAGTTCAGCTCGTCGGCGCGGACGAACTGCACCCAGTTGTCCCGCAGGAGCAGGGCGAGGATGAGGAGGCCGCAGAAGATCGCGACCCGGCGCAGCGGCTTGTTCACGGACGGACCACCTGGGTCATCTCGGCGTCGGGTGATGGGGCGGGCGAGGGCGCGGGACGGCGCGCGGTGTCGCTGATCCGGATCAGGATGCCGATCAGGGCCCAGTTGGCGATCACGGAGGAACCGCCGTACGCGAGGAACGGCATGGTCATACCGGTGAGCGGGATGAGGCCCATCACGCCGCCGGCGACGACGAAGATCTGGAGCGCGAAGGCACCGGAGAGGCCCATCGCGAGCAGCTTGCCGAAGGGGTCACGGGCGGCGAGGGCGGTGCGGACACCGCGCTCGACGATCAGCCCGTAGAGGAGCAGGAAGACCATCACGCCGGCGAGTCCGAGCTCCTCGCCGACGGTGGCGAAGATGAAGTCGGAGTTGGCGGCGAAGCCGATGAGGTCCGAGTTGCCCTGGCCGAGGCCGGTGCCGAGGATGCCGCCGGAGCCGAAGGACATCAGTACTTCGGTCATCTGGTCGCAGGCATAGGCCATGTTGCTGCCCGCGGGCGCCGTCTTCAGGCACTCGAACGGGTCGAGCCAGGCGGCCACGCGGGACTGGACGTGGCTGGCGAAGGAGCTGACGGCGACCGCGCCGCCCGCTGCCATCAGCAGACCCATGACGATCCAACTGGTCCGCTCGGTCGCGACGTACAGCATGATCACGAACATGCCGAAGAACAGCAGAGAGGTACCGAGGTCGTTCTCGAAGACCAGGATGAGGAGGCTGACCGCCCAGATCGTCAGGATCGGGCCGAGGTCGCGGCCACGGGGCAGGTAGAGCCCCATGAAGCGGCGGCTGGCCAGTGCCAGAGCGTCCCGCTTCACCATCAGATAGCCGGAGAAGAACACCGCCAGGACCAGCTTGGCGAACTCACCGGGCTGGATCGAGAAACCGCCGACCCTGATCCAGATCTTGGCGCCGAAGCTGTCCGTACCGAGGCCCGGGACGAGCGGCAGCAGCAGGAGGACGAGGGAGACCACCATGGAGATGTACGTGTAGCGCTGGAGGACGCGGTGGTCCTTCAACAGCAACAGCACGCCCACGAACATGGCGATGCCGATCGCCGAGTACATCATCTGGCTCGGCGCGTCCGGGCTGAAGCTGTCATACAGGCGCATCGACGTGGCGATAAGCCGCGGCGACTGGTCAAGACGCCAGATCAGCACCAGGCCCATGCCGTTGAGCAGGGTCGCGAGGGGCAGCAGCAGCGGGTCCGCGTACGGTGCCCACTTCCGCACCACGAGGTGCGCGACGCCCGCGAGCAGGGCGAGACCGAGCCCGTACCCGGCCATGCCGGCCGGGACCTTGCCGTCGATGGCCAGGCCCACGTTGAGGTACGCGAACACCGGGATGACGACGGCGAACGCGAGCAGCGCCAGCTCGGTGTTGCGGCGGCTCGGCGCCTCGATCGCGCCGATGGTGGTCGTGTTGGTGACAACGCTCATGGTGGTGAAAGGCCCCCTACGGGTGCTTACTGCTTGCCGCAGTTCGAGGCCAGCTTCTGCTCCTCCGCGGTGAGGGTGGGACCCGGGGAGGGAGCGGCTGTGGTGGGCTTGGAATCGGGCGTGGCGGCGCCGTCGGTGGTCGGCGGCTTGCTCGCCTGGTCGGCGGCCTTCTCGGCGGCGGCGCGGCGCTGCTCGGTCTTCTTGCAGGACGAAGCCTGCGCGGCCAGCTCGGAGATCTTCGTCTCGGCCTTGCCGAGGCTGCCGCCCGCGATCGTGTCCTCGACCTGCTTCCGCTGGTAGGCGGGGAGGTACTTGAGTTCGATCTCGGGGTGGTCCTTCTCGACCTTCGACAGCGAGACCCACGCCAGGTCCTGGCTGATGCCCTGGTAGAGCGCCACGTGCTGGTCCTTGGAGCCCACGAAGTACTGCGTCTGCGTCCAGCGCCAGCCGCCGTACAGCCCGCCGCCGACGACGGCGAGGGCCAGGACGAGGAGGAAGGAGCGCTTGAGCCACTTACGGCCGGTGCGCGGCTTCGCGAAGTCGTCGTCCGTGTACGACTCGAAGGAGCCCTGCGGGGGCATGCCGCCGTAGCCGTGGTCGTCGCCGCTGCCGGGAGGACCGAAGCCGCCGACGGGCGGCTGCTGGTACGGGGCCGGGCGGCCGAGGCCGGAGGCGCGACCGGCCGGGGTCTGCATCGCCCCGCCGTCGTTCAGCTGCGCGGCCTGGTTCTCGGCGACCGCGCCCACGATGACGGGGGTGTCGCTGAGGTGCCCGGCGAGGGTGTCGCCGCCGTCGACGTCGAGGACGTCGGCGACGATCACCGTGATGTTGTCGGGGCCGCCGCCGCGCAGCGCGAGCTGGATCAGCTCCTGCACGGTCTCCTGCGGGCCCTGGTAGCTGGCGAGCGTGTCCTCGAGGGTCTGGTGGGAGACCACGCCGGACAGGCCGTCGGAGCAGATCAGATAGCGGTCGCCGGCCCTGACCTCACGGATGGAGAGGTCGGGCTCGACGTGGTCGCCGCTGCCGAGCGCGCGCATGAGGAGCGAGCGCTGCGGGTGGGTGGTGGCCTCTTCCTCGGTGATCCGGCCCTCGTCGACGAGCCGCTGGACCCAGGTGTGGTCCTGGGTGATCTGGGTGAGGACGCCGTCACGGAGCAGGTACGCGCGCGAGTCGCCGACGTGCACCAGACCGAGGCGCTGACCCGTCCACAGCAGAGCGGTGAGCGTGGTGCCCATGCCCTCCAGCTGCGGGTCCTCCTCGACCATCATCCGAAGCTGGTCGTTGGCGCGCTGCACCGCCGTACCGAGCGAGGTGAGGATGTCGGAGCCGGGGACGTCGTCGTCGAGGGTGACGAGCGTCGAGATCACCTCGGAGGAGGCGACCTCACCGGCGGCCTGGCCGCCCATGCCGTCGGCGATGGCGAGCAGCCGGGGGCCGGCATAGCCGGAGTCCTCGTTGCCCTCGCGGATCATGCCCTTGTGGGAGCCCGCGGCGAAACGCAGGGACAGAGTCATGCGCACCTGCCCTGTCGACGCTGCATCGGGGTACAGCCGGTCTCGACCCACACTGCCCACCCTCCGGTCGCTCCGCTCATTGTCGTACTACTTCCGCAGCTCGATGACGGTCTTGCCGATGCGAATCGGCGCGCCCAGCGGAATCGGTGTGGCGGTGGTGAGGCGGGTCCGGTCGAGATAGGTGCCGTTCGTGGACCCGAGATCCTCGACGATCCACTGACCGTCCCGGTCCGGGTAGATCCTGGCGTGCCGGCTGGACGCGTAGTCGTCGTCCAGCACGATCGTCGAATCGTGCGCCCGGCCCAGCGTGATCGTCTGCCCCTGGAGGGCGACGGTGGTGCCGGTGAGGGTGCCCTCGGAGACGACCAGCTTCGTCGGGGCACCACGGCGCTGCCGCCCGCCCGCCGCGGTCTGCTGGCCGCGCTGCTGCGGAGGCGCGGCGGCCTGGCGCGCGTTCTGCTGCGGCCGGGTCTCCTGGCGCCGCGAACCGCGCTGGGTCACCCGCGTACCGAACAGGTCGCTGCGGATGACCTGGACGGCCACGATGACGAACAGCCACAGAACGGCCAGGAAACCCAACCGCATGACCGTCAGGGTCAGCTCTGACATTGCCCCCGCTTCACCCTTCGGCTTGCCGGTAAACGATGGTGGTGCTGCCCACGACGATCCGCGAGCCGTCGCGGAGCGTAGCGCGGGTGGTGTGCTGCCCGTCCACCACGATGCCGTTGGTGGATCCCAGATCCTGGATCGTCGAGGGCGTTCCGGTCCGGATCTCGCAGTGCCGGCGGGAGACGCCGGGATCGTCGATCCTCACGTCCGCGTCGGTGCTGCGGCCGAGGACCAGGGTCGGGCGGGAGATCTGATGGCGGGTGCCGTTGATCTCGATCCAGCGGCGGACCGGGGAGCCCGCGCCGGTGCCGGAACCCGTGCCGGGCATGGCCACGGGCCCGCCCGCCGGTCGACCCGCGGGTGCCGTCGGCCGGTGGCCGGGGGCGCCGGGAGGCGGCGAGGCGGGCATGGGCGGGGCGCCGGCCGGGGGGTACCCGTAACCGCCGCGGGCCGCGGCCTGGCCCTGCTGCGGGCCCTGCTGCTGGTGCTGCTGGTGTCCACCGGGGGACGGCTGCGGCTGTGACGTACTCGACGCGAGTGTGCGGCTGCGCACCCGGTACAGACCGGTGTCGAGGTCGTCGGCCTTCTCCAGATGGACCTTGATCGGGCCCATGAAGGTGTAGCGCTGCTGCTTCGCGTAGTCCCTGACCAGGCCGGCGAGCTCGTCGCCGAGCTGGCCCGAGTAGGGGCTGAGGCGCTCGTAGTCCGGCGTGCTCAGCTCGACGATGAAGTCGTTGGGGACGACGGTCCGCTCGCGGTTCCAGATCGTCGCGTTGTTGTCGCACTCGCGCTGGAGTGCGCCGGCGATCTCGACGGGCTGGACCTCGGACTTGAAGACCTTGGCGAAGGTGCCGTTGACCAGACCTTCGAGACGCTGCTCGAATCGCTTCAGGACTCCCATGGGGCACCTCCTCCGTCGTTGTCGTCCTGGTACTGCTTACTGATCGTATCCACGCGTCGGGAAATCGGCTGGTTCCCCTTCTCTGCCCTGTGGACGAGTGTCACCTCTCACAGACCTTTCCCCACGGATCGTAGAGGCGGCCTGTGGACAGTGTCCCGCACCCGGCTGTGGGACAGGGGGTGCGGTCTCGAGGGGCCGCGTGCGGTCCGTCACCTTCGTCCCCCTCCTTCCGCTCTCTCCTCACTCGTTCCCTTCGTACCTTCGGGGTGTCCTTCCGGCCTCCCTCTCTCCTTGTTCTCCGGGAGTGGGAGCGAAACAACGGATGTGAATCCACGGTCTGCGACGTGCTAATCTTCAGATGTCGCCAGGCGCTCGCACCGAAAGGTGAGAGGGCAGGTAGACCACCCAATGCGCGGGTGGCGGAATAGGCAGACGCGCTGGATTCAGGTTCCAGTGCCCGAAAGGGCGTGGGGGTTCAACTCCCCCCTCGCGCACAAGACGGAAGCCCCGTAGGTCATCGACCTACGGGGCTTCTGCGTTGTCTCTTTGATGTGAGCCTTCCCACGTCGGGGCTCGGGGGTTGGGGCTCTGGCTCTGGGTCCGGGGCTTGGTGCTCAGGCTCGGGGTTCCGGGGCTTGGTGCTCGGGGCTTGGTGCGGGGTGCTTGGTGCGGGGTGTTCGGGCCTCGGGCGAGGTCGCGACTTTTGTCGTCGGAGGGCGAGACGAAAGACAGACGCACGCGGGTGGGGTCGCTGCCTAGGGTGCGAGCGTGGACGTTATGTCGAAGTCGGGGGCCCCTGGTACGAGCGGGAGCGGGGACGAGAGCGGGATCAGCAACGGGTACGGGCGTGGGCGTGGGGACGGGGACGGGATCGGCGGCCGGGTCGGGGACTGGGTCGCCGGGTGGTGGAGATGGTTCGCCGTGCCGGGGCACTGGTCGCGGCGCAGGACCACCGGTGAGATCGCGCTCGCCGTGGTCGTGGCGTTGCTCGCCGCCGGGACCGAGGAACTCCTCGGTGGCGAGGGCTGGCGGCTGGCCGGAGTGGCCGCGGGTGCCGCCGTGCTGTCCCTGCTGCGGCGCAGACTGCCCGCCGGCGTACTCGTCGTGGCCGCGGGCCTCGCACCCTTCCTGCCCGGCTTCGGGCCGCTCCTGATCCTCGTCGGCTGGTCGGCCGGCCGGTACGTCGTGAGCGCCGGGCGGGCGCTCGTCGCGTTCATGGCCGCCTTCGTCCTGGACGTCGGGGGGACGCTCCTGGAGACCTGGGACCAGCAGCGGCTGCTCTCCGTGGCCTTCTTCGCGACCCTCTACTACCTGGGCACCACCCTGGCCCCCGGGCTCGCCCACCGGTACTGGACCCAGCGGCGGACCCTGCTGCACGCCCTCCAGGAGCGCAACGCCCAGCTGCTGCGCGAGCGGACCATGGTGGCCTGGCAGGCGCGGCTGCGGGAGCGGCAGCGGATCGCCCAGGACATGCACGACAGCCTCGGACACCAGCTGGCGCTGATCGCCGTCCACACGGGTGCCCTGGAAGTGGACCGGGAGCTGAGCGAGCGGCAGCGCGAGGTGGTCGGAGTCCTGCGGAACGCGTCGGTGACCGCGATGCACGAGCTGCGGGAGGTCGTCGGCATATTGCGGGACGGGATCGAGGCACCGGACGGCACGGCCCCGGCGTCCGCGCGGGCCGGCGACGAGACGGGACGGGCGGCACGGGGGACCGCCGGTATCGAGGGGCTCGTGGCGGCGGCCAGAGCCGCAGGCACCGCGGTGGGGCTGCGCCGGCTCGGAGAGGAACGGCCGCTGGAGCCGGCCGCGGACCACGCCGCGTACCGGATCGTGCAGGAAGCGCTGACCAACGCCTACAAGTACGCGCCGGGCGCGACGATCGGCGTCGAGCTGCGGTACGAGCCGGACACCTTCGTCGTGGAGGTCCTCAACGAGGCGTCGACGGACGGGCCGGCGAAGGACGTCGTGAGCGGCGGGCAGGGACTGACCGGGCTCGCCGAGCGGGCCCGGCTGGTGGGCGGCATGTGTCATGCGGGTCCGGCCGACGGCGGTGGGTTCCGGGTGGCCGGGATGCTGCCGTACGGGGCGGCGCCCGTCGCCGAGGCAGCGCCTTTGGTCGATGAGGCCGACGACTTCCGGCAGCAGACGACGAAGCCGCTGGTGGGCGACGGTGGTCCGGTCGTGGTCGGACCGGCCGACTGGACGTTCACGGAGCGGGAGCTGGCGATGGCAGTGCGCGGGGGCAGAGGAAGGGGCATGGGGGCGGGCGGTGGGGTCGCCCTGGGGTGCGGGATCGCTTTCGCGGCGGTCGTCCTGCTCGTGGTGGCCGTCGGCTTCGGCCTCTACTTCATGATCGGTTCGATGGAGGAGGGGATGATCGAACCCGAGCAGTACGACGCGGTGGAGGTCGGCATGCCCGAGCGTGAGGTCCGCGTACGACTGCCCTCGGGCGACACGATCGCCACCCTGGGCCTGAGCAGTTCGGGGCCCGAGCGGCCGGCGGGGGCCGAGTGCCTGGTCCTGCTGTCCTCGGAGACGGGCGACACCCTGGACCAGGAGCCCGTTTTCCGGTTCTGCTTCAAGGACGGCAAGCTGATCGAGAAGAAGTCGTACGTGGTCGAGCAGCGGTAACGCTGGTCAGGCCCTACCGGAGTCGTGGGGGAGTAACTGTGGCAGGGCAGCCCATCAGGGTCGTGATCGCCGACGACGAGCCTCTGATCCGGGCCGGGATCCGGATGATCCTCATCTCGGACCCGGAGATCGAGGTCGTCGGCGAGGCGGCCGACGGACGGGCGGCGGTCGAGGCGGCGCGGGCGCACGCCGCCGACGTGGTGCTGCTCGACATCCAGATGCCGGTGCTCGACGGGCTCTCCGCGCTGCCGGAGCTGCGCCGGGCCGCGCCGGCGGCACGGGTGATCGTCCTGACGACCTTCGGGGAGCGGGAGAACGTCCTGCGGGCGTTGGAGCACGGGGGTGCCGGGTTCCTGCTCAAGGACACGGCACCGGCGGAGCTGATCCGGGCTGTGCGGGCCGCCGCGGCGGGCGACGCCTATCTGTCGCCGGCGGCGACGCGGCACGTGGTGGAGCGGCTCGCCACCGGCCGGGAGGCGGCGCGTTCCGAGCAGGCGCGGGTGCGGGTGGCGGCGCTGAGCGACAAGGAGCGCGAGGTGCTGGCGGTGCTCGGTGAAGGGCTGTCCAACGCGGATGCGGGGAGACGGCTCCACATGAGCGAGGCCACGGTGAAGACGTACGTGAGCCGGATCCTCGCCAAGCTGGACTGCGAGAACCGGGTGCAGGCGGCGCTGCTGGCCCGGGACGCGGGGCTCTGACTCCTCCGGGGGCCGGCGGGTCTCCGAGCCGCCCTCCTCGGGCGGACCGGGTCAGCGTGGGGGGCTGTCCGGCAGGCCGGTCGGGCTCGCGGCGTTGTAGCGCAGCAGGTACGCGGCGAACTGGGCGAGGTCGTCGGCCGACCAGTCCTTGAGGCGTTCCTGGTAGGCGGTGCGGCGGCTCGTCCGGGCCGAGGCGAGGACCGCGGCACCCGCCTCGGTGGGATGCAGGACCTGGACGCGATGGTCGTCGGGAGCGGGACGACGCTCGACCAGCCCGAGCTTCTCCAGGGTGGCGACCTGGCGGCTGACCGTCGACTTGTCCAGCAGGTAGTGGGTCGCGAGATCCGTGGCCCGGCAGCCGCGCTGCTCCTCGATGTGGGCGAGGAGCGTGTAGGAGACGAGCGGGAGCTCGGGGTGGACGCGGGCCGCCGCGGCGCGGGCCCGGCGTGCGAAGGCCGTCAGTTCGCGCTGGATGACGTCCACGGACGCCTCGCGCGGTACCTCTGCGGCGCCGGTCATGGTGCGCTCCCTCGTGGTCGTCGGATGCCGGTGGTTGTCATCGGCCGGAGGTTCAGTTGTATAGTACAACGGTTCTTTAGTTGTAAAAGCCAACCATGGAGGTCTCGGTGTCCGCAGGACCGAACACCCAGGGCGCGTTGCGGCATGTCCTCGGGCATCTGCTCACTCCCCTGCTGATGTGCGTCGGCATGGGACTCGCCTACCTCGGCGCCTTCCACGCCCCCGCACCCCACGACCTGCGCGTCGACATAGTCGGCTCCGGCCCGAGCGCCCAGGTCCTCGCGCAGACGCTCCAGGACAAGGGCGCCGGTGCCCTCGACGTCCGTACCGTCGCCGACCGGGAGGCCGCCGTCGCCTCACTGCGCGAGCAGGGCAGCTTCGGGGCCTACGTGCCCGGCGAGAAGCCCGAACTCCTCGTCGCGTCCGCTTCCTCCGACACCAGCGCCATGGCCGTCGAGAAGATCTTCACCAAGGTCGCCGCCACGCAGGACGCCCCGCTCAAGGTCACCGACGTCGCCCCCGTCGCCTCCGGAGACCCCACCGGCCAGGGCGTCTTCTTCCTGCTGGTCGCCCTCAGCATCGGCGCGTACGCCTCGGTCGCCGTCATCGGCGGAGCCGGCGCCGTCCTGCCCATGCGGATCAGGGTCCTCCTCGCCGCCGGGATGTCGCTGGTCGTCAGCCTGATCGGCACCCTCTTCGCCGGACCGGTCTTCCACCTCGTGGACCAGGGACTCGGCGGAGTCTGGGCGATGTCCTGGCTGTACGCGGCGGGCATCCTGCTCGTCGGCGTCGGCCTCCACACCTTCCTGCGCCGCTGGACCACGCTCGGCGTGATGGTCCTCTTCGTCATGCTCAACTTCACGAGCTCCGGCGGCATCTACCGGCCCGAGCTCCAGCCCGGCTTCTTCGGTGCGCTGCACGCCTTCTGGAACGGTGCGGGCTTCGTCGAGGGCGTCCGCGGCCACGTGTACTTCGGCGGTCACGCGCTCGGCGGACACGTCCTCGTCCTCGCTCTGTGGTTCCTCGCCGGAGCCGCCCTCGTCGTGGCCGCCGGGGTCGTGGAAAGCCGGCGGAACGGTGCCGGCGGAGCCACCCACGCGGTCGAGGCGAAGGTGGAAAGGGAGAAGGCGACGGAGGAGGAGATGGAGGAAGCGGTCGCGGTCTGAGTTGTCCACAGGGCGTTGTCCACAGGGGGAGACGGTCGATCAGGTGCGGCGGTACGGTCGGGGCCGGATGATGTTGGACATCGCAACGGGGGAGGGCATCCCATGGACGAGATCCGGGCCGTGGTGCCGGGACAGCGCGGCACCGACGGAGTGACGGCCGGTGAGCGCGTCCCGCACGTGCCGGGCTTCGCGCGCCGCGCCGCTTCCGGTGGCGCGGGGGTCGCCCCCGGAGACATGGGCAAGGAACTGCGCGACCGGGTGCCGCGCTCCACGCACGACCGGCCCGCCCTCGCCGCCGACCGGCCGGACGCCGTCCGCGCCGTCGAGGAGTCCAGCCGAGGCCGGGTGCCCGAGCTTGCGCCGATACGGGTCGGAAGGATGGCGGCGAGCCCCTTCGCCTTCCTCCGCGGCTCCGCCGGCCTGATGGCCCAGGACCTCGTCACGACCCCCGTCACCGGGATAGCGGCCCAGCTGTGCGGCGACGCGCACGCCGCCAACTTCGGCCTCTACGGCGACGCCCGTGGCCGGCTCGTCATGGATCTCAACGACTTCGACGAGACGATCGTCGGCCCCTGGGAATGGGACCTCAAGCGGCTCGCCACCTCCCTGGTCCTCGCCGGGCGCGAGGTCGGCGCGAGCGAGGAGGTGTGCCGGGCGGCCGCGTTCGACACGGTCGGCGCCTACCGGCGCACCATGCGCCTGCTGGCCCGCCTGCCCGCCCTCGACGCCTGGAACGCGATAGCCGACGAGGAACTCGTCTCGCACACCGACGCCCGCGATCTCCTCGGCACTCTGGAACGGGTCTCGGCGAAGGCCCGGAACAACACCAGCGCCCGGTTCGCCGCCCGGTCGACCGAGGCCGTGACCGGTACCGAAGGCGGCGGGCGCCGGTTCGTGGAGGCTCTCCCGGTGCTGCGCAGAGTCCCTGACGGCGAGGCGGCGGCCGTTGCCGCCTCGCTCGGCGCCTATCTGGAGACCGTCTCCGAGGACCGGCTGCCGCTCCTCGCGCGGTACGCCATCCACGACGTGGCCTTCCGGGTCGTCGGCACCGGAAGCGTCGGCACCCGCTCCTATGTCGTGCTGCTGCTCGACCACCGGGGCGAGCCGCTGGTCCTCCAGGTGAAGGAGGCCAGGCCGTCGGCCCTGCTGCCGTACCTGCCGGCCGTCGGCTTCACCGTGCCCGACCCCGGCCACGAGGGGCGGCGCGTGGTGCTCGGGCAGAAGCGGATGCAGGTCGTCAGCGACAACCTGCTCGGCTGGACCACGGTCGACGGGCGCCCCTTCCAGGTGCGTCAGTTCCGCAACCGAAAGGGCAGCGTCGACCCCGCCGCGCTCACCGTCGACCAGGTCGACGACTACGGCCGGATGACGGGCGCCCTGCTGGCCCGGGCGCACGCCCACAGTGCCGATCCGCGCCTGATAGCCGGCTACTGCGGCAAGAACGAGGAGCTGGACGAGGCCATCGCGTCCTTTGCCGTCACCTACGCGGACCGCACCACCGCGGACCACGCCGAGCTGCTCTCCGCCGTCCGGGCGGGGCGCATAGAGGCGGAGCTGGGCGTCTGACCCACGCACTCGCCTGGGGCTGGGTGCGGGGCGATCGACGAGGGGCGATCGACACGGGGCCGGGCCGCAAGGCGGCGGCGCGGGAGGGCAGGGGCAGGGGCAAGGGGGTAGGGGTGGCGTCGCCGTGTCGGGCCGCCGCCCATGCGGGGGAGGGAGGGGAGGGGGAGGGAGGGGGAGGCCCCCCGAAGGACCGTAGGCTGGGTGGGACGAGCCGGAGCGAGGACGTGGGCGGGCGTGAACGTGAGCGTGGACCAGGGTGCGAACGAGGAGCCCGAGGGCGAGCGGTCCGCGGACGAGCGGCCTGCGGGCGGCGAGCGGTCCGAGGGCGCGCGGAGTGAGGGCCACGCGCCGGGCGAGGGTGTGCCCGCGGGTGCCGAGCCGTCTGCGGAGGAGCGGCCCGAGGCGCGGCTGGAGCGGGCCGTGGGGGTCGCCGAGCAGGCGTTGATCGAGTTCGAGATCGCCGTCGAGACCTTCCGGGTCGAGGTGGAGAACTTCTCGCGGCTGCACCACCAGAAGCTCGGCCCCATGTACGCGCGGCTCGACGAGCTCGACGCGCGGATCGCCGAGGCGCGGGCCGCGCGCAGCGGGGACCCGGAGGATCTGCGGCGGGCGCAGGAGGCGCGGGCCGCGGTCATGCCGATGCCCGGGGTCGAGGAGCTGTTCCACGACTGGATCGACTCCGACGGCCTCTCCCCCGAGGCGGCGGCCATGCTCAACGAGCAGCCGGTGCAGGCGCCGAAGCGGGTCCGGCCCGGCGAGGAGGCGCGCAGGCTCTACCGCGAGCTGGCCCGCAAGGTCCACCCCGACCTGGCCCGCGAGGAGGACGAGCGGCAGCGACGCGAGGCGTTCATCACGCGCGTGAACGCCGCCTACGCCCGAGGCGACGAGGCGCAGCTGCGTGACCTCGCCGCCGAGTGGGAGGCCGGGCCGGCGCCGGCCGTGGAGCGGCTCAGCGAGAGCGAGGAGCTGTACGCGCGCCTGGAGTGGCTGGCTCAGCGCAAGGACATGCTGTCCGTGCTGGCGCGGGAGCTGGAGGAGTCCGCGATCGGTGCGATGCTGCGGATGGCCCCGGACGACCCGGACCGGCTCCTGGAGGAGATCGCGGAACAGCTGCTGGCGCAGGTCTCCGAGCGGGAGACCGAGCTCGACGGGCTGGCGGCGCAGGCGGAGTAGGTGGAGCGGGTGGAGTAGGTTTTTCTGTGCGCTCGAACTTCGCGGGCGATCTGACGAGAGAAGGCCAGTCCCATGAATTTCTCCCCGCTGCCCTCGGTGGACGCGGCTTCCGTGCCGGCCGATGCGCTGGTGCTGGACGTCCGGGAGGACAACGAGTGGGA
The DNA here is from genome assembly GCF_026343125.1 of Streptomyces sp. NBC_00094. Lineage (NCBI taxonomy): Bacteria > Bacillati > Actinomycetota > Actinomycetes > Kitasatosporales > Streptomycetaceae > Streptomyces > Streptomyces sp. NBC_00094. The sequence continues at coordinate 4,014,860 of NZ_JAPEMB010000001.1, read as the reverse complement.
AGCCGGCCATGTCGACGGTGCGCTGCACGTGCCGATGAGTGGCTTCGTGGCGCGCCTCGGTGAGGTGACGGAGGCGGTGGCCGAGCACGGTCGCGCCTATGTGATGTGCCGGGTGGGTGGCCGGTCGGCGCAGGTCACGCAGTATCTGGTGCAGCAGGGCTTCGACGCGGTGAACATCGACGGCGGGATGCTCGCCTGGGATGGTGCCGGGCGTCCGATGGTGACGGGGAACGGTAGCCCGGCTTTCGTCCTCTGAGGCGAGGCGAGGCGAGGCGAGTCGGGTTGAGTCGCGTCGGCTGAGTCAGTCGAGGGGGTGGGTGGCCAGGAGGTCGCCCAGGGTCTCCTCGTGGGCGGCCGCGGGGCCGAGGGACAGTTCGAGCTGCTTGGCCCAGGCGTGGTACCGGTGCAGGGGGTAGTCGGTGTCGGCGCCGAAGCCGCCGTGCAGGTGCTGGGCGGTCTGCACCACGCGCCGTACTCCTTCGGAGGCCCAGATCTTCGCCACGGCGATGTCCCCGGCGGCGGGGAGTGCCCCGTCGGCCCCGGTGGAGACGCGCCAGGCGGCCTGCCAGAGGGTGGCTTCCATGGCACGGAGGTCGATGTAGCGGTCGGCGGCCTGGACGGCGACGGCCTGGAAGGTGGCCACGGGGTGACCGAACTGTTCGCGCTTGCCGGTGTACTGGCTCGTCATGGTGAGGACGGCCTCGCCGAGGCCGAGGGCGAGTGCGCAGGTGCCGGTCGTGAGGAGTTCGCGCAGTCGGTCCCAGGCGCCTTCGGCGTCGATGACCCGGGTGCTGTCGAGGCGTACGGCGTCGAGGCGTATCTCGGCGAGGAGTTCGCCGCTGGTGGAGTACTGGTCGGCGAGGGTGACGCCTTCGTGGGCGCGGGGGACCAGGGCGAGGACGGTGCGGTCCTCGGCGGTGTGCGCGGGGACGGCGACGAGGTCGGCGCCGTGGGCCCAGGGGACGGCGCTCTGGAGCCCGTCGAGGATCCAGGTGGTGCCGTCGAGGCGGGCGGTGACGGCGCGGTCGGCCGGGTCGTGGCCGGTGCGTCCGTGGGAGGCGGCGGTGAGGACGAGTTCGCCGCGGCTGACACGGGGGAGCAGGTCGGCGGCTGTTTGCCGGTCCGCGTACCGGTCGATGGTCATGGCGACGGCGCCCGTTTCGAGCAGGGGTACGCGGGCGAGGACGCGGGCGGACTCGCGCAGGACGAGGCAGAACGCGACGGGGTCGAGTCCGGAGCCGCCGTGCTCGGGGGGCAGGGCGAGGCCGAGCAGGTCGGCGGCGGCGAGGCGGGACCAGAGCGATCGGTCGAGGTCGTCGGAGACGGCGCCCGGGGTGAGGGCCGGGCTCGGTACCGCGTCGGGTGCGACGCCCGCGAAGATCGTCTTGGCCGCCTCGACGGCCGCCTGCTGTTCCTCGGTGAAGGTGAAGTCCACTGCCCTGCCCTCCCGTTGGTGCCCCTGCTGTCTCTGCCCTGACGAGCCGTCAAGATAGAACAGGTTCTACTGGAAGGGAATGGCGGCGGCGGGACTCGTCAGCGGTCGAAGTCCAACTCCACGTCCGGGGTGGCGGGGTGGGACTGGCAGGCCAGTACGTATCCGGCCTCGGTCTCCTCGGGCTCCAGCGCGAAGTTGCGGTCCATCCGCACCTCTCCGGCGACGAGGAAGGCGCGGCAGGTGCCGCATACCCCGCCCTTGCAGGCGTACGGGGCGTCGGCGCGGGAGCGCAGCACGGTGTCGAGGAGTGTCTCGCCACGGTCTACCGGCCAGGTGCCGGAGCGGCCGTGCAGGGTCGCGGTCAGGGTCGCGTGCGCGGGGGTGTCGGCGGGGGCGACCGGTGCCGGTGCGGAGCCGTCGTCGACGTGGAAGATCTCCTGGTGGACCCGGCCGCGGTCCACTCCGAGGCCGCGCAGGGCCTGCTCGGCGCCCTGGACGAGTCCGAAGGGGCCGCAGAGGAACCAGCCGTCGATCTCGCCGACCGGGAGCAGCGCGGGCAGCAGGGTGGTCAGCCGCTCGCGGTCGAGGCGGCCGGAGGGGAGGCCCGCCTGCTGTTCCTCGCGGGAGAGGACGGTGACCAGCTGGAAGCGGTCCGGGTAGCGGTCCTTGAGGTCGGCCACCTCGTCGAGGAACATCGTGGACGCGGCGGTGCGGTCGCTCCGGATCAGGCAGAACCTGGCTTCCGGCTCCTGGGCGAGCAGGGTGGCCGCGATCGACAGGACCGGGGTGATGCCGCTGCCGCCGACGACGGCGGCGAAGTGGCCGGGGCGCGGGGTGAGTGCGAAGCGGCCCATGGGTTCCATGACCTCGACGAGGTCGCCGACGGACAGTTCCTTCAGCGCGTACGTCGAGAAGGCGCCGCCGTCGACGAGCCGGATGCCCACGCGGAGGACGGGGGGCTCGCCGGCCGGGGTCGCGGGGGCGGAGATCGAGTACGTACGCCGGATCTCCTCGCCCTGCTCGCCCGTGCGGCGGAGGGCGAGGTGCTGGCCGGGGAGGTGTCGGTACGTCTCGTGGAGCTCGGGCGGGACCGCGAAGGTGACGGCCACGGAGTCGTCCGTGAGCCGCTCGACCTCGCTCACCCGGAGCGGATGGAACCCGGCCCGTCCGGCGCCTGAGGGCAGCATCTACAGCTCCTTGAAGTGGTCGAACGGTTCGCGGCAGGCGGTGCAGCGGCGCAGGGCCTTGCATGCCGTGGAGGAGAAGCGGCTGAGGAGTTCGGTGTCGGTGGAGCCGCAGTGGGGGCAGCGGATCGCCAGGGTCAGCGGTACCGGTCCGCCGGCGGGGCCCTGGGGGCGGGGCGGGGCGATGCCGAACTCGGCGAGTTTGCGCCGTCCTTCGTCGCTGATGTCGTCGGTGGACCAGGCGGGGGCGAGGACCGTGACGACGGAGACGTCCGGTATTCCGTGCTCGTGGAGGGCGCGCTCGATGTCCGAGGACATCGCCTCGATCGCCGGGCAGCCCGTGTACGTCGGGGTGAGGGAGACCTCGACCCGGCCGGGGCCCATGACGTGGACGCCCCGCATGACGCCGAGCTCCTCCAGGGTGAGGACGGGCAGCTCCGGGTCGAGGACGGCGCCGGCGATCCGGTTCAGTTCCTCTTCCAGGGCCGTCATGGTCACCATGTCGCCCCCGGGTGGCTGCGGTGCAGGTGCTGCATCTCGGCGATCATCCGTCCGAAGGGCTCGGTGTGGAGGCCCTGTCGGCCGGCGCCCGCGGCCCAGGCGCCGGTGCGGGGTCCGGCGGGCACGGTGAGCGTGGCCTTGCCGAGGACGGCCGTGACCGACTCCAGCCAGGCGGTTTCCATGGCGGTGTGGTCCACGTCGAGTCCTTCGACGGGCTGGAACAGTTCGCCGGTGTACCGCCAGAGTGCGTCGCAGGCCTGCTGCATCCGCTCGTGGCTCTCGGGAGTGCCGTCGCCGAGGCGCAGGGTCCAGTGCTCGGCGTGGTCCTGGTGGTAGGCGACTTCCTTGACGGCCTTGGCCGCCAGGCCGGCGAAGGGGCCGTCGCCGGTTGCCAGCTGTCCGTACAGGAGCCGCTGGTAGGTGGAGAAGTACAGCTGTCGGGCGATGGTGTGGGCGAAGTCGCCGTTGGGCTGCTCGACGAGCTGGACGTTCCGGAAGGAGCGCTCCTCGCGGAGGTAGGCCAGTTCGTCCTCGTCGCCGACGAGGGAGAGCAGGACGCGGGCCTGGCCGAGGAGGTCGAGGGCGATGTTGGCCAGGGCGACCTCCTCCTCCAGGACGGGGGCGGAGCCGGCCCACTCCCCCAGGCGGTGGGAGAGGACGAGGGCGTCGTCGCCGAGGGCGAGGGCGGCGCCGGTGAGCGCGGCGGTCGTGTGGGTGTCCGGGGTGCTCACAGGTGCTTCACCCCCTCCGGGATCTCGTAGAACGTCGGGTGGCGGTAGGGCTTGTCCGCGGCCGGTTCGAAGAAGGGGTCCTTCTCGTCGGGCGAGGAGGCGGTGATCGCCGTGGAGGGGACGACCCAGATCGAGATGCCTTCGCTCCTGCGGGTGTACAGGTCGCGGGCATTGCGCAGGGCCATCTCCGCGTCGGGCGCGTGGAGACTGCCCGCGTGGGTGTGGGACAGTCCGCGGCGGGAGCGCACGAACACCTCCCACAGCGGCCAACCGTCGCTCGTCATGCCTGTGCCTCTCCGTGCTTGCCGGTGTGCTTCTCCGCGTAGGCCGCGGCGGCTTCCCTGACCCAGGCGCCGTCCTCGTGGGCCTGGCGTCGCTTGCCGATCCGCTGGTCGTTGCAGGGGCCGTTGCCCTTGAGGACGTCCCAGAACTCGGTCCAGTCGATCGGTCCGAAGTCGTGGTGCCCGCGCTCTTCGTTCCACCGGAGGTCGGGGTCGGGGAGGGTGAGGCCGAGGGCCTCGGCCTGGGGCACGGCGATGTCGACGAATCGCTGGCGCAGTTCGTCGTTGGTGTGGCGCTTGATCTTCCAGGCCATTGCCTGGGCGGTGTGGGTCGATTCGTCGTCGGGCGGGCCGAACATCATCAGCGAGGGCCACCACCAGCGGTCCACCGCGTCCTGGGCCATGGCGTGCTGGGCCTCGGTGCCGTTCGACAGGGCGAGCAGGGCCTCGTATCCCTGGCGCTGGTGGAACGACTCCTCCTTGCAGACCCGGACCATCGCGCGGGCGTACGGGCCGTAGGAGCAGCGGCAGAGGGGGACCTGGTTGGTGATCGCGGCCCCGTCCACGAGCCAGCCGATCGCGCCGACGTCGGCCCAGGTCAGCGTGGGGTAGTTGAAGATCGAGGAGTACTTCTGGCGGCCCGAGTGGAGCTTGTCGAGCAGCTCGTCGCGGCTGGTGCCGAGGGTCTCGGCCGCGCTGTACAGGTAGAGGCCGTGGCCGGCCTCGTCCTGGACCTTGGCCATGAGGATCGCCTTGCGGCGCAGCGAGGGCGCGCGGGTGATCCAGTTCGCCTCGGGCTGCATGCCGATGATCTCGGAGTGGGCGTGCTGCGCGATCTGGCGGACGAGCGAGGCGCGGTAGGCCTCGGGCATCCAGTCGCGCGGCTCGATCCGCTCGTCGGCGGCCACGGCAGCGTCGAACACGGCTTCGTAGGCAGCCTGTGTCGCTGCTACGGCCGCGTCCGACACGCTGGGCGCACCTGTTGTTCCTGTCGTCCCTGCCGTCACTGCGGTCATCGAACCCCCTACCGACCGATCGTTCGGTTGAATGACTTCAATGGTGAGTCGACGGCCCGTATGGTGTCAACCCTGTGGATAACCGAGGTGGGCCGATCGGGATCGGGGCAGGATGGACGCGGACGTCGAAAAGGACGCGGACGAGGTGAGGGACGACCCGCTCGCAGCCCGGGCGGGAGAAGGCCTCTCCCCGGTCGGGACGGGTGCCGGTCCGGCGCCCGCCGGGCCCGCAGGCACCGGGATCATGGCCCTTTCGCTGCCCTACCAGGTCGTCGCCGCCGTGGCGCTCGCCGTGGCCGGGGTCTTCGTCTGTGTGCACCTCGCGATGGTGTTCCTGCACGTCGCGCCGTCGAACACGCTCACCAAGCGGCACGGCCAGGCCGTCGACGACTGGATCTATCCCGAGTTCGAACAGAACTGGAAGCTCTTCGCGCCCAACCCGCTCCAGCAGAACGTCTCCGTCGAGGTCCGCGCCGAGGTCACCGAGGCCGACGGCTCCAGCCGCACCACCGGCTGGGTCGACCTCACCGCCCAGGACGCCGCCGCGATCCGCCACAACCCGCTGCCCAGCCACACCCAGCAGAACGAGCTCCGCAGGGCTGTGGACTTCTACCTGAACTCCCACTCCGACGACCACAGCCCCAACGGGATGCGCGGCCGTCTCTCGGAGGCGTACATGCGCCGGATCGCGATGCTCCGGCTCGACGGCCTCGCCTCCCTCCGGGCGGCCGACGTGCGGCGCGTCCAGCTCCGCTCGGTGACCCGGCCGGTACCCGCACCCCGGTGGAGCACCGAGAAGAACGACGACACCCCGTCGTACCGCGACTTCCCGTGGTGGAAGGTGACCGACGCCGACCGGCCGGACGGCGCGGCCCGGAGCCGTACGGAGGCGGGCCGATGAGCGGCACCACCGCCACCCCCGCGCGCCCGCGCGAGCCCTTCGACCGGCGGATCGCCCGCGCCGTCCAGGCCGTCACGGGCCGCGCCCTCGGCCCCCACCAGACCGCGATCGTGCGGATCGGGTTCTCGCTGACCTGGCTCGTCTTCCTGCTGCGCGAGCTGCCGCACCGACACGAGATGTACGGGCCGGACGGCCCCTGGTCCTGGGAGCTGGCGCGCCGGCTGATCGCCGACAACCGCGCCTTCACCGTGCTGATGTGGTCGGACGGGCGGCTCTGGTTCGAGGTCGTCTACGGGCTCGCGGTGGTCTCCGCCGCCCTGCTCCTCGTCGGCTGGCACACCCGGGCCGTCTCGGTGGTCTTCATGGTCGGGGTCCTCTCGCTGCAGAACCGCTCCGTCTTCCTGGGGGACGGCGGCGACAACGTCCTCCACCTCGCGGCGATCTACCTCGTGCTGACCCGCTGCGGACAGGTGTGGTCCCTCGACGCCCGGCGGGTCGCCCGTGAGGCACGCGAGGCACGCAAGGCGCATGAGGCGCATGAGGCGCACGAGATGAGTGAGGTGCGTGGGCTTCCTGCGCGCCGGGATCTCGTCGGCCCGCTGCTGTGGACCGTGCTCGGCTGCTTCCTGCTCGCCACCACCTGGTTCAGCGACGTCACCGGCGAATGGTGGCTGCCGGTGCTGCTGTGGGTGCTGTGGCTCGGGCACGGGCTGTGGTGGCTGGTGTGCCGGTACGCCCCCGGGGAGCCGCGCACGCTGCTCGACGTCCTCGCCAACCTCACGCACAACGCGGCCCTCGTCGTGATCATGGCCGAGGTCTGTCTGATCTACGCCACGGCCGGCTGGTACAAGATCCAGGGATCGCGCTGGCAGGACGGCACGGCGCTGTACTACCCGCTGAACCTGGACTACTTCTCGCCCTGGCCGGTCCTCTCCGGGCTCCTCGGCTCCAGCGGGGTCATGGTGATGCTGCTGACCTACGGCACCGTGATCGTGCAGACCGCGTTCCCGTTCACGCTCTTCCACCGCAAGATCAAGAACGTCCTGCTGGTCGCGATGATGCTGGAGCACGCCGGCATCGCCGTGCTCCTCGGGCTGCCGGTCTTCTCCCTCGCGATGATCTCCGCCGACGCCGTGTTCCTGCCGACGGCCTTCCTGGTGGCCCTCGGCGCGCGGGTGGCACGGGGCAGGGAACGGCTGCTGGGGCGGCGGTCCACCGGGATGCTGCCGGGGCAGCGCCGTACGGGTGAGGAGCACGACCCCCGTACCCTCGTCGGGTGAGCACCACCGAAGAGAAGTCCGGAGCCGAGGCGGCCGAGGCGGCCGAGCCGGTTCAGTACGACGAGGGCTTCGGCCCCGAGATCGGGGTCGGGCCGCACCCGGAGCCGTGGCCTGAGGGCGAGCGGTACGACCCCGAGCTGCTGGCCGGCGGCGACCGGCGCAACGTCGTGGACCGCTACCGGTACTGGACGCGGGAGGCGGTCGTCGCCGACCTGGACACCCGGCGCCACGACTTCCACGTGGCGGTGGAGAACTGGGGCCACGACTTCAACATCGGCTCGGTGGTGCGGACCGCGAACGCCTTCCTGGCGAAGGAGATCCACATCGTGGGCCGACGGCGCTGGAACCGGCGGGGCGCCATGGTCACCGACCGCTACCAGCACGTCCGTCACCACCCGGACACCGAGTCGCTGACCGCCTGGGCCGCGGCCGAGGGCCTGCCGATCATCGGGATCGACAACCTCCCGGGCGCGGTGCCGCTGGAGCGGACCGTGCTGCCGCGCCGCTGCGTCCTGCTCTTCGGCCAGGAGGGCCCGGGGCTCACGGACGAGGCACGCGCGCACGTGGAGATGGTCTGCTCGATCGCCCAGTTCGGTTCGACCCGGTCGATCAACGCCGGGGCGGCCGCCGCGGTCGCCATGCACGCGTGGGTGCAGAGGTACGCGGAGATCGACTAGATCGACACCCCTGTCCGATGCCCGAATCGCGCGCCTGACGGCCCGCGGAGACCCCGGAGGGCCCCCGCGGTACCGGAGCGTCAGGCCTGGCGGCGGACCTCCACCACCCGGAAACGGTTGGAGACGAAGGCACCGTCGCACAGCGCCGCGTTCGCCGCGGGGTTGCCGCCGGAGCCGTGGAAGTCGGAGAACGCCGCCGTCTGGTTGACGAACACCCCGCCCGTGAGGTTCAGCGACAGCTGCGCCGACTCCTCCAGACAGACCTCCTCCACCGCGCGCTCGGTCTCGGCCGAGGTCGTGTACGCGCCGACCGTCATCGCGCCCTTCTCACGGACCGTGCGCCGCAGCAGCTCCAGGGCGTCGGCGGTGGAGTCCACCGAGACGGCGAAGGAGACAGGGCCGAAGCACTCGGAGAAGTACGCGGCCTCGGCGTCCGGCTTGGTGCCGTCCAGCTTCACGATGACCGGCGTACGGACCACGGCGTCCGGGAAGTCCGGGTTCGTCACCTCGCGGGAGGCGAGCGCCACCTCACCGAGGCCGGCGGCGGCCTCCAGCCGCGCCTTCACGTCCGGGTTGACCAGCGCGCCCAGCAGACCGTTCGCCCGGGCGTCGTCGCCGAGCAGGCCGCCTACCGCCGTCGCGAGGTCGGTGACGACCTCGTCGTACGACTTGGGGCCCTGGTCGGTGGCGATGCCGTCGCGGGGGATCAGCAGGTTCTGCGGGGTGGTGCACATCTGGCCGCTGTACAGCGAAAGGGAGAAGGCCAGGTTGCCGAGCATCCCCTTGTAGTCGTCGGTCGAGTCGACCACGACCGTGTTGACTCCGGCCTTCTCGGTGTAGACCTGCGCCTGGCGGGCGTTGGCCTCCAGCCAGTCGCCGAAGGCGGTGGAGCCGGTGTAGTCGATGATCCGGATCTCGGGGCGCACGGCCAGGGTCTTGGCGATGCCCTCGCCCGGGCGCTCGACGGCGAGCGCGACCAGGTTCGGGTCGAAACCGGTCTCGGCGAGCACCTCGCGGGCGACGCGGACAGTGAGCGCGAGCGGCAGGACGGCGCGCGGGTGCGGCTTGACCAGGACCGGGTTTCCGGTGGCCAGCGAGGCGAACAGGCCCGGGTAGCCGTTCCACGTGGGGAACGTGTTGCAGCCGATGACCAGGGCGATGCCGCGGCCGACCGGGGTGAACTCCTTGGAGAGCTCCAGCGGGTCCCGCTTGCCCTGGGGCTTGGACCAGGCGGCGCGGCCCGCGGGGGTGCGGGTCTGCTCCGCGTACGCGTATGCCACGGCCTCCAGGCCGCGGTCCTGGGCGTGCGGGCCGCCGGCCTGGAACGCCATCATGAACGCCTGTCCGCTGGTGTGCATGACGGCGTGGGCGAACTCGTGGGTACGGGCCGAGATCCGGGACAGGATCTCCAGGCAGACGAGGGCGCGGGTCTCGGCGCCGGCGTCGCGCCAGGCGGCCATGCCCGCGCGCATCGCGGGAAGCAGGACGTCGATGTCGGCGTGCGGGTACTCGATGCCGAGCTCCGGGCCGAACGGCGAGACCTCGCCGCCGGTCCAGCCGTCCGTGCCGGGCTGGTCGAGCTCGAAGCGGGTGTTCAGCAGGGCCTGGTGGGCGGCGAGCCCGGCCGCCGCGTCGAGCGAGCCGTCCGCCCCGTAGGCCTTCGGGTGCTCGGGGTGCGGAGACCAGTAGGCGCGGGTGCGGATCGTGGCGAGTGCCTGATCGAGCGTGGACCGGTGCTTCTCGGCCAGACGGTCGGTGGTCGGCTGAGCGGTGGCCATGGGTGGACCAACTCCTCGTCGAGCTGGGCAGGGAGACACGTACGGAGTTAGAGTAACCGAACGATCGGTCGGGACAAGGGGGTCCGTCGATCCTGTGGAAAACCCATCGGGGAGGATCACTCCTATGAGCGCCAACGTGACCGTCAGGGGGAGCGACGACGTGACCGCCAGTGAGCCCACCGCACTCGCGCAGGACCGCACCGTGGCCGTCGTCGGCACCGGCACCATGGGCCAGGGCATCGCCCAGGTCGCGCTGGTCGCCGGTCATCCCGTCCGGCTCTACGACAGCGCCCCCGGCCGCGCGGGGGAGGCCGTGGCCGCCCTCACCGGCCGGCTGGACCGGCTCGTGGAGAAGGGGCGCCTGGACGCCGCCGCGCGCGAGGCGGCCGTCGCACGGCTGCACGCCGCCGAGGACCTCGCGGAGCTCGCCGACGCGGCGCTCGTCGTCGAGGCGATCGTCGAGCACCTCCCGGTCAAGCAGCAGCTCTTCGCCGACCTGGAGAAGGTCGTCGGCGACGACACCGTCCTCGCCACGAACACCTCCTCCCTCTCCGTCACGGCGATCGCGGGAGGACTGCGCCTGCCCGGCCGGTTCGTCGGACTGCACTTCTTCAACCCGGCGCCGCTGCTCCCGCTCGTCGAGGTCGTCAGCGGCTTCGCCACCGACGCGGACGTCGCCACGCGCGCGTACGAGACGATGAAGGGCTGGGGCAAGACGCCGGTGCGCTGCGCGGACACCCCCGGCTTCATCGTGAACCGGGTCGCGCGCCCCTTCTACGCGGAGGCGCTGAGGGTCTACGAGGAGGGCGCGGCGGACCCCGCCACCATCGACGCCGCCCTGCGCGAGTGCGGCGGTTTCCGCATGGGGCCCTTCGAGCTCACCGACCTCATCGGCCAGGACGTGAACGAGGCCGTCACCCGTTCCGTCTGGGAGTCCTTCTACCAGGATCCGAAGTTCACGCCCTCGCTCGCGCAGCGGCGGCTCGTGGAGTCGGGGCGGCTCGGCCGCAAGTCGGGGCAGGGCTGGTTCTCGTACGAGGAGGGGGCGGTCCGTCCCGAGCCGCACAACGCTCCGCCCGCCGAGGCGCCCGCGAAGATCGTCGTCCGGGGTGACCTGGGGCCCGCCGAGCCGCTGGTGGGGCTCTTCGAGGAGGCGGGGGTCAAGGTGCGGCGCAAGGGCGGTCACGGGCACGTCGTGCTGCCCGGCGGCGGCCACCTCGTCCTCGCGGACGGGGAGAGCTCCTTCGAGTACTTCAGCGACGACGTCATCTACTTCGACCTCGCGCTCGACTACGCGAGCGCGAGCCGGATCGTGCTCTCCACCGCGGAGCGGACCTCGGCCGAGGCCCTCGCGGAGGCCGTGGGCCTCTTCCAGGCGCTCGGCAAGAAGGTGTCGGTGATCGGCGACGTGCCCGGCATGATCGTCGCCCGTACGGTCGCGATGCTGGCCGATCTGGCGGCCGACGCGGTCGACCGGGGCGTCGCCACCGCAGAGGACGTGGACACGGCGATGCGGCTCGGGGTCAACTACCCCGCCGGCCCGCTGGAGTGGGCCGAGAAGGTGGGGCACATGCGCGTGTGCGACCTGCTGTCGGAGATGGACAAGCGCTACCCGACGGGGCGGTACGCGCCGAGCCTGGCCTCCGCCCGCCGGGGAAGCGTCGATGCGGCCCGGATCGGAAAGGACGCCCGATGACGACGGCGAAGCGCGACACGTACACCCCGGAGACGCTGCTCTCGGTCGCGGTGCGGGCCTTCAACGAGCGCGGCTACGACGGCACCTCCATGGAGCACCTGTCCAAGGCGGCGGGGATCTCCAAGTCGTCGATCTACCACCACGTCTCCGGCAAGGAGGAGCTGCTGCGGCGGGCGGTCAGCCGGGCGCTCGACGGGCTCTTCGCGGTGCTCGAGGAGCCGGGCGCGGTGCGCGGCCGGGCCGTGGAGCGGGTCGAGTACGTCACGCGCCGCACCGTCGAGGTGCTGATAGCGGAGCTGCCGTACGTGACGCTGCTGCTGCGGGTGCGGGGCAACACCGCGACCGAGCGGTGGGCGATGGAGCGGCGGCGCGAGTTCGACCAGAGGGTGGCCGAGCTGCTGAAGGCCGCCGTGGCGGAGGGCGACCTGCGGGCCGACGTGGACATCCGGCTGGCGACCCGGCTCCTCTTCGGCATGATCAACTCGCTGGTGGAGTGGTACCGGCCGCATCCGGACGCGGTGGGCGAGCGGGAGCGGCTCGCCGAGACCGTCGCGCACCTCGCGTTCGACGGGCTGAAGACGGCCCGCTGAGCAGGCGCACCACCGGCCTGCGGACGGCTTGCGGACAGCATGCCGACGGCTCGCGGACGGCCCCTTCGGGGGCCGTCCTGCTGTTTCGGGCGGCTCTCGTGGGTCAGAGGCGGTGGTCGGTGTTGAGGTCCGTCTCCTCGAAGACCAGCAGGGTGCGGGTGGACAGCACCTCGGGGATCGACTGGAGCCGGGTGAGCACGAGCTCGCGCAGCGTCCGGTTGTCCGGGGTGTGCACGAGCAGCAGCACATCGAAATCGCCGCTGACCAGGGCGATGTGCGTCGCGCCCGGCAGCGCCCTGAGCTGCTCGCGGACCGTGCGCCACGAATTCTGGACGATCTTGAGCGTGATGTACGCGGAGGCGCCGTGCCCCGCCCGCTCGTGGTTGACCCGGGCGCTGAAGCCGCGGATCACCCCGTCGTCGATGAGCCGGTTGATGCGTGCGTAGGCGTTGGCCCGGGAGACGTGCACGCGCTCGGCCACGGAGCGTACCGAGGCGCGACCGTCCGTTTGCAGCAACCGCAGGATGTCGCGGTCGATCGCGTCGAGCGGGCGCGCCGGCAGGGCGCCCGTCGGCGCGCCGATCGGTGCGCTCAGGGCCTCGCCGGGCACCTCGCCGTCGGAGGCGTCGAGTGCCCCGCCGAGTGCCCCGTCCGGGGTCTCGCCCGGTACTCCGCCCGTGGTGTCGCTCGGAACCCTGCTCCGGTCGACGGCCATTTGTTCATCCGCCATGTCCCCCCGCCTCTCTCCGCTGGACGACCTGCTTCTATCCCAGGCTGTGGAGAACCGTTTGTCCACAGGCTGGAGGTGCCTGTAGCCAAAATGCCTCCACGACCGAACAATCGGTAGGTGAGGCGCACCACACTCGCGCCACCCGCCTTCGGGTCTTATGCCCGCTCCCACGAGGAGGTGGACTCGTTGCAACAGCGCAGTTCGACAGTCCAAGAGCCGCCCGGTGCCGCCCCCGCCCACCGGCCCACCCCGCCGCCGGCATGGCAGCCGCGGACCGACCCCGCCCCGCTGCTGCCCGAGGCCGAGCCGCTGCGCGTGCTCGGCACCGAGGCCGTGGCCGACGCCGACCCCGCGCTGCTGCTCCGGCTGTACGCGGAGCTGATCCGCGGCCGCCGGTACAACACGCAGGCCACCGCGCTCACCAAGCAGGGCCGGCTCGCCGTGTACCCGTCCACCACCGGCCAGGAGGCGTGCGAGATCGGCGCCGCCCTCGCCCTCGAGGAGCGGGACTGGCTCTTCCCCTCGTACCGCGACACCCTGGCGGCGGTCGCCCGCGGGCTCGACCCCGTACAGGCCCTGACGCTGCTGCGCGGCGACTGGCACACCGGGTACGACCCGCGCGAGCACCGCATCGCGCCGCTCAGCACCCCGCTGGCCACCCAGCTCCCGCACGCGGTGGGCCTCGCCCACGCCGCCCGCCTCAAGGGCGACGACGTGGTCGCGCTCGCCATGGTCGGCGACGGCGGCACCAGCGAGGGCGACTTCCACGAGGCCCTGAACTTCGCGGCCGTCTGGAAGGCCCCCGTGGTCTTCTTCGTGCAGAACAACGGCTTCGCGATCTCCGTGCCGCTGGCCAAGCAGACCGCCGCCCCCTCCCTCGCCCACAAGGCCGTCGGATACGGGATGCCGGGCCGGCTGGTCGACGGCAACGACGCGGTCGCCGTCCACCAGGTGCTGACCGAGGCCGTGGCCCGCGCGCGGCGCGGCGGCGGCCCCACCCTCGTCGAGGCCATCACGTACCGGATCGACGCCCACACCAACGCCGACGACGCCACCCGCTACCGCGCGGCCGGCGAGGTCGAGACCTGGCGGGCGCACGACCCGATCCTGCTCCTCGAAAGGGAGCTGACGGAGCGTGGCCTGCTCGACGAGGACGGTCGGCGCGCGGCGGCCGAGGCCGCCGAGACGATGGCGGCGGAGCTGCGCGAACGGATGAACGCCGACCCGGTGCTCGATCCGATGGACCTGTTCTCCCACGTGTACGCGGAGCAGACCGCGCAGCTGCGGGAGCAGGCGGCGCAGCTGCGCGCCGAGCTCGATGCCGAGGGTGAGGCGTGATGACGACCGCGACGACCGGGACGGCGGCGGCCAGGGCGGCCGGCGCCGCCGGGAAGCCGAAGCCCGCGACGATGGCGCAGGCGCTCCAGCGCGCCATGCGCGACGCGATGGCCGAGGACCCCACCGTCCATGTGATGGGCGAGGACGTCGGCACGCTCGGCGGTGTCTTCCGGGTCACCGACGGGCTCGCCAAGGAGTTCGGCGAGGACCGCTGCACCGATACCCCGCTGGCCGAGGCGGGCATCCTCGGTGCGGCCGTCGGCATGGCCATGTACGGCCTGCGGCCGGTCGTCGAGATGCAGTTCGACGCCTTCGCCTACCCGGCGTTCGAGCAGCTGCTCTCCCACGTGGCGAAGATGCGCAACCGCACGCGCGGCGCGATGCCGATGCCGATCGTCATCCGTGTGCCGTACGGCGGCGGGATCGGCGGGGTCGAGCACCACAGCGACTCCTCCGAGGCCTACTACATGGCCACCCCCGGCCTGCACGTCGTCACCCCGGCCACCGTCGAGGACGCCTACGGGCTGCTGCGCGCGGCCATCGCCTCCGACGACCCGGTGGTCTTCCTGGAGCCCAAGCGGCTCTACTGGTCCAAGTCCGACTGGTCCCCCGAGGCGCCGGCGCCCGTCGAGCCGATCGGCAAGGCGGTCGTACGGCGGCGGGGCACCGGCGCCACCCTGATCACCTACGGTCCGTCGGTTCCGGTCTGCCTGGAGGCGGCGGAGGCGGCCCAGGCCGAGGGCTGGGACCTGGAGGTCATCGACCTGCGCTCGCTCGTGCCGTTCGACGACGAGACCGTCTGCGCCTCCGTGCGGCGCACCGGCCGCGCGGTCGTGGTGCACGAGTCGACCGGCTTCGCCGGCCCGGGCGCGGAGATAGCCGCACGGGTCATGGAGCGCTGCTTCCACCACCTGGAGGCGCCGGTGCTGCGGGTCGCGGGCTTCGACATCCCGTACCCGCCGCCGATGCTGGAGCGGCACCATCTTCCCGGTGTGGACCGGGTCCTGGACGCGGTGGCGCGGCTGCAGTGGGAGGCGCAGAGCTGATGGCCCAGGTGCTCGAATTCAAGCTGCCCGACCTCGGCGAGGGACTCACCGAGGCCGAGATCGTCCGCTGGCTCGTCGCCGTCGGTGACGTCGTCGCCATCGACCAGCCGGTCGTCGAGGTCGAGACGGCCAAGGCGATGGTCGAGGTGCCCTGCCCGTACGGCGGTGTCGTCACCGCGCGGTACGGGGAGGAGGGCACCGAACTGCCCGTCGGCGCGCCGCTCCTGACGGTCGCGGTGGGCGGTACGGAGGCCACCTCCGCGCCCGTCGCGACGGGGGCCTCCGCGTCCGGCGGGGACGCCGAGTCCGCCGTCTCGTCGGAGTACTCCGGCAACGTGCTCGTCGGCTACGGCACGGCGGGACCCGCCGCCCGGCGCCGCCGGGTACGGCCCGCGAACCCCGCGGTGGCCCAGGCTCCGGCCGCTGCCCCGACTCCTGCCCCGGCCGCCGTTGCCGTGAAGGCGCCGGAGCCCGTCGCCCCGGCCGCCGCCGCGCCCGAGGGGCCCGTGCCGGTCATCTCGCCGCTCGTACGGAAGCTGGCCCGGGACCGGGGGCTCGATCTGCGGGAGGTCCGTGGATCGGGGCCCGAAGGGCTGATCCTGCGGGCGGATGTGGAGCTGGCCCTCGCGGCCCTGGACCGGCCGGCCGCCGCCGCGCAGGTCGCCCCGGCATCCGCGGTCGCCACGGGGGCTGTTTCGGTGGGCTCCGCGGCGGCCGGCGAGCGGATTCCGCTGCGCGGGCTCCGCGGCGCGGTGGCGGACAAGCTCTCGCGCAGTCGTACGGAGATCCCGGACGCGACCTGCTGGGTCGACGCCGACGCGACCGAGCTGATGGCGGCGCGGACGGCGATGAACGCGGCGGGCGGGCCGAAGATCTCGCTGCTCGCGCTCCTCGCCCGGATCTGTGCCCACGCCCTGGCCCGGTTCCCCGAGCTCAACTCCACGGTGGACACGGCCGCCCGGGAGATCGTCCGGCTGCCCGCCGTGCACATCGGGTTCGCCGCCCAGACCCCGCGCGGTCTGGTCGTCCCGGTGGTCAGGGACGCGGGGACGCGCACGGCCGAGTCGCTGACGGCCGAGTTCGCCCGGCTCACCGAGTCCGCCCGGCAGGGGACGCTCACCCCGGCCGATCTGACGGGCGGCACGTTCACCCTGAACAACTACGGGGTGTTCGGGGTCGACGGCTCCACGCCGATCATCAACCACCCCGAGGCCGCGATGCTCGGCGTCGGCCGGATCATCCCCAAGCCCTGGGTCCACCAGGGCGAACTGGCCGTGCGTCAGGTGGTGCAGCTCTCGCTCACCTTCGACCACCGCGTCTGCGACGGTGGCGCCGCGGGCGGCTTCCTGCGGTACGTGGCGGACTGCGTCGAACAGCCCGCGGTCCTGCTCCGTACGGTCTGACACCCCGTCCGGCCGACCCGGCTCGTCTCTCTTGGTGGGACGGGCCGGGCGCCCGCGGTACCCGGCGGCCCATACTGCTCGGGTGACCACCGCATACGACGCCGTCGTACTCGCCGGGGGCGCCGCGAGGCGTCTCGGCGGATCGGACAAGCCCGGAGTACGGGTGGGGGGCCGGACGCTCCTCGACAGGGTGCTCGCGGCCTTCCCCGACGCCGGCCGGACCGTGGTCGTCGGGGATCCGCGCCCGACCGTCCGCCCCGTCCGCTGGACCAGGGAGGAGCCGCCCGGTGGCGGCCCGCTGCCCGCCGTCGCCGCCGGGGTACGCGAGACGGAGGCCGAGGTCCTCCTCGTCCTCTCCGCCGACCTGCCCTTCCTCGACCGGGACACCGTCCGGCGCCTCCTCACGGCGCTCGTCGACGCACCCGAAGCGGAGGCGGCTCTCCTCACCGACGCCGACGGCCGGGACCAGCCGCTCGTCGCCGCGTACCGGACCGGGCCGCTCGTACGCGAACTGACCCGGCTCACGCACGACCACCGCGGTCTGGCCCACATGCCGTTGCGGTACCTCTCGGACGGGCTCCGCCTCACCCGGGTCACCGCGGGGCCCCTCGCCTCCTTCGACTGCGACACCTGGGAGGACATCGCCGCGGCCCGGGCCCGCATCAGGGAGCATGGGACCGTGCTGGACGAATGGATCACCGCAGTCAAGGACGAACTGGGCATCGAGCTGGACGTCGACACCGGCGTACTCCTCGACCTGGCCCGCGACGCCGCCCACGGAGTAGCCCGCCCCGCCGCGCCCCTGACCACCTTCCTGGTCGGCTACGCGGCGGCAAGCGCGGGCGCCGACGGCGGTCCGGAGGCGGTCGCCGAGGCGGCCCGCAAGGCGGCGGAGCTCGCCAAGCGGTGGGCCGCCGAGCAGGACGAGGCGGGATGACCCTCAAGGAGTCCGCCCTCGTGACACCCGAGACCGCACCCCGCTCCCAGCCGGCCGAGCAGCCGCACCGCGCCACCGCCTGGCCCGAGGCGCGGGCCGTCGCCGCCCGGGCAGGTGCCGAGGCCCGGGCCGCCCGAGCCGGAGAAGCCGCCGGGTGGGAGCCACAGGCCGTCCCGCTCGGTGCGGCCCTCGGCCGGGTTCTCGCCGGGCCGCTCCTGGCCCTCACCGACCTGCCCTCCTTCGACACCTCTGCCATGGACGGCTGGGCCGTCGCGGGCACGGGCCCCTGGACGATCCGTGAGGAGGACGCCGTCCTCGCGGGTCACGCCTCCGCCGCCGAGCTGGCCGACGGCGAGGCCGTACGCATCGCCACCGGCGCCCGCGTGCCCTCCGGGACCGCCGCCGTCATCCGTACCGAACACTCCCGCACCGAGCAGTCCGCCGCCGAGCGCGGTGCAGGGACGTCCGGCTCGCTGCTGTACGCCCTGCGTGAGGTGCGGTCCCGGCAGGACATCCGCCCCCGAGGCCAGGAGTGCCGTGCCGGGGACCCGCTGCTCCCCGCCGGTTCCCTCGTGACGCCCGCCGTCCTCGGCCTCGCCGCGGCCGCCGGCTACGACGCGCTCGCCGTCCTGCCCCGCCCCCGGGTGGAGATCCTCGTCCTCGGCGACGAGCTGCTCACGGCGGGCCTCCCCCGCGAGGGGCTCATCCGTGACGCCCTCGGCCCGATGCTCGGACCCTGGCTGGACGCGCTCGGTACCGAGGTCCTCGCCACCCGCCGGATCGGCGACGACGCCGAGGAGCTGTACGAGGCCGTCACCGGCTCCGTCGCCGACCTGGTGATCACCACCGGCGGGACCGCCGCCGGGCCCGTCGACCATGTGCACCGCGTGCTCGACGCGGCGGGCGCCACCCTCCTCGTCGACGGGGTGAAGGTCCGGCCCGGCCACCCGATGCTCCTCGCCCGTCTCGCGGGCACGGGCCCCCGCCACCTCGTCGGACTCCCCGGCAACCCGCTCGCCGCGGTCTCCGGGCTCCTCACGCTCGCCGAGCCGCTGCTCACCGCCCTCGCGGGAGGCGTACGGGAGCCCCACCACGTGCCCGGCGTACCCGTCCAGGACGAGGTCCAGGGGCATCCGCACGACACACGGCTCGTCCCGGTCGTCCGACGCGCCGGCCGGGCCGTCCCGCTGCACTACAACGGACCGGCCATGCTCCGGGGCATCGCCGCGGCCGACGGCCTGGCCGTCGTTCCGCCCGGCGGTGCCCGTCCGGGCCAAGAGCTGGAAATCCTCGATCTTCCCTGGCCGACGGCGGTGGGGACCGCCCCGGCCCAAGGAGTGTGTTTCACGTGAAACTACCCAGCCGTGACGTGATGGCCCGCCATGCGGACGAACGCATCGCGGGCCCCCAGATCCGGCTGCCCCGCCGCGTCGTCGAGCAGCCGCTGCGCCAGGTCGGGAAGCGGCTGCTCATGGCGCTCGGCGTGCTGATGCTGACGGTGATCATCGTCTACGTCGACCGCGAGGGTTACCACGACAACGCCAACGAGACGCTCGACTTCCTCGACTGCGTCTACTACGCGACCGTGACGCTCTCCACCACCGGATACGGCGACATCGTCCCGTACAGCGACACGGCGCGGCTCGCCAACATTCTGCTGGTCACGCCCCTGCGCGTGCTGTTTCTGATCATCCTGGTCGGCACCACTCTCGAGGTCCTCACGGAGAGGACCCGGGAGGAGTTCCGGCTGAATCGCTGGAGGTCCACCTTGCGCGACCACACCGTCATCGTCGGCTTCGGCACCAAGGGGCGGTCCGCGATCCAGACGCTCTGCGCGACCGGTCTCCGCAAGGACCAGATCGTCATCGTCGACCCGTCCGGCAAGGTGATCGAGACGGCGAACGCGGATGGCTTCGTCGGTGTCGTCGGCGACGCGACGCGCAGCGACGTCCTGCTCCGTGCCGAGGTGCA
Source organism: Streptomyces sp. NBC_00094 (assembly GCF_026343125.1). Taxonomy (NCBI): domain Bacteria; kingdom Bacillati; phylum Actinomycetota; class Actinomycetes; order Kitasatosporales; family Streptomycetaceae; genus Streptomyces; species Streptomyces sp. NBC_00094. The sequence goes on along the minus strand of NZ_JAPEMB010000001.1, from coordinate 3,995,365 downwards.
GCGGGCCCGTCAGATCGTCATCGCCACCCAGCGCGACGACACGGCCGTCCTGGTCACCCTGACGGCCCGCCAGCTCAACCGGGGCGCGAAGATCGTCGCCGCGGTCCGCGAGGAGGAGAACGCGCCGCTGCTGCGTCAGTCGGGCGCGGACGCGGTCATCACCAGTGCCAGCGCCGCCGGCCGGCTGCTCGGCCTCTCCGTGCTGAGCCCCAGCGCCGGCACGGTCATGGAGGACCTGATCCAGCAGGGCTCCGGCCTCGACCTCGTCGAGCGTCCGGTGACCAAGAGCGAGGTGGGCAAGAGTGTCCGGGAGACCGGGGACCTGGTGGTGAGCGTGCTCCGCGGCCATCGGCTGCTCGGATACGACGACCCGTCCGCCAGCCCGCTCCAGCTCACCGACCGGGTGATCACCATCGTGCGCGCGGCGCCGGTGACCCCGCTCAGCACGCCGCCGCAGGACTGATCCGGAACGGTCGGGGAAGGCCGCCCCGCGCAGGGGCCACGCCGCGCCGATTGGACCGCGTCGGGCGCGGGGCGCCCGGAGTAGCCTCGCCGCCATGTATGCGATCACGATTCCGGAACCCGGCGGTCCCGAGGCCCTTGTCTGGGCCGAGGTGCCGGACCCCGTACCCGGCGAGGGCGAGGTCCTCGTCGAGGTGGTGGCGAGCGCCGTCAACCGCGCCGACCTGCTCCAGCGCCAGGGCTTCTACAACCCGCCGCCGGGCAGCTCCCCGTACCCCGGCCTGGAGTGTTCCGGGCGGATCACCGCGCTCGGGCCGGGTGTCTCCGGCTGGTCCGTCGGCGACGAGGTGTGCGCGCTGCTCGTCGGCGGCGGTTACGCCGAGAAGGTCGTCGTCCCGGTCGGCCAGCTCCTGCCGGTGCCGGAGGGCGTCGACCTGGCCACGGCCGCCGCGCTCCCCGAGGTCGCGTGCACGGTCTGGTCCAACATCTTCATGCTCGCCCACCTGCGCCCCGGCGAGACGCTGCTCATTCACGGCGGGGCGAGCGGGATCGGCACGATGGCGATCCAGCTGGCGAAGGCGGTCGGGGCGCGGGTCGTGGTCACGGCCGGGAGCCCCGGGAAGCTGGCCCGCTGCGCCGAACTGGGCGCGGACGTCCTCATCGACTACCGCGAGCAGGACTTCGTCGAGGAGGTGCACAAGGCGACGGACGGGGCGGGTGCGGACGTCATCCTGGACATCGTCGGCGCCAAGTACCTGGAGCGGAACGTGCAGGCGCTGGCCGTGAGCGGCCGGCTCGTCATCATCGGCCTCCAGGGCGGTGTGAAGGGCGAGTTGAACCTCGGCGCGCTGCTCGCCAAGCGTGCGGCGGTCATGGCGACCACCCTGCGTGCCCGCCCGCCGCAGGAGAAGGCGACGATCGTCGCCGCCGTCCGGGAGCACGTCTGGCCGCTGATCGGCGCGGGCACGGTCCGGCCGGTCGTCGACCGTACGGTGCCGATGCCGGAGGCCGCCGAGGCGCACCGGGTGCTGGAGTCCGGCAGCCACGTCGGCAAGGTGCTGCTGCTCGCGCCCCGGGGCTGACCCGCGTACGTACCGGTGACCGCGTGCGTACCCGATGACTGGTGTACGTCTCGGTGACCGCGTGCGTACCCGATGACCGGCGTACGTCTCGGTGACCGCGTACCTACCGCGGAACGGAGGAGGGGCCCGGCACGTCTCGTGTGCCGGGCCCCTCCTCCGTACGACCTCATGGACCTACAGGTACGGGCCCGAGCGGATCGCGTGGCCGTGGCCACGGTCGTCGTCGTCATCGTCGTGCGAGGCGCCCGGCGGCAGCGCCCGGCGCATCTGCTCCAACTGGGCGCGGGCCGCCATCTGCTGGGCGAACAGCGCCGTCTGGATGCCGTGGAAGAGGCCCTCCAGCCATCCCACCAACTGGGCCTGCGCGATCCGCAGTTCCGCCTCGGAGGGGATCGCCTCGTCCGTGAACGGCAGGGAGAGCCGCTCCAGTTCCTCGACCAGCTCGGGCGCGAGCCCGTCCTCCAGCTCCTTCACCGAGCTGGCGTGGATGTTCTTGAGCCTGACGCGGCTGGCCTCGTCGAGAGGGGCCGCCCGTACTTCCTCCAGGAGCTGCTTGATCATGCTGCCGATCCGCATGACCTTCGCAGGCTGCTCGACCATTTCCGTCACCGGGACCTCGCGGGATTCGTCGTCACCCTGAGTGCCGCCGAGCGCCGTTCCGTCCTGTCCCACGATGAGGACCTGGGGGCTCTCCTGCGACCTGTCATTCCTCGGCATCTCCATGCCGCCATTCTCTCGCACACATGCCTCACCAGACGGTGTGCCCCTGTACGAGGGTGATCCACCCTCGTACAGGGGCACAGGAAGGCAACGAACCGGCGGGGCCGGATCTGTCAGGTCGCCTCGCGCCGGGCGAGCGCGCCGCGCGAGCGGGTCACCAGGGCGGCGAGCAGGGCGGCGCCGAGCGGTACGGCGATGAGCAGGCCGGCCAGCGTCTCCCAGGGGATGACGATCGGCACGTACGGGGGGCCCGACATGCCGTTGTCCCAGCCCTGACGGATCGCCTGCTCGTAGTAGCGGATCGCCTCGCGCTCCTCGGTGAGCCGGAGGCCTATCGCGGGCAGCACGCCGGCCGCCGAACCGAGGATCACCCCCATCGCCGCGATGACTCCGCACTGGAAGCCGCTGAGTGTGCGGCGGACCCGGGGCGGGGCGCCCACGGCGGCGAGCGTCTTCAGGTCGGCCTCGGCGTCGGCCTGGGCGAGGCCGGTGGCGATGCCCGCGGCGCCGACGGTGACGAGGCCGGCGAAGACGGCCAGCGCGATCAGGAAGAGGCTGTTGTCATTGACGAAGCCTTCCTCCACGTGGAGTTCGACGTTGCCGCCGAGCTTGGCGAGCTCGCCCTCGAGCTTCTGGCGCTGCTCGCTGTCCGGCAACCGCTCGGTGCTGAAGTACGCACCCGCCGGCAGGGTGGAGAGTCCGGCGGCCTTCGCGGTGGCCGGGGTCATCAGCGCGATGACGCCGTAGGACTCCTGGTCCTTGGGCACCAGGTACGCGGGGACGGAGCTGACCTTCCCGGGCGCGGGCAGGCCCTTCTCGGAGGCCTTGTCGGCGGCGGCGATGTCGGTGATCTGCTTGATCCCGATGGTGCCGTTCTTGTCGATCTGGGCCCGGGAGAAGGTGACGATCCTGCCCTCGGCGAGGGCCTTCGCGGCACCCGGGTCGTCGACACCGAGGACCTGCAGGACCTTCTCGTCACCGACGAGCAGACCGCCCTCGACGGAGATCCAGCCGCCTCCGGACGACGAGTCGCACCGCCAGTCCTCGGTGATCATCTTCCGTCGCTGGTCGGGGGTGTACTTCTCGCTGGGGTCGCCGGCGCCGGGAAGGCCGGTGGCGTACAGCGGGCACTCGTTCGCCAGGGGAAGCACGACCTCGTAGCGGCCGCAGCCGGGGCCGCCGCCCCAGGTGGGACAGCCCGGCTTGCCGACCGAGACCCGCTCGACGTCGGCGCGGACATCGACGGGGAGGTGGCGCTGGATCGCCTCCCGGACCGCGGGGACGTCCCGGCCGCCCTCCTCCAGGGCGAAGGCGGAGACCGCTCCGTACGGCAGACGGGCCTCGTAGCCGGCCCTGCTCTGCGCCTCGCTGCTGGCCATGAAGGTGGAGACGGTGACCGTGCCCGCGACGGCGGCGAGGACGGCGGCGACGGCGGGTGCCGTACGCCCCCGGTTCCGGACGGCGTCCCGCAGCGCGAGCCGCGGCGAGAGCGGCAGCCAGCGTCCGGTGCGCCCGAAGAGCCCCACCAGGGCCGGGGTCATGGCGACGACACCGAGCTCGGCGATGGCGGAGCCGCCCGCCACGACGATGAACTGCTCGCTGACGAGGGAGCCGAAGAGCGCGATGGCGGCACCCACGAGGACGGCCGCGAGACCGACCAGGGGCAGGACCCGGCTGCTGCGACGGATGCCGCGCCGGCCCGTGAGCGAGGCGAGGACGGTCTGCCGGGAGGCGGTGATCGCCGGGACGATGGCGGCGAGCAGACCGGTCAGGACGGCGAGCAGCGCGATGCCGAGCAGTTCGAGGGGACGGACGTCGAAGGCGCCGAAGCGCTGGTTCATGGTGTCTTCGAGGACCGGCTGCAGCACCAGCGTGAGGATCACGGCGAGGACGGTGCCGATGACGGCCGCCGCGACACCGATGACCAGACCGCCGCTCAGCACGATGGCCCGGATGTGGCTGCGGGCACCGCCGTTGGCCCCGACCAGACCGAGCTGGCGGCGCGAGCGGCGGGCGCCCACCGCGAAGGCGGGCCCGGCGAGGAGACAGATCTCCAGCATCGCGAGACCGACGACGGTCGCGACGGCGACGAGGGCGCCGGCGTCGGCCGCCGTGCTGGACTCGTAGTTGCCCCAGTCGCTCTTCGAGTACAGCGGCACCTCGGAATCGGCGGGCGGGTCGAGGGCGACGGCACGCGAGGTGACGGCCACACCCTTGGTGTTGATCTGCTGGACCGTGTTCCACGTGAAACCACCGGAGCTTCGCACCAGGTAGCTGACGGTGGTGCCGGGCCTGGCCAGACCGGCCTTCTCGACTGCCTTCGCGTACGGGGTGAGGAAGGCCCCCGGCACCGCGTTGACCTGGTCGGCGCCGAGCGCGTCGGGAAGTTCGTAGGAGCCGACGATCCGATACGTACGGTCGAAGTTGCGGGCGGAAAGGGTCGAGCCGACCGACAGGCCGCTGACCTCCAGGAAGTGCGAGGTCGCCATGACCTCGTCGCTCTTCTCCGGGAAACGCCCCGACAGGAGCGTCATGATGCCGCGGGTCATCGGGTCGGCGGACTTCAGCTCACGGACATCGGCCGTGAGGAGACCGTGGGCGGTGGTCAGCTTGGCCGCCCCGGTACGGTCCGTGAGGACCGTGGAGCCCGCCGGGAAGGTCTTGGTGACGTCGGTGGGGCCGCTCGGCCACGGCTGCTGCTCGTAGTCCTTGGCCGGCCTGTGGATATCGCCGACCGGGTTCTGGAGGATCGGGACGCCCTCGTAATCGGCGTCCCGGAAGATCGCGTCGGCCGCACCCATCGTCCTCTCCACCTGCTCGGCGGGGGACAGTTCGGAACTGCGGTAGGTCAGATCCAGGGCGCTGACGCCGAGGATCGGCAGGGCGATCATCGCGAGGACGAGGGAGCTGCGGCCCTTGGAGCGCCAGGCGTCGCGGCGGGCGATGCGGATCGCGGCCCGCCAGCTGTGGAACCAGGTCTTCACGCCTCCGCCACCTGGCCCGAGAGGAGGGAGTCGGCCTCGCTGCGCACGGTCTGGTCGACGATCGCGCCGTCCCGCAGGAACACGACCCGGTCGGCCCAGGCGGCGAACCGTGGCTCGTGGGTGACCAGGACGCCGGCGGCGCCCGCGTCGCAGCGGGAGCGGAGCAGGGCGAGCACGGACTCGCCGGTCTCGGAGTCCAGGGCGCCGGTCGGCTCGTCGGCGAGGACGAGACGGCGGTCGCCGACGAGGGCGCGGGCGATGGCCACGCGCTGCTGCTGGCCGCCGGACATCTCGTCGGGGAAGCGGTCGGCGAGGTGCCCGAGCCCCATCTCCTCCAGGGCGGCGAGGGCCTCGACGCGCGCCTTGCGGGCGGAGGTGCCGTCGAGCTCGCGGGGCAGGGCGACGTTCTCGGCGGCGGTGAGCGCCGGGATGAGGTTGTAGTCCTGGAAGACGTACCCGATGCTGCGGCGGCGCAGGGCCGCGAGCTCCTTGGCGCTCGCCGTGGTGATGTCGGTGTCCTCGACGATCACCCGGCCGGAGGTCGGGATGTCCAGGCCGCCCGCGATGGTGAGGAGCGTGGACTTCCCGGAGCCTGATGGGCCCATGACGGCGACGAGTTCACCGGGGTACACGGCGAGGTCGATGCCGCGCAGGGCGTGCACCTCGGTGGCACCCGAGCCGTGGACGCGGGCCAGGTTCTGGAGTTGCAGCACGGGCTGCTGTGTGGACATGGAGGGGTCCCCCTTGGACGTACGCGGCGGTCGGCCGGTACGGAGCGAGCGGTGGAAGGTGGTGCGACAGCGATATGGCTGTGCGGCAGCGGTGCGGGCCTGTGCGGCAGCGGTGCGGGCCTGTGCGGCAGTGGTGCGGGTGGGGCGAGGTGAAGCCGGTCAGGGCGCCCCGCCCGCGGCCGGCGCCGGGGTGGTCGTGTGCGGGTCGACCGGGGCCCGGGCCGGGGACGGCGTCGTCGCAGGTGCGGATGCGGAAGCCGCCGTCGTCGTCGACGACAGACGGATCAGCCGGGCCTCGCAGTGGTCCAGCCAGCGGGCCTCGGCCTCGGTCTGGAAGATCAGCTGCTCCAGGACGAGCAGCCAGGCCACGTCGTCCCGCTCCCGCGCTCCCCCGCGCTCGACGGCGACGAGCGCCTGGGCCTTGAGCCGGGTGTAGTCCTGCATGGCCTTCACGGTGTGGCGGCGCTGGGACTGGATGACGTCGCGGATGTCGACGCAGGGCGCGCCCACCGCCATGGCGAGCTTGATGGCCAGCTCGTCACGGGCGGGGCTGGTGCGGTCCACCGGCTTCTCGAACCAGGTCCTGAGCTCGGCGAGGCCCGCGTCGGTGATCGTGTAGAGCGCGTGCCCGGCCTCGTCCTGTCCCCCTTGCGCGACCATGCCGTCGCGCTCCAGCCGGCTCAGGGTCGTGTAGACCTGGCCGACGTTGAGCGGCCAGGTGGAACCGGTGCGGGACTCGAACTCCGTACGGAGCTGGGAGCCGTACCGAGGGCCGCGTTCGAGGAGGGCGAGAAGCCCGTGGCGGATCGACATACTCAGTATGTATACCGAGTATGCCGCGGCGGACAACCGTCCTGAGACGGAAGGGGAAGGTCCGACTCAAGGGGGACCCCTGCCGGCCCGTACGGCTCAGCGGCGGCGCATACGGAGCCCGAGGAACCCGATTCCGAGGCCCATCAGGGCCAGCCCCACGCCCAGGGTGAGCACGGGAATCCGCTGGTCGGCGAAGGTGGGCGTGGCATCGGTCGCCAGCTGCGGCGCGGCGGCGGGCCGGGTCGCGGGCGCCACCTCGGTCAGGACCGCGTCCTCCTCGCGTACCGCCTCGGCCTCCTCCTCGGCGGCCTCGTACGACCGGGAGTCTGTTGCCGAGTTGGTACGGGAGGGGCCGGGCGACGGCGTGGCGGTGGTCGGCGACGCGGTGGGCGTCTCGGAGCGCCCGGGCCGCGGCCGCCCCTCCCCGGCCGGTCGGCCCGCGAGGGAGGCGGAGTCGCTGGGGGCGGGGGCGTCGGTGGGCTCGGCGCTCGGCGTGGCAGGGGAGGACGGCGCGGTGCCGGTCGGCGCGGGCGCGGGCGGGACGGGGGTGCCGGGGCCCCCGGTGCGACCGGGCGAGGCGGAGCCGGTCCCGGGGCCGGACGAGGAGGAGGAGACGGAGGAGGAGGGGAGCTCGGGCGTCGCGGAGGACGGCGCCGGATCCGTGACGGGCGGCGGCGTGGAGACCCCGGACGTCGGGGTCGAGGGCGGCGCGGGGGGCGTGGTGGGTGCCACCGCCCGCGTACCGCCGGGTGCCACCGCCCGCGTACCGCCGGGCGCCTCCGCCCGCGTACCGCCGAGTGCTGCCTCCGCCCGCGTACCGCCGAGTGCCTCCGCCCCGGAGGCGAGTGGCGCGGCACCGAGGGCGACCGCGCAGGCGAATGTGCAGGCGAGCGCGGGGCCGAGGGCCCGCGCCCGTGCCCTGCGGAGTGCTGGAGTCACCGGGTGACCCCCTCCCATGCCGAGCCGCCGAGGTGTCGACTCAGCGTCACATGTCGGGGCAATTCCGGCATCCGGGGCGGGGTCGACGGGAGTAGGCGGGGGGAAGGGGCCGATCGTGCCCACCGGCCGTCCGTATTACAGAGGCGGGTTGCCCGTCGAGACCTTGAAGGTGAACTCGGCGTCCTCGGCGGTGATGTCCTCGCCGGCGGGCGGGTACTGCTCAAGGATCGTGCCCTCGCCGTAGGTCGCCTCGTCCACCGGGGTCTGGGTCGTGATCTTCCACCCGGCCGCCTGGATGCAGTCCTTCACCGACTGGATGTTCTTGTAGCTGAAGTTGGGGACCTCGAACTTGGCGGGGTCGTCGCTCGACTCGGAAGGCTGCGTGCACTTCTTCACGTCGATGGTCTTGGTCAGGTCGGGACCCTTGTGGCCGGGGGTCACCGTCTGGGTCTGATCCGTGCCGCCGGTGCTGCCGCCCGTGCCGCCCGCCTCCTTGCCGGGGTCGTCCTTCTGGGTGAGGACCACGACCAGGCCGCCGATCGCGAGCAGGGCGACGAGGACGGCGCCCACGAGGACGGGCATGTTCCGGCGGGAGCCGCCGCCCGTCGGCAGGGGAGCGGGCGCCGGGGTCGACGTGTGCATCGGGCCCGTGGCGTACGGCGAGGGGGTCGGGGCGGTCTGGTAGACCGGCGCGGGCGTCGGGGCCTGCTGCGGGTACCCGTACGAAGGGCCGGGCGCGGGCGTCGCCGGGCCGTACGGTCCGGGCTGGGGCGTCGGCGGCAGGTACGGCTGCTGCACGCCGTGCGGGCCGGGCTGCGGGGCCGGCGGCGGGGTCTGTCCGATCGGCGGGAAGACCGCCGAGCCGACGCCCGAGCCGCTGCTGACGGGACCGCCCTGGACGATCATCGGGGCACCGGTCTGACCGGCGGAGAGCACCCGCAGGCACTCGTCGCGCATGGCCGCGGCGCTCGGGAACCGCTCGTTCGGGTTCTTCCGCAGGGCCCGGGCGACGAGCGCGTCCATCGCCGGCGTCACCGCGCGGTTGACGGAGGACGGGGCGACCGGCTCCTCCTGTACGTGCGCGTAGGCGATGGCCAGCGGGGAGTCGGCGTCGAACGGGAGGCGGCCCGTCAGCAGCTGGAAGAGCATGATGCCGACCGAATAAAGGTCGGAGCGGGCGTCGACCGCGCGCCCGAGGGCCTGCTCGGGGGAGAGGTACTGGGGGGTGCCGACGACCATGCCGGTCTGCGTCATCGACGTGACGCCGGACTGCATGGCCCGCGCGATGCCGAAGTCCATGACCTTGACCACGCCGCGCTTGGTCGTCATCACGTTGCCCGGCTTGATGTCCCGGTGGACCAGGCCCATCTCGTGGCTGACCTCCAGGGCGGCCAGCACGTCGGCCGTGACCTTGAGCGCCTTGTCGGCGGGCATCGCTCCGTACTGCTGGACGTCGGCGGCGAGGACCGAGCCGAGCGGCAGCCCCTCCACGTACTCCATGACGATGTACGGCATGACGGCGCCGTCGAGGGTGTCCTCGCCGGTGTCGAAGACCGAGACGATGTTCGTGTGCGAAAGCTTCGCGACGGCCTGCGCCTCGCGCCGGAACCGCTCGCGGAACGACTGCTCGCGGCCGAGTTCCGTGTGCAGCGTCTTGATCGCGACCTGGCGGTCGAGCGCGCTGTCGTAGGCCAGGTACACCGACGCCATGCCACCCTCGCCGAGGAGGTCGCGCAGCTGGTACCGGCCGCCCGCTACCGAACCGCCCGCATAGCGGCCCTGTGCGCCGTCCTGGCTCATCTGTGCTTCCCCCTACGCGCGCGTGGCGGCGTCGAATTCCGGAATTTCCTGGCCAAGTTTGCCCCAGGGCACCGACACGTCAAGCCGCGTGCCCGTTCCGTGACCCTCTGCACAGGACGCGTCTTCGAAGCGTTCCCGAAGTGTCCGGGGAATCCCGTCGAGTTTGCACAGGCGTACGGGGCCGGGGTTGGGTGGCCTGTCCATAGCGGACCGTGATGTCGTACGGAGCCTGTAGCGTGACGACTGGACACGGCACGACCAGACGACGGCGAGGACTGATGGCACCCGATTCCGGAGCAGGTGGTGGTGTGCCGGACGCGGCCGCGGAGTCGTGGGGCGTCGGTGGCGTCGTAGGCGATGGACGATACCGGCTGACGCACCGTCTGGGGCGCGGCGGCATGGCCGAGGTGTTCGCCGCCGAGGACGTGCGCCTCGGACGTACGGTCGCGGTGAAGCTCCTCCGCGCCGATCTCGCCGAGGACCCGGTCTCCAAGGCCCGCTTCACGCGTGAGGCGCAGTCGGTCGCCGGGCTCAACCACCACGCGATCGTCGCCGTGTACGACTCCGGCGAGGACCTCGTGGCCGGCCGGCCCGTGCCGTACATCGTGATGGAGCTGGTCGAGGGCCGCACCATCCGTGACCTGCTGATCAGCGCCGACGCGCCGGGTCCCGAGCAGGCGCTCATCATCGTCTCCGGTGTCCTGGAGGCCCTGGCCTACTCACACCAGCACGGCATCGTGCACCGTGACATCAAGCCGGCGAACGTCATCATCACCCACGGCGGGGCCGTGAAGGTCATGGACTTCGGCATCGCCCGTGCCCTGCACGGCGCGCAGTCGACGATGACCCAGACCGGCATGGTCATGGGCACCCCGCAGTACCTCTCCCCGGAGCAGGCGCTCGGCAAGGCCGTCGACCACCGCTCCGACCTGTACGCGACGGGCTGCCTGCTCTACGAACTGCTCGCGCTGCGGCCCCCCTTCACCGGCGAGACCCCGCTCTCCGTCGTGTACCAGCACGTGCAGGACGCGCCGATCCCGCCGTCCGAGGTGACTCCCGGTGTTCCGCCGGAGCTCGACGGCCTGGTGATGCGTTCCCTCGCGAAGGACCCGGACGACCGGTTCCAGAGCGCCGAGGAGATGCGCGGGCTCATCCAGTACGGCCTGCAGATGCTGCAGCAGCAGGGCGGGCACACCGGCACGTGGAACACCGGGCCTGTCGACATGCACGACGTCGGGCACACGCCGGTCGGCGGCATGGCCGCGACGACCGCGATGGGTCACCCGATGCACGGGGAGACCGCGCAGGGCCGGATCCTTCCGCAGATGAACCCGGACGACGGGGGCGTCGGCGCATACGGCGGCGGCACGGGCGGCTACGGCCAGGACGTGGCGTACGGCGCGAACGGCGGCGGCAGGGGCGGCCGCGGCAAGCTGGTCCTCTTCGTGGCGCTCGCGCTGATCGCGGTCGTCGCGGGTGTCGTGTACGCCATCGACAAGGCGGGCGAGAAGAACGGCGGCAAGGTGACCCCGCCGGCGACCGTCAGCACCTCGCCGTCGACGGCCTCCGAGGAGCCCACCCCCTCGGAGGAGCCCACCACCGAGGAGCAGACCCGGGACCCGGACACGTCGACCGGAGGCGCCACGCAGCAGCCGTGGAATCCGCCGTCGTACGAGCCGTCGACGGAGCCCCCGACGACGACTCCGCCGACGACGGAGCCGCCGACGACCGAGCCGACGACGACTCCGCCGCCGACCGAGTCGACGACCCCGCCGCCGACGGACCCGACGACGACGGCTCCGCCGGTCGACCCGACGGGCGACCCCACCGGCGACGACGGAAACCCGGACGACCCGCCGACGGGCGGCGCCACCGCGACCGGCTGACCCGCCGGACGTCGTTCGCGCCCGCTCGTCCGCTTGCTGCCTGCTTGCCGGCTCGCCCGCTGCCCGCCTGCTCGCAGGCTCGCCCGCTCAGCCGGCGAAGGCGTCACGCACGGCGTCGTACTCACGGGTCCACCAGACCGCCAGGGCCGACACCGCGGGAAACTGCGGGTCGGCCCTTCGGTCGTGCAGCTGGTAGCGCCAGCGCAGCGTCCAGAAGTCGTTGAGCCGCTCCCACCAGACCCGGTGCGCCGCCGCGGCCAGCTCGGCGCCGTCGGCGCCCGTCGCCCGCCGGTACGCGCACGCGTACGCCCGTACCTTCTCCAGGGCCAGCTCACCCCCCGGCCGTACGAAGAAGATGGCGGCCGCCCTGACCGCCTCCTCGGCCCTGGGCCGGACCCCGAGCCGGTCCCAGTCGACGATCGCGGCGGGCTCCGCGCCCCGGTACAGCAGGTTCAGCGGGTGGAAGTCGCCGTGCACCCAGCCGGACGTGGCGGCAGGCGGCGGCCTGTGGTGGGCGTGCTGGGCGAGCAGTCGGCGCCGCTCCCTGAGCCGGTGCTCGGCGAGCGCGTCGAAGCTGTCGTGGGGGCGGTGCGCGCGGGCGAGGCGGATCAGCTCCTCGATGGCGCGGAAGGTGTCCTCGGGGCGGGCGCTCCGGTGGTCGTCGCCGGGCGGCGGGGACTCCATGACCCGCTCCAGGCAGGTGTGGACGTGCCCCAGGAGGGCGCCGAGGCGCCGGGAGCCGCCGGTGGAGAGCTGGGCGCCGTCCCGGTGGCGGCCGTCGATCCAGGGGTGCAGGGCGTAGCAGAGGCCGTCGACGACCGCGACCGTACGGCCCCGGCTGTCGGCGAGCGGCGGGGCCACGGGCAGGCCGAGGGCCTGCAGGCGCTGGGTCGCGCGGTGCTGGCGGACGATCGTGGCGCGGTCGGCGGTGGGGGCGTCGATGTGCTGCTTGAGGAAGTAGGCGCCGCGCGTGGTGGAGAGGCGGTAGCCGCGGTTCAGCAGGCCCTGGGCCACGGGTACGCAGGAGAGGGGCTCGCCCGCGGACGCGTAGCGGCGAAGGAGGACGCCGACGGGCGGAGCGAGGGTTACAGATGAGCGCGGCACTCCGCAGATGTTAGATCACGCTACGTGGTGGAGGTGGCGCTCCACGGAATGGAGCCCGGCGGAGTGGCCGACGGAGTGCCCGGCCGCGTAGTCGAGCTCGTGGACCGTCACGAACTGCGGTTCGATCCGCAGGTAGACCGGTTCGAACGGCTCGTCGTCGACGGACCGGGGCTCGGGCCCGAACGCGGTGAGCTGCTCCTCCGTCGGCTCGACGATCTCGGCGGTGCCGGTGAACTGCACGGACCAGATCCTCTGCGAGCCGGAGTTGAAGTTGTCCGCGCCGTACGCGACGACGCTGCCGTTGCACGCGCGGTGGTAGCCGAGACCTCGGTGCATCCGGATCAGGACACGTCCCTCGGTCACGATGTGCCGGGCGGGGGCGACGAACGGCATCGCTCGCATGCTCGTCGCCACCCGGCCGTACGACACACGGCCGAGCAGTTCGATGGCGCGGATCTCCTCGGTGGACATGGCTACCACTCTCCGCCACCGGCGGTGTGCCGGAAAAGAGCCCCCTGCCCCGGTTTCTCGGGGACGTAGGTCCCGAATCCGGGCCGTCGGCCCCGGGCTGGTCCATACGGGTGAGGCACGGGCCGGGCCGGGGCCGGGAGGGCCTCAGCGACGCTCGGCCTGGAGCCTCGCCACGTACGCCGCGGCCTGCGAGCGCCGCTCCATGCCCAGCTTCGACAGCAGGCTGGAGACGTAGTTCTTGATGGTCTTCTCCGCAAGGTGGAGCCGCTCGCCGATGACCCGGTTGGTCAGGCCCTCGCCGATCAGGTCCAGGATCCTGCGCTCCTGGTCGGTCAGGTGGGAGAGCTTGTCGTCACCCTTCGGGTTGTTGCCGTCGCGCAGCCGCTCCAGGACGCGGGCCGTCGCCACCGGGTCGAGCAGCGACTTGCCGGCCGCCACGTCACGCACCGCGTTCAGCAGTTCGTTGCCCCGGATGGCCTTGAGGACGTATCCCGAGGCCCCGGCCATGATCGCGTCGAAGAGCGCCTCGTCGTCGGCGTACGACGTGAGCATCAGACATTTGATGTCCTCGTCCTGCGAACGGATCTCTCGGCACACCTCCACACCGCTGCCGTCCGGCAGCCGGACGTCGAGCACGGCGACGTCCGGACGGGTCGCAGGGATCCTGACCAGCGCATCCGCCGCCGTCCCGGCCTCTCCGACCACCTCGATGTCGTCTTCCACGGAGAGCAGCTCGTGGACGCCGCGCCGGACGACTTCATGGTCGTCCAGCAGAAATACCCGGATTTTTCCCTCTTCGCGCACCCAGTCAGTCTCACATATTGGCTCTTCCCGCGCCCGGGGTGCGCGGGATAACGTGCCGGGTGTTCCGGCGGCCCGTCTGGCCGCTGCCGACGCGTTGACCAGCCGCTGTTCCCGCTTTTCTCGATTTACTTGGAAATCCAAGCAAAATCGCAGGTCAAGTGGTGTTTCGCGGGATTGCTGCGCTGTGGGTAACGTGCCTAAGACAGGGCGCTCGCCGGGATACCTGTCACGCCCGACCCCGGCCGCGTCGCACCCACCCCGTGCGAAGGGTACGGATAAGGCGGAGAGCCGCACTGGCTTATCGGCGAACCCGGTGGCCGGACCGACGGAGGAGCACGCACGTGACCGTGGAAAGCACTGCCGCGCGCAAGACGACGCGCAGCAGCGGCGCCAAGCGCACCGCAAGCGCGCGCACGAGCACCACCAAGAAGACGAGCACGCGCGCGGAGGCGAACGTGACCGAGCCCGAGCTCGTCCAGCTGCTGACGCCCGAGGGAGAGCGCGTCCAGCACCCCGACTACGACATCGACCTCAGCGCCGAGGAACTGCGCGGTCTCTACCGCGACATGGTCCTCACCCGTCGTTTCGACGCCGAGGCGACGTCCCTCCAGCGCCAGGGCGAGCTGGGCCTGTGGGCCTCGCTGCTCGGCCAGGAAGCCGCGCAGATCGGTTCGGGCCGCGCCCTGCGGGACGACGACTACGTCTTCCCCACCTACCGCGAGCACGGTGTCGCCTGGGTGCGCGGGGTCGACCCCACGAACCTGCTGGGAATGTTCCGCGGTGTGAACCACGGTGGCTGGGATCCCAGCACCAACAATTTCCACCTGTACACGATCGTCCTCGGCTCGCAGACCCTGCACGCCACGGGCTATGCCATGGGTATCGCCAAGGACGGCGCGGATTCCGCCGTGCTCGCGTACTTCGGTGACGGCGCCTCCAGCCAGGGCGACGTGAACGAGGCGTTCGTGTTCTCCGCGGTCTACAACGCCCCGGTCGTGTTCTTCTGCCAGAACAACCAGTGGGCCATTTCCGAGCCCACCGAGAAGCAGAGCCGCGTCCCGCTCTACCAGCGTGCCGCCGGCTTCGGCTTCCCCGGCGTCCGCGTCGACGGCAACGACGTCCTCGCCTGCCTGGCGGTCACCCGCTGGGCGCTCGAGCGCGCCCGCCGCGGCGAGGGCCCGACGCTCATCGAGGCGTTCACCTACCGCATGGCCGCCCACACCACCTCCGACGACCCGACGAAGTACCGCCGGGACGAGGAGCGCGAGGCCTGGGAGGCGAAGGACCCGATCCAGCGCCTCAAGACGTACATGGAGAACGAGGGCCACGCCGACGCGGCCTTCTTCGAGGAGCTGGAGGCGGAGAGCGAGGCCCTCGGCAAGCAGGTCCGCGAGGTCGTGCGCGCCATGCCCGTCCCGGAGCACATGGCGATCTTCGACAACGTGTACGCGGACGGGCACGCGCTCGTCGACGAGGAGCGCGCGGAGTTCGCCGCCTACCAGGCGTCCTTCGCGAACGGAGAGGCCGAGTAATCATGGCTGTTCAGAAGCTTCCCCTCGCGAAGGCGCTCAACGAGTCGCTGCGCAAGGCGCTGGAGACCGACCCCAAGGTCCTCATCATGGGCCTGGACGTCGGCAAGCTCGGCGGTGTCTTCCGGATCACCGAAGGTCTGCAGAAGGACTTCGGCGAGGACCGTGTCATCGACACCCCGCTCGCCGAGTCCGGCATCGTCGGCACCGCGATCGGCCTCGCGCTGCGCGGCTACCGGCCGGTCGTGGAGATCCAGTTCGACGGTTTCGTCTTCCCGGCGTACGACCAGATCGTCACCCAGCTGGCGAAGATCCGGGCCCGTTCGCTCGGCGCCGTGAAGATGCCGGTCGTCATCCGCATCCCGTACGGCGGCGGCATCGGTGCCGTCGAGCACCACTCCGAGTCCCCCGAGTCGCTCTTCGCGCACGTCGCGGGCCTCAAGGTCGTCACCCCGGCGAACTCCTCCGACGCCTACTGGATGCTCCAGCAGGCGATCCAGAGCGATGACCCGGTCATCTTCTTCGAGCCCAAGCGCCGCTACTGGGACAAGGGCGAGGTCGACACCGAGGCCATCCCCGGCGAGCTGCACAAGGCCCGGGTCGCCCGCGAGGGCACGGACCTCACCCTGCTGGCCTACGGCCCGATGGTGAAGACCTGCCTGGAGGTGGCCGAGGCCGCCGCCGAGGAGGGCAAGTCGATCGAGGTCGTGGACCTCCGCTCGATCTCCCCGCTCGACTTCGACACCATTCAGGCCTCGGTCGAGAAGACCCGCCGCCTGGTCGTCGTCCACGAGGCGCCGGTGTTCTTCGGCTCCGGCGCCGAGATCGCCGCCCGGATCACCGAGCGCTGCTTCTACCACCTGGAGGCCCCCGTCCTGCGGGTCGGCGGCTACCACGCGCCGTACCCGCCGGCGCGCCTGGAGGAGGAGTACCTGCCGGGCCTGGACCGCGTGCTCGACGCCGTCGACCGCTCGCTGGCGTACTGAGGAGAGCACCGTGACGATCCGCGAATTCAAGATGCCCGATGTGGGCGAGGGCCTCACCGAGGCCGAGATCCTCAAGTGGTACGTCCAGCCCGGTGACACCGTCACCGACGGCCAGGTCGTGATCGAGGTCGAGACGGCCAAGGCCGCCGTCGAGCTGCCGATCCCGTTCGACGGCACGGTCCACGCGCTGCACTTCCCCGAGGGGACGACGGTCGACGTCGGCCAGGTCATCATCTCGGTGAACGTGGGCGGCGGAGACGCGCCCGCCGTCGAGGCGCCGGTGGCCGAGGCCGCCCCGGTGGTGGCGGCCCCCGCCGCCCCGGTGGCCGAGGAGGAGGAGCCCAAGGGGCGCCAGCCCGTCCTCGTCGGTTACGGCGTGGCCGCGAGCTCCACCAAGCGCCGCCAGCGCAAGACGTCGTCGACGGTGACGGCCGCTCCCGAGGCTCCCGCCGTCGTCTCCGTACCGGAGCAGCTCAACGGCCACGGTCCGGCCGCGGCCCGGCCGCTGGCCAAGCCGCCGGTCCGGAAGCTCGCCAAGGACCTCGGCGTCGACCTGGCGACGGTCACCCCGACCGGCCCGGACGGCATCATCACCCGTGAGGACGTCCACGCGGCGGCGGCTCCCGCTCCCGCGCCGGTCGTCGAGGCCCCGGCCCCCGTGGCCGCCCCGGCTCAGGTGCCGGTCCCGGTCCAGGCTCCGGCCCCGGCCGCGACGGCCGAGGTGTCGTCGGAGGCGCGGGAGACCCGTATCCCCATCAAGGGTGTGCGGAAGGCGACGGCGGCGGCGATGGTGGGTTCGGCGTTCACCGCGCCGCACGTCACCGAGTTCGTGACCTTCGACATCACGCGGACGATGAAGCTGGTCGAGGAGCTGAAGTCCGACAAGGACATGGCGGGCCTGCGGGTCAACCCGCTGCTCCTCATCGCCAAGGCCGTGCTGGTCGCGGTCAAGCGCAACCCGGACATCAACGCGGCCTGGGACGAGGCGGCGCAGGAGATCGTGCTCAAGCGGTACGTGAACCTGGGCATCGCCGCGGCCACCCCGCGCGGTCTGATCGTGCCGAACATCAAGGACGCGCACGCCCAGGCCCTGCCCGAGCTGTCGAAGTCCCTCAGCGAGCTGGTCGCCACCGCCCGCGAGGGCAAGACGACTCCGGCGGCGATGCAGGGCGGCACCTTCACCATCACCAACGTCGGCGTCTTCGGCGTCGACACCGGTACGCCGATCCTGAACCCGGGCGAGGCCGCGATCCTCGCGGTCGGTGCGATCAAGCTCCAGCCGTGGGTCCACAAGGGCAAGGTGAAGCCGCGCCAGGTCACCACGCTCGCGCTCTCCTTCGACCACCGCCTGGTCGACGGTGAGCTCGGCTCGAAGTTCCTCGCGGACATCGCGGCGATCCTGGAGCAGCCGAAGCGGCTCATCACCTGGGCCTGATCGCCCGGGTAGAGCGAGCGGGTTCGCCCGTTTCACGTGAAACATCCGGTGGTGGCTTCTGCCGCCACCGGATGTTTGCGTAGAGGGCATCGACCTCCGTCCGCGGAGGGCATCGGCCTCCGTCCGCATCCTGGATGGTGGCTCCTGTTGCACCTCTGTTGTATCTAAGCTGTGCGCATGGCATCCGCACCCCCAGCCGCAGACCGCGTCTACATGCACGTCAAGCAGGCGGTGCTCGACCGTCGTTACGAAGGCGGCACCCTCCTCACCGAGGGGGAGCTCGCACTGGCGGTGGGGGTGTCACGGACCCCCGTCCGAGAGGCCCTGCTCAAGCTGGAGATGGAAGGACTGCTCAAGCTCTATCCGAAGAAGGGCGCCCTCGTCCTCGCCGTCTCCGCCCAGGAGATCGCCGACGTCGTCGAGACCCGGCTGCTCGTCGAGGAGTTCGCCGTACGCCGGGCCGTGCCCGCGCCCGCCGGACTGATCGAGCGGCTCGAAGAGCTCCTGGAGGAGCAGAAGCGGCGCGCGGAGGCCGGGGACCTCGCCGAGGTCGCCGCCACCGACCGCTGCTTCCACGCCGAGATCGTCCGCTACGCCGGCAACCAGATCCTCGCCCGCCTCTACGACCAGCTCCGCGACCGCCAGCTCCGTATGGGCGTCGCCGTGATGCAGTCCCAGCCCGACCGGATCGCCAAGAACATCACCGAGCACGCCGAGATCCTCGACCGGATCCGCGAGGGCGACGTGGAGGGCGCGGCCCGCTGCGTCCGCCAGCACCTGAGCTGGGTCAAGATCCTGGTCAGGGGTGAGGACCGATGAGCCGCGACAACCGGAAGGCCAAGGGCGGCCGAAGGGAGCGTGGCAGCCGGAACGGGTACGGCTCCGCCGTCACCCTCCCCGGCGATCCGCCCGGCGGCCGCCGCGCCGCCCTCGTCTGGGGCGTCGGCGTCGCCGTCTACTTCGTCGCCGTCATCTTCCGTACGTCCCTGGGCGTCGCCGGCCTCGACGCCGCCGACCGCTTCGACGTCAACGCCTCCGCGCTCTCCACCTTCTCCATCCTCCAGCTGCTCGTCTACGCGGGCATGCAGATACCCGTCGGCCTCATGGTCGACCGGCTCGGCACCAAGAAGGTCCTGGCCCTCGGGGTCCTGCTCTTCACCCTCGGCCAGCTCGGCTTCGCGCTCTCGCCCACCTACGGCACGGCGCTCGCCTCCCGCGCCCTCCTCGGCTGCGGCGACGCCATGACCTTCATCAGCGTCCTGCGGCTCGGCACCCGCTGGTTCCCCGCCCGCCGCGGCCCGCTCATCGGCCAGGTCGCCGCCCTCTTCGGCATGGCCGGCAACCTCGTCTCGACCGTCTTCATCGCCCGCGCCCTGCACGGCCTCGGCTGGACGACCACCTTCGTCGGCAGCTCGCTCGCGGGCGTCGTCGTCCTCGTCCTGCTGCTGCTCTTCCTCAAGGACCACCCCGAGGGGTACGAGCCCGAGCCCGCCCGGCACGCGGGCGCCGCCTTCGTCCGCCGCCAGATCGCCGAGTCGTGGCGGGAGCCCGGCACCCGGCTCGGCATGTGGGTCCACTTCACGACGCAGTTCCCGGCCATGGTGTTCCTGCTGCTGTGGGGGCTGCCGTACCTCGTCGAGGCGCAGGGCCTGTCCCGGGGCACCGCAGGCGAGCTGCTGACCCTGGTCGTGCTCTCCAACATGGTCATCGGCCTCGCGTACGGGCAGATCATCGCCCGCCACCACACGGCCCGCGCCCCGCTCGCCCTCGGTACGGTCGCGGCCACCGCCCTGCTGTGGGCCGCCACGCTCGCGTACCCCGGCGACCACGCCCCGATGTGGCTGCTGATCACCCTCTGCCTGGTCCTCGGGGCCTGCGGACCGGCCTCGATGATCGGCTTCGACTTCGCGCGCCCGGCCAATCCGCCGGAGCGTCAGGGCACCGCCTCGGGCATCGTCAACATGGGCGGTTTCGTCGCCTCGATGACGACGCTGCTCGCCGTCGGCGTGCTGCTCGACGCGACCGGGGACAACTACCGGATCGCGTTCTCGTCCGTCTTCGTCCTGGAGGCCCTGGGCGTCGTGCAGATCCTGCGCCTCAAGGCCCGCACCCACCGCAGGGAGCGGGAACGGCTCGTCGCGAGCCGCGTGGAGGCCGTGCACGTACCGGTGTAGAGCCGGGCGCGGTCCTGCGGATCACGCCGGGCCCGGCCGGGACACCGGGTTCGTCAGGGCGCCCCTAGGGCCTGTCTGACAATTCCCGCCGGGTCCGGCCCGCCCGGCACGCACGCTCGACGCACGGCCGAAACGCCCACGTAGCCCGCTACGAGGACGTCCCGACCGCACGCCGACCGCACGCACCGAACGACCCGGCCTGATCCGACGCGAATTGTCAGACAGGCCCTAGCGGGGCGTCACCGCGAAGTTGTCGAGGATGGCCCGCGCCAGCTCCGCGTCGCCCTCCGTCTTGACCCGGTCGGCGACGTCCGCCGGCCGGACGCGGCCGCAGGCGAGCCGGACGAACGTCTCCCAGTCCGTCGCGATCGTCACCGCGGGGCCCAGCGAGGGCGCTCCGTCGACCGTCCCCCGGCCCTCCGCGTCGACCCGTACCGTCCGCAGGAACTCCACCGGACCGGTCACGTCGAGCACCACCGCCGAGGACGGGGGCGCCCCGGCGTCCTTGGCGACCACCTTCGGCAGCGCCGCCAGGAGCACGTCCCGGGTGACGTGCGCACCGGCCGAGTCCAGGTTGCCCGGCACACCCAGCGCGGTCCGCAGGTCCTGCTCGTGTACCCACACGTCGAAGGCGCGCAGCCGGTAGGCCAGTTCGAGCGTCTGCTCGGCGCCGAGGGGGGCGCGGATCAGGTGCTCGGGGGAGCGGTTCTCGTTGCGGAGCTGCCGTGCCCGGCGGATGAGGATGTACTCCAGCTCGGAGGTCATCTCCGGCGCGGTGTGGTGCCGCCGCACATCGACCTGGACCTCCATGTAGCGGGCGAAGTCACTGCGTACGTGGTACAGATCGCGCGGCAGGGAGTGGATCGGCCGGGGGTCGCCGAGCATCTCCGTCTCCACGCCGATGACATGGGAGACGATGTCCCGCACCGACCAGCCGATGCACGGGGTCGGCCGGTTCCATTCGCCCTCCGCGAGCGGCTGCACCAGCTCGGCTATCGCCTCGATGGAATGGGTCCAGGCGTCGGCGTAGTTCTGGAGGCTGGGATGGACGGTCACGGGACCCCTCGGCGGTTCTTCGGTGCGCGGGCTGAAAACACGACTGGGTGGGCGGCTCGGACGCTAAGTTACGCTGCCCGGAGGCACCCCGGCAGTGCTTTCGTGTGACGATCGTAGGCCGGTGTTGACGGCTCGAATGCCAGGACGGTGGTAGTGTGCGCGCCTCGCTGATCCAGATCGCGGTAGACCCGGACGAACCGGTCGACGCCCGACGTGCCCGCGTGGCACGTCTCGTACGGGAGGAATCCGGCCACGCCGACCTGGTCGTCCTCCCGGAGTTGTGGCCCATGGGGGCCTTCGCGTACGAGTCGTTCGCGGCCGAGTCCGAGCCGCTGAACGGACCGACGCACCAGGCGATGGCGGCGGCCGCGCGGGACGCCGGGGTCTGGCTGCACGCCGGCTCCTTCGTCGAGGCGGAGGGCGGCGCCCTCTACAACACCTCGCTCGTCCTCTCCCCGGACGGTGAACTCGCCGCCTCCTACCGGAAGATCCACCGCTTCGGTTTCGACAAGGGCGAGGCGGTGCTGATGGCCGCCGGGGAGGACCTGGTCACCGTCGACCTGCCGCACCTCACCCTCGGCGTCGGCACCTGCTACGACCTGCGCTTCCCCGAGCTCTTCCGCGGCCTCGTCGACGCGGGCGCCCAGGCGTTCGTCGTCCCGGCCGGCTGGCCCGCGCGCCGCCGCGCGCACTGGACGCTCCTCGCCCAGGCGCGGGCGGTCGAGAACCAGGCGTACGTCCTCGCCTGCGGCACCGCCGGCACCCACGCGGGCGTCGAACAGGCCGGGCACTCGATCGTCGTCGACCCCTGGGGCGAGGTCCTCGCGGAGGCCGGCCCGGACGAGGAGACCCTGCGGGTCGTCCTCGACCCGGCGAAGGTGACGGAGACCCGGGAACAGTTCCCGGCGCTGAAGGACCGGGTCCTGGGCGTGGCGGCGCCGCGCGTCCGCCGCCCCTGAGCGGCCGGGAGCGGGGCTTCCGGGAGGCCGGCTGCCGCGAGGCTGCTGGGAGGCCGGCTTCCGGGAGGTCAGCTTCCGGGAGGTCGGCTGCCGCGAGGCGGGCTTCCCGGAGGTCAGCTGCTGGTCATGAGCGCGGCGAGGCCCTTGGCCAGGTCCTCCCGGTTCATGACCGGCCTGTAGGAGATCTTGGCGCCGAGTTGGAGGAAGAAGGGCTCCGAGATCTTCGGCATGAGGGACGGGTCGGCCAGGTCGAAGAAGATGTAGGCGGTCCGACAGCCGTCCTCGGCGCCGAAGTAGGCCGCCTCGGGGCGGATCTGCTCCATCGCCGTCTCCATGATCTTCTGCAGATTGCCCTGCTTGATGGCCTCGTTGGAGGACGCGGTGTCCATCTGAACCTTCAGCAGCATGCGCATGACGCGGCCTTTCCGGCCGGGCAGGCGCTCCATTCGGTACGCCCTCGACACCCGGACGCGCTCACCTCCAGCGTCCCCCCTCCCGCCCGGCGGGACCACCCGGCAGCGGACCACCCGGCAGCGGACCACCCGGCAGCGGACCATCCGGCTACCGGACGTCCCCCTAGGCCTGCGCCTCCGCCCACAGCTGCGTGACCCGGGAGAAGCCCGCGCGGACCGCCCCGCCCCGGGTGAGCGCCGCGCGGTCCACCCCCGCGAAGATCAGCGCCAGGGACAGGTCCGCCGCGGCCGCCCGGCCCGCCACCGTGACGTCGAGCCGCCGTCGGCTCCCCCACCCCGCCCCGCGCACCGACACCGTGACCCCCGGGTCCTCGGCGTCCGCCGCGCGCTCCAGCGTCCAGGAGCGCCGGTCCCGCGCCCACAGCCGGTAGTGGTCGCCGCCGTACCGCAGCCGGAGCGCCCGCTGACGGGCCGTCGCGCCGATCCTGTTGCGGGTCGTGTGGACGTGGGCGTCGCCGACGCGGAGGGTCGCGCGGTTCAGGGTCGGCAGCCGGATCGTCTCGGTGTGGATGCCCCGCGTCTCGTACGAGACCGGCGGGAGCAGCCCGCCCCGCAGCTCGGAGACCACCACCTCCGGCACGGTCTGCCGCAGCGGGGCCTCCACGGTGATCTCGCCGAACTCGGTGGACACACCCCGCCATCCGGCCCGCCGCTCGTACCCCTTGCCCTCGCGCCACGGGCGCAGCGCGAACGGCGTGACGGCGGTGTGCATGGTGCCTCCCCGAGGTTCCTTCGGTCGTCAGACGACGATCGCATGGAGGGAGGCGCGCTCCGGCTCCGGGCCCGGGGTGTACTCCGCCCAGGCCGCCGCCAGCCTCCGTACCGCCTCCGTGAGGACCTCGGGCGGCGCCTGGAAGTGGAGCCTGAGGTGACGGAGGCTGCCGCCGAGGGCGTCGGTCGTGGCGCCCGGGAGGACGGCCACCCCGTGGCGGAGGGCGAGTTGGGCGAAGGACACGCCGTCGCCGTGCGGGAGCCGTACCCACAGGGTCTGGCCGCCCGTCGCCGGTGCGCAGGACCAGGAGGGCAGGAGGCGGGCGAGCTCGGCCCGGAGGTGGTCGTGGCCCGCTCGTACCGCCGCCGTGCGGGCCGCCAGGACCGGGCCGAAGCCGTCGAGGAGGCGGGTCGCGGCGAGTTGGGACGGCAGGTCGCTGCCGAGGTCGTGGAGGGCCTTGAGCCGCGCGAGGCGGGCGATCAGCGGCGCCGGGCCCCGGACCCAGCCGATCCGCAGCCCGCCCCACACGACCTTGCTCAGCGAGCCGACCGCGATCACGTCGCCGTAGGAGGAGAGGGAGGGCTCCTGGGGCCCGGTGTCGAACGCCAGGTCGGCGAGGACCTCGTCGTCCACGAGCGGCACGCCCAGCGCGTTCGCCGCCTCGACGAGCCGGCGGCCGGCGAGCGGCGGCAGGACGGTCCCGGTCGGGTTCTGGAAACGGGCCACGACATAGGCCAGCGCCGGACGGTGACGCTCCATCACCCGTACCGCCTCCGCCACGTCCACGCCGTCGGGCCCGACCGCCACCGGCAGCGGTACGGCCGCCGCCTCCCGGAACAGGTCGAGCGCCCCCGGATACGTCGGCGCCTCCACCAGCACCCCGTCGCCGGGGGCGAGCAGCAGCCGGGTGAGCAGCGAGAGCGCCTGCTGGGCGCCGGTGGTGACCAGGATCTGCTCCGGCCCGGTCGGCACGCCCCGCGCCGCGTACCGCCCGGCGACCGCCGTCCGCAGCGCCCCGAGCCCGGCCGGGTGGTAGCCGAGGTCGGCGTCGGGCAGGACGAGGGAGCGGTACGCCTCCGCCAGCTCGGGCGGCGGCTGCGCGGGCGCGGCGCAGCTCAGCAGGATCACGTCGTCCGGCGCCTCCAGGAGGTGCAGGAAGAGCGGGTTCGACGTCTCCGCCACGCGGGGCGCCTCGGATGCCGGAGCGGCCAGCGCGGCCGGGGCGACCCGGGTCCCGCTGCCCTGCCGCCGTACCAGCCGCGCCTCCTGGCGCAGGGTGTCGTACGCGGCGACCACCGTCGTACGGCCCACGGCGAGGGCCGTCGCGAGCCGTCGGTCCGGCGGAAGGAGCGCGCCGGGCGGCAGCGCGCCCTCGTCGATCAGCTGTCGCAGCCGGGCGGCGAGCAGCAGGTGGAGCGGGCCGCGCCCGGCCGACCAGCGGCCGAGGCGCGCGACCAGCGCACCCAGGGTGTCAGCGGACGTGTCGATTGGCTCCATTACCGAACCAATCTGCCGGGATTGGCCCTGGGAAGGCAAACGCCGGGTCCACAGACTGGGCGCATGAGCCACGCCGACTCCGCCGCCACGTCCCCTTCCCTCTCAGGTGCGTCCCGTCCCGAGACGCTTCGCTCCGAGACCCTCGCCGTCCACCCGCCGCACGTCGAGATCCGGGGCAGCAGGCCGCTCGGTGTCCCGCTCCACCAGGGCCACGTCTTCGCCTTCGACTCGGCCGACGCCCTCGCCGAGGCCTTCACCTCCACCGACGCGTTCATGTACAGCCGCCACGGCAACCCCACCGTCCGCACCCTGGAGGACGCCGTGGCCCGCCTCGAAGGCGGCGCCGCCGGCCTCTCCTTCGCCTCCGGCATGGGCGCCGTCAGCGGCGTCCTCCACGGCCTGCTCGGCAGCGGGGGCCATGTCGTCGCCCAGACCTGCCTGTACGGCGGTACGTACGCGGTTCTCACCGACCTGGCCACGCGCTGGGGCGTCGACGTCACCTACGTCTCCGGCACGGACCCGGAGGAGGTGCGGGCCGCCCTGCGTCCCGAGACCCGTCTCCTCTACCTGGAGACCATCGCCAACCCGACCACCCGGGTCTCCGACCTGCCCGCGCTCGCCGCCGTCGCCGGCGAGGCGGGGGTACCGGTCGTCGTCGACAACACCTTCGCCTCCCCGCTGCTCTGCCGGCCCCTCCACCACGGCGCCGACATCGTCATCCACTCCGCCACCAAGTACCTCGCGGGGCACGCGGACGTCCTCGGCGGCGTCGCCGTCTTCAAGGACCCGGAGCTGTTCCGCCGTGTCCGCCACCACACCGTCGAACAGGGCGCGTCCACCGACCCGTTCGCCGCCTGGCTCACCCTGCGCGGCATGCAGACCCTGTCGCTGCGGATCGCGCGCCAGTGCGCGAACGCGGCCGAGCTCGGCGCCCGGCTGGAGGCGCACCCGGCGGTCGCGGGCGTCCGCCACCCCGCCCTCGCGAGCCACCCGGACCGGGCGATCGCCGAGCGGCTGCTGCCCGACGGGGGCGGCGGGGTCGTGTCGGTGGACCTCGTGGGCGGCCGGGAGGCGGGCCGTACCTTCGTCGAGGCGGTACGGGTGGCCTCGCTGAGCGTCTCCCTGGGCGACGTGAAGACCCTGGTGATGCACCCGGCCTCCACGTCGCACCACCAGCTCGACGCGGAGGCCCTGGCGGCGGCCGGGATCGGCCCGGGCACGGTCAGGATCTCGGTCGGCATCGAGCACGTCGAGGACCTGTGGGCGGACCTGGAGCAGGCCTTGACGAAGTCCTCCTGAAGGCCGGTTCAGTCCTCCCGCTCGGCCATCCGGATCACGCACACCGCCACCGCGACGAGCAGGGCCGCGTCCGCGTCCTCGCGGACCACGTTCACGGCGTACGTCTCGCGGACGTGGAACCACTGCCGGGAGATGTGGGCGAGGAGTTCGCCGTCGTACTCGACGGTGAACTCCCGGTCCAGGATCCGGCCGCTGACGTCCAGTTCGGTCCCCTCGACGAGGGTCACCCGGTAGTGGTTGCGCAGCAGCGAGAGCCGCTTGCGGCGGACGCTCGCGAGGGGGCGGTCGTCCCGCTCGATCGTCATCGCGTCCCGCAGGCTGAGCATCTTCTGGCGCAGGGTGATCAGGACCTGCCCGTCGGGGTCCTTGAGCTCCAGGGTGTCGCGCAGCCGCATGGCCTTGCCGTCGACGAGGAAGGCGTGGCGGCCCTGCTCGTCCTCGATCCAGTAGTCGTCGCCGATCGCGAAGATCTTGTCCCGTACGAGATATTTCACGCGGATATGCCTGCCCCGCCCTGTCTCTTCTCACGCGGCTCACGCAGCGCGAATGGCAAGCTTGAAGCATGAACGATGCCGCCCCGGCGCCCGCCCCCGCGCCCGAGCCCCGCCGACGTGCCCGTGTCCGTGCCCCCGAGTTGATCGGCAAGGGCGGCTGGCTCAACACTGGAGGTAAAGAGCTCACCCTTGCCGACCTGCGAGGTAAGTGCGTTGTTGTTGATTTTTGGACCTTCTGCTGTGTGAACTGCCTGCACGTCCTCGACGAGCTCCGGGACCTGGAGGAGAAGCACCGCGACACCCTGGTGATCGTGGGGGTGCACTCGCCGAAGTTCGTGCACGAGGCCGAGCACCAGGCCGTCGTCGACGCCGTCGAGCGGTACGAGGTGCACCACCCCGTGCTCGACGACCCGGAGCTCGCGACCTGGAAGCAGTACGCCGTCCGGGCCTGGCCGACGCTCGTCGTGATCGACCCCGAGGGGTACGTCGTCGCCCAGCACGCCGGTGAGGGGCACGCCAACGCGATCCGGACGCTCGTCGAGGAGCTGGAGGCCGAGCACGAGGCCAAGGGGACGCTGCGGCGCGGGGACGGGCCGTACGTGCCGCCGGAGCCCGTCGCCACCGACCTGCGGTTCCCCGGCAAGGCGATCCTGCTGCCCTCCGGGAACCTCCTCGTCTCCGACACCACCCGGCACCAGCTCGTCGAGCTCGCGCCGGACGGCGAGACCGTGGTGCGGCGGATCGGGGAGGGCGTCTTCCGGGAGCCGCAGGGGCTCGCCCTGCTGCCCGACGGCAAGGTCGTCGTCGCCGACACCGTGAACCACGCCCTGCGCGTCCTCGACCCGGCCACCGGGGAGATCGAGCGGGTCGCCGGTACCGGGAAGCAGTGGTGGCAGGGTTCGCCCACCTCCGGGCCGGCCCTGGAGGTCGACCTGTCCTCGCCGTGGGACGTGGCCTGGTGGCAGGGCAGGGTGTGGATCGCCATGGCCGGCGTCCACCAGCTGTGGACGTACGACCCCGAGAGCGGGACCGTCGAGGTCGCGGCCGGGACGACGAACGAGGGCCTCGTCGACGGCCCCGCCGCCGAGGCCTGGTTCGCGCAGCCGTCCGGGCTCGCCGCCACCGAGGACCGGCTGTGGATCGCCGACTCCGAGAACAGTGCCGTGCGCTGGATCGACACCGAGCGGATCGTGCACACGGCCGTCGGCACCGGCCTCTTCGACTTCGGCCACCGCGACGGCGCCGCCGGCCAGGCCCTGTTCCAGCACCCGCTGGGCGTGACCGCGCTCCCCGACGGCTCGGTCGCCGTCAGCGACACGTACAACCACGCTCTGCGCCGCTACGACCCCGCCACCGGCGAGGTGACGACCCTCGCGACCGATCTGCGCGAGCCGAGCGACGCCGTGCTCGTCGACGGCGACATCGTCGTCGTCGAGTCCGCCCGGCACCGGCTGACCCGGCTGCGGCTGCCCGAGGAGGCCGTCCAGGTCGAGGCGGTCGCCCACCGCACGCGGCGCGAGGCCACCGAGGTCGCCCCCGGCCGTCTCCGCCTCGACGTCGTCTTCCAGGCCCCGACCGGACAGAAGCAGGACGACCGGTACGGCCCCGCGACCCGGCTCCTGGTCTCCTCGACCCCGCCGGAGCTGCTGCTCGGCGGCGAGGGCACGGGCACGGACCTCTTCCGGGAGCTCGACCTGAACCCGGAGATCACGGAGGGCGTCCTGCATGTCTCCGCGATGGCGGCGTCCTGCGACGACGACCCGGACAACGAGTACCCGGCCTGCCACGTCCACCAGCAGGACTGGGGCGTTCCGCTGAAGGTCACGGAGGCGGGCACCGCCCGTCTGCCGCTGATCCTCGCGGGCATGGACGACTGACCGCCGGACGTACCCGGGACGTCTCCGGGAAGCAGAAGGGGCCGCCTGTTCCTCCAGAGGAACAGGCGGCCCCTTCCGCTTTCTCAGCCCTCCAGGAAGGCGACGAGCGCGTTCGCCAGGAGGTACGGGTCGTCGGAGCCGCAGAGTTCGCGGGCACTGTGCATCGAGAGGATCGCGACGCCGATGTCGACGGTCTTGATGCCGTGACGGGCGGCGGTGATCGGGCCGATCGTGGTGCCGCAGGGCATGTCGTTGTTGGAGACGAAGGACTGCCAGGGCACCCCCGCCTTCTCGCAGGCGGCGGTGAAGACGGCCTGGCCGCTGCCGTCGGTGGCGTACCGCTGGTTGACGTTCACCTTGAGGATCGGGCCGCCGTTGACGCGCGGGTGGTGCGTCGGGTCGTGGCGCTCCGCGTAGTTGGGGTGCACGGCGTGGCCCGTGTCGGAGGAGAGGCAGATCGTGCCGGCGAAGGCGCGGGCGCGGTCCTCGTAGGAGCCGCCGCGGGCGTAGACCGAGCGCTCCAGGACGTTGCCGAGGAGCGGGCCCTGGGCGCCGGTGTCGGCCTCGGAGCCGTTCTCCTCGTGGTCGAAGGCGGCGATGACCGGGATGTACGGCAGGTCGTCGCGGCCCGCGAGGGAGCCGAGCGCGGCGACGGCGGCGTGCACGGAGAGGAGGTTGTCCATGCGCGGTCCGGCGAGGAGCTCGCGGTCGCGGCCGAGGTAGGCGGGCGCCTCGACGGGATGGACCATGAGGTCCCAGCCGGTGACGTCCTCGGCGTCGACGCCGGCCTCGGCGGCGACGAACGAGATCAGGTCGCCCTCGTGGACCTTGCCCAGGCCCCAGACGGGCTGCATGTGGCGCTGGCGCTCCAGCTTCAGGCCGTCGTTGGCCTGGCGGTCGAGGTGGATGGCGAGCTGCGGGACGCGCAGCAGCGGCCGGTCCACGTTGACGAGGTGGTGGCTGCCGTCGCGGAGGGTGAGACGGCCGGCGAGGCCGAGGTCGCGGTCGAGCCAGGTGTTGAGGAGGGTCCCGCCGTAGATCTCGACGGCGACCTGACGCCAGCCCTGGGCGCCCATGTCGGGGCGGGGCTTGACGCGCAGGTTGGGGGAGTCGGTGTGGGCGCCGACGACGCGGTACGGGGTGTGGGCGGCCGCGCCCTCCGGCACGTACCAGGCGATGATCGCGCCGCCGCGGATCACGTACTTCCCGCCGCTCGTGCCGTCCCACTCGGCGGTCTCCTCGACGCGGCGGAAACCGGCCTTCTCCAACCGCCCGGCGGCGCTCGCCACCGCGTGGTACGCCGACGGCGAGGCCGCCAGGAAGGACATGAGGTCATCGGTGTGACCGCGGTCGAAGGGGCCGGCCGTGGGGCGGGAAGCTGCGCTGCTCATGGGTTCACCTTAGTCAGGGACCGGAATGCGGATGCGGGGCCCCGGAGGACGTTCACCCCCGGGACCGGCGAGTGAGCCGAAGGGGCGCGCCGGGGGAACGGTCCCGAGCGCGCGGAGGCCCCGACGAAGGAGGGGTCGAGCACGGTCGGGACCGTGAGCCCGGCTGGAGCGCCCCGGAGGCGAACCGAGCCTCAAAAGGAAAAAGGAAACAGCACAGCCCGCCCCCCTCCCCGGGGACGGGCTGTGCCGGCAGGACGTGGGCGTACCCGTCGTGCGTACGAGACGTACGACTAGAACGCGGCCTCGTCCAGGTCCATCACCGAGCCGTCGACGACCTCGGCGAGCGCGCGCTCGGCGGAGACGCCCGGCAGGACGTTCGCGGCGAAGAACTTCGCGGCCGCGATCTTGCCCTGGTAGAAGGGGACGTCCTTGGGGGTGGCGCCGGCGGCCAGCTTCTCGGCGGCGACGGCAGCGCCCTTGAGGAGCAGGTAGCCGACGACGACGTCGCCGGAGGCGAGCAGCAGGCGGGTGGTGTTGAGGCCGACCTTGTAGATGTTCCTGACGTCCTCGCCGGTGGCGGTGAGGTCGGTGATCATCGTGCCGACGATGCCTTCGAGGTCGACGGCGGCCTTGGCGAGCGCGTCGCGGGCGCCGGCCAGCTCCTCGCCGCCGGTGCCGACCGCGAGGAACTTCTTGATCTCCTCGGACAGGGCGTTCAGGGACGCGCCCTGGTCGCGGACGATCTTGCGGAAGAAGAAGTCCTGGCCCTGGATGGCCGTGGTGCCCTCGTAGAGGGTGTCGATCTTGGCGTCCCGGATGTACTGCTCGATCGGGTACTCCTGCAGGAAGCCGGAGCCGCCGAAGGTCTGGAGCGACTGCGCGAGCTGCTCGTAGCCCTTCTCGGAGCCGTAGCCCTTCACGATCGGGAGCAGCAGGTCGTTCAGGCCGTGGAGCGCCTTGACGTCCTCGCCGGCCGCTTCCTTGATGGCGATCTCGTCCTGCACGGAGGCCGTGTAGAGGACGAGGGTGCGCATGCCCTCGGCGTACGCCTTCTGCGTCATCAGCGAGCGGCGGACGTCGGGGTGGTGCGTGATGGTGACCTTGGGCGCGGCCTTGTCCATGAAGTTGGCCAGGTCGGTGCCCTGCACGCGCTCCTTGGCGTACTCCAGGGCGTTGAGGTAGCCCGTGGAGAGGGTGGAGATCGCCTTCGTGCCGACCATCATGCGGGCGAACTCGATGATGAGGAACATCTGGCGGATGCCCTCGTGCTTGTCGCCGATGAGCCAGCCCTTGGCGGGGTGCCGGTCGCCGAAGGTCATCTCGCACGTGTTGGAGGCCTTGAGGCCCATCTTGTGCTCGACGTTGGTGGCGTAGACGCCGTTGCGGGCGCCGAGCTCGCCGGTCTCCCAGTCGAACTCGTACTTCGGGACGAGGAAGAGGGAGAGGCCCTTGGTGCCGGGGCCGGCACCCTCGGGGCGGGCGAGGACGTAGTGGAGGATGTTCTCCTCCATGTCGTGCTCACCGGAGGTGATGAAGCGCTTCACGCCCTCGATGTGCCAGGAGCCGTCCTCCTGCTGGACGGCCTTGGTGCGGCCGGCGCCGACGTCGGAACCGGCGTCGGGCTCGGTGAGGACCATGGTGGAGCCCCAGCGCTTCTCGACCGCGATCTGGGCGACCTTCTTCTGCGCCTCGTTGCCCTCGTTGTAGAGGACGCCGGCGAAGGCCGGGCCGGAGGAGTACATCCAGATGGCCGGGTTCGCGCCGAGCAGCAGCTCCGCGTAGGCCCAGACGAGGGAGCGCGGGGCGACGGTGCCGCCGATGCCCTCGGGGATGCCGAGGCGCCAGTACTCGGAGTCCATGAAGGCCTTGTAGGACTTCTTGAAGGAGGCCGGGACGGGGGCGGTGTTCGTCTCCGGGTCGAAGACCGGCGGGTTGCGGTCGGCGTCGGTGAAGGACTCCGCGAGCTCGTTCTCGGCGAGGCGACGGATCTCGTCGAGAATGCTCTTGGCGGTCTCGACGTCCATCTCCTCGAACGGACCGGTGCCGTAGACCTTGTCGCGGCCGAGGACCTCGAAGAGGTTGAACTCGATGTCGCGGAGATTCGACTTGTAGTGCCCCATGGCGACGGCTCCGTAAAGGCTCGGGGAGGCAGGTTCCTCTTACACGTACCAGCGAGTAGCAACACGCTCTCTCCGATGATGCTACCCGTCGGTAATAAGAGCAACCCCTTACGGGCCATCTGTGACGCAGTAGGCTCAGGACCCATGTACGGCTACGACCAGAATCCGGGTGCCCAGCAGCAGTACGCCCCGCCGCAGCAGGGGTACGCGCAGCAGCCCCCGCTCTATCCGGAGCCCTCGCCTCCGTCTCTCGCCGACGCCGTACGGGCCTTCACCACCGGCACCCTCGCCCCCGAGGACTTCCAGCAGGTCTTCGCGACCTCCAAGGTCTACTGCCCGCGTGGCGACAACCCCGGCTTCCTGGCCCTGCACAACACCCAGCAGCCGGTGATCCCGATGTTCACCTCGCTCAAGGAGCTGCGGCGGTACGCGGGCAAGGAGTCGAAGTACTTCGTCATCACCGGCGCCGAGGTGATCGACCTGCTGCCGACCGGCTACGGCTTCGTTCTCGACATGGAGGGCGACCACCGCATGGTCTTCGACGCGAAGGCCGTGGAGCAGATGGTCGACTACGCGATGCGCCGGATGTACGGCTGACCGATCCTTGACCTCATGAGGCGCCCGGGAGGAATTCCTCCCGGGCGTTCCGCGTTCCTGGTGGCAGAAAGTTCAGCGTTCAACTAAAGTGGACATACAAGGTCACACCTAGGAGGTCCGGTCATGCCCGCTGTGACTGTCGAGAACCCGCTCACCCTGCCGCGCGTCGCCGCCCCGGCCGACGCCGTCTCCCGCCCCGTGCTGGCCGTCACCACGGCCCCGTCCGGCTTCGAGGGCGAGGGATTCCCGGTGCGACGCGCGTTCGCCGGGATCAACTACCAGTACCTCGACCCGTTCATCATGATGGACCAGATGGGCGAGGTGGAGTACGCCCCCGGCGAGCCCAAGGGCACGCCCTGGCACCCCCACCGCGGTTTCGAGACCGTCACCTACATCATCGACGGCACCTTCGACCACCAGGACTCCAACGGCGGCGGCGGCACCATCACCAACGGTGACACCCAGTGGATGACCGCGGGCGCCGGCCTCCTCCACATCGAGGCCCCGCCGGAGGCCCTCGTCGTCAGCGGCGGACTCTTCCACGGGCTCCAGCTCTGGGTGAACCTGCCCGCGGCCGACAAGATGATGGCCCCCCGCTACCAGGACATCCGCGGCGGCCAGGTCCAGCTGCTCACCTCCCCCGACGGCGGCGTGCTGCTCCGCGTCATCGCGGGCGAGCTCGACGGCCACGAGGGCCCCGGCATCACCCACACCCCCATCACGATGATCCACGCCACCCTGCGGCCGGGCGCCGAGATCAGCCTGCCGTGGCGCGAGGACTTCAACGGCCTCGCGTACGTCATGGCCGGCCGCGGAACCGTCGGCGCCGAGCGCCGCCCGGTCCGCACGGGCCAGACCGCCGTCTTCGGCAAGGGCGGCGCGCTCACCCTGCGCGCCGACGAGAAGCAGGACGGGAACACCCCGGACCTGGAGGTCGTGCTCCTCGGCGGCCTGCCGATCCGCGAGCCCATGGCGCACTACGGCCCGTTCGTCATGAACACCCAGGACGAACTCCGCCAGGCCTTCGAGGACTTCCAGGCGGGCCGGCTCGGCACGATCCCGGCGGTGCACGGGATGGGCGAATGACGGGATGGGCGAATGACGGGATGGGCGAATGACGGGATGGGCGAATGACGGGATGAGCGGATGACGGGAGAGCGAATCAAGGGACGGGCGAGTGGCGGTACGGGCGAGTAGGTGAACAGCGTTACGGGCGCCTAGCGGTAAGGGAGTGCGGGGAGCGCGCTGACGGATCACCGGCCGGTCACTGACGGGATGTCACCCGTACGGCCGTCAGCGCGCGACGACACGCCGAAGCGCGTGGTCCGGTGGACGGGTGCAGACGACCAGAGCGCTCCTCCCCGAACCCGCCCGTCGCTTCGCCGCCTGGTGTGTCGTCCTGCTGCTCGCCGCGGGGGTCGCCGCCGTCGGCATCTGGTTGTGCATCTTCTTCCAGACGGCCGTCACCCCCGTCCTCCTCGCGATCCTCGGCACCGCCCTCCTCGGGCCGCTCTACCGGCGGCTGCTCCGCATGAAGGTGCGGAAGGCGCTCGCCGCCGCGCTCACCGTCGTCGCCGTCGTCGCGGTCGTCGGCGGCGCCACGTACATCGTCGTCCTCGCGCTCATCGAGAGCGGCAGTCAGATCGTCGACTCGCTGCGGCAGGCCGCCGAGGACATCGCGAAGCACTTCGGCGCGGCCGGCACCTCCCTCGACGACCTCGCCGCGAACGCCGAGGGCCTCCTCAAGCGGTTCGGCGGCACCGCCGCCTCCGGGGTGATCAGCGGCCTCAGCGTCGTCGGCGAGATGATGGCCACCGCCGTCCTCGCGATGCTCCTCATCTTCTTCTTCCTGAAGGACGGGGACCGCGCCGCCGGCGCCCTGCGCTCCCTCGCCCCCCGCGCCACCGGCGACCTCGTCGAAGCCATGGCCCGCCGGGCGTTCGAGGCCGTCGAGGGGTACATGCGCGGGACGACCTTCGTCGCCCTGGTCGACGCGGTCATCATCGGCGCGGGACTGCTCGTCCTCGACGTGCCGGGCGCGGTGGGACTCGCCGCGCTCGTCTTCGTCACCGCGTACATCCCGTACCTCGGGGCCTTCCTCTCCGGCGCCGTCGCCGTCCTCGTCGCCCTCGCCGACCGGGGCTTCGCCATCGCGCTGTGGGTGCTCGGCATCGTCCTGGCCGTCCAGGTCCTGGAGGGGAACGTCCTGCAGCCCTTCGTGCAGAGCAAGACCGTGCAGATGCATCCCGCCGCGGTCATGCTGGCGATCACGGCGGGCGCGTCCGTCGCCGGCATCCTCGGGATGCTGCTCGCCGTACCGCTGACCGCCGCGGCGACGGGGATCCTCGGTGAGCTGCGTTCGCGGTACGAGGTGCCCCGCGACGCGCCGCCGGAGGGAACCGCGGCGGCGCCTGAGGGCACCGCCTAGGGGTGTCTCGTCGATCAGGCCGCTGCCATCCCGCCCGGCTCGAAGGAGGCCAGGAGCTGTTCCAGGGCCACCTGGTCGGGGCCGACGAACGGGTCGGCGTCCGGGGCCAGCGCGAGCGTCTCCAGCATCCGGTCCGTCATCCGTACGGCCGGCGGGAGGTGCGTGCACAGCACGATCTCCGGGTTCATCTCCCGCAGCGGCGCGATCGTCGCCCGGTACTTCTCCGGGTCCACGATGTGCACCCACGGGCTGTCGATCGACGCCCACAGCAGCTGCGCCTGCCGCAGGTCCTCCGGCTTGAGGTCGCTCGCGTGCCCGCTCTCCGCGATCTCGGCGCTCGGCATCGGGCCGCCGAAGCAGTCGGAGCTGAAGCAGATCCGGGTCCGGTCGTCGTAGAAGCCGACGGTGGCCGGGTTGTCGAAGAGCGGCGGCCGGAAGGCGTGCAGCGCGCGGTCGCCCACGTCGAGGGACTGGCCCGGGTTGAGGAAGTACACCCGGTCCATGGGCAGCGCCCGCTCGGTCGTCATGATGCCCGCGCCGACGAAGGTCGTGACCACGCGCGCGTGCGGGGCGGCGTCGAGCAGGTCGAAGATCCCGCCCGTGTGGTCGCGGTCGGGATGGGTGAGCCAGATCCAGCGCACGTCGGCCGGGTCCATGACCTCGCCGAGCGCCGCGACGAAGTCACGGTCCTCGACCGAGAGGCCGGTGTCGACGACGACCGGTTCGGCGGCGGTCAGGACGTAGGCGTTGGCGGGGATGTGCCCGATCCCGGGGACTTCGAGGCTGTCGGCCAGCACGGTGGTGTCACTGCCGACCTTGTGGGTGTCCATGGCGAACTCCGTGGTCCCCCCGGGCGGCCGTACGACACCAGTCTGCGCCGTACGGGGGAGGGGCGCGCGCCGTGCGAGGCGCCGCGCGGTCGTGCGAGGCGCGCCGCGCGCCGGTGGAAGCGGGCGGGGCCCCGCCGCGCCTCCTACCCGCAGCAGCCCTTCCCCGACGGTCGCTCGTTCAGTTCGAACCAGATCGACTTGCCCTCGCCCCGCGGGTCGACGCCCCACGCGTCCGCCAGCATCTCCATCAGCATCAGGCCCCGGCCGCTCGACGCCATCTCGCCCGGGTGCCGCTTGTGCGGCAGCTCGTCGCTCTGGTCGGAGACCTCCACGCGCAGCCGCCGCCCCTCCTCCGCGCAGGCGACCTCGGCGACCAGGAGGGCGTCACCGTCCGTGTGGACGAGGACGTTGGTGGTCATCTCGGAGACCATCAGGACCGCCGAGTCGAGCTGCTCCTCGTCCGCCCAGTCGTGCAGCAGCTGCCGCAGCTGCTCGCGGGCCTCGGCGATCCGCTCCGGCTCCGCCTGGGCGATCGTCATCAGGGTGCGGCGCGGGGCCTCCACCACCGGGCCCACGGGCCGGCGGGAGAGCAGCAGGACCGCGATGTCGTCCTCGCGGCGGTCGGCGAGCGGGCCCGTCGTGTGGTGCGAGCCGGGGCCGTGGACGGCCTCGACGAGGGTGTCGGCGAGCTGCTCCAGGTCCTCGCCGTCGTGGGACTCCAGGATCTTCCTGACCCGCTCCCAGCCGGTGTCCAGGTCGTGCCCGCCGGTCTCCAGGAGGCCGTCGGTGCAGATCATCAGCGTCTCGCCGGGATCCAGGGTGAGCCGGGTCGTGGGGTAGTCCGTGTCGGGGACGATGCCGAGCGGGAGCCCGCCGGCCGTGGGCCTCAGGAGGACCGTTCCGTCGTTCATCCGTACGGCAGGGTCCGGATGGCCCGCCCGGGCGATGTCGACGGTGCCCGTCTCCAGGTCGACCTCCAGGTAGAGGCAGGTCGCGAAGCGCGGGCCGCCGTTCTCCCCGTCGTCGTCCGTGATCCCGTACAGGAAGCGCGAGGCCCGCGAGAGCACCGCGTCCGGCCGGTGGCCCTCGGAGGCGTACGCGCGGAGGGCGATCCGCAGCTGCCCCATCAGGCCCGCCGCCCGCACGTCGTGGCCCTGGACGTCGCCGATGACGAGGGCGATGCGCCCGGCGCCGTGGCCGCCGGTGCGGGACGTGCCGCCGGGCAGCCGGATCATGTCGTACCAGTCGCCGCCGACCTGGAGCCCGCCACCGGTCGGCACGTACCGGGCGGCGACCTGGATGCCGGGGATGCCGGGGCCGAGGACCGGCATCATCGTCCGCTGGAGCCCCAGGGACAGCTCGCGCTCCGACTCGGCCACCCCGGCGCGCGCGAGGGCCTGCGCGAGCATCCGCGCCACCGTCGTGAGCACCGAGCGCTCGTCGGGCGTGAAGGCGACCGGGTGCTTGAAGGCGGCCATCCAGGCGCCCATGGTGCGCCCGGCGACGACCAGCGGCACGAAGGCCCAGGAGCGGCGGCCGAAGCGCTGGGCGAGCGGCCAGGTCGTGGGGTAGCGGCGCAGGTACTCGTCCGGCGTCGGCAGGTAGATCGCCCGCCCGTTCCGTACGACCTCGGCCGCCGGGTAGTCGGTGTCGAGCGACATCGACGAGAACGGTCCCTCGTCGCCCTGGTCGTGTCCGTGGTGGCCGATGACGGTCAGCCGGTCGCCGGCCACGCCGAAGACGGCGAGCCCGTCGGGGGAGAAGCCCGGCATGGAGAGCGAGGCCGCCACCCGCAGGACCTCGGCCGTCGACCGGGCCTCGGCGAGCGCCCGCCCCGCGTCGAGCAGGAAGGCCTCGCGGGAGCGGCGCCAGTCGCCGGTGATCGGGGTGTGCGCGGCGGTGCCGGGGAGCTGCTCGGCGACCTCCTGGAGGGTGCCGACCAGCTGGTAGTCGTCACCCTCGATGAGCGGCTTCGACCTGCTCCGTACGGTACGGATCACCCGGCCGTGCCCGTCCATGATCCGCAGCCTGGCCTCGGCGAGGGTGTCCTCGGCGACGGCCAGATGGACGACCCCGTCGATCTCGTTCCAGTCGACCGGGTGAAAACGGGCCCGTACGGCCGCCTCGGTGAGCTGGACGGACTCGGCGGGCAGCCCGAGGAGCCGGGCCGCCTCGGCGTCGAGCGAGACGATCCCGGACGCGTTGTCCCAGCGCCACAGGCCGGTCGCGATCGCGGCCAGGACGTCCTCGGTGCGCATTGCCCCACTTTATGAATATCGGACAGCAGGTCGCCACTGAGAGTATTCGAAAAGGGATCATGGGCAGGCCGGTACCCTGGGTGGGTCTGTCTGCGTGTCCTGTGACTTGCGTCCCGCGAGTCACGGCGTGCGGTGACGGCGCCCCATCCCAAGATCCCGAAGACTGGATGAACGACGATGCATCGGTACAGGTCCCACACCTGCGGCGAGCTCCGCGCCTCTGACGTCGGCACCGACGTCCGGCTGAGCGGCTGGCTGCACAATCGGCGCGACCTGGGCGGCATCCTCTTCATCGATCTGCGCGACCACTACGGCATCACGCAGCTCGTCGCCCGCCCCGGCACCGCCGCGGCCGAGGTCCTCGACAAGCTGACGAAGGAGACCGTCGTCCGCGTCGACGGCAAGGTCGTCTCGCGTGGCGCGGAGAACGTCAACCCGGAGCTCGCCACCGGCGAGGTCGAGATCGAGGCCGTCACGGTCGAGGTCCTGGGTGCCGCGAAGCAGATCCCGTTCACCATCAACGCCGACGACGGCGTCAACGAGGAGCGGCGCCTGGAGTACCGCTTCCTCGACCTGCGCCGCGAGCGCATGCACCGCAACATCATGTTGCGCTCCGCCGTCATCGCCTCCATCCGCTCCAAGATGGTGGCCCTCGGCTTCAACGAGATGGCGACCCCGATCCTCGCCGCGACCTCCCCCGAGGGCGCCCGCGACTTCGTCGTCCCGTCCCGCCTGAACCCGGGCAAGTTCTACGCGCTGCCGCAGGCGCCGCAGCAGTTCAAGCAGCTGCTGATGATCTCCGGCTTCGACCGGTACTTCCAGATCGCGCCCTGCTTCCGCGACGAGGACGCCCGCGCGGACCGCTCGCCGGGCGAGTTCTACCAGCTCGACGTCGAGATGAGCTTCGTCGAGCAGGAGGACGTCTTCCAGCCGATCGAGAAGCTGATGACGGAGATCTTCGAGGAGTTCGGCGGCGGACGCCACGTCACGTCCCCCTTCCCGCGGATCCCGTTCCGCGAGTCGATGCTCAAGTACGGCAACGACAAGCCCGACCTGCGCACGGCCCTGGAGCTCGTCGACATCTCCGACGTCTTCGAGGCGTCCGAGTTCAAGGCCTTCGCCGGCAAGCACGTCCGTGCCCTGGCCGTGCCGAACACTGGTGACCAGCCCCGCAAGTTCTTCGACGCGCTCGGCGACTTCGCGGTCTCCCTCGGCGCGAAGGGCCTGGCCTGGGTCCGCGTCGGCGAGGGCAACGCCCTCACCGGCCCGATCGCCAAGTTCCTCACCGAGGAGAACGTCAAGGTCCTCACCGAGCGCCTCGGCCTGGAGCCGGGTCACGCGATCTTCTTCGGCGCGGGCGAGTTCGACGAGGTCTCCAAGATCATGGGCCCGGTCCGGGTCGAGGCCGCCAAGCGCGCCGGCCAGTTCGAGGAGAACGTCTTCCGCTTCGCGTGGATCGTCGACTTCCCGATGTACGAGAAGGACGAGGAGACCGGCAAGATCGACTTCTCGCACAACCCCTTCTCGATGCCGCAGGGCGGTCTCGAGGCCCTGGAGACCCAGGACCCGCTGGACATCCTCGGCTGGCAGTACGACATCGTCTGCAACGGCATCGAGCTGTCCTCGGGCGCGATCCGGAACCACGAGCCCGAGATCATGTTCAAGGCCTTCGAGATCGCGGGCTACTCGCGCGAGACCGTCGAGCACGAGTTCGCGGGCATGCTCCGCGCCTTCGAGTACGGCGCCCCGCCGCACGGCGGCATCGCCCCCGGCGTCGACCGCATCGTCATGCTCCTCGCGGACGAGCCCAACATCCGCGAGACGATCGCCTTCCCGCTCAACGGCAACGCCCAGGACCTCCTGATGGGCGCCCCGACCGAGCTGGACGAGTCCCGCCTGCGCGAGCTGAACATCCAGCTGCGCAAGCCGGTCGAGAAGGCGGCGGAGAAGCCGTCCGACGAGCGCCCGGTCACGGAGGCGGTCCACCCGGACGCCGCGCGGTAGTCACTGACGTTCTGTCACCCGAAGGGGCCCGGAACCGTGGATACGGTCCCGGGCCCCTTCGGCATACGCGGCGGAGATCAGCCGAGTCGGTTGTCAGGCGGTCGGTGGTCGGTGGTCGGCAACGCATTCGTCAGGCGGCGCGGGCGGCCGGATCCCTACGCTTCGTCCCCGAAGATCTCCTCGGCCGAGGACGCCGTGACGGCACGGGTCAGCCAGCCGCGCAGCGTCTCGGGATCGCCGCAGCCGGTGACGCGGTCGCGGACGTCGTCGGGCACGTCGAGGCCGCGCTGTTCCAGGACCAGCAGTATGGCGGCGGCGCTGGCCTCGGCGCGGCCTTCGGCCTTGCCCTCGGCCTTGCCTTCGGCCTTGCCTTCGGTTCGGCCTTCCTCCCGGAGTTCTTCGGAGAGGTACGACTTGTAGAAGGAGAGGTCCACGGCCACCAGGGTCCTCCAGAGGTCTTGGGCCGGGCGCTTGCTCAGCCCCTGTGCGGTGAATTCGATGATCGGGTCGGCGACGTTCTCGGGAACGCCTGCCAGCGCGCCGGACAGTGCTTTCAGTATGGCACCGATGTCCGGATCGCCCGCGTGCGTGATGGCTGACAGAGCGGCGAGTGCCAGGTCCTCGGCGGCCTTGGCCGGGTCGGTGATGACGGGCATGTTGTGCGGGCCCACGACGATCGGCTGGATGCTGAGGGTGGGCATGTAGCCGGGGCCGCTGGCAACCGGCCGGGCGGCCCATTCCGCCGTGGCGCGGTCCTGGCAGACGACCAGCAGCGCCGTCGGCAGCGCGTACTTCGTCCACAGGTACGAGACGTAGTACGCCCAGCTCGCCGGCTTGGACGGGTCCTTCTTGCCCTGCGCCTCGATGGCGAGGAGGAGGGAGCCGTCCTTGGTGCTGTCGAGCCGCAGGAGGGTGTCCACGCGGCGCTCGACGGGCCTCGTCTCGGTGAGGTCGTTGGGCAGGACGACCGCGTCGACGACGGCCGGGAGGGGAAGATCCAGCACGTCCTTCAGGCGGCTGAAGAGGTGGAGGTCGTGCCGGAAGATGTGGTGCATCGCTTCATGAGGTGGGTTGACCACGAGGTTCCTCAGGGTGTGGGAACGAGGGGCTGGTCAGCTGCGGCAGCCGCCGCAGGTGCCCGGTTCGGGGGCGCGGTAGGCGCGGTCGCAGGAGTCGCAGTTCTGGAGGGGGTACCCGGCATTCGGGTTCTCGGGCGCGCGGAACGGCGGCAGGGGTGGGAGCTGGGCCGCGAGGCGGTGGGCCAGGAACGCGGCCGGGCGGTGCAGGGGTTCCTCGGGGAGGCGGGCGGTCAGGGCGCGGTGGACGGCCTCCGGGGTGAGATCGCGCTCCAGCCAGGCGGCGACGCCCGGGACCAGGTGTTCGGCGTCCGTTGCGGAGATCAGCAGGCGATCGTCCTCGCGGCGGAGTCCGGAGAGGACGCCGAGGGAGGTCTGGAGGAGATCCGGGGTGGGATACACGGGCTGCGGTACGGCGGGGAGCGCTCGGCGGCGCGGTGGTTT
The DNA here is from genome assembly GCF_026343125.1 of Streptomyces sp. NBC_00094. Taxonomy (NCBI): domain Bacteria; kingdom Bacillati; phylum Actinomycetota; class Actinomycetes; order Kitasatosporales; family Streptomycetaceae; genus Streptomyces; species Streptomyces sp. NBC_00094. The sequence goes on along the minus strand of NZ_JAPEMB010000001.1, from coordinate 3,953,930 downwards.
CTCGGCGGCCCGCCGGGGCGGGGACGGGGGCCGGGGGCTCGGCTCGTCCCCGCCGCCTGTCCTGCCCGGATGGTTGCAGGAGACCGTACGGGTGACGATGCGGCCCCCTTCGGTGCGTACGCGGGTGCGCCGCAGATAGCCGTGGGCCTCCAGCTCGCGCAGGGCGTTGGCGATCCGGGTCCTTCCCTCGGGGAAGCGCTCGGAGAGGGTGTCGATGTCGACCTGGGCGCCGGTCGGCAGGGACTGGATGTGGACGGCCAGGCCGATGGCGACGAGAGACAGGTTCTCGTGCTGGGCGAGATGGTTGCCGACCACCGTGAAGCGGGTGGTGTGGCGGGCGTTGTCGTGGACGACGCCGCCGTAGCGCCTGCGGGTACTCCGGGAGGAGTGGTTTTTCCCGTCGTTACGGGACTGGGCGTGCGGGCTAAGAGGTGTTCCGTAGTTACGCCCAGTCGATCTTGAGGTTGTGGAGGACGGCGACGGCGCGGGTGGTGGAGTTGATTGTGTCGCAGCTCGCGGTAGTCCTTGAGTCGGTTGATGCCGTGTTCGGCGCGTGCCCGGTGCTTGGCGGACGGCTCGCTCTTGGTCTTGTTGGTGATGACCTCGGGGGCGCTGGGGTAGGCGCCGTCGCCGCACGTGACCTCTGCGCTTCGGGTGCCGCTGCGCCAGGCGGCGAGGCGGTCCACGGGCCACAGGGGGTGCGGTCGGTGTAGGCGGGGGCGGGGAGTCGGTGCGGCTGCAGTCGAGGTTGTCGACGTGCTGGACGGTGACCTTGAGCCGCGTCGCCACCTACTGGCCGTACAGATGTGCGATGTGTCGCGAGTGCTGGTGAATGTGTGCGTGATTCGCCCGTGCGTGCGGGGATGGTCTCTAGCGTTGGGTCTGAGGCCGGGGCGATGCCGAGGGGGTGATGGTCATGCGGGCTGCCCAGACGCAGCGGAGGTTCCGGGGCAGGAACAGGGCCCCGAAGTGGAAGAAGCCCGACGACGGGATGGTGTCGGTGATGGTGTTGCCGCTGGCCGTCACCGACCCCGCCGACCTCGCCCGGCTCGGCAAGTTGTTCGGCGCGATGTGGAACATCAAGCGGGCAGTCAAGCGGGACGCCCGTGCCAGGGTCGATGCCTACTGGACCGCGTTCCACGAGCGTGAGGAGCGCGGGGCGAAAGCCGTACGGCAGCGCCTCGGTCTGTCCCGTGAGGCGCTGGAGCGGTGCGCGTACAAGCATCTCGAAGACGCCGGGCATCTCAAGCACCACGTCTCGAAGGCCCTGGCCATGCACATGGCCGACGAGGTGTGGAACGGCGTGCAGCGCCACCTGTTCGCCGACGCCACCGGCAAGCGGCACGGCCGCCCGAAGACGGGCCGCTGGTACCACTTCACCCGTATCCCCGGCCGGGCCCGCTCCCACACCATTGAACGCAAGTGGGAGACCTTCCGTCTCGTCGGCTCGCTCCACGGCCACCTCATGGCCTACACCGACAGCGGTCAGCACACCTTCGCCCAGCCTCGCAGGATGCGAGTGCCGGCGGCGCCGTCCGGCGTTGCCCCCACAGGCAACGCCACGGTGTCGGGAAAGCCGGGTACCAGGAAGGCCACGTGGTGGGACCACGCCGGCCCGCTCGCCGTGGTGTTCGCGGGCGGCCCGGACGGGAACCGGGGCGACCTCGTACTCCCGGTGCGTATCCCGCAGCAGCCCGGCCAGTGGGCCCGCGTCGAACACTTCCTCGCCAACCCCGGCCGCTGGCACAAGGTCGATCTCGTCCGCCGCCGTAAGGCGTCCGCACCGGGCGGCTGGGTGTACGAGGCACACCTGCTGAACCTCGGCCCCGGCTACACCGCCCCCGCCGTCAGGCAGATGCGCCAGCAGGCCGCCGAGATGGACAGGATCGGCGGCGTGGACGGCAACGTCTCCAACGTCTCGATCGTCTCCCTGCCCGCCACCCTGGACCCTGCCGACGGCAAACCGCAGTCCACCGAGATCACCCTCAGCCCGCAGGAACGGGCCCTGTTGGAACAGCAGGCGAAGAAGCGGCGGGGCCGTGCACGGGCGCTGGAACGCTCCCGCCGGGCCACCAACACCGCGCAGTACGGGCTGTCGAAGAAGCAGACCAGGCGCGCCGAGGACCGGGCCGCCAAGGGCCTCAAGGTCAAGGCGGTCGCCGTGCCCGGCGGCGCCCGCGCTACCCGTGTCGACGGGGTACCGAAGCAGGCGTTCCGGCGTGACCGAATCTCGTACGGCTACCGGGAGCTGCGCGCCCGTCAGGCCGAAGCCGCAGCATCGGCCGCCGAGCACCGACGCCACCGCGCCCGCCCCGTCGCCCGACAGATCATCGCCGCCCACGGCCCCACGCTGGTGGTGGAGGACTGCGACATCCGCACCTGGTACCGGCTATGGGGCAAGCGCCTCTCGCAGACCACCCCCGGCCTGCTGATCTCGACTCTTGAGCGTGAGTGTCAGGCTGCGGGCGGGCGGCTCGTACGGGCCTCCACCTGGTCCACGGCCCTGTCCCAGCACTGCTTGTGCGGCGAGCGCGTGAAAAAGACGCTCCGCGACCGCGAGCACAAGTGCACTGCCTGCGGCCTCACCGGGAAGCGCGACCTTGTCTCCGCCGCCCTGGCCGCCTTCGTCCGCTTCACCGACGTGGACGACCCCAAGACCGCGTACCTGGACACCGCCGCGTCCAGGCACGCACAGATCGTTTTCGCACAAGGGCTGGAAGAAGCCCTGCGGGAGTCAACCGCACCGAGCCAGATCACCGTTCGCGGTGCTGGTCATGCGGCAGTTCCACGGCAATGTGAGACCTCTGCTCCCCGAACCGCCGGACGGCGGTCCCGAGCGACCCCGGATGAGACACGCCTCGTGCGTGACCACGCCGGAAAGCCCGGACACCGCCCCGGCCGCAATCCACAGCTCACCCTCTGGTGAATTACGGATCAAGTCTTAGTGTTCTGGGTATCCATGGGGAAGGTGTTGTCTTCCTCTTGGTCAGGCCCTCGCGTTGGGATTCGCAGTCCCGGCGGAGGTCGACGCATGCCAGCGGTGATGTGGTGTCGTGCTGAGGGTAGATCATCCGACCTTCCCCAAAGCCAGCCGATTTGGTGTTCGTTGCTCAAGCGAGTGAGTCCGGCCTGAGCGGGGCGGAGGGGTGGGGCTTGGTTGGGGTTCCTTCTCCGTGGTCGTCCTTTGGGAGACCGTCCGCCCCACCGAAGCCCGCATTTCTGGGGGTCGATGGCTGAGTCGTCTTCGCAGGTCAGGGGCGTGACAGGTCGAGTTCGGCCCATACGGTCTTCCTGGGTACGGGACCGAGCCCGACGCCCCACCGGTCGGCCAGCGCCTCGACGAGGAGCAGCCCGCGTCCGGAGTCGCCCTCGGGGTGGGGTGGTTGGAGGTGCGGGAGGTTCTCGCTCCGGGTGTCCGTCACTTCGATACGGAGGACATCCCGCTGCGACAGGAGCGCGAGCCGGAAGCTCCGGCCGGCGACCCGGCCGTGCGTCGCGGCGTTCGTGGCGAGTTCGGCGACGACCTGGGTGGCGGTCTCCGTCACGCCGTACGGCACCTCGTGATCCCGCATCCACGCGACGGCGAGCAGGCGTGCGAGCCGGGCCCCGCGTGGCGTGGGAGACAGGAGAACGGTGAAGTGGCGTGCGGGCGAAAGGACTTGGGTGGTGTTCTGCGGATTCACGTCACCGAGCGTGGCCGTCCCCGCCTACCGTGAACAGTGACGACGCCGATGCGTAGGGTGACTGTCCGGAGCTTGTCCACTGCTGTCCGGGCTGTCCGGATCCCTCCCGGGGGTAGGTGTCGCGCCACGAAGGGGCGAGGGAAGGGTGCGGTATGTCGGTGGACGGTGGGGCGCAGCGGCTCAAGAGCGAGGCGGACGAGCCGGGGTGGGAGGTCGATCCCGACGATGACTGGGGTGTGGCCGTAGTCGCCACCGTGGGGCGGCAGTTGAGGCTGCGGAGGGAGGCGGTGGGGATGCGCGCCGCCGAGCTCGGTGAGGCCACCGGTTACGGCGAGGACATGATCTACAAGATCGAGGCCGGGAAGCGGATCCCCCGTCCTGAGTTCCTGGACAAGGCGGACGAGGCCCTGGGAGCGGACGGGCTGATCTCGGCGATGAAGGAGGACGTGGCGAAGGTTCGGTACCCGAAGAAGGTGCGGGCCTTGGCGAAGATGGAGGAGCGGGCAGTCGAGATCCAGCTCTACGACCCGCTCAACATCCACGGCCTCTTGCAGACGCCGGAGTACGCGCGCGGGCTGCTGTTGATGCGGCGGCCGGCGTACACGGAGGACGAGGTGGAGCGGATGGCGGCTGGTCGCATGGCCCGGCAGAGCATCTTCCAGCGGGATCCTGCCCCTGAGCTCAGCTTCGTCCTGGAGGAGTGGACGCTGCGCCGCCCGTTGGGCGGGCGGAGTCTGCGGCGCCCCCAACTGGAGCGCTTGCTAGAGGTGGGACGGTTGCGGAACGTCGAGCTTCAGGTGATGCCGATGGACCGCGAGGAGCACGCCGGTGTGGACGGAGGCATCGAGGTACTGAAGTTCGGGGACGGATCGGTGGTGGGACGCTCTCCGGTAGTGGCCAACGGGCGACCCGTGACCGAGCGGAAACAGCTCCATATCCTGGAGTTGCGCTATGGCATCATCCGGGCTCAGGCCCTCGCTCCGCGTGAGTCGACCGCCCTCATCGAGCAACTGCTGGGAGAGACATGATCCGCAACACCTCGGCCGGGGACTCCTCCGAACTGGCGTGGTTCAAGAGCAGCTACAGCAGCGGCAGCGAGGGCGACTCCTGCATTGAGGTCGCCTGGCGCAAGAGCAGCTACAGCGACGGCAACGAGGGCGACTCCTGCATCGAGATCGCCACCACCCCCGCCACCGTCCACGTCCGTGACTCCAAGAACCTCGGCGGTCCCCAGCTCGCGCTGACGCCGACCGCCTGGGCGGGATTCGTCTCGTACGCCGTCCGTAACTGACGTACACAGGAACCCACAGCCCGCTCCCACGTTCCTGACAGGCCCGGTTCCTAGGGTCCTCGCCCATGAGCGAAAACCAGAAGCACAGGCGGGACATGACCCGGCGGCGGGCACTCGTCGCCGGTGGTGGGGTCGTGGTCGCGGCGGGGATCGGCGCCGGGGTCGTCTCCACCGCCTCGGCGGACGGAGCGGCCGGGAAGAAGGCGTCCGCGAAGGCCACGGCGGGCGAGGCCTGTTATCGGCTGACGTCGGAGACGACCGAAGGGCCGTACTACATCGACGCGGACAAGATCCGGAAGGACATCACGGAGGACCGCGAGGGCATCCCGATGACCGTCCGCCTCAAGGTGATCGACTCCGACACCTGCAAGCCGCTGGCGGGCGCCGCCGTCGACATCTGGCACTGCGACGCGCTCGGGATCTACTCCGGGTACGAGAGCCTGAGCACGGGTGGTGGGGGTGGTGCCCCCGGGGGCGGTACGCCTCCGACCGGTACGCCGCCCACGGGCACCCCGCCCACCGACGCGCCCACCGGCACCCCGCCCACGGGCACGCCCCCGACCGGCGGACCGGGCGGTGGTGGTGGCGGTGGCGGGCACGAGGAGCCCACCGACGACAAGCGGTACCTGCGCGGCACCCAGCTCACCGACAAGCACGGTTACGTGGAGTTCACGACGGTCTTCCCCGGCTGGTACCGGGGCCGCTGCGTCCACGTCCACACCAAGGTGCACGTCGGCGGGAAGATGACGGCGACCGGGTACGAGGGCGGTCACACCTGCCACACCGGCCAGCTCTTCTTCGCCGAGAGCGCGGTCCTGGACTCCGCGAAGGTCGCTCCGTACTCCACGAGCACGACGGAGCGCACGACGCTCGACACCGACACCATCTACCCCGGCAACGGAGCCGAGGGCGGCCTGCTCACGCTCAAGTACAAGGCGAAGAAGATCGAGAAGGGCGTCCTCGCCACCCTCACGATGGGCGTCGACCCGGACGAGACCCACACGGGGACCTCCGCCTAACGGAGGCCGTCCAGGAACAGGGCGGCGGCCAGCAGATGGCCGCTGCCCCGGGGCCGGAGGCCGCGCTCCCGCAGTCGCCGGTCGAGGTCGTCGACGGCCAGGTGCCCCTCGACGACCTCCCGGGCCCCGTCCTGGACCTCCCGCAGGCCGTGCGGGCCGGCCGCGTGGAGCAGGCCGGTGTCCTGGAGCGTGGTCATCACCGTGAGCAGGGCGTTCAGGCGGGCCTCGGGCTCCCGGGCTCCGGCGTCCCGCGCCGTACGCAGCGTCGCCAACGCCCGCCGCACGTGCGGGAACCCGGCCCGCGCCTCGCCCTTCGCGCCGGCGGCGCCGTACCGGACGGAGACGGCCGAGCCGGGGGAGGGCGTGCGCGGTGCCCCCCGGTCCGGGTAGGCGGCGATTCGCCCCGCGAGCGCGGTGATCTCCTCCACTGCCCCATCCGGCGCGAGCGCGGCCCCCGCCACGAGCAGCCCCAGCGGCCACACGGCCCCGTGGTGCAGCGCCGCACCCCCGTCGGCCCGCGCCATGTCCCGCTCCGTGGACCGGCCGATGGCACCGAGCTCACCTCGCAGCCCCGCCGAGGGCTCCCCGATGCGCCGCGCGACCGCCGCCATCGCCACGAGTCCCGGTTCCAAGGCCCGCGCGGACCACCTCAGTGCCGCGAGGTCCACGTCCGGCAGCCCCGGCTTGGGCGTCAACTCCACCCCCGCCAGCAGACCTTCCACAGCGGCCCGGGCCAGCACCTCGTCCTCACGCGTCACGACCATGCCGCGCACGCTAGGCACCGGACCTGGGCGTTTCCTCGGGTCGGCCTGTGGGTCGGCTGTGTCACCCACAGGGGTGAAGGCTACGGATTCCCGGATCCCAGGTCGTTGGCATATGCCAACGTGCCCGTCATGGCGACAGCGACGAACCCGGCCCCGCGGGTCGGGGAACACGTACCGTGGAAGGCACCACCGATCCAGGAGGAGTCTGCCGTGAGCGTCCTGACTCAGGAGGGGTTCGAGGAACTCGCCCGTCTCGGCGAACGCGTGGACGAATCCCTGCGCCTTGAATTCATCCACGGGAAGATCGGGGAGAAGGCGTTGCCGGACGGCGATCACGGGCGGATCATCGAGTGGCTCACGCGCCTGTGCCTTCAGGTCGACGCCGGCTGGTGGCTCTATCCCGATCAAGGGCTGAGGGTCGAGAAGTACCGCAAGGGCAATGCCCGTCCCGACGGTTGCCTCGCGCCGAGCGACACCTTCGTCGGTCAGGGGGAGTGGGCCAGTCCCGACGGGGTCCTCATGACCGTCGAGGTGACGTCCGGCGACTCGGACACCGGGCAGCGTGACCGGGTGGAGAAGCCGCATGCCTATGCCGAGACGGGGATTCCCGTCTACCTGTTGATCGACAGGACCGCAGGCGAGGTGAAGGTCCACTCCCAGCCGGACGGAGAGCGGTACGAGATGGTCGTGACGGTGCCCTTCGGCAAGACGGTCACCCTGCCGGAGCCGGTGGGGATGGAGCTCGACACGGAACCCTTGAAGAACTGGGTCCACTGAAGTTCTTCGCGCGGGCCGTCACACATCCCGTTCGGGCTCCGTCAGTGCTGTGTCCGGCTCGGTCGAGGCGGACACAGGAGAGGCTGAAGGAGCCGTCGCGATGTTCACCGAGATGTCCACCACCGCAGTCGTCGTCACCGCCGTCGCCGCCTTCATGGCCGGGTTCTCCGCCGCGGCGATCTTCTTCAAGGCCGCGTTCGTCGTCGAGCCCCTCGCCGCGTACGGCGTGCCGCGGTCGTGGTGGAACTGGCTCGGGGCCGCCAAGGCCGCCGGGGCCGTCGGGCTCGTCGTCGGGTTCTTCGTGCCGGTGATCGGGACGCTGGCCGCGATCGGGCTGATCCTGTACTTCGCCGGCGCCGTGATCACCATCGTGCGGGCCCGCTCGTACGCCCACGTGCCCTTCCCGCTCGTCTACATGGCCCCCGCCGTCGCCGCCCTCGCTCTGACCTGGTGACCCGCAAGGAAAAGGCCGCCACCCCCGTGATCAGGGGTGGCGGCCTTCGCCGTACGACAGGGGACGTCAGTCCTTCTTCGGCTCCTCCAGGCGCGGGAACAGCACCGCGCCCTTCGTCACCGTCGCGCCCGCGGGGAGCTGTCCCCACGTGGCGGCGTCCTGGACCGGCTGCGCGGCCAGGGCGCCCAGGGACGCCTCGGCGCCCAGGGAGTCCCAGAGGGCCTGCGAGGTCTCGGGCATGATCGGGTTGAGGAGGACGGCGACCGCGCGGAGCGACTCGGCGGCTGTGTAGAGGATGGTCGCGAGGCGGGCCTTGCCCTCCTCGGACTCGCCCTTCGCGACCTTCCACGGCTCCTGCTCCGTGATGTAGCCGTTGACCTGCTTCACGAAGTCGAAGATCGCCAGGATGCCGCCCTGGAAGTCCAGCTCCTCGCCGATCTTCAGGTCGGCGGTCGCGACCGCCTTGGCCAGGCCGTCCTGGATCGCCTTCTCCGCGTCACCGTCGGCCGCCGACGCCGGCAGGGCGCCGCCGGACGTCCACTCCGTCGGCAAGGCGGATCTCCTCGCGGAGGAGACCGCGCGGGCCCGCGCTCGCGCTCACCCGCCGCGCGGGCGGGCTTCGTGAGGTGTGCGACGGGCCGCTGAGCCGTCCTCCCGGCGAGGGCACCGGAGTTCGTGAGTACGCTCGAGTGAACGCGTGAACGGAAGTACGTGACGACGGGCGGGGGTCCGGGATGCAGAACGCCGATCTCGATGTGTCGGAGGGTGAGCTGACGAAGCTCGCCGGCGACCTCGACGCGATGCAGGGGTACCTGGAGCAGCAGACACGGCGGATGGACGCCATCGTGGACAGCATCGCCGCGGGTTGGCAGGGGCCGACGGCGAAGGCGTACCGCAGTCTGCACCAGGAGGTCGCGGAGGACGCCGTGCGGATCCGGAACGTCATGATCCTGCTGGAGGAGGCCACTCGGCTCAGCCGTGACGGCTTCACGCAGCAGGAGTTGGACACTCTTGGCCGGATCAGGAAGCTGCAGGAAGGTACGGACGTGCCGGCGACGGCCCGGGCCTGGGGATCGCCCGACCCCGCCCCCGTTCCCGATTCGGTACCGTCGCGGCCGCAGAGCCGCATTCTGGACATCTGACCACGGGGGGCAGCAGCACGATGTCTGAAGACGAGCGCATCACCGTCGACTTCGCCACGCTCCGACGACTGTCGGGAGAGCTGGAGGACGTCCTTCGCATCCTGAACGAGAAGCTCGACAGCCTTTACACCCGTACGGAGAAAGCCGTGTTGAGCTGGGATGGGGAGGCCCGCGAGGCGTTCATCGACGAGCTCGACAAGTGGGACCGCTCGGCGCGGGACCTGAAGGCCGCCCAGGCGTGGCTGCACGAGGTGGTCGTCAAAGGCCACCTGAACTACGACGCGGCGCACCGCTCCGTGCTTCAGGGCTGGGGTGGCGCCTGATGGCCGGGCCGACCCCCGCGCAGCCGCCGGGCGGCGGCGGCACCATCGACGTCAAGCCCAGCGACCTGTGGCGGGTCTCGGGCCGGGTGGCGAGCCAGCAGTCGGCGCTGAACTCCGGTGCGAACAAACTCCTTGATGGGCTGCGGAAGTACCCGGACGCCGGTGGGGCCGGCACGGACGCCCGCGAGTTCTCCCAGGCGTACATGAAGGTCGGCAACCGCTGGCTGGACGTCTGGGCGAAGAGCGTCCTCAGCGTCGGCGGCGTCGCCGTCGGCTTCACGGAGACGGCCAACGCGTACGCGAAAGCGGACGCCGCCGCGCACCCCAAGCCCGGCCAGTCCGCCCAGCAGATGCCGGTGCCCTCGGTCGTCGACAAGCAACCGGACTACGGGCAGATCCCCGACCTCAAGTGGGGCGACGACGACGGTGGCGACGACTTCATCCGGAGGCTGCTCGAACTCATACCCCCGGTCGTACGGACCGTCCTGCAACCGCTCCTCAAGAAGGCACTCCGGATCGGGAAGCTGGCCGACGTCTACCCGTACCCGCAGCAGCATTACCTCAACTCGCTCTCGCAGTGCTGGTCGGACACGACGATCTGTCTGAGCGTGGTGTCGGGCACGCTGACGGGCGAGGTCTCCACCATCACCAACCCGCAGCAGACGGAGTGGCAGGACGCCATGAAGGTGTTCTGCAGCGCGGTGTGGGGCGCCACGGCCTGGGGACACTCCCGGGAGGGCTATCAGTGGGCACAGAAGGGCGGCAACAACGGGCACGGGCCGCCGACCGGCAGTCAGCCGGTGATGACGGTCCTCTTCGACACCGCGAAGAAGATCAGCGACATCCTGCGGGAGTACGCCGAGGCCGCAGTGGAGCTGAACGGCGACATCTGGGACGAGTTCGTGGAGGCCGTCAGGGAGTCGGCGAAGGAGGTCCTCGACGTCGTCGACAAGGACCTGAACCTCAAGGACGGCGTCGGCATGAAGGACGTCGGCGGCTTCTTCAAGACCATCGGCAAGGGCGCCGCCAAGGGTGTGGGCGCGCTGGCCGAGTTCGACATCCAGATCGTCCTCAAACTCGACACCGCGGACATCAACCGCATCGTCGGGAAGTACCAGTCGACGCTGAACGCACTCACCGCCCGGTTCGACGTGATGATGCCGGCGCTGGACGAGGCGTACCTCAGCGCACCGAAGTTCGAGGCCGGGGTGGCCCGGGCGCACGGTTTCGGCGCGCGGGCGCTCGACGAGTTCAAGGACCCTCAGCGCTGGATCAAGGAAGACGCCAACGGGAACTACACGTTGGATCTGGCGAGCAACGAGTGGCTGAACAACGGTCACACGCTCGACAAGCATGTCGGCAAGACGGACGAGCAGCTGAAACAGCGGCTGCGGGACCAGCAGAACAATCCCGGTCACACCACGCCCACCTGGCCCTACGGGAATCCCAGGATCAGCGGGTCGTCTTCGTTCCCGACGTACGACCGGGCGCAGGAGCTCACCCAGCACACCATCAACGACAACTCGGCCGCGATCAAGGCGTGGCTGAAGGGACCGCCGCCCCCGGACCCCGGCGCGACGGAGCTCTTCCGGTCGAAGGCACCCAACGACGGGTACAGCGGGACGAGCGTGTCCAAGAAGGACGACAACGTGCCGCCCATTCCGGGCCGTGGTTATCAGAACAACGGCATGAACGCCACGGTGGAGCAGGTGAAGTTCGTCGAGACCAGGATCAAGTACACGCCCGGTCTTGATCCGGAGTTCACTGTCCTCACCTCCATGCCGGCTCCGTAGAAAGGCCCCCGCACATGACGCCCGAGCACGTGGAACAGACGGACTGGGAAGGTGCCCTCCGGTACCTGCACGAGGATTCCTTCGCCTACATGGCCACCGGCCCGCGCCGCCACGAGGACTGGCGCCTCGACGTCCTGGCCGTCATGAACCGGTCGGTGGCCGATCCCCGGGGCTGGGCGGTCCTGGACGAGTGGGTGGGCTCGCCCGGGGCGGACGAGCCGGCCCACCCGTTCCAGCCGCCGGACCTGGAGAAGCTCGGAGGACGTCTCTACGAGATCGCCCCGGAGTCCGCCGCCCAGCAGCTCGTCGCCATGACTGACGACGGCTGCATGCTGCCGAAGGTCCTGAAGGACCGCCCGGAGCGTCTCGACGGGCTCATGGAGCGGGCGCGTACCGTGCTCGCCCGCTTCGGCGCCTCGCCCGTCTGCCTCACCAACGTCACCGAGGCGCGTGACAACAGGACCCCTGACTACTTCTCCAGCAGCCGGGGCTGGACGCAGATGTCCGTGTACTCCGAGGACATCGGGCTCGTGGTCCTCTCCGAGGCCGAGGTCGGCGTGTTCTGGACCTTCGCCGACTACTGACCGTACGGAACCGTACGGAACTCCGGACCGACCGTGCCGACCGACCGCGAGAGAATGCCCTCATGCTGACCCGTTCCGCCACCTACCCCGACCGGGAGACCGCCCAGTGGGCCACCCAGCAGGTCGTGACCGCCAACGAGCAGGTCATCCACCGCTGGCTCGCTCAGGGCACCCGCGCCCGGCTCACCATCGAGGCCGCCTGGCCGTCCCGTGCGGAGCCCGTAGGGCGGGTGCTCCTGGAAGCGATGGCGCTGGCCGGGCTGCAGCCGGTGGACGTCCGGGCGGCCCGCGTCGTGCTGCGCCGGGAGCCGGCGAGCCCGCACGGGTTCGTCGTCCAGACCACCCTCCCGTTCTCTCTGTAGAGGCTCACGACCGTGTCCATGAAGCCCCTTGAGCACGACCACCGCTACGGCGAGCTCGACCAGGTGATGCGCGCGTACCTCGGGCAGCCGGCCGACGACACTCCGGAGAAGCGCAGCGCTGCCCTGGAGGCCTACCTCCGCCACACCTGGCACACCCGCTCGTGGGCCATCTCCGAGGCGGAGCGCCAGTTGCGCGAGTACAGCCGCAACCCCCCGGGCCGGCTGCGCCTGAGCATGGGCGAGTTCTACGCCGTCCCCGACACCGGAATACCGGAGTCCGCGATCCAGGACTGGCTTCTGGTCCTCGCCGACCACCTCAAGCAGAGCGTCGAGGGCGGCGAAGTCCCCCCGCCCTCGTCCCCGCGGACCCACTGGGAGTGGCACGCCCGCTTCCCGGAGACGGCGCAGCTGCTGGGCGGCTGGTTCTCCCAGGACATCGTGGACGAGTTCGCCGACCACGCCGCCGCGCTCGCCGACTACCGCGCCACCACCGACCCCCAGCTGGTCGCCCGGCTCTGCGGCGAGCTGAACGAACTCCTCGCCCTCCCTCTCGACGAGTCCGATTACGCCCTGGCCGCCGCCGAACTCGGCATGGAGGTGGCACCGCCGGCCCCTCATTCGTACGGTGCCTGGCTCCAGTCGGCCGCCACGGAACTGTCGGGCGCCGACAGCTGACGCCGACGAGCTCGCAGCCGGGCGTGGTGGGTCGAAACGGCCGGTGGCCGCCTCCCAGGAGGGACGGCGGCCACCGGCCGTGTGCGTACGGGAGAGGGACCGGTGTCAGTCCTTCTTCGGCTCCTCCAGGCGCGGGAACAGCACCGCGCCCTTCGTCACCGTCGCGCCCGCCGGGAGCTGTCCCCACGTGGCGGCGTCCTGGACCGGCTGCGCGGCCAGGGCGCCCAGGGACACCTCGGCGCCCAGGGAGTCCCAGAGGGCCTGCGAGGTCTCCGGCATGACCGAGTTGAGCAGCACCGCGACCGCGCGGAGCGACTCGGCGGCCGTGTAGAGGATCGTCGCCAGGCGGGCCTGGCCCTCCGGCGACTCGTCCTTCGCGACCTTCCACGGCTCCTGCTCCGTGATGTAGCCGTTGACCTGCTTCACGAAGTCGAAGATCGCCAGGATGCCGCCCTGGAAGTCCAGCTCCTCGCCGATCTTCAGGTCGGCGGTCGCGACCGCCTTGGCCAGGCCGTCCTGGATCGCCTTCTCCGCGTCACCGTCGGCCGCCGACGCCGGCAGGGCGCCGCCGAAGTACTTGCCGACCATCGCCGCCACGCGCGAGGCGAGGTTGCCGTAGTCGTTCGCCAGCTCGCTCGTGTAGCGGGCGGAGAAGTCCTCCCACGAGAACGAACCGTCCTGGCCGAACGCGATCGCCCGCAGGAAGTACCAGCGGTACGCGTCCACGCCGAAGTGCGAGGTCAGGTCCTGCGGCTTGATGCCCGTCAGGTTCGACTTCGACATCTTCTCGCCGCCGACCATCAGCCAGCCGTTGGCGGCCACGCGCCCCGGTACCGGCAGGCCCTGCGCCATCAGCATCGCGGGCCAGATCACCGCGTGGAAGCGCAGGATGTCCTTGCCGATGAGGTGCACGTTCGCCGGGAAGGTCTCGTCGAACTTCGCCGGGTTCTCGTTGTAGCCGACGGCCGTCGCGTAGTTCAGGAGCGCGTCGATCCACACGTAGATGACGTGCTTGTCGTCCCACGGCACCGGGACGCCCCAGTCGAACGTCGAGCGCGAGATGGAGAGGTCCTCCAGGCCCTGCTTGACGAAGTTCACGACCTCGTTGCGGGCCGACTCCGGCTGGATGAAGCCCGGGTTCGCCTCGTAGAACTCCAGGAGCTTCGGGCCGTACTCGCTCAGCTTGAAGAAGTAGTTCTCCTCCTTGAGGATCTCCACCGGCTTCTTGTGGACGGCGCACAGCTTCGTGCCGTCCTCGGCCTCGATGAGGTCCCCGGGGAGCTTGTACTCCTCACAGCCCACGCAGTACGGGCCTTCGTACCCGCCCTTGTAGATCTCGTCCTTGTCGAACAGGTCCTGCACGAACTCCTGGACGCGGTCGGTGTGACGCTTCTGCGTGGTGCGGATGAAGTCGTCGTTCGCGATGTTCAGGTGCTCCCAGAGGGGCTTCCAGGCCTCCTCGACGAGCTTGTCGCACCAGGCCTGGGGCGTGACGTCGTTCGCCTCGGCCGTGCGCATGATCTTCTGACCGTGCTCGTCCGTGCCGGTGAGGTACCACACCTTCTCGCCGCGCTGACGGTGCCAGCGCGTGAGCACGTCGCCTGCGACGGTCGTATAGGCGTGGCCCAGGTGAGGAGCGTCGTTGACGTAGTAAATGGGGGTCGTGACGTAGAACGCCTTCGCCCCCTGCTTCTCGGATCCAGTGGCCGCCATGGTCGAAATCCTAACGGTCGTACGAAGATCCACTCACATCGTTAAACCGGGGGCCACGGTCGGGCGGCGGGGCGGGGGTGACGGTGACACCGGCGGTCGCCGTCACCCCCGCTACCTCTCAGAACTCCAGGTCGGCGAGGAGACCGCGGTAGAACGCCGGGTGCGCCGACTCGACCGGGGCCGGGCCGGGGAAGTACGCGGCGGTACGGGGCGTGCCGTCGAGCTTCCGGAGGAAGTCGAAGGCCTTGTTGTCCTCCTCGCCCCAGGCCACGAAGCGCCAGTGCAGCGGGCGGTCCGCCGCCTCGGCCAGCGCCTGCGTGGCGGCCGTCTTCGACTCGGGCGCGCCGTCCGTCTGGAAGACGACCAGGGCGGGCCGCGTCGGGTCGGCCTTCTCGTGGTGGGCGAGGACCTCCTCCACCGCGCGGTGGTAGTTGGTACGGCCCAGCCGGCCCAGGGTGCCGTTGATCTCCTCGACGCGGGTGGGCGTGAGGTCGGCGGGCGCGAGGTCGACGGTGCCGTCGATGTCCGTGGAGAAGAACACGGTCGTGACGGTGGCGGTCTCGTCGAGGTGCGCGGCGAGCGCGACGGTCTGCTCGGCGAGGCGCTGCACGGAACCGTCCTTGAAGTACCCGCGCATCGAACCGGACCGGTCCACGACGAGGTACACGGCGGCCCGCGCTCCGGTGAGCCCCTGCTTCTTGAGCGCGGCGCCGGCGGCCTTGTAGGCGTCGGCGAGGTGCGGGGCGAGGGCCTTCACCTTGGCGAGGGGGAGGGCGGGGGAGCCTTCGGCGGGGGTGTCCGCGTCGGTGGCGGTGTCCGCGTGGTCGGCGGGGTCCGCCTCGGTGGCGATGTCCGCCTCCGTGGTGGCGTCCGCCTCGGTGGTGGTGGCGGGGCTGTCCGCTTCGGCGGCGACGACCTCGGCCTCTACCTCGGCCTCGACCTCGGCCTCTACCTCGGCCTCGGCGACGGCCTCGACCTCGGCCGGGGTGGCGTCCTCGTCGGCCGGGACCTCGTCGGCCTGGCCCTCCGGCTCGGCAGCCGCGACGGTGGCCGCCTCCGGCTCCGCCGGGGCGGTGACCGTCTCGGGGGCCTCGGTCTCGGCCTCCGCCGTGACCTCCTGCTCCTCCGGAGCGTCCGTGGCGGCGGCCGCCACGGGCTCCACGTCCTGCTCCTGCGGGGCGGTTTCGGACGCGGGGGCGTCCTCCACGACGGTGGTCGCTTCCGGCTCCGCTTCCGCTTCCGGCTCCGCCTCCGTCGGCGCGGACTCGGCCTCCGCGACAGCGGCGGCCTCCGGCGCCTCGGCCTCCGCCGCGGCAGGCGTCTCCGCCTCCGGCGCTTCGGCCTCCGCAGCCGCAGCCTCCGGCGCCTCGGCCTCAGTGGCCTCCGGCGCCTCAGCAACCTCTGCAGCGGCAGCGGCCTCCGGCGCCTCAGCAACCTCCGCAGCGGCAGCAGCCTCCGGCGCCTCGACAACCTCGGCAGCAGTAGTCACCTCAGCCGTCTCCGGCGTCTCCGTCTCCGTCTCCGCGCTCCGTGCCTTCGGGACCTGCGGGTTGTCGAACGACGCCGCCACCAGGTCGTCCGCCGCGCGGCGGGCCGCCGTCTCCGGGGGCTCCGGGGTGTCCGTGGACGTCGACGCCGACGTGATCTCACGCGTCTGGGGCGGGACGGAGGTCGACGGGGTGTCCTCGCGGTCCCGGCCGAATACCTTGCGCAGCATGCTCCGAATACCCATGGGCGAACCCTTTCGCATGAGTGGGGGTGCAGTGTGAATGTCCGTACTGGGCGTTTCGGGACGTTCATCCCTGGCCAGGGCAGACACGTAAGGTTAGCGGCCACCCCCTCCCTCCTCGGTGACCCGGTCGCCTCCGGTTGCCGTGCATTCATTCGGCGTTCACTCCGGCGCCGCTCCTGTGCAGATCTACGCACATAGCGTCGCCGCCGAAGGACGACCCGACACCATGTCGGCGCAGTGTGCGCCGGAGGAGGACGAAGTGCGCAAACTGCTGCCGCTGCTGAGCATGAACCCCCACGGAGGCGGCCGTTCCGCTCTCACCTGTCGCTTCCGGTGTGGTGACGCCTGCTTCCACGAGGTGCCCAACACCAGCGACAACGAGTACGTCGGCGACGTCATAGCCGGCGTGCTCTCCCGCCGTTCCGCCCTGCGCGCCGCCGCCGTCGTGACGGTCGCCTCCGCCGCCGGTGGTGCCGTCGTCCTCGGTGGCGCCCCGGAGGCCGTCGCCCACACGCAGAAGCCCGGCGCCGGTACCGCCGGCAAGGCCGACGGGGCCCGCGGGCTCCGCTTCGCCCCGGTCGCGCCCAACACCGCCGACCAGGTCACCGTCCCCGCCGGCTACGCGCAGAACGTCGTCATCCGCTGGGGCGAGCCGATCCTCCGCGGCACCCCCGCCTTCGACGCGGAGAAGCAGACCGCCAAGGCCCAGGCCGGCCAGTTCGGTTACAACAACGACTTCCTCTCCCTGCTGCCGCTGCGCGGGGAGCACCACCGCCAGGTCCTCGTCGCGAACCACGAGTACACCGACGAAGTCCTGATGTTCCGCGGCTACGACTCCGAGAACCCGACCCGCGAGCAGGTCGAGATCGCCTGGGCCGCGCACGGCCTGTCGGTCGTCGTCGTCCAGGAGGAGCACCGCTCCGGCAAGCTCACGCCGGTCACCCGCCACCACCTCAACCGACGTCTGCACACGACGAGCGAGTTCGAGCTGACCGGCCCCGCCGCCGGCGGCGCCCTGCTGCGGACGAGCGCCGACCCCGAGGGCCGTACCGTCCTCGGCACGCTCAACAACTGCGCCGGCGGCACCACCCCGTGGGGCACCACCCTCCACGGCGAGGAGAACTTCAACCAGTACTTCGCGTACGGGTCGTCGCCGACCGACAAGCGGTACGGGGTCGGGACCGGGGCCTCCGAGCGCAAGTGGGAGCGGTTCGACACGCGCTTCGACCTCCGCCAGGAGCCCAACGAGGTGCACCGCCAGGGCTGGGTCGTCGAGCTCGACCCGTACGACCCGGAGTCCACGCCCCGCAAGCGCACCGCGCTCGGCCGCTTCAAGCACGAGGCCGCGCAGCCCCGTCTCACCGAGGACGGCCGCCCGGTCGTCTACATGGGCGACGACGAGCGCTTCGACTACTTCTACAAGTTCGTGTCGAGCAAGCGGATGAAGAAGGGGGGCTCGCGGGCCGCCCGTGAGCACAACCTGACGCTCCTCGACGAGGGCACGCTGTACGTCGCCAAGCTGACCGGCGACTCCCCGGCCGCCGAGATCGACGGCACCGGCAAGCTCCCGAACGACGGCGAGTTCGACGGCTCCGGCCAGTGGATCCCGCTCGCGACCGGCGACGTCTCGCACGTCCCCGGCATGACCGCCGAGGAGGTGTACGTCTTCACCCGCCTCGCCGGTGACAAGGTCGGCGCGACGAAGATGGACCGCCCCGAGGACGTCGAGCCGTCGCCGCGCAGCGGCCGGGTCTACGTCGCCCTCACCAACAACTCCAACCGCGGCAAGACCGGTTACGCGCCCGCCGACGAGGCCAACCCGCGCAACCTCAACAAGCACGGGCAGATCCTGGAGCTCGCCGAGCACTGGGACGACCCGGCCGCCGACGGCTTCGCCTGGCGTCTCTTCCTCGTCGCCGGCGACCCGAACGACCCGGCGACCTACTTCGCCGGCTTCCCCAAGGAGAAGGTCTCCCCGATCTCCTGCCCGGACAACGTGGCCTTCGACCCGCACGGCAACCTGTGGATCTCCACGGACGGCAACCAGCTCGGCTCGCACGACGGTCTGTTCGGTGTCGCCACGCAGGGCGAGCGGCGCGGTGAGCTGAAGCAGTTCCTGACCGTGCCCAAGGGCGCCGAGACCTGCGGCCCGATCATCCAGGACCGGCGCGTCGTCGTCGCCGTGCAGCACCCGGGCGAGCTCGACGGCGCCTCCGTCGAGAACCCGAAGTCGGAGTGGCCCGACGGACCCGGAAAGATCGTCCGCCCGTCGGTCGTCTCCGTCTGGCGTACGGACGGCCGCGACATCGGCGTCTGATGACGCCGGGGCGGGCCTGGGGGTGGGGTGGCCCTACTCCACCCCCAGGCCCTCCCTGAACCGCACGAACTGCTCCTCCGGGTCCCCCGTGTACGCCCACGGCACCCACGCGGCCCGCGCGCCGAGCATCCCGAGCAGCTCCCGGGCGATGTCGACCTGGCCCGCGTAACAGGCCGCGTGTGCCAGGAAGTTGAGGTCTCCGACCTCCTCCGGCGCCACCGGGCTGCCCGGGTCCCGGCCGCCGATCCACCGCGCGTGGGTGCGGCGCAGCTCCGTCACCGCCAGCTCGTGCTTCCAGTGCTGGTCGAAGCCCCGCACCGGACCGCGGCCGAGCGCCCCGTCCGCGATGTACCGGTACTCCTCGACCCGGGCCACCTGCACCAGGACCGGCAGCGCCGAGCCGGGCGGGGCCACGCCCGCCGCGTCGCGGGCGAAGTCGTACATGCTGCCGTGCGTGCCGTGCCACCGCGCCGACCAGTAGCGCAGCACCTGGATGTGGCCCTCCGTGTTGTACGGGTCGCGGCGCCGCAACTCGTCGAACCAGTGGCGCAGTTCGCGGCGCGCCACCCCGCCCTCGTACAGCCGGGCCACCGAGAGCAGGGACACCCACGGCATGGGGTCGTCGGGCGCCGCCTCGGCCGCGCCCCGGCAGGCGTCGACGGCGGCGTCGATCCGGCCGCGTTCGACGGTGGCGCCCCGGCCGGCCGCGATGGCCGCGTCGAAGACCCGTACGACCTCGGTCGCGGCCCGCAGGACGGCGGCGTCGGGGTTGCCGGGCTCGGCGGCCCGCCAGGTCTCGACGGTGGAGCTGCCGGCGGCGGCGTGCGAGAGGAGCCGCAGCCGGTGGGTGCGGCGCGCCCAGTCGTCGCCGGTGGTGGCGATCAGGTTCCGGACGCCCTGCCAGCGGCCGATGACGATGTCGTGGCGCGCCTCGGTCAGGGCGCGGTCGCCGAAGTCCGGGTCGAAGTCGGGCGCGAAGCGCTCGGCTCGCGCCGGGCGCGCGGAGCGGCGGCGTACGGCCATGGGGGCCTCCTTCGGTTCGGCTGCCGTCAGAAGTCGGTGGCGTAGCTCTTGTCGTGGTTGCCCGTGCGGGCGCGCGGTGTCGCCCGGCCGGAGTCCTCGGCGGCGGCGAGCGCGCGGACGGCGTCGAGGCGGGCCGGGCGGTAGTAGTCGCTGCCCTTGCGCCAGTACACGAGCAGCGGGACGACGCCGAGGAGCAGTCCGCCGAGGCCGATGGCGAGGGCGGTCGTGGAGAGTTCGCCGAGGGACTCGACGAAGCACCAGAGCATGAACCCGGAGCCGAGCAGCGGCCACAGTCCGCCGAGGACGAAGTTGCGTACGGAGCGCAGCAGGAGCGACTTGTACGCGACGACGGCGGCGATGCCGGCGAGGCCGTAGTAGAAGGCGATCTGGAGGCCGATGGCGGCGACGGCGTCGCTGAGGATCCGCTGCACGGACTGGGCGGCCGCGGCGGCGGCGAACATGAGGGCGGCGGCGCCGCCGACGGTGGCGATGGCGACCCAGGGGGTGTTCCAGCGGCGGTGCACGGTGCCGAGCGCGGCGGGCAGGGTCCGGTCGCGGCCCATCGCGAAGAGCGAGCGGGTGACCTGGAGGAGGGTGGTCTCCAGGGTGGCGACGGTGGACAGGACGACGGCCACGACGAGGAGCTTGCCGCCGACGCCGGGCCAGATCTCCTGGCCGAGGACGGCGAGGACGTTGGGTCCGGCGGTGCGGATCTCCTCGGCGGTGAGCAGGACGTTCACGGCGACGGTGAAGGCCTCGAAGAGGACGAAGACGAAGCCGACGCCGATGAGCGCGGCGAGCCCCGCCGTGCGGCGGCTGTTCCGGGTCTCCTCGCTGAGGTTGCTGGTGACGTCCCAGCCCCAGTAGTAGAAGGCGGCGATGAGGGCGCCGGCGGCGAAGCCCTGGGGGCCTTCGAACCGGTCGAGGGCGAACCAGGACCAGTCGAAGGCGGTGGCGCGGCCGCGGTGCGCGACGGCGGCGAGGACGAAGCCGACGAGGATCAGCATCTCGACGCCCGACATGACGAGTTGCGCCCGTACGGTGAGCCGGGCGCCGCCCAGGACGACGAGCAGCATCATCAGGAACCAGCCGGCGCCGACGGTCGCGGCGAGCGGGGCGTTGTCGGCGAGGTCCGGGTCGATCAGGGAGAGCGTGAGGGAACCGGCGGGCAGCGAGCCGGCCACCATGAAGACGGTGGCGGCGAAGACGAGGGCCCAGCCGGAGAGGAAGCCGAGGAAGGGGTGGAGGGTGCGGCCCACCCAGGAGTAGCCGGCGCCGGCGTTGACGTCGATCCGGCCGAGGCGGGCGTAGGCGAGGACGATGCCGAGCATGGGTATCGCGCAGTAGAGCAGGGCGGCGGGTCCGGCGTAGCCGACGGCACCGAAGAGGACGGCGGTGGTCGCGGCGAGCGAGTAGGCGGGCGCGCTGCCGGCGACGGCCATCACGATCGTGTCGAAGGTGCCGAGGACATTGGGCTGGAGCCCTCTGCTGTGGGTGGTGCGCATGGTGGAGTCCTCGGGGCGCGGGGGGTGAGGCAGGGCGAAGTGGCCCGTATGCCCGTCTGGTTGTGGGGACGTCGGCGGGCGCGGATCACGGTGGATCACGGTGAGATCGAGCGCATCGTAGTCGCCCGGATGGCCTCCGGTAACGGCGGTGGGGAAGGTTCCGTTCCGTGACCGCCGGTAAGTCCTCCCGTACGCCCCCCGCGGAAGGTTTATCGCAGGTCGGGACCGGCGATGGCGCGGGCGGCGCGGACCTCCTGGCGGAGTGGTGCGAGGACTCCGTTCTCGTCGCCGGGGAGCTCCGCGCGGACCTCCACGAGGGTCTCGGAGGAGCGCAGTCCGTCGGCGAGTTCGCGCAACTCCCGCTCGACGGCCGCGACCTCGGCCGGGTCGGGGTCCGGGGCGCCGTGGGCGACGCGGATCCGGGCCGCGGTCGTCGCGTCGACGATCCGCTCGACGGCGACGACGAGCGGCCACCAGGCGGCGGCGCGGGGGCCGGTGGGCGGCGGTTCGGTCAGCGCGCGCTGGAACTCGGAGCGGACGGCCGACAGGTCCCGGTAGAGCTTCCGGCGGGCCCGGTGGCGGACGGCCGGCCCGTCCTCCGTCCCGGGGGCGAAGGCGCTTCGCACGTACGCGGCGGTGTCGGCGACCGCGTCCGCGAGCCGGTCCCCGATGCGGGTGTGCCAGGACTCCGGCCAGAGGAGGTAGCCGGCGATCAGGGCGATCGCGCAGCCGATGAGCGAGTCGTAGAGGCGGGGCATGACGAGGTCGAAGCCCTGCTGGTTGAGGGTGTCGGAGAGCAGCAGGATGACCGGGGTGATGGCCGCCGTCTGGAAGGCGTACCCCTTCGCCGAGAAGGCCGGGATGAGGGCCGCGAGCACCATCATCACGGGCACGTCCCACCAGCCGCGCGGGACCTCGGCGAGGACGAGGGCGGCGAGGACGAGTCCGGCGGCGGTGCCGAGGGCGCGGAGCACGGCCCGGGAGAAGACCGAACCGAAGTCGGGCTTCATGACGAAGGTGACGGTGAGCGCGACCCAGTACGAGCGGGGAACGGCGATCAGTGAGACGAGGGCCTGGGCGAGGCCGATGCAGAGCGCGAGCCGCAGCCCGTACCGCCAGGACGCCTCGGAGAGCAGGACGGCGCGGGAGGCCCTGCGGGCCCGGACGCGGAGCGCGGCGGGGCGGCCGAGCCGGTCGTCGACGTTGTAAGGGTCGGGGTCGGTCTTGTGGACGACGGCCGCCGCGTGGCGCAGGGCGTGGTCGACGGCCCTCTCCGCGGGCCGTTCGGGAGCGGGCAGGTCCAGGACGGGGGTGCCGGTGCGGCCCTCCTCGACGGCGTCGGCGAGCTCCCGTACGGCCGCCGGGATCGCGGCGGGCAGCGGGCCGACGAGCCGGGCGCGGAGGTGGGCGGCGGGCGCGGCTTCGAGGAGCGGGATGAGGACGTTGAGCTGGGAGAGCAGCCGGACGAGGTGGGGCGCACGGCCGTGCCGGCGGGTGCGGCGGGAGAGGACCAGGTCGTAGGACTGGTTCAGGGAGGCGGTGACGGCCTGCCGCTGTTCGTCGTACGCGGGCGTGCCGGTGGCCTCGTACAGGTCGGCGAGCGCCCGGTAGGTGGCGGCGACGGAGGCGCGTTCGGGGGCGGCACGGCGCAGGGGCCAGCCGAGGAGCGTGAGGACGAGGACGAAGAGCCCGCCGAGGGTGAGGAGCAGGGGCGCCTTCCACCAGGGCCCCGGCATGGGGAGGCCCGCGCCGACCACGCAGTTGAGGAGCAGCAGGAGCCCCGACACGGAGGCGACGGCACCGATCGACGAGATCATCCCGGAGACGAGCGCGACGAGGGTCAGCGCGGCGACGGCGTACCAGCCGTGCCCGAAGACGAGGGTGCCGAGGGTGACGCCGAGGGCGCCGAAGAGCTGCGGCACGGCGATGTTGAAGACCCGCATCCGGTAGGCGTCGGCGGTGTCGCCGATGACAGCGGAGAGCGCGCCCATGGAGACGAGGGCCCCGTAGGCGGCCTGTCCGGTGGCGAGTCCGACGGCGAGCGGCGCGGAGAGCGCGACGGAGGCGCGGACGACGGCGGCCCAGGGGATGGGGGTGGGCTCGGGCCGCAGCCCGGCGGTGAGCCAGCTGGGCGGGGCGAGCCGTACGGGGCGTACAGGGCGTGCGGGCCGGGCGGGGCGTGGCATGCGTCCAACTTACGTCGCCCCTGGTGCGGGCCGTGGCCGCGTCGTGGCGCCTTGGTCGTGGTCCGGGGGTCAGTTGCGGTAGGACTCGACCTCGGAGGCCGGGCGGAGGGTGGCCGTGTCCGGGTCCTCGCCGAATTCGGTCTTCGCCCGGCGCTGGCGCAGCAGGTCCCAGCACTGGTCGAGGCGTACCTCGAGGTCGGCGAGCCGGGCGCGTTCCTCCGGGAGGAGGCCGCCCGTGCGCTGCCTCAGGGCGCGTTCCTCCTCGACGAGGGCGCCGATGTCGTCCAGGATCTCCTCGTTGTCCATGCTTTCAAGCGTGGCCGATCAGCGCCCGCCGCGCAGGTCGAGATCGGTGAGGACGGCCCGGTGGTCGGAGCCCGCGAGGTCGAGGAAGCGGATGCCCCGGACGCTGAAGTCCTCGGTGACCAGGACGTGGTCGATCTGGACGAACGGCGGCAGGGGGCCTTCCATGGGCCAGGTGGGGGTCCGGCTCACGTCCGCGAGGCGGGCGGCGTCCTGGAGGTTCCCGGAGTCCAGGATCGAGCGGAAGGCGGCGTGGTCCTGGGAGGCGTTGAAGTCTCCGGCGACCAGGAGGGGGCCGGTGCGGTGCCGGGCGGCGTTCGCGATCCGGCCGAGCTCCCGCTTCCACAGGTCCACCTGGTCCGGCATCGGCGGCAGCGGGTGGGCGAGTTGGAGGCGTACGGGAACTCCGGCGATCTCGGCGGTGGCGCCCGGCATGCCCATGACCGCCGGGATCACCCGCTCGTCGGTCAGCGGGTACGCGCTGAGCAGGACGGAGCCGACGGAGCCGTCGGCGTCGACCGAGGCGTGGTGGGGGAGTTCGGCGGCGAACGCGGTGGTGAGGGCGTGTCCGCAGGCGCGGTCGCACTCGGAGACGAAGACCAGCTGGGGGCGCTCGCGCCGGATCGCCTCGGTCAACGCCCCGGTGGCCTGGCCGAACTCGACGTTGGCGGCGAGCACCCGCACCTGGGTGAGGGGCAGGCCGTAGGCGGTGACGAGCTGCGGCATGTAGGGCAGGGAGCTCCAGCCGACGGCGGCCAGGACGACGACGGCCGTGAAGGTGAGGGCGCGGCGGCGGGCGACGGCGGCGAGGAGCACCGCGAGCCCGGCCGGCACGGTGAACCAGGGCAGGAGGGAGAGCAGCTGCGGTACGGGCGTGACCCCGTCCGTGTCGAGCGTCCGGCAGCCGGCGAGCAGGGCCGGCACGACCAGGAGCAGCCCTGCGGCCCAGGCGGTGAGGCGGTGCCTGGGCCGGAGGGGTGGCGGCTCGGGGGCCGTCGGGGAGTCGTTCGTCACGGGCTCGACGGTGAGGGCTCGGTCCACGCCCCTCAGTGTCGCAGGGCCTGCGCGATCTCCGCCTTGGTGTCGCCGGAAAGCGTCCGGTTGCTGCGGGCCGTACCGGACTTGGACTTCCCCGCCTCGACGCCGTCGATGTTCAGGACGACCGAGTCGAGGAAGTTCCCGTCCGCGTCTTTGAAGGTGACCATCACCGTGTAGTCGGCGGTCTTGTCCAGCGGGTTGGTCGCGGTGATCTCGGCGACCGTGCGGTCCCCGTCGGTGCTCGTCGCGCCGGCGTTCACGTCGCCGGTGGCGTTCACCCCGTCCTTGACCTCGTTCATCTTCTCCTCGGCGGCCGACGCGGCGGCGGCCGTGGCGGAGGAGACGATGTCGCCGGCCGCTTCCTTCGCCGCGTCGCAGCCGGTGACGGTGACGGTGAGGAGGACGGAGGCGGCGAGGGCGATTCCCGTGGTGCGTCGTCGCAGGTGCGCTCTCATGGGCGGCCGCCTCAGTACTTCTCGCTGGGACCGTAGGCGTCGTCCGTGGCCAGCGCCCAGATCACGAAGATCGAGATGGCCATGGAGAACAGCGCCCACCACGGCTGGTAGGGCAGGAAGAGGAACTGGAAGAGGACGTTGAGGGAGGCCAGCGCGATGCCGGCGACCCGACCCCACTCGGCGCCCTTGAGGATGCCGAAGCCGGCGACGGCGAGGATGACGCCGAGGATCAGGTGGATCCAGCCCCAGGTGGTGAGGTCGAACTTGAAGACGTAGTCGCCGACCCGGGAGTAGACGTCGTCCTCGGCGATGCCGGCGATGCCCTGGAAGACGTCCATGAATCCGGTGACCAGCATCAGGACACCGGCGAAGAGGGTGCCGCCGGTGGCCCAGGCTCCGGAGGTGCTGGACTTGCGGGGTGCGGTGTTCTGGCTCATGACCCCATCGTCGGAGTGTTCGTACGATTCCGAACTTTCAGCTGGGCCGAACGAGTGAGCGAGGCAGGAGCCGGAGGTACGAGTCCAGTACGGAGTCGAACTCCTCGGGCCGTTCGAGGTTGGGCAGGTGCGCGGCCCGCTCGATCACGGCGAGCATGGAGTGGGGGAGCAGCGCGTGCATCTCCTCCGCGTCCCTGACCGGCGTGTACGTGTCGTCCCGGCCGACCACGACGAGCGCGGGCACGGCGACGGTGGTGAGCGACGCGCGGTAGTCCGGCCGCTCGGCCCGGCCGCGCAGAGCGGCGGCGGCACCGGCCGGGTCGGTCGCGCACATCATGCGGTGGACGTGCGGCGCGGCATGGGTGTTGTACGGGGCGACCATCCGGTCCAGGACCTCGTCGGCGTACCCGCGCATCCCCTCGTCGAGCAGCCGGTCGGCCATGGCGTTCCGCGCGGCCTTGCCCTCCTCGGTCTCGGCGGCGGGGAAGGTGTCGGCGAGGACGAGGCCCCGGACGCGCTCCGGGTGGCGGCGGTGCAGCTCCATGGCGATCTGGCCGCCCATGGAGAGGCCGGCGACGACGCACTCCCGGATCCTCAGGCCGTCGAGGAGGCCGACGAGGTCCTCGGCGAAGTCGCCGAGGCCGGTGACGTCGGGGCGCGGACCGAGCGGGGTGATGCCGTAACCGCGCAGGTCGGGGGCGATCACCCGGTGCGTGAGCGAGAAGCGGTCGATCTGCGGCCGCCACATGGTGTGGTCGAAGGGGTGGCCGTGGACGAGGAGGAGCACGGGGCCGGAGCCCCGGTCCTCGTAGGCGAGCGGGACGCCATCGGTCATCTCTGCGAAGTCCATGGTCGGAGGCTAGGTGTGGCCAACTGCTCGGTGCAATGAGATCTTTGCTCTCGGTGCAATAAGGGGGAGGGGTCGCCGTGGAGGAGTACCGGAGGATCGCGGACCGGGTCGAGGCGGCCGTCCGCGACGGGCGGCTGCGGCCCGGTGACCGGCTGCCGCCGCAGCGGGTCTTCGCCCGCCGCCACCGGATCGCGAACTCGACGGCCATCCGCGTCTACGGGGAGCTCGCCCGGCGCGGCCTGGTCGTCGGGGAGGTCGGGCGCGGCACCTTCGTCCGGGCCGCGCCGCCGCTGCCCGGGTCCGCGCTCGCCGAGCCCACCGGGGACGCGCCCGTCGACCTCCAGCTCAACTACCCGGTCGTGGAGGGACAGTCGGAGCTGATGGCCCGCGCGCTCGCGGCGCTCGCCCGGCCCGACGTGCTGGCCGAGGCGGTCTCGGGCCCGGCCGCCGCGACGGGCACCCCGCAGGCCCGTGACGCGGCGGTGTCCGTGCTCGCCAGGCCCGGCTGGGCACCGGACCCTTCGAGCGTCCTCTTCGCGGGGAACGGCCGCCAGGCCATCGCCGCCGCGCTCTCCGCGCTGGTGCCGCCCGGCGGCCGGCTGGGCGTCGAGGCGCTCACGTATCCGCTGGTCAAGGCGGTCGCCGAGCGGCTCGGCATCCGGCTGGTGCCGCTCGCCCTCGACGCGGAGGGGGTCCGTCCGGAGGCCCTCGCGGCGGCCCACCGGGCGACGCCGCTGGCCGCGGTCTACCTCCAGCCGACCCTGCACAACCCGCTCTCCACGACCATGGGAGCGGCGCGACGGGCCGAACTGGCCGAGCTGCTGCGCGGCCTGGACCTGATGGCGGTGGAGGACACGACCTGGGCGTTCCTCGTGGGGGAGGGGCGGGGGCCGGATGCCGGGCCGGGCGCCGTGGCGGGCGCTGGGCGGGGTGCCATGCCGGGCGTCGGGCCGGGTGCCGTGCCGCTTGCGGTACCGCCGGCGGGGCCGCTCGCCGTGCCCGCGCCGCTCGCCGCGTACGCCCCCGAGCGGGTCCTGCTCGTGGACAGCCTCTCCAAGCGGCTCGCCCCCGGGCTGACCGTCGGCTATCTCGTCGTGCCCGGGCGGCTGCGTACGGCCGTGGCGGAGGCGCTGCGCTCCGGGGCCTGGACGGCGGGCGGGCTCGCGCTCGCCGCGGCCACGCGGTGGGCCGGGGACGGCACCGTCGCCGAGGTCGTCGCGGCCAAGCGCGCCGACACGGTGGCCCGGCACGCCCTGGTCCGGCTCCACCTCGGCGGGCACGAGGCCGGGCACGAGGCGGGGCACGAGGCGGGGGGCGAGGCGGGGGGCGGGTCCGGCGGCGGGCCCTGGGGCGCGGTCCGGACGTCCCCGCACGCCTACTACTGCTGGTGGGAGCTGCCCGCGCCCTGGCGGGCGGAGACCTTCGCGGCGGCCGCCGCCGAACGCGCGGGTGTGGCCGTCACCCCCGGCAGCGCCTTCGCGGTGGGGCCGGGCACGGCCCCGGACGCGATCCGGGTGGGCCTCGCCTCGCCGCCCAGGGCGGTGCTCGACGCGGCGCTCGCCCGCCTCGCGGCGCTCGCCGCCGAAAGGGCCTGACGCACGCGCGCGGGGGTCCGCCGTGCGCGTGCTGCCCGCGCGGACCCCGGCGGGGTCGCCGCGCTCGCCCTGCCGGGCCTGCTCTTCGAGATCGTCGCCGTCGCCGTCGCCGTACGGCCCGCGGTGCCCGAGGGCGTCTGATCCACTTGCGGGGCGCCGGGCGCGGGTGTGCCCTGGAGGGTGCGGGAACCAGGGGGGCGAGAGACGAAGGAGCTCCAGCCATGGCCGCACACGCAGCGGTACCGGCCTCGCGCCGGGCGACCGGCAGCAGCACCCTCGGCTGGGCACTCCCGGCCACGCTCGGTGTGATCTACGGCTTCTACGCGGCGTTCATCGAGAAGTCCGGCGCCCCCGTCACCTGGGGACTGTTCTGGCTCGGACTGATCTCGGCGATCGTGCTCGCCGGGGCCGTGTACGGGCTCCACCGCGTCCGCCGCGCCCTGCCGCGCGAGCTCCACGCCGCGGCCTGGGGCGGCCTCGCGGGCATCGCGGTCGGCTTCCTCTACAGCCTGTCCGACGTGAGCATCCTGTCGGCGACGGTCCTCGGCCTGATCGTCGGGGGGAGCGTCACCGCCGGCGCGTTCTACCTCTACTACACCCACGAGGACGCCGCGGGCCGCCCCGCGCCGTACTGACGCCCCGAGCGTCGGGTCCCGGTCCTGCGCCGGTGGTACGAGGCCGCCACGGCGGCGACGAGCACCGGCCAGGCCACCAGGGGCGCGTAGCAGGCGATCAGCAGGGCGTTCTGCGCCGGGGAGGCGGGGATGCCGGGTCCGAGGTCCGCGACCGAGGCGTACACGCCCCACCCGGCGATCGCGCACAGCCCCGCCACCCCGGCGAAGGCGGCGCCCGTCGCGGCGGTCGGGTTCACCCGGCGCCCGCCCAGGAAGGGCATCCACCGGGGGAAGACCTCGCCCCAGGAGCGGACGAGCCCCAGGGTGAGGAAGGCGAGCAGCTCGGAGACGACGCTGAGCGAGACGACGTACACGGACACTCCGAAGCCCATCGTCCCGAGCTCGGCGTCCTGCGTGACCGGGAGCCCGGCGACGAGTGCGAGGCGCCACAGTCCGGACGGGAGGGTGACGAGAGGGACGGCGTGGGCGGCGAGGACGGCCCAACGGGGCACGTCCGGCAGGGCCTTGATCTTCATCATGCGTCCAGCGTCCCGCCGGGCCCGGGGGCCCGGCGTCGCCCCGGGGAAGGGTCCGCCTCCGCCGTGCGGGGGAGCGGCGCTCGTCCGCACGGCCGTCGGTCCGGACTCGTCCGCCGTGGCGAGAAGCAGCGGGCCGACGGAGACTGGGAGAAGCGCTCTCTTTCCGATAGCCCGGAGGAACGGCATGACCGACCTCGCCATCGAGACCGAGGGCCTGGTCAAGGTCTTCGGGACGAACCGCGCCGTCGACGGCATCGACCTGCGCGTCCCCGCCGGCACCGTCTACGGCGTCCTCGGACCCAACGGCGCCGGCAAGACCACCGCCGTCAAACTGCTCGCGACCCTCCTCCGCCCCGACGGCGGCCGGGCCAGCGTCTTCGGCAAGGACGTCGTCAAGGACGCCGACGCCGTACGGGGCCGGGTCAGCCTCACCGGCCAGTACGCCTCCGTCGACGAGGACCTGACCGGCACCGAGAACCTGGTCCTGCTCGGCCGGCTGCTCGGCCACACCCGCCCCGCCGCCCGCGAACGCTCCGCGCAGCTGCTCGCCGCGTTCGGGCTCGCGGAGGCCGCCGACAAGCAGGTCAAGAACTACTCGGGCGGTATGCGGCGCCGTATCGACATCGCCGCGTCCATCCTCAACACCCCCGACCTGCTCTTCCTCGACGAACCGACGACCGGCCTCGACCCGCGCAGCCGCAACCAGGTCTGGGACATCGTCCGCGCGGTCGTCTCCCAGGGCACCACCGTGCTCCTCACCACCCAGTACCTCGACGAGGCCGACCAGCTCGCGTCCCGTATCGCCGTCATCGACCACGGCAAGGTCATCGCGGAGGGTACGAAGGGCGAGCTGAAGGCCTCCGTCGGCTCGGGCTCGGTGCACGTACGCCTCCGGGACCCCGAGCAGCGCCCGGAGGCCGAGCGCGTCCTCCGGGGCGCCCTGAACGCCACCGTCCAGCTCGACCCCGACCCGGTCGCGCTCACCGCCACCGTCAACGGCCACGGGACGGACCTGGGCGCCTCCGAACAGGCCGCGCGCGCCCTCGCCGAGCTCGCCAGGTCCGGGATCACGGTCGACAACTTCGCGCTCGGGCAGCCCAGCCTCGACGAGGTCTTCCTCGCCCTCACCGACCGGAAGGGAACGACGGCATGACCACCGTCACCACCGGAAAGGACCCGCAGTCGACCGAGGCCCTCGACTTCGTCGCGCCGAAGGCGGACGACCTCGCGGCGCTCTTCGTGGGCCGGTCCCGCCCGCCGCGCCCCAGCGCGCTCTCCGCTTCGCTGACCTTCGGCTGGCGGGCCATGCTGAAGATCAAGCACGTGCCGGAGCAGCTGTTCGACGTGACGGCGTTCCCGATCATGATGGTGCTGATGTACACGTACCTCTTCGGGGGCGCGCTGGCCGGCTCGGTCGACGAGTACATCCAGTTCCTGCTGCCGGGCATCCTCGTGATGAGCGTCGTGATGATCACGATGTACACGGGCGTCTCGGTCAACACCGACATCGAGAAGGGCGTCTTCGACCGCTTCCGGACCCTGCCGATCTGGCGGCCCGCGCCGATGGTCGGCTATCTCCTCGGCGACGTCGTCCGCTATCTGATCGCCTCGGCGGTCATGCTCACGGTCGGCGTGATCATCGGCTACCGGCCGGACGGCGGGATCGTCGGCATCCTGCTCGGCGTCGCGCTGCTGCTGGTGTTCTCGTTCGCGTTCTCGTGGATCTGGACGATGTTCGGCCTGCTGCTGCGCAGCGAGAAGTCCGTCATGGGCGTCTCGATGATGGTGATCTTCCCGCTGACCTTCCTCTCCAACGTCTTCGTCGACCCGCGGACGATGCCGGGCTGGCTCCAGGCCTTCGTGAACAACAACCCGGTGACCCATCTGGCGACGGCGGTACGCGAGTTGATGGCGGGCCGGTGGCCGGGCGCGGACATCGCGTGGACGCTGGGCTGGTCGGCGGTGTTCGTGCTGGTCTTCGGCTGGGTCACGATGCGGCTGTACAACCGGAAGTAGACGCGGGGTTGCACAGCCGCGCGTACATGCGGCTGTGCAACCGTCTGCCTCCCCCGGAGGGGGACCCTTTCAGGAGGCCGTGCGCGGGGTGGTCTGCTGGACCGCCCAGCGGTTGCCGTCGGGGTCGGCGAAGTAGACGAAGGAGCCCCAGGGCTGGTCGTCGATCCCGCTGACCTCGATCCCGCGGGCGGTGAGGTCGGCGTGGGCCTCCTCGATGTCCGTGACGACGACCTGCATGTTGTCGAGGGAGCCCGGGGCCATCGCGGTGATGCCCTTGCCGAAGGCGATCGAGCAGGCCGAGCCGGGCGGGGTCATCTGGACGAAGCGGATGTCGTCGCCGACCGGGATGTCGTGGTCGGCGTGGAACCCCACCCGCTCGTAGAAGGTCTTGGCCCGGTCGATGTCGGTGACGGGGACGCCGATCAGCTCCAGCTTGATGTCCATGGTGTTCACTCTCCGCGGACGACGACGACGGGGCAGGGCGAGTGCTGGGTGACGTGGGCCGAGACCGAGCCCAGGACCGCCGCCTTGAAGCCGCTGTGGCCGCGGTCGCCGACGACCAGGAGGGCCGCGCCCTTCGCCGCGTCGAGCAGGGCCTGCGGGGCGTTGCCGCCGACCACCGTACGGGTGGCCGCGGCGGCGGCCTTCGGGTCGAGCGCCTTGTCCAGGGACTCGTCCAGGATCTGCTTGGCGAGCCGCTCGGGGTCGAACTCCGGCGGTACGCCCGGCATCAGCGTCGCCCAGGAAGCCGGGTACTCCCAGCTGATCACCGCCTGGAGGGAGCCCCCGGTGAGGGCGGCCTGCGCGGCCGCCCACTTCAGCGCCCTCAGAGAAGCCGCCGATCCGTCCACACCCACCACGATCCTGCCGCCGGCCATCGCCGACCTCCGTTACGTTGTCGGGGCTGTTCCCCCACAACCGTACAAAGGGCTCAATCCAGGCGCAGGTCGGCCAGCTGCTTCTCGAAGGGGACGATGTCGTCCTCGTCGGCCCGCCGGGACGGCCGGGCGGCGACCGTGTCCGCCAGTTCACGGCCCGCCCGGGTGATCCGGGACGGCAGTCCGTCCGTCCACTCGTCGCCGCCGGAGCCCCAGTCCTCCGAGGCCGCGTAGACGGCGGTCGGGATCGTGTGGGCCCGCAGGTAGGCGAAGAGCGGGCGCAGGGCGTGGTCCAGGACGAGCGAGTGGCGGGCGGTGCCGCCGGTCGCCCCGATGAGGACCGGGGTGCCGGTCAGGGCGACCGGGTCGATCAGGTCGAAGAACGACTTGAACAGACCGCTGTACGAGGCCGTGAAGACCGGGGTCACCGCGATGACCCCGTCCGCGCCGGTCACCGCGTCGATCGCGTCCTGGAGCTTCTCCGAGGGGAAGCCGGTGACGAAGTTCTTCGCTATGTCGAGGGCCAGGTCGCGCAGTTCGACGACCTGGACGTCGACGGCGTACTCCTGCTCGGCCAGCCGGTACCGGGTCGCCTGGAGCAGCCGGTCGGCGAGCAGTCGGGTGGAGGAGGGTGCGCCGAGTCCGGCGGACACCGCGACCAGCTTCAGGGTCTGCATGGTTACGCCTCCTTCGTGGCCTGGACGGCGGGGTGGAGCGGGGCGGTGGTGGGGACGCCGACGGGGCGCAGGTTCTCGAACTCCTTGCGCAGCACCGGGACGACCTCCTCGCCGAGGATGTCGAGCTGCTCCAGGACCGTCTTGAGGGGCAGTCCCGCGTGGTCGACCAGGAACAGCTGGCGCTGGTAGTCGCCCACGTAGTCGCGGAAGGACAGGGTGCGCTCGATGACCTCCTGCGGCGAGCCGACGGTCAGCGGGGTCTCCCGGGAGAACTCCTCCAGGGTCGGGCCGTGGCCGTAGACGGGCGCGTTGTCGAAGTACGGGCGGAAGTCGCGTACCGCGTCCTGGGAGTTCTTCCGCATGAAGACCTGGCCGCCGAGGCCGACGATCGCCTGCTCGGGGGTGCCGTGGCCGTAGTGCGCGTACCGCTGCCGGTAGAGCCGGACCATCTTCTCGGTGTGGTGCTTGGGCCAGAAGATGTGGTTCGCGAAGAAGCCGTCGCCGTAGTAGGCGGCCTGCTCGGCGATCTCGGGCGAGCGGATGGAGCCGTGCCAGACGAACGGCGGGACGTCGTCGAGCGGGCGCGGGGTGGACGTGAAGCCCTGGAGGGCGCTGCGGAACTTGCCCTCCCAGTCGACCACGTCCTCCCTCCACAGCTTGTGGAGGAGCGCGTAGTGCTCGATGGCGAGCGGGATGCCCTGGCGGATGTCCTGCCCGAACCACGGGTAGACCGGCCCGGTGTTGCCGCGGCCCATCATCAGGTCCACGCGGCCGTCGGCGAGGTGCTGGAGGGTCGCGTAGTCCTCGGCGATCTTCACCGGGTCGTTGGTGGTGATGAGGGTCGTGGAGGTGGAGAGGATCAGGTTCTCGGTGCGGGCGGCGATGTGGCCGAGGAGGGTGGTGGGGGAGGAGGGCACGAACGGCGGGTTGTGGTGCTCGCCGGTGGCGAAGACGTCGAGCCCGACCTCCTCGGCCTTGAGCGCGATGGCGACGGTGTTCTTGATCCGCTCGTGCTCGGTGGGGGTACGGCCGGTGGTGGGGTCGGTCGTCACGTCGCCGACGGTGAAGATCCCGAACTGCATCGTGCTCACCTCTCGCGTTCCTCAGTAATTGTTGAAGCTTAAACTAACACGTCCAACGGCGCGCCCGCACGACGTATTCCCGGCCCGTACCCTGGATCGCATGGCCGAGAAGACGTACGACAACGAACGCTGGAAAGAGCGCGGCGTCATGCTCCGCGTCTTCGTGTACGTCTTCGCGACGCACGCCTTCGCGGGCTTCGTCTGGATCCTCTTCTACGTGGGGCAGAACGCCCAGAAGTAGGGCGCGCGGAGGGCTCACGTAGAGTCCCCGACGTGAACGCTGCGATATCGGTCGTCGGAATCGGCGCGGACGGCTGGGACGGGCTCCCCGAGAGCTCCCGCCGCGTGCTGCACGCCGCCGAGGTCCTCATCGGCGCCCCCCGCCAGCTCGACCTCGTCCCCGCCGGAGAGTGCCCCGGCGAGCGGATCGCCTGGCCCTCCCCCCTCCGGCCCGCCGTCCCCGGACTGCTCGCCGCCCACGAGGGCCGCGCGGTCGCCGTCCTCGCCAGCGGGGACCCCTCCTTCTACGGGATCGGCCGCACCCTCGCCGAGGCCGTCGGCGCCGACCGCCTCCGGATCCACCCGCACCCGTCCTCCGTCTCGTACGCCTGCGCCCGCCTCGGCTGGCCCCTGGAGGCCGTCGAGACCGTCTCCCTCGTCGCCAGGCCGCTCGCCGCGCTCTCCGCCGCCCTCCACCCCGGGCGCCGGCTCCTCGTCCTCGGCGAAGGCCCCGACACCTCCGCCGAGGTCGCCGCGCTGCTGCGCCGCACCGGCTGGGGCGCCACCCGCGTCCGGGTCCTGGAACAGCTGGGCGGCCCCGGCGAACGGCTCCTCGACGCCACCGCCGCGGACTGGCCGTACGAGCGGACCGACGCCCTCCACGTCCTCGCGCTCGACTGCGTACGCGACCCGGGCACGCTCCGGCTCGGTGCCACGCCCGGACTGCCCGACGAGGCGTACGAGCACGACGGGCAGCTCACGAAGCGGTACGTCCGCGCCGCCACGCTCGCCGCGCTGGCGCCCGCCCCCGGCGAACTGCTCTGGGACATCGGCGGCGGCTCCGGCTCCATCGGCATCGAATGGATGCGGACCCACCGCGCGTGCCGGGCGATCGCGGTGGAGAAGTCCCCGGAGAGGGCCGCGCGCATCACCCGCAACGCGGACACCCTCGGCGTCCCCGCCCTGCGCGTCGTCACCGGACCGGCCCCCGCGGCGCTCACCGGCCTCCCCACCCCCGACGCCGTCTTCATCGGCGGCGGGCTCACCGTCCCCGGCCTGCTCGACGCCTGCTGGGACGCGCTCCCGGCCGGCGGCCGGCTCGTCGCCAACACCGTGACGCTGGAGTCCGAGGCGCTGCTCGCCGACCGCTACCGCCGGCACGGCGGCGAACTCGTCCGGCTCGCCGTCGCCGCGGCCGTCCCGGTGGGCGGGTTCACGGGCTGGCGCCAGGCGATGCCGGTCACGCAGTGGTCCGTAACGAAAACAGCAGATCCAGGAGATCGATCCGCATGACCGTCTACTTCATCGGCGCGGGCCCCGGCGCGGCCGACCTCATCACCGTGCGCGGCGCGCGGACCCTCGCGAAGTGCGGGGTCTGCCTCTACGCCGGCTCCCTCGTCCCCACCGAGCTGCTCGCCGAGTGCCCGCCGGACGCCACGCTCGTCGACACCGCCCAGCTCGACCTGGACCGGATCGTCGACGAGATCGCCCGCGCGCACGAGGCCGGCCACGACGTGGCGCGGCTGCACTCCGGGGACCCGTCGGTCTTCAGCGCGGTGGCGGAGCAGATGCGGCGGCTCGACGCCCTGGAGATCCCGTACGAGGTCGTGCCGGGCGTCCCCGCGTTCGCGGCTGCGGCGGCCGCGCTCAAGCGGGAGCTGACCGTTCCCACCGTCGGCCAGACGGTGATCCTCACCCGGATCGCCCAGCAGGCCACCCCGATGCCCGAGGGCGAGGACCTCGCGACGCTCGGCCGCAGCGGCGCCCTGCTCGTCCTCCACCTCGCCGCCCGGTACGTCGACCGGGTCGTCGGCGAGCTCGTCCCGCACTACGGCGTCGACTGCCCGGCCGCCGTCGTGGCGATGGCCAGCCGCCCCGACGAGATCGTCCTGCGGGGCACGCTGGAGGACATCGCGGACCAGATGAAGACGGCCGGCATCACCAAGACGGCGGTGATCCTGGTCGGCCGCACCCTCGCGGCCTCGGAGTTCCGCGACAGCCACCTCTACGACCCGGCGCGGGACCGGCACGTCTGCTGACGAGCCGCCGAGAATGATCCGCATGCCGTCCTCGCGCAGGCTCCCGGTCGCCGCCCTCGCCCTCGTCCTGCTGGCCGTCCCCGCCTCCGCCGTCGGGGACGCCGGGCCGGTCGGCGGTCCCTGGACCGGCGCGTGGACGGCCGCCGTCCAGCGGCCCACCTCGAAGTTCTATCCGACCTGGTCGGAGAAGGGCTTCGACGGCCACTCCGTGCGCCAGGTCGTCCGGGTCACCGCCACCGGCCCCGAGCTGCGGATCCGGCTCTCCCACGCGTACGGGAGCACGCCGCTGCGGCTCACCGGCGCCACCGTCGCCCGCGCCGGCGACGGTGCCGCGCTCGTGCCCGGCACGGTCCGCCACGTGACCTTCGGCGGTGCCCGCTCGGTCACCGTCCCGGCCGGCGGGAAGGTCGTCAGCGACCCGGTCCCGATGGCCGTGCGGATCCAGCGGCGGGTCGCCGTCACCCTGTACTTCGAGGGCCCCACGGGCCCGGTCACCTTCCACCAGTACGCGCTCGGCGACTCGTACCGCGCGAGCGGCGACCACCGCGCCGACGAGGACCCCGGCGCGTACACGGAGCGGACTCCGCCCTGGTACGTCCTGGAGGGCGTCGAGGTGGCCGCGCGGCCCGGACCCAGGGGGGTCGTCACGTTCGGCGACTCCCTCACGGACGGCTTCGGGGCCACGCCCGGGGCCGACGACCGCTACCCCGACCGGCTCGCCGACCGCCTCGCCGCGTCCGGCGACCCCCGCCCGGTCCTCAACCTCGGCATCGGCGGCAACCGGGTCCTGAGCGACTCCGCCTGCTACGGGGAGAAGGCCGTCGACCGGTTCGCGCGCGACGTCCTCGGCCAGCCCCGGGCCGGCACGGTCATCGTCCTCGAAGGCACCAACGACATCCTGATGGGCACCACCCAGGAGACCCGCTGCACCCGGCCGAACCGGCGGGTCACGGCCGCCGAACTCATCGAGGGGTACCGGATCCTGATCCGCACGGCGCACGGGGCCGGGCTGCGGATCGTCGGCGCCACGATCCCGCCCTTCCCCTCGCCGCCCTTCGTCGTGGGGACGTACGACCCCGAACGGGTCCGGGACGAGGTCAACCACTGGATCCGCACGAGCGGCGAGTACGACGCGGTCGCCGACTTCGACCGCGCCGTCGCGGACGGCGACCATCTGCGTCCGGAGTACGACAGCGGCGACGGTCTCCACCCGAACGCGGCCGGCTACCGGGCGATGGCGGAGGCCGTCGACCTCGACTCCCTCTGAACCCCGGGCCCGGAACCCGGGACCACGCGCCGGGGCCCCGGGGAGTCCGATCCCCGGGGCCCCGGCGCGTGGTCCCGCCTCAGGCGTTCGGCCGCTTGCCGTGGTTCGCGTTCTTCTTCTTGCGGGCCCGACGCTTGTTGCCTCGCTTCGCCATGGGACTCCCTCTCGCTCGTGGGGTATGTCCCGGTAAGCGTAGATTCGCGGCAGGGGGGCCGCATGTCGGCTGTCGGCACCGTGCGGTGTCATGGACCTATGACCGTTGACGACGTGGCCCGGGCGCTGCCGGGTATCGAGGAACTGCGCGACCACTCCCGGGGGCTCGCGATGCTGGACGCCGTCCTCAGCCCGGACTGGGAGGGCCGGTACTACTCCTTCGACGCGCACTGGTCGGAGACCGAGCAGCTGGCGTCGATGCGGGACGGCTCCGGCGGCGAGTACACGATCGTGCTCTCTCCGGCGGGGGCGTACGCGCGCGTCTTCGACCACGAGTCGCCGCTGAGCCCCTTCGGGCCGCTCGCGGACGGCCGGACCTGGCCCGGGGTCCTCGACGGTGTCCCGGAGGCCTTCCGGGAGTACCTGACGGAGCCCGCGTTCACGGACGAGGACGGGGTGCACGTGACCACCGCCTGCCTCTGGCGGGAGACCGCGGACACGGCCTGGCGGACGGGACCGGTCGCCTTCCCGGACCTCGACGGTCACCCGGACCCGGACGGCTCCGGCCGCCTCCTCCACCTGCTCACGGACCGCTCGGCGGAGGCGTACGCGGAGTGGGCCTCGGACTACTACGAACGCCCCGTCGGTCTCGAAGCCGTACGGCACGTCCTCGCCCTGCGCCCCCTGACCCCGGAGATCGTGGCGGCCCTCAACCCGGCCCTCGACCCGGAGACGGACCTCGACGGCCTCGCGGAGGACGTACGGGAGATCGGCTACCCGGCCGCCTGAGCGGGTGGGGCGGCGGGCGGGTCCGCTAGGGGGTGTCCGACAATTCCCGCCGGGTCCGGCCCGCCCGGTACTCCGGCGCCAGGATCGACATCACCGTCGCGTCGACCCGTTCGCCCTCCCACAGCAGCGCGCCCCGCAGCACGCCCTCCGCCCGGAAGCCCGCCTTCTCGTAGGCGCGGCGGGCGCGGGGGTTGAAGGCGTAGACCTCCAGATGGATGCGGTAGAGGCCGAGGGCCTCGAAGCCGTGGCCGACGATCAGCCGGGTCGCCTCCGTGCCGAGGCCCCGCCCGACCGCGTCCGGGACGAAGCCGATGCGGAAGGAACAGCTCTCGTTGTCCTCGTCCCATTCGTTGAGGACGGCCTCGCCGACGACCCGGCCCGTCGCGCGCTCCACGACGGCGAGGTCGAGGCGGTCGTCCTGTGCGCCCCGGGAGGCGTACCACTTCCGCAGTGCCGGCTCGTCGAAGCGCGTGTGGCAGCCGGTCAGCCTGGTCACCTCCGCGTCCTCGAACAGCGGCAGCAGCGCGGGGACGTCGTCCTCCGTGACGGGGCGGAGGACCACCAGGCCACCGGTGAGCGTGGGCTTGTGCGAGAAGTCGGTCATGGTCGGATTCTCGATGGCGGGGCCGCGCGCTGTCGCGGCGATTTACGCGCCGCCCGGGCCCCGTACCGTCGAACGGCCCACGACGATGCCCGCGCGGTCGATGCAGATCACGTCCACCGCGACCGGCGCGCCGCGCAGGACCGCGAGGGACTCGTCGCGGGCGCGGGCGGCGACGAGGTCGCCGAGGGGGACGCCGGCGGCCTCGCAGAGGCGGAGCGCGGCGAGGCCCGTGTTGGCGTCGGCGATCTCGGCGGCGAGGGCCTCGGAGGCGCCGCCGGTGCGGGCCAGGTCGGCGAGGAAGGCCTTGTCGACCTGGGAGCGGGCCGAGTGGAGGTCCAGATGTCCGGCGGCCAGCTTGGAGAGCTTGGCGAAGCCGCCGCAGACGGTGAGGCGGTCCACGGGGTGGCGGCGGATGTACTTGAGGACCGCGCCCGCGAAGTCGCCCATGTCGAGGAGGGCGATCTCCGGCAGGTCGTAGAGCTCGGTGACCGTGCGCTCGGAGGTCGAGCCGGTGCAGCCCGCGACGTGCGTGAGGTCGCCCGCGCGGGCCACGTCCACGCCCCGGCGGATGGATTCGATCCAGGCGGAGCAGGAGTACGGGACGACGACGCCGGTCGTGCCGAGGACCGACAGACCGCCGAGGATGCCGATGCGCGGGTTCCAGGTGGAGCGGGCGATCTCGGCGCCGTTGTCGATGGAGACGGTGATCTCCACGTCGCCCGGCGCCTCGTGCCGGGCCGCGACCGCGGCGACGTGCTCGCGCATCAGCTGCCGGGGCACCGGGTTGATCGCCGGTTCGCCGACGTCCAGGGGGAGGCCGGGCAGGGTGACCGTGCCGACGCCCTCGCCCGCCCGGAAGACGACGCCGGAGCCGGCCGGCAGGAGCCGTACGGTCGAGCGGATCACCGCGCCGTGCGTCACGTCGGGGTCGTCGCCCGCGTCCTTCACGACGGCCGCCATGGCCGTACCGGAGCCGAGGGACTCGGCGGTGAGCGCGAACGCCGGCGTCTGCCCCTTCGGCAGCGTGACCGTCACCGGGTCCGGGAACTCGCCGGTGAGCAGGGCCGTGTACGCGGCGGTCGTCGCCGCCGTCGCACAGGCACCGGTCGTCCATCCGGGGCGCAGACCGGTGTGCTTGAGTTGGGCCTCGCGCCCGCCGCCCGACATCACGAAGAGGCTCCTGTGCACGTACTCATTCTCGGGGGGACCACCGAGGCCCGCACCCTCGCCGGCCTGCTCCACACGGGCACCGACGTGCGGGTGACGAGTTCGCTCGCCGGGCGGGTGGCCTCGCCGCGGCTGCCCGAGGGCGGGGTGCGGATCGGTGGCTTCGGCGGTGTCGACGGGCTCGTCGACTGGGTGCGCGAGCACGGCGTGGACGCGGTCATCGACGCCACCCATCCCTTCGCGGAGCGGATCAGCTTCAACGCGGCCCGGGCGGCCGCCACCGCCCATGTTCCCCTGCTGGCGCTCCGCCGTCCCGGCTGGGTCCCGGTAGCGGGCGACGACTGGCGTTCCGTGGCCTCCCTGCAGGAGGCCGCCGGGGCTCTGGACGGCCTCGGTGACCGGGTGTTCCTGACGACGGGCCGCCTGGGCCTCGCGGCCTTCGCGGACCGCCCCGAGTGGTTCCTGGTCCGCTCGGTCGACGCCCCGGACGCCCCGATGCCGGCCCGCACCGAAGTCCTCCTCGACCGCGGCCCCTTCACGCTCGAAGGAGAACGGGAGCTGCTGCACCGCCACCGCGTCGACGTCCTGGTGACGAAGGACAGCGGCGGCGCGGCGACCGCCCCGAAACTGACCGCGGCCCGGGAGGCGGGCGTCCCGGTCGTGGTCGTCCGCCGCCCCCCGGTCCCGGAGGGCGTTCCGGTGGCGGCGACCCCGGAGGAGGCCGCCGCCTGGGCGCTGTCCTAGAAGCCTTGGCGCGACAGGGGATTCCTCCCGGCGTTCAATGGAGGGGTGAGTACCGTCCGCTGGTTGGTCACGGCGGGGCTCGTGGCGCTGTTGGGTGCCGCGCCGAGCCCCTCGCCCACCCCGGATCCGCCCCCGCCGCAGCCGCCTCCCGTGCTCGACCGGGCGGACGTGGACCGGGCGGTCGGCCGGCTCGACGCCACGGTCACGGAGCTGATGAAGCGCACCGGCGTC
Source organism: Streptomyces sp. NBC_00094 (assembly GCF_026343125.1). NCBI lineage: Bacteria > Bacillati > Actinomycetota > Actinomycetes > Kitasatosporales > Streptomycetaceae > Streptomyces > Streptomyces sp. NBC_00094. The sequence goes on along the minus strand of NZ_JAPEMB010000001.1, from coordinate 3,912,890 downwards.
CCCGGCGTCTCCGTCGCCGTCGTGTACGAGGACCGGGTCCTCGTCGTGAAGGGGTACGGGGTCCGTGAGGTGGGCAAGGCGGCCAAGGTCGACGCCGACACCGTCTTCCAGCTGGCCTCGGTGTCGAAGCCGATCGCGTCGACCGTCGTCGCCGGGGCCGTCGGCGTCGAGGGCTGGCAGCGGCCCGTCGCCCCCGACCTGCCGGAGTTCCGGCTGAAGGACCCGTGGGTGAGCTCCCATGTGACGGTCGCCGACCTGTTCTCGCACCGCAGCGGCCTGCCCGACCACGCCGGAGACCTCCTGGAGGACCTCGGCTACGACCAGGCGTACATCCTGTCCCACCTGCGGTACGAGCCGCTGGCGCCGTTCCGCGCGAGCTACGCGTACACCAACTTCGGCCTCACGGCGGCGGCCGAGGCCGTCGCCGGGCGGGAGGGCGTGCCGTGGGAGAAGCTCGCCGAGGACACGCTGTACAAGCCCGCCGGGATGGACGACACCAGCTCCCGCTTCGAGGACTTCGCCACCAACCCCGACCGGGCCGTCGGCCACGTCCAGGAGTCCGACGGCAGCTGGAAGCCGCGGTACGTGCGGGACCCGGACGCCCAGTCACCGGCCGGCGGCGTCAGCTCCTCGGCCGGCGACATGGCGACCTGGCTGCGGCTCCAGCTGGCGAACGGCGAGCTCGACGGCCGCCGGATCGTCGACGAGGACGCCCTGACCCTCACCCACCACCCCGAGGCCGTCGCCTCGCCGCCCCGCGCACCGGCCGGCCGGACCGGCTTCTACGGCCTCGGCTGGAACGTGTCGTACGACGACGAGGGCCGGCTGCGTCTCTCGCACACCGGCGCGTTCGCGCTCGGCGCGCACACCAACGTCACGATGCTGCCGGGCGAGCAGCTCGGGATCGTCGTCCTCACCAACGGGGCGCCGGCCGGCGTCGCGGACACCGTCGCCCTCGACTTCTTCGACACCGCGCAGGACGGCGAGCCGAGCCGGGACTGGCTGCCGCTGGTCGACGGCCTCTACCAGCAGCAGGAGGACGCGGGCCGTTCGGAGACGGACTACGCGAAGGTGCCCGCCGACGCCACCCCCGCGAAGGCCGCCGACGCCTACGCCGGCACGTACGCCAACGACTACTTCGGCAGGCTGACGGTGACCGAGGAGGGCGGCGGCCTGGTGCTGAAGCTGGGGCCGGAGCCCCAGACGTACCGCCTCACGCACTACGACGGCGACACGTTCAGCTTCGCGACGCGCGGGGAGAACGCCGTCGGCCCGACCGGCGTCACGTTCTCCCCGGACGGGAAGACCGTCCGCGTCGAGTACCTGGACCAGGAAGGTCTCGGCACCTTCACGCGGACCGGCTCGTAGCGAGCCGGTCAGCCGTACCGGCGCGGCGTCCAGGTGATCGTCCGGCCGTCGGCGCGTTCGACCGCGCGGGTCTGCGAGGAGCCGACGAGGAGCAGCGTCCGCATGTCGACCTCGGACGGGTCCAGGGTCTTCAGGGTGAGGACGCGGACCGACTGCTCCGGGCCGCCGACATCGCGGGCGACGACCACCGGGGTCTCCGGGGAACGGAGCTCCAGGAGGAGGTCGCGGGCCGCCGCCACCTGGTGGGTACGGGACCTGGAGCCCGGGTTGTAGAGGGCGATGACCAGGTCGGCGCCGGCGGCGGCACGCAGCCGGGCCTCGATGACGTCCCAGGGCTTGAGCCGGTCGGAGAGCGAGATCGTGGCGTAGTCGTGGCCGAGCGGGGCGCCCGCCGCCGCGGCGGCCGCGTTGGCTGCGGTCACGCCGGGGAGGACCCGTACGGGGACGTCCGTGTACGCCGGTTCGCAGGCGACCTCCAGGACGGCGGTGGCCATCGCGAAGACGCCCGGGTCGCCGCCGGAGACGACCGCGACCTTGTGACCGCGCCGGGCCAGGTCGAGCGCGAACTCGGCCCGCTCCGACTCGACCTTGTTGTCGGAGCCGTGCCGGATCTGGCCGGGGCGCAGCACCGGCACCCGGTCCAGGTAGGTGGTGTAGCCGACGAGGACGTCGGCGTTGACGAGCGCGCCGCGCGACTCGGGCGTCAGCCAGGGCGCGCCGGCCGGGCCGGTGCCGACGACGACGACCTCGCCCTGTTCCCGTACGGGAAGTTCCTGGTCGACGCGGGAGGGGAGGACGGCGACCGAGAAGTAGGGGACGGTCTCCGGGTCGATGTCGGCGAGGGCGCCGGTCCGCTCGCCCGCCATGAACGCGCGCTCCACGTACCGGGCGTCGTCGAGGCGACCGGCCCGCTCCAGGGCCCGCTTCACGGTGGGGAAGGTGCGGCCGAGCTTCATCACGACCGCCGAGTCGGTGCCCGCGAGGCGGGCCGTCAGCTCGTCCTCCGGCAGCGTGCCGGGGATGATCGTGAGGACCTCCTCCGCCTCGCACAGCGGCTCGCCGAGCCGGGCGGCGGCGGCGCTCACCGAGGTGACGCCGGGGATGACGGTCGTGTCGTAGCGGTCCGCGAGCCGCTTGTGCATGTGCTGGTACGAGCCGTAGAAGAGCGGGTCGCCCTCGGCGAGGACGGCGACCGTGCGGCCGGCGTCGAGGTGGGCGGCGAGGCGGGCCGCGGCCTCCTCGTAGAAGTCGTTCAGGGCGCCGCGGTAGCCGCCGGGGTGGTCCGTGGTCTCGACGGTGAGCGGGTACATGAGCCGCTCCTCGACGTGGTCCTCGCGGATGTGCTCGGCCGCGATGGAGCGCGCTATCGAGCGGCCGTGGCGGGCCGAGTGGTAGGCGATGACGTCGGCGCCGGCGATGGCCTTCACGGCCGCGACCGTCATGAGGTTCGGGTCTCCGGGGCCGAGGCCGACCCCGTACAGCTTTCCGGTCACTGCTGGATCTCCGCTTCGTGGGCGAGGGCGTTGATCGCGGCGGCGGTCATCGCGCTGCCGCCGCGACGGCCCCGTACGACGAGGTAGTCGAGGCCGAGCGTCTGCTCGGCGAGCGCGTCCTTGGACTCGGCGGCGCCGATGAAGCCGACGGGGATGCCGAGGACGGCGGCCGGTCGGGGAGCGCCCTTCGCGATCATCTCCAGGAGGTGGAAGAGGGCGGTGGGCGCGTTGCCGATGGCGACGACGGAGCCTTCGAGGCGGTCCCGCCACAGTTCGAGCGCGGCGGCGGAGCGGGTGGTGCCCAGCTCGGCGGCGAGGCCCGGCACGGCCGGGTCGGAGAGCATGCAGATCACCTCGTTGTCGGCGGGCAGCCGCTTGCGGGTGACGCCGCTGGCGACCATCTGGGCGTCGCAGAGGATCGGGGCTCCGGCGTTCAGGGCCTCGCGGGCTTTCGCGACGACCTGGGGGGAGTACGCGATGTCCTGGACGAGGTCGGTCATGCCGCAGGCGTGGATCATCCGGACCGCCACCTGGGCGACGTCGGCGGGCAGGCCCGCGAGCTCCGCCTCGGCGCGGATCGTGGCAAAGGACCGGCGGTAGATCTCCGCCCCGTCCTTCTCGTAGTCGAACATCCTGGTGCTCTCGCTCATCTCGTCGTCGTGGTGCGGGCCGTGGTCACTGCGTCGGGCAGGGCGGTACGGGGGGTGGGGGCGCCGTCCACCAGGTAGGCGTCGTCGGCGGTGGCGACGACGTCGACCCAGGTGCCGTGCGGATGGCCGCAGCGGCGTTCGCACCCGGAGTAGTGGACGGGGAGGCCTGCGGGGGCGGGGTGCGCGGGGGCGGCGGGGTGCCCGGTGGGGCCGGGCCGCCCCGGGGTCGCGTCGGCGCGGACGTCCGCGAGGGACTTGGCGCAGCCGGGCCGCCCCGTGCAGGCGCTGACGCCCGCCCAGGGGGAGTCGGGGCGGGTGATCAGCCCGTACGAGGCGAGGGCGGCGAGCCGGTCCTCGCCCGTCGCCCCGACGACCACCGCTCCGCGCCACGGCGTGAGCCGTACCTCCTCGGCGGGCAGCAGCGCGCGCAGTTGGGCGGCGGTGAGACGGCCGAGGGGGGCCAGAACGTAGAGGGAGGCGGGGCCGATCGGGCCGGGGGTGAGGGAGGCGGGGCCGATCGGGCCGGGGGGCGTGGGAGTGAGGGGCCCGGGGGCGAGGGGCCCGGGAGTGAGGGGCGTGCCCTCGGGAAGTTCCCGGTCCGGTACGGGCTCCGCCGCGATCCCCGCGCGGGCGAGCGCGCCCGCCACGTCCGGGGCGCACCCCTCCGGCAGTTCCCGCATCCGCCAGGCCCCGTTCCCGGCCTCGCCGGCGGCGGCCAGGAAGGCTCCGGCGGCGGCGAGCGCGGCCGGGGGCGCGTCGTCCCCGCCGACCCGGAAGGCCTGCCCGCCGACGTGCAGGAGCGCGGAACCCGGCTCCACTGCGACCAAGGTCACATCTCCGCCGAGTCCCGCCACGTCTCCGCGCCCGTCGTCGAGGACGAAGAGGAATCGGCCGGAAAGCGCCGCCGCCCAGGGCTCGGCGCACAGCAGGCCGTCCAGGTCACGGGCCCACAACTGGACCTCGGGGCCGCCGAGTCCGTCGAGGCCGGCGGCGGGCGAGACCACGATGTTGCGGACGCGTTCGTGCGTGGGGGAGGGCAGCAGGCCCGCTTCCGTGAGGAGCGCGGCGAGCTCCGTGCCGCAGCCCTCGGTGAGGCCGCGCAGCTCGGCGTTCCCCCGGGAGGTGAGGCTGATCCGCCCGTCGCCGAGGGACTCCGCCGCGTACGCCAGCGTCTCGACCTGGCGAGCCGTCAGGCGCCCTGCGGGCAGCCGGAGTCGGGCCAGTCGGCCGTCGTCGGCGGCGTGCAGGCGCAGCGCCCCGGGGCAGGCGTCGCCACGGTCCCGAATGCGAGCTTCGTCCCGTTCGGGCGTCGTGGGTGGGGTGGGCGGCATGGCGGCGAGCATACCCACGGGGAACCGGCCCACCACCGGGTGTGATCCGGCCGACTCGACGGCCCGCCCCGCCCCGCGACGGCACGATCTAGGATGCAGATCGGCATGGGGTCCCAGGACCCCGGGGAGGAAGCCCGGTGAGAATCCGGCGCGGTCCCGCCACTGTGAGCCGCCCCGGGCTGTGCGCAAGCACGATCCCGGGACCGGTGAGTCAGGAACTCCCTTCCCCAAGCTCTCGGCTTCGCTCGAGCAGGGGAGGCCCCAACCCACACGACCACCCGGGGCGCGGACAACCCCGAGGAAGGGCCTGCGCACGCCATGCTTCTGCTGCTGTCGCACTCCGACACCGACCTGCTCAGCGCCCGTGCGGCGAACGCCGCCTCGGCCGGCGGACCGGTCGAGTACCGCTTCGCCAACCCCTCCCGGCTGCCCCTCGCCGAACTGCCCGGCCTCCTCGACGGCGTCGAGCTCGTCGTCGTCCGCCTCCTCGGCGGCCTCCGCTCCTGGGAGGAGGGCCTGGACGCGATCCGCGCCGCCGGGAAGCCGGTCGTCGTGCTCAGCGGCGAACAGGCCCCCGACGCCCAGCTGATGGAGACCTCGACCGTCCCCGTCGGCGTCGCCACCGAGGCGCACGCCTACCTCGCGCACGGCGGCCCCGCCAACCTGGCGCAGCTGGCCCGCTTCCTCTCCGACACGGTCCTCCTCACCGGCCACGGCTTCGAGGCCCCGGCCGCCGCCCCCACCTGGGGCCCGCTGGAGCGCACCCCGGGACGCACGGACGGCCCGACCATCGCGGTGCTCTACTACCGCGCCCACCACATGAGCGGGAACACCGCCTTCGTGGACACCCTCTGCGCGGCGATCGAGAACGCCGGCGCGCAGGCGCTCCCGCTGTACGTGGCGTCCCTGCGGGCCCCCGAGCCCGAGCTGCTCGACCGGCTCCGTACCGCCGACGCGATCGTCACGACCGTCCTCGCCGCGGGCGGCACCAAGCCCGCCGAGGCGCAGGCCGGCGGCGACGAGGAGGCCTGGGACGCGGGCGCGCTCGCCGGGCTCGACGTGCCGATCCTGCAGGCGCTGTGCCTGACCGGTTCGCGCGCGAACTGGGAGGAGAACGACGAGGGCCTGTCGCCGCTGGACGCGGCGAGCCAGGTCGCCGTGCCCGAGTTCGACGGCCGGCTCATCACCGTCCCCTTCTCCTTCAAGGAGATCGACGCGGACGGCCTGCCCGCGTACGTCGCGGACGCCGAGCGCGCGGCCCGCGTCGCCGGGATCGCCGTGCGCCACGCGCGCCTGCGTCACATCCCGAACGCCGAGAAGAAGCTGGCGCTCGTCCTCTCCGCGTACCCGACGAAGCACTCCCGCATCGGCAACGCCGTCGGTCTGGACACGCCCGCCTCCGCCGTCTCCCTCCTGCGGCGACTGATCGCGGAGGGATACGACTTCGGTCCCGCCGAGGAGCTGCCCGGTCTGGTCTCCGGCGACGGCGACGAGCTGATCTACGCCCTCATCGAGGCCGGCGGCCACGACCAGGACTGGCTGACCGAGGAGCAGCTGGCCCGCAACCCGGTCCGCATCCCGGCCGCCGACTACAAGCGCTGGTACGCCGAACTCCCCGCCGAGCTGCGTGAGTCCGTCGAGGAGCACTGGGGCCCGGCGCCCGGCGAGATGTTCCTGGACCGGTCGCGCAACCCGGAGGGCGACATCGTGCTCGCCGCCCTGCGCCGCGGGAACCTGTTGGTCCTCATCCAGCCGCCGCGCGGCTTCGGCGAGAACCCGATCGCGATCTACCACGACCCCGATCTGCCGCCGTCCCACCACTACCTGGCCGCCTACCGCTGGATCGCCGCCCGCTCCGAGGACGGCGGCTTCGGCGCCGACGCCATGGTCCACCTGGGCAAGCACGGCAACCTGGAGTGGCTGCCCGGCAAGAACGCCGGTCTGTCCGCGGCCTGCGGCCCGGACGCGGCCCTCGGTGACATCCCCCTGATCTACCCCTTCCTCGTCAACGACCCGGGCGAGGGCACGCAGGCCAAGCGGCGCGTCCACGCGACCCTCGTCGACCACCTGGTGCCGCCGATGGCGCGCGCCGAGTCGTACGGCGACATCGCGCGCCTGGAGCAGCTCCTCGACGAGTACGCGCAGATCTCGTCCATGGACCCGGGCAAGCTGCCCGCGATCCGTGCCCAGATCTGGACGCTGATCCAGGCCGCCAAGCTCGACCACGACCTGGGACTCGAGGACCGTCCGGAGGACGACGGCTTCGACGACTTCCTGCTGCACGTCGACGGCTGGCTGTGCGAGATCAAGGACGCGCAGATCAGGGACGGCCTGCACGTCCTCGGCGGGGCGCCGGAGGGCGAGGCCCGGGTCAACCTGGTCCTCTCCATCCTGCGCGCCCGGCAGATCTGGGGCGGTACGCAGGCGCTGCCGGGCCTGCGCGAGGCGCTGGGCCTGGACGAGTCGGCCATGGACCGGGCCAGGACCGACGACATCGAGGAGCGCGCCCGCCGGGTGGTCGAGGCCATGGAGGCCGTCGGCTGGTCCGTGGACGCGATCACGGACGCCGCCGTACTGGGCCTGGGCGCCCCGCCGATGGGCGGCACGGCGTACGGGATCCAGCTGGAGTCCGTGAAGACGGTCCTCCGCTTCGCCTGCGAGCAGGTCGTGCCGCGGCTCGCCGGCACCACCGACGAGCTGACCCACGCCGTGCACGCCCTGAACGGCGGCTTCGTCCCGGCGGGCCCGTCCGGCTCCCCGCTCCGCGGCCTGGTCAACGTCCTTCCGACGGGCCGGAACTTCTACTCGGTCGACCCGAAGGCCGTGCCGTCCCGGCTCGCCTGGGAGACGGGCCAGGCGCTCGCCGACTCGCTCCTGGAGCGCTACCGCACCGACAACGGCGAGTGGCCGACCTCCGTGGGCCTCTCCCTGTGGGGGACGAGCGCGATGCGGACCGCCGGCGACGACGTGGCCGAGGCGCTGGCCCTGCTCGGCGTCCGCCCGCTCTGGGACGACGCCTCCCGCCGGGTGAACGGCCTGGAGCCGATCCCGCTGGCGGAGCTCGGCCGTCCCCGCGTGGACGTGACCCTCCGCATCTCCGGCTTCTTCCGGGACGCGTTCCCGCACGTCATCGGCCTCCTCGACGACGCCGTACGCCTGGTGGCCGGGCTCGACGAGCCCGCCTCGGAGAACTACGTCCGGGCGCACACCCAGGCCGACCTGGCCGAGCACGGCGACGAGCGGCGCGCGACGACCCGCATCTTCGGCTCGCGGCCGGGGACGTACGGCGCGGGCATCCTCCAGCTGATCGACTCCCGCGACTGGCGTACGGACGCGGACCTCGCCGAGGTGTACACGGTGTGGGGCGGGTACGCGTACGGGCGCGGGCTCGAAGGCCGTCCGGCGCGCGAGGAGATGGAGACCGCGTACAAGCGCATCGCCGTCGCCGCGAAGAACACGGACACCCGTGAGCACGACATCGCGGACTCCGACGACTACTTCCAGTACCACGGCGGCATGGTGGCGACCGTCCGCGCGCTGAAGGGCACGGCCCCCGAGGCGTACATCGGCGACTCGACCCGCCCGGAGACGGTCCGCACCCGCACGCTGGTCGAGGAGACCTCCCGGGTCTTCCGGGCCCGCGTGGTCAACCCGCGCTGGATCGAGGCGATGCGCCGCCACGGCTACAAGGGCGCGTTCGAGCTGGCGGCGACGGTCGACTACCTCTTCGGGTACGACGCCACCACGGGCGTCGTGGCCGACTGGATGTACGACAAGCTGACCCAGGAGTACGTGCTCGACGCGGAGAACCAGGCCTTCCTGAAGGAGGCCAACCCGTGGGCCCTGCACGGCATCGCGGAGCGGCTCCTCGAAGCCGAGTCGCGGGGCATGTGGGAGAAGCCGGACCCGGAGACCCTGGCCGCCCTGCGTCAGGTGTTCCTGGAGACGGAGGGCGACCTCGAAGGCTCCTCGGACGACGAGGGCGACGAGGGCTAGGGGTGTCTTGTCGATCAGGCGAGCCCGGTCTGATCGGCAAGACGCGCCCCTAGGGCCTGTCGTCGAAGTCCCGCCCGGGGTGCGGCGCCTGGCCCCGGGACCCGACGAACAGGTCCCGGCTCGGCACCGGCTTCCGGGCCGGGGCCAGTTCGAGGCGCCGGCCCCGGAAGCCCGCCCGGAGGCGCCGGTCGTGGCTGACCACGATCAGCGTGCCCCGGTACTCCGCGAGCGCGGCCTCGATCTCCTCCACCAGTCCGGGAGCCAGATGGTTCGTCGGCTCGTCGAGGAGGAGCAGGTCGGCGGGGCCGGTCACGAGCCGCGCCAGTTCCAGCTTCCGCCGCTGTCCGGTCGACAGATATCGGACGGGGGTGGTCAGGTCCGGGGCGGAGAAGAGCCCGAGGGCGAGCAGTTCGTCCGCGCGGTCTTCTCCGAAGGCCTCGCTCACCGTACGGGGGTCGGTGGGCGGGGCCGTCTCCTGGCGGAGCAGCCCGACCCGGGCCGGAGCCCGTACCGCGCCCGCGTCCGGGGCGAGTTCGCCCGCGAGGACCTTCAGCAGGGTCGACTTCCCGGCGCCGTTCGGACCGGTGACCAGGAGCCGCTCGCCCGGTTCCAGGTGCAGGGCGTCCAGGTGGAGCCGGCCGTCGACGCGTACGCCGGTGAGGTCGACGCGCGCGCCCTCGCCCACGAGGTCGGCGCGGAACCGGAGCGGTTCCGGGGGCGCCGGGACCGGATGGGCCGTGAGCCGGGCGAGCTTCTCGCGGGCGGCCCGGATGCGGCTCATCGCGCCGTGCGCCCGTGACCGGGCGCGGAAGGCGCCCGCCCCGCTGAACGCCGCCGGGGCCTTGCGGGGGATCGCGGAGAACCGGTCGACGGCGGTGTCCGCGAGGACCCGATAGCGGGCGAGCTCCTCCTTCCACTCCTCGTACTCCCGGTGCCTGCGGGCCCGTTCGGCGGCGCGTCCGACGAGGTAGCCGGAGTAGCCGTCGCCGTACCGCCGGACGGTGTGGCGGTCCTCGTCGACCTCCAGGACGGCGGTGGCGACCCGGTCGAGGAAGACCCGGTCGTGGGAGACGGCGACGATCGTCCCCCGGTGGGCGCGCAGCCACTCCTCCAGCCAGGCGACGGCCTCGTCGTCGAGGTCGTTCGTCGGCTCGTCGAGCAGGAGCAGCTCGGGCTCGGCGGCGAGGACGGCCGCGAGGGCGAGCCGGGAGCGCTGCCCGCCGGAGAGGGTGCCGAGGGTGCGGGCGCGGTCGAGCGGACCGGGCTCGCCGAGCCGGCGCAGGGTGGTCTCGACGCGCCGGTCGGCCCCGGCGCCGCCGCGGGCCTCGTAGGCGGTGAGCAGCTCCGCGTACCCGGCGAGGTCGCCGGTGTCGGCGAGGGTCGCCTCGGCCGTACGGATCGCCCGCTCCAGCTCCCGTACCTCGGCGAGCGCGTGGTCGACGGCGTCGCCGACGGTGGCGGTCGCGGGGAGGTCCAGGGTCTGGGCGAGGTGGCCGAGGCCGCCGGGGGCGTCGACCTCGACGGTGCCGTTGTCAGGGGTCTCCAGGCCGGCGAGGAGCCGGAGGAGGGTCGATTTTCCGGAGCCGTTGTCGCCGACGACGCCGAGCCGCTCACCGGGGCGGACGGTGAGGGAGACGCGGTCGAGGACGGTGCGGTGGTGGACGTACCGGTCGTCGTAGCGCTTGCTGACCTCGGTGAGTCGGGCACGGAACAAGGGCACTCTCCTCTGTCGATTACGCGAGACGGTCCGTCTCGTTTCATCGACAGTACGGCACGGGAGGGAGCTTGGCAAGACGAGACGTCTCGTCGCGTTAGTTCGAGGCTATGCGCAGGACCAGCGCGGCCGCCGCGAGCAGGCCGAGGAGGACGACCGGCGCCACGTCGCGGTCCTTGGCTCGCAGATGGACGACGGCCGCGCCGGCGAAGAAGAGGACCACGCCGATCGCCGCCGCCTCGCCGAGCAGGGGGACGGCGAGGCCCGCGAGCAGGCCGATCGCGCCCGCCGCCTTCGCGGTCGCGAGCCATGGCATCCAGGAGTCGGGGACGCTCAGTTTGACCATGGTGGCGGCGATCTGCGGATGGCGGGTGACGGTCAGGAAGGCGGAGGCGGAGAGCGCGAAGGCGAGCAGCGCGGCGACGACGGTGTAGGCGATGAACATGGGTGGGCTCCAACGGTATGGCGATGACAATCGTTGAACGGTATCAACGATTTATCTCGCTCCACAATAGGGCCGCTGTTACGGTGGGTGTCATGGCAGCTCTCCCGACCGACCGCCTCGGCTTCCTCCTCTCCTTCCGGGGGGAGCTCACCGGCGCGCGGATCCGTGCTGCCCTGGGGGTCGTGGGGCTGCACCCGCGGAACGCGATGACGCTGATGCGGCTCGCCCCGGGCGCGATGAGCCAGCGCGAGCTGGCTGCAGCGATGGAGGTCGACCCCAGCCAACTGGTCGCGATCCTGAATGAGTTGGAGTCCGACGGGCTCGCCGAAAGGCGACGGGACCCGGCCGACAGGCGGCGGCACATCGTGGAGATCACGGCGGCGGGCGCGGAGGTGCTCCAGCGGGTCGACACGGCCGTGAGCGCGGCCGAGCGCGAGCTCTTCGGCGACCTGACCGAGGCCGAACAGACGCTCCTGCGCGGCCTGTTGGACCGCGTGGTCGTGGACCCGGCCGACCACGACTGCGGCTGAGGGCTGAGGGCTGAGGGCTGAGGGCTGAGGGCTGAGGGCCGAGGGCTGAGGGCCGAGGGCTGAGGGCCGAGGGCCGAGGGTGCTAGGGGCTGACGGCTAGCGGCTCATGGCTCACGGCGAGGGCGACTCACGTCCTCTCCGGGGCGCCGCCCAGCACCCGTACCGCCTCGACGATCAGGTCCCAGAAACCGCCCGCGTCGACCTCCATCCCGATCTCCGCGTTGGGAGCGAGGCCCGTCACCCCGTCCAGGTCGACGACGGTCGCGCCGCGCGTCCACGTCCCCGTCAGCTCCACCCGCACCGCCGCCCGGACCAGGCTGACGAGCGACGGGTCGATGAGGTGGGCCACCGTCAGCGGGTCGTGCAGCGGGGGCGCGTCGAAGCCGTACACCTCGCGGTAGGTCGACGCGAAGTAGGTGAGCAGCTCGACGCAGAGCCGGCTCAGCGGGGTGCCGAGCGCCGCGAGCCGCGCGACGACCTCCGGGGTGGCCCGCACCTGGTGGGTGGCGTTGAGGCCGAACATCGTCACCGGCACCCCGCAGCCGAAGACGATGTCCGCCGCCTCCGGGTCGCAGAGGATGTTGAACTCGGCGGCGGGGGTGGTGTTTCCGCGCTCGGCGGACCCGCCCATCAGGACGATCCGCTCGATCCGGGCGGTCAGCCGGGGGTACGCGAGGAGCAGCGTCGCGATGTTGGTCAGCGGGCCCGTCGGGACGAGCGTCACGGGAGCCGGGTGACCGGTCAGGGTGTCCACGAGGAGCGCGAGCGCGTCGCGCGGGTCCTGCGGCACGGCCGGTTCGCCCGCGCCGAAGGTGGGCCTCCAGTCGGGGCCGTCGAGCCCGGAGCCGCCGTGGATGTTCTCGGCGAGCAGCTGTACGCCCTCCGGCCGGCCGTGCAGCGGGCCCGCCGCGCCCGCCGCGATCGGCACGCCCCGGATTCCGGCGGCCTCGCACACGCGGCGGGCGTTCAGGGTGGTCTTCTCCACCGACTGGTTGCCCGCGACGGTGGTGATCGCGAGCAGGTCGACGGAGGGGTGGGCGGCGGCCAGCAGGATGGCGAAGGCGTCGTCGTGACCGGGATCGCAGTCGAGGATCACGGGTACGGGCATGTCTTCACCGTCCCACAGGGAATGGTCGCCGTCACGGGGGCCTACTTGTCCTTCGCGACCTTCACGGCCGCCGCCGCGTCGACGTTCCCGAGACCCAGCTTGACGATCTGCTGCGGGTTGGCCGCCGTGTCGCGGATGGTCTGCATGATCGCGGCCGGGTCCAGGCCCTGGTGGTGCAGGAGGGCGGCCACGGCGGAGACGTACGGCGAGGCCATCGACGTGCCGGAGAGCTTCCCGTACCCCGAGAGGTTCTTCAGGGTCTCCTTCGTCGTGTACGTGGGGAGGGTGGAGAGGATGTCGACGCCGGGGGCCGTCACCGCGTTCTGGGCGCCGAAGTTCGTGAAGGAGGCGGGCAGTCCGGTCCGGTCGGCCGCGTTGACGACGAGGACCGGGGTGTCGATCTTGTACGGCTGGAGCGCCGTGGAGTCGTTGCCCGCGGCGGCCACCACGACCGCGCCCTTGCCGTTGGCGTGGGTGATGGCCTGGTTGAGGATGCCGCCCTTGAGCAGGCGGGCCATCAGGCCGGACTCGCCGAGGGAGAGGTTGATGACGTGGGCGCCGTGGTCGGCTGCCCAGACGATGCCCTTGGCGATGTTCGCGTCGGCGCCGCTGCCGTCGGCGCCGAGGACCCGGACCGGCATGATCTTGGGGCCGGGGGCGCCGCCCGCGACTCCGATGCCGTTGTCGGTGTGGGCGGCGGCGATGCCGGAGACATGGGTGCCGTGGCCGTTGAGGTCCTTGGGCTCGTCGTCGTTGTCGACGAAGTCGTAGCCGTCGACGAGCCGCCCCTTGAGGTCCGGGTGGTCGAGGTCCACGCCGGTGTCGACGACGGCGATGACGGTGTCCTCGCCCTTGGAGACGGACCACGCGTCCTGCATCTTCAGTGCGTCGAGCCCCCACTGCTGGCCCCGCAGCGGGTCGGGCTGGTTGTCGTCGTCGCTGCCGCAGCCGGTGGCGAACGCGGCGAGGGCCGCGAGGGCGGTGAGGGCGGCGAAGGTGGCGGTGGCGGGCCGGCGGCGCATGAAGTCTCCCCATATGTATGCGTTTGACCTAGTCAACAACCGGTGCGTGGCGCTCGCATCTCGACGACAGCCCGGCCACACTCCTGATGACAAAGCTCATTGTTCTAGTAGAGTGCGAACAAGGAGGTTTTCATGAACCGTGCCACGCCTCGTCTCCGCGCGCTCGCCGCGCTCCCCTTCGTCCTCGCCCTCGCCGTCCACCTGCTGCTCTTCGCCCGCTGGCGCGACGAGCTGCCCGACGAGCTCGCCACCCACTTCTCGCTCGGGGACGGCGGACAGCCCGACGGCTGGACCGGCGCCACGGCCTACGCCCTCATCAGTACGGGCCTGCTCCTCGGCCTCGCGGCCGGCTGGACCGCCTTCGTCCGCCGCGGCTTCCTGTGGGCGGCCTGGGCCACCGCGGGCTTCGCCGGCGGGCTCCTGGTCCAGCTCCTCCGTGCCAACCGCGTCGACGAGTTCGAGGTACAGGTCTTCTCGCCCGGCATGGACCTCGGCGTGGCCCTGGCGGCGGCGGCCGTGTCCGGCGCCGCCGGCTGGGTGCTCACCTCGCTCGTCCCCGCGGAGGCGCCGGCGGCCCGCCCCGACCCCGCCGACGACCCGCGGCTCCCGCTCGGCGCGGGGGAGGCCGCCGGCTGGTCCCGCGACACCGGCTCCCGGACGCTGACGGCCCTCGCGGTGCTCGCCCTCGTCGCCGCCCCGGTCGTCCTGCTCCTCGCCCCCTGGCCCGGCGCCCTCCTCGGCCTGCTCGGCCTCGTCATCGGGGTGCCGGGGCTCGCCCTCGCCCGGGTCAGGGTCACCGTCGACCGGCACGGCCTCACCGTCCGCTCCGCCCTCGTGCCCCGCCCCCGCGTCCGGGTCCCGCTCGACGGGGTCGCGGGCGCGAGCGTCCGCGAGATCGACGCCGTCGCCGACTTCGGCGGCTGGGGCTACCGGGTCCGGGCCCACCGGACGGGCGTGGTGCTGCGCTCCGGCGAGGCCCTCGTCGTACGGCGGGACAGCGGGCGCGAGTTCGCGGTGACCGTGCCCGACGCGCGGACCGCCGCCGCCCTCCTGAACGCGCTGGCCGAGCGGCATGGGAAGGTCTGACCGTGCTCTTCCGCGTCGACCCGGCCTCCTCCCTCCCCCTCGGCGACCAGATCGCCGCCTGCGTCCGCGGGGCGCTCGCCGACGGCTCCGCCGAGCCCGGCGAACGCCTTCCGGCCGCCCGGGAGCTCGCCGACTCCCTCGGCGTCAACGTCCACACCGTCCTCCGCGGCTATCAGCGGCTCCGCGAGGAGGGCCTCATCGAACTCCGCCGGGGCCGCGGCGCCGTCATCGTCCCCGGCGTCGCCGCCCCCGACCGCGCCCGGCTGGTCTCCCGGCTGCGCGAGGCGGCGGCGGAGGCCCGCGAACTGGGCCTGACGGAGACGGAGTTCCTGGAGCTGGCGCGTACGAGCCTGACGTAGTCCGTACGAGCCTGACGTGGTCCGTACGAGCCTGACGTGGTCCGTACGAGCTGACGTAGTCCGTACGAGCTGACGTAGTCCGTGCGAGCCTGACGGGTCCGTGCGAGCCGGCGTAGGCGCGTGCGGGCCCGGCGGCCCTCTCAGTCGAGCCGGGACCCGATGACGACGTTCCAGCGGCCGGAGCGGCCCGAGAGGGCGACGCGCGACAGGGGGCGCACGTCGAGCCGCCAGAAGGCCGCCCCGGGCGCGCCGAGGGCGTGCGCGACGGCCGCCCGGATCACGTCCGGCTCGGCGACGGCCCAGACGGTGCCCGGTTCCAGGGCGTCCACCCAGCCGGCGACCCGGTCCCACAGGGACCGCAGGGCCTCGCCGCCGTGCGGGACGGCGTCCGGGTCGGCGAGCCAGGCGGCCACCGACTCCGGCTCCTCGGTGGCGAGTTCGTCCAGCCGTCGCCCACGCCACCGGCCCATCGCGCAGCCCGCGAGGGCCGCCACGTCCTCGGCCTCCGGCAGGCCGAGGAGTCCGGCCGTGCTCCGGCAGCGGACGGACGGCGAGACGAACACCCGGGCCGTCCGTCCGAGGCGCACGGGCTCGGTCCGCCCCGGCTCCGACTCCCCCGGCTTCACCGGGGAGTCGTCGTCGAAGCGGCCTTCGAGCAGGGCCGCGTTCACGGCGGGGGCGACCAGGACGAGCCGTACGGTCCGTTCCGGAGTCCGTTCCGGTGCAGGCGTGTTCACGGGTGATTCATCCCTCAGTGTTCGGTCGGCCGCCCATGCGCTCTTCCCGCGGCGCGGTCCGCGCGGTACGGTCACGGCGACAATTCCACAACCGACGACGGCGAGACGGAAGTCCGGTGCAAAACCGGCACGGTCGCGCCACTGTGAGCCACCCCGGCATCCCCGGGACCCGGCGAGTCAGACCCGACGACCGTCGTCGCGCACCACCGTAATGGGACGCGAGTTCCCGAGGAGGTTCCGCCATGGCCGAGGCCGTCGCCCCGTCTGCCATCCCCACCACCCCTGTCGCGCTGCCGGTTTCCCTGCCGGTCCGCACCGTGCTGCCCTGGGCGCTGTTCGCCGGGCTGCTGGCGCTGGTCGCGCTCTACTTCGTCGGCGCCGAGCAGGGCGCCCTCTCCGTCTTCGCGGGCAGTGACGTGCACGAGTGGGTGCACGACGGTCGTCACCTGCTCGGCTTCCCCTGCCACTGACCGCGGTAGAGGAGCTCACGCACATGTACGACACGTCGTCCTCCACTGTGAGGAGACTGCTGGTCCGCGGCATGCTCGCGGGCCTGATCGCCGGACTGTTCGCCTTCGCCGTCGCGTACGTCGTCGGTGAACCGTCCGTCGACGCCTCGATCGCCGTCGAGGAGGCCGCCGCACAGGCCGAGCACGCGGGCCACGGGACCGGGCACGAGGCTGCCGCGGCGGAGGAAGAGGAGGAGCTCGTCAGCCGGGACGTCCAGTCCACGGCGGGCCTGGCCACCGGCGTCCTCGTCTACGGCGTCGCGCTCGGCGGCATCGCCTCCCTCGCGTTCGCCTTCGTCCTGGGACGAGTCGGCCGGTTCTCCCCGAAGGCGACCGCCGCGCTCGTCGCGGCCGCCGCGTTCACGACCGTCTACCTCGTCCCGTTCCTGAAGTACCCGGCGACCCCGCCGGCCGTCGGCAACCCGGACACCATCGGGCAGCGCACCACGCTCTTCTTCCTGATGATCCTGCTGAGCGTGCTGCTCGGCGTCGCCGCCGTCGTCGCGGGCCGCCGGCTCGCGCCGCGCCTGGGGAACTGGAACGCGACCCTCGTCGCCGGGGCGGGCTTCGTCGCCGCCGTCGCGGTGGCCTGCGCGTTCCTGCCGGGCAACGACGACGCCGTGCAGGCCGGCTTCCCGGCCGCCGTGCTGTGGGAGTTCCGCCTGGCCACCCTCGGGATCCAGGCGATCCTGTGGGCGGTGTTCGCGATCGCCTTCGGACACCTGGCCCAGCGGCTCCTCGCCCCGGCCGCGCCCCGCGCCGCCACCGCGGAGCCGGTCCCGGCCTGAGGCACCCGTACGAGACGCGGAGCGCGGCGCCCCTCCCCGGGACGCCGCGCTCCGCGCTTCGTGGACCGTGCTCCGTACGCCGTGCTTCGTAGACCCCGCTCCGCGCGACAAAGCCATCCGCCCCACGGAGAATTGCCCCGACTTGTCTGTCTGTGCGATCTCATCGTGAGGAGAGGGTGCCGTGGACGCCAAGGACGCCAGGGACATGGATGCGGGCGGTGACGATCTGGCGGTGCTCCGGGCCCGGATCGCCGCCCTGGAGGCGAGTGCGGAGGTGCCCAGGCCACCCCGTCACCGCCTCCGCTCGTTCTGCGCCGCCCTGCTCATCGTCATCGGATGCATCCTGACGCCGCTCGGCATCATCGCCTCCTGGACCTCGGACATCGTCGGCGACACCGACCGGTACGTGGAGACGGTGACCCCGCTCGCCGCCGACCCGGCCGTCCAGGACGCCGTCGCGACCCGGGTGACCGGCGCCGTCATGGAGCACATCGACCTGACCTCCCTCCTGGAGGGCGTGGCGCCGGAGCAGCGGCCGCTCCTGGAGAAGGCCCTCGGCAAGCTGGGGAACTCCCTGGAGGGCGCGGTCAGCAGCTTCGTCCACGACCGGGCACAGGACGTCGTGGCCTCCCCGGCCTTCCAGACGATCTGGACCGACGCCAACCGGGCGATCCACACCTCCCTCGACCGTGCCCTGACCGGCAGCGACGACGGCGCCGTGCAGATCAACACGGACACCGTGACGATCGACCTGGCGCCCGTGATCGACCGGGTGAAGGAACGTCTCGTCGACGCGGGCCTGACGGTCGCGGGGAACATCCCCGAGGTCCACACCGACTTCACGGTGCTCAAGGCCGACGACATCGGCAAGGTGAAGACCGGCTTCTCCCTGCTCCAGGTGATGGGCGTGTGGCTGCCGGTGATCTCGGTGCTGCTGGTCGCCGGTGGTGTCCTGCTGGCCGCCCACAGGCGCCGGAGCCTGATCGCCGGGACCCTCGGCATCGCGGTGGCGGCCCTGTTCCTCGGTGTCGCCCTCACCGTCTTCCGTACGGTCTATCTCAACGCCCTGCCGTCCGGGGTCTCCCCGGCCGCCGCCGGGGCCGTCTACGACACGCTGGTCCGCTACCTCCGGACCTCGGTACGGGTCTTCGTGACCCTCGGCGTGCTGATCGCCCTCGCCGCCTGGCTCTCGGGACCGAGCCGCCCGGCGACCCTGGTCCGGGGCCTCTGGGACTCGGGCATCTCCGCGACCCGCGCCACCGCGGACCGCGCGGGGATGCGTACGGGGCCGGTGGGGCCGTTCGTCCGCCGGTACCGCACCTGGATCACCTGGATCCTCGTCGCGGCGGCCGCCCTGGCCTGCGTCTTCTGGCCGCACCCCACGGGCTGGGTCATCGTGGGCATCGCCCTCGGTCTGCTCTTCGCGCTCGCGGTGCTGGCCTTCCTGGCGGAAGAGACGGGCGAGACGCACGAGCCCCACAACAAGCCACCCGAGCCGCACGAGATCGACGAGGGCCACACGGCCCACTAGACCCACTAGACCCACCAGACCCACCAGACCCACCAGACCCACCAGACAGACCTGCCAGCCACCAGACTCACCTGCCAGACCCACCAGACCCACACGATGAGGGGGCCTCCGCGGAGGCCCCCTCATCGTGCTTGTTCGTGCTGCTGCTGCGGGACGAGCGGGCGTGTCAGCGCCGTACGGTGTCGTCCGTCTTCAGGTCGTCCAGGGCCTCGTCGAATTCGTCGAGCTGGTCCGGGCAGTAGACCTGCAGCACGATCCGCTCGGCCTCGACGGCCTTGGAGTCGGAGATGACGGGCCGCATGCCGGGGCCGGTGGCGCCGTTGGACTGCTGGATCTTCCAGAGCGCGGTCTTCAGGGCGTTGCCCGGCTCCTCGCAGACCTGGCCGCCGTCCGTGCCGAGCAGTCGCTCGATCGTGTCGGTGTCGGGGGAGGGGTAGCCGGCCTTCACCAGCTCCTCCTGGAGCTCGTTGGCCTTGGACTGCGTCTGGTTGTTCGTCCGTACGGCCGCGTACTGGATGAGGCCGGTGACCATGAGGCCGACGAGGAGCACGATCGCGCCCCAGTAGACCCACTTGTGTTCGGAGGCGAAACGGGTGGGGCTCATGACCGGTCTCCCTCGGTCGACGGGCCGGACGGGCCGGACGAGCCGGACGGGTCGGAATCCGCGGCGGCGGTACGCCAGCTCGGCTTGCGGAACTTCAGGAAGGCCCAGGGGACGAGGAACCCGAGGACGAGCAGGCCGCTGGCGATGAAGAGGGCGTACGCCCAGACGCTGCCGCCGCCGAACTGGGACGGCGGTACGAAGCCGATGGCGAGAGCCGCGAGCGAGGCGAGCAGGCCGACCGTGCAGATCAGTCCGAGGGCGGGTGCCCGGTAGCCGCGCGGATGGTCGGGCTGGGTCTTCCGCAGCCGCATCGCGGCGGCGAACATCAGCAGGTAGACGATGAGATAGACCTGCGTGGTGATGGTGGAGAAGATCCAGTAGACGCTCGACACGTTGGGGATGAGCGCGTACATCAGGGCGATGATCGAGGTCACGACGCCCTGGGTGACCAGGATGTTCTGCTGGACGCCGAACTTGTTGAGCTGCTGCAGGAACGGCGGCAGGTAGCCCTCGTGGCGGGAGATCTCCAGGAGGCCCTTGGACGGCCCGGCGAGCCAGGTGAGCATGCCGGCCAGGGACGCGGAGATCAGCATGACGGCGGCGATCGGGGTCATCCAGCCGATGTTGAAGTACGAGAAGAAGGCGTCGAAGGCCTGCATGACACCGGCGGTGAGGCTGAGCTGGTCCGCGGGGACGACCCAGCTGATCGCGAGCGCGGGCAGGATGAAGATCAGCAGCACCAGGCACACGGCCAGGAACATCGACTTCGGGTACTCCTTCCCCGGGTTCTTCAGCGAGGAGACGTGGACCGCGTTCATCTCCATGCCGGAGTACGAGAGGAAGTTGTTGACGATCAGGACGAGGCTGGCGAGTCCCGTCCACTGCGGCAGCAGATGGTCGGCGTTCATGGGGGCGGCCGACGGGTTGCCCTGGCCCAGGAAGACCATGCCGAGGACGACGAGGATCGTGCCGGGTACGAGCGTGCCGATGATCAGGCCCCAACTGGACAGTCCGGCGAGGGCCTTCGTCCCGCGTGAGGAGACCCAGACGCCGGTCCAGTACAGGACCATGATGACGATCGCGGTGTAGACGCCGTTGGAGGCCAGGGATGGGTCGATGACGTACGCGATCGTGGAGGCCACGAAGGCCAGCAGGCTCGGGTAGTAGAAGATCGTCATCGCGAACTGGCACCAGACCGCGAGGAATCCGAGCGGCTTGGACAGCCCCTCGGAGACCCAGCGGTAGACGCCGCCGTTCCAGCCGGAGGCCAGCTCGGCGGAGACCAGCGCCGTCGGCAGCAGGAACACGACGGCTGGGACGAGGTAGAGGAAGACGCAGGCCAGGCCGTAGATGGCCATGGTGGGCGCGGCTCGCAGGCTCGCCACCGAGGCGGTCGTCATCAGGGCGAGTGTCACCCAGGTCATGGTGGTGGGCGCGGCGGGCTTCGCCACCGCCGCACGGGGTCTGGGCACTTCGGCCGGGGTGTCGAGGCTGCTCATGGGTGCTCCCGTCGGTCACACGATCACCCCAGGCTCGATCGGGCCGTGGGGCTCGGCAACCGGAGGAACCCGTACGGGCTAGGGGGCGTCCGGCTTCTTCGGCGTGTCGTCCCTCGGGCGGGCTTCGGGCCCGTCGAGACGGGTGAAGGAGCGGCGGTAGGAGCGGGGCGGCACGCCCCGGCGGCGGACGAAGCGGGCGCGGAGGACGGCCGCGCTGCCGAAGCCGACCGCGCGGGCGATCTCCTCGACCGGGAGGTCCGTCGTCTCCAGGAGTTCCTCGGCGCGGCTGAGGCGCAGCCCGAGCAGCCAGGCGTGCGGGGTGGTACCGGTCGAGGCGGCGAAGCGGCGGGCGAAGGAGCGCCGGCTCATCAGCGCCCGGCGCGCCAACTCGGCGACGGGCAGCGGCTCGTCCAGATGCTCCCGGGCCCAGGCGAGGACCTCGGCCAGCCGCTCGTCCTGGCTGTCCTCGGGTACGGGGGTGGCCAGGTACTGGGCCTGCCCGCCGTCCCGGTGGGAGGGGAGCACCAGGTCCCGGGCGATGGCGTTGGCCGTGGTGGCGCCGTACTCGCGCCGCAGGAGGTGCAGGCACAGGTCGAAGCCGGCGGCGGCGCCCGCACCGGTGGCGATGCTGCCCTCGTCGACGTACAGGGCGTCGGGGTCGACGGTGACGTCCGGGTGGCGTTCGGCCAGGAGCCCGGCGAACCGCCAGTGGGTGGTGGCGCGGCGCCCGTCGAGCAGTCCGGCGGCGGCGAGCGCGAACGCGCCGACGCAGTGCGCCGCGACCAGGGCGCCGCGCCCGTGGGCGGCGGTCAGCGCGTCGAGTACGGCGGGCGCCGGGGACGTACGGAAGTCGGCCCAGGGCAGGGCGATGACGAGGTCGGCGGAGGCCAGCCGGTCGAGGCCGTGCTCGACGACGAGGGGCAGTCCGACGTCGGTTCGGACCCGGCCGGGCCGGTCGGTGCAGAGGGCGAAGTCGAAGAGAGGCAGGCCCTGGCCGCGGGCGTCGAACACCTCGGAGACGATGCCGGCGCCGAGCATGCCGACTCCGTGCGGGGCGTAGGCGGCGACGGTCACGAAGGGCGGCACGGGAGGAGTGTGGCACGGAGCGCCGGTGGGACCCGGCGCGATGCACGCGATCGGAGAGGGCGCGATGGCACGATTCACGCGATCGGTGGCAGTGCGGCCACTCGTGGGCGGGCAGGCGAAAGCGAAGACTTGGGGCATGGACAACGACGACGCACCGCGCACCCGCACCGCCGGCTACACGATCCTGACCACCGGCTACACCCTCTCGACCGGCCCTGGGGTCGCCGCCACCGTCTCGTACGTGCACGACGGCGACCGGCATGTGATCGTCGACCCGGGCATGGTGGCCGGCCGTGACCGGATCCTCGGCCCGCTGGCCGAACTGGGCCTCGGCCCGGACGACATCACCGACGTGGTGCTCAGCCACCACCACCCGGACAACACCATGAACGTGGGCCTCTTCGGCCACGCGCGCGTCCACGACCACAAGGCGATCTACGAGAACGACCAGTGGACGGACCGGGACGCCGAGGGCCACGAACTCACGCCGTCGCTCCGCCTGATCCGGACGCCGGGGCACAGCCGCGAGGACATCACGCTGCTCGCCGGCACGGAGTCGGGCGTCGTCGCCTTCGTGGGCGATCTCTGGTGGCGTCCCAACGGCCCGGTCGACGACCCGGTCGCCCCGGACCACGCGGTCCTGCGGGACTCCCGGCTCCGGGTGCTCGCCGCCGCGGACGTGATCGTCCCCGGCCACGGCCCGGCGTTCCCGGCGGACGACACGGCACCGCGGTAGGGCCTGTCCGGCGGATCATGGCCGGGGGGAGTCCTGGGCAACGCCCGAGGCCCCGGGGGGGCGTCCTGGGCAACGCCCGAGGCCCCGGGGTGCAACCCCCGGGGCCTCGTCGGTCGTTCGGTGGGAGGGCTACTCCTTGGCGGGCGGCTGCTCCTGCGTACCCAGCTGCTCGTTGATCTTCTGCTGGGCCGTATCGACCTGGCTCTGGTACTTGTTGCCCGTCTTGGCGTCGACGGCGTCACCGGCCTTCTCGACACCTTGACGTGCGGTGTCCTCATGGCCCTTGAGCATGCCCTTGAGCTTGTCGAGCATGGACATCAGTGGTCCTCCTCACGAAAAGCCGACGTCCCCAGCATCCCGGGCATCCGGAGGTTCCGCATCCGGAGCCTCGACGGGCCCCGGGGGGTCCGCGACGTCATGGATCAGGCCTCCGAAAGCCCCCGAGGATCTCGCGGGCCCGCAGGCCGGCCTGGAAGCGGGACCGGGCGTCCAGGGCGGTCATCAGGGCGGCGACCCGGCGCCGATAGGTGCGCAGGGACATCCCGAGGAATTCCGAGAAGGGGCGGCGGGGCGTGGGGAGTACGCGACTCCGGGAGAGGTCCGGACGACGACGAAGCCCCAGGTCGTCGACCTGGGGCTTCGTTCCGTGCGGTGGAGCGGGTCAGGCGACGTTGATGTTCTCCGCCTGGGGGCCCTTCTGGCCCTGCGTGACGTCGAACGTCACGGCCTGGCCCTCCTGGAGCTCACGAAAGCCCGTGGAGTTGATCGCCGAGTAGTGGGCGAAGACGTCCGGGCCGCCACCGTCCTGGGCGATGAAGCCGAAGCCCTTCTCCGCGTTGAACCACTTCACAGTTCCCGTAGCCATGTCTCATGCCTTCCAGTCGATGAACGCCGCCCACTCCATGTGGGAGGCGGAGGTGGTCGCCCTGGTCCCTGCGGCACAGCACAGCAAAAAACCCACGCCGAAGGCATGGGCAGGGGAACTTCCGAACCACGACAGCTAACGGGGACGCTACACGTCAGTACACCGTGTCACCAGAGGAAACGCCTGTATGTGTGCGCGAGGCCCGCCGGTGTCCGGCGGGCGCGCACCGTCTCAGTCGCTTCCGGGCGCCGTTCCGGGGGACTCGGCGGCGCGGCGGTATTCGGCGTTGATGCGCTGGGCTTCCTCGAGTTGGTCTTCGAGGATGATGATGCGGCACGCGGCCTCGATGGGGGTGCCCTGGTCGACGAGTTCCCGGGCGCGGGCGGCGATGCGCAGCTGGTAGCGGGAGTAGCGGCGGTGGCCGCCCTCGGAGCGCAGGGGTGTGATGAGGCGGGCTTCTCCGATGGCGCGGAGGAAACCCTGGGTGGTGCCGAGCATTTCGGCGGCCCTGCCCATCGTGAAGGCGGGGTAGTCGTCGTCGTCGAGACGGCCGTACGAGTCGTCTGCTGTCATTGCACCTCTCTCGTGGAACGCGTTGAGGGGCCCTGGTGCCGTACGGCACCAGGGCCCCGAAGGAACTACTACACCACCTGCCGGCGCTGATAATGCGCGGGCCCTCTGTATCCGCAGACCCGACCTTGACGCTGTCGGGAGTGCGGGGATCGCGGTTGCTTGACCGGAGACCACCTCACTATCGATGTCCTGCGGTACCCGGACTCACGACTTCCGTCCGGGCGATCCTGATGGCGCTGGTTCCTCCGTTCTTCCCTCGGTGATCACCTACTTGTCATGGGGCCCCTGATCACTGCGGGCCCCCGGTCCGGCCGTCAGTTCCGTCGCCGTCCTGCACAACCCTGGCTTCGAGACTCCACCGCCGTACCGTCCTGCCTACTGCAACCACATGTACCGCCGACCGGCAGTTCATCTCTGCCAGGTCTTGCTGTCTCTCTGGGCTACGAGAGAAACCATAATCAGGTCACCACCCAATGTCTACTCTGGCCGCCATAGATTTTCGCGTGTTCGGCAGTGAGGTAATCGATCTCGAACAGTGACGCCGGTGGCACGCGGAAGGGCCCGACCGGCGTGTGCCGGTCGGGCCCTTCTGGTGGTTCGGGCGTCAGCTCGCGTTGCCCTCGATGCGACGGTCGTACGTCAGACGGTCGTGCGTCAGACGGCCAGGCGGCCAGACGGCCAGGCGGTCGTACGGTCAGACGGCCGTCGGGGTGCCGAGCAGCGCGGAGGCGTTCTGCAGCGGGTCGACGGCGCGAGCGGGCGCCGCGGTCTCGGGGAGGCCGCGGCAGGTGAAGCCGAGCCGGGTCATGGCCCGGACGACTTCACCGGCGGTGAAATCGCGGCGGTCCTGGCGGGTGACGACCTGGCCGACCTGCTTGACGGGGTAGGTGCGGCGGCCGATGATCACGGACTCGCCGACGACCTCTTCGGGCTTGACGCCCTTCATGGCGTCCAGGACACCAGTCTTGGTGAGCTCGAACGGGAAACGGGCGATGACACAGCGCACGATGCCTCACAAGGGGAAGAAGGGGATGATGCCGCCGGGGCGAAACGGTTCAGCGGGCCAGGGCAAGGGTGAGGACGCCTGGACCGCAGTCCTGCTCGTTCACGAGATCGCGTCCGGATCACGCGACGTCAGGCAGCGGTCGCGGTCTGACGCCGATCGCCGCGCCTGGCAGTCGAAGCGGCGCTGCGCCGGCCGCGGCCGGTCGCGCGCTTGCGCGGCTCGGCAGGCGGCGCGGCGATCGTCACGGGGATGCCGGAAGGGGCCTGGGCGCCGGTGATCCTGCGCAGCGCCTCCTCGCCGGAGCGGACCTGGGTGGTCTGGGGCACGATGCCGGCGGCGGCCATGAGGCGGGTCATGTCGCGGCGCTGGTTGGGGGTGACCAGGGTGACGACGCTGCCGGACTCGCCCGCCCGCGCGGTACGGCCGCCGCGGTGCAGGTAGTCCTTGTGGTCGGTCGGCGGGTCCACGTTGACGACGAGGTCGAGGTTGTCGACGTGGATGCCACGCGCCGCGACGTTCGTGGCGACCAGGACGGTGACGTGCCCGGTCTTGAACTGGGCGAGGGTGCGGGTGCGCTGCGGCTGCGACTTCCCGCCGTGCAGGGCGGCGGCCCGTACACCGCTGTGGAGGAGGTCCTGGGTGAGGCGGTCCACGGCGTGCTTGGTGTCCAGGAACATGATCACCCGGCCCTCGCGCGCCGCGATCTCCGTGGTCGTCCGGTGCTTGTCGGTGCCGTGCACGTGCAGGACGTGGTGCTCCATCGTGGTGACCGCGCCCTGGGACGGGTCCACGGAGTGGACGACGGGGTCGGTGAGGTAGCGGCGGACCAGGAGGTCGACGTTGCGGTCCAGGGTCGCCGAGAACAGCATGCGCTGGCCCTCGGGGCGGACCTGGTCGAGGAGCGCGGTGACCTGCGGCATGAAGCCCATGTCGGCCATCTGGTCGGCCTCGTCCAGGACGGTGATCGCGACCTGGTTCAGCCGGCAGTCGCCGCGGTCGATGAGGTCCTTGAGGCGGCCGGGGGTGGCCACGACGACCTCGGCGCCACCACGCAGCGCACTCGCCTGCCTGCCGATCGACATCCCGCCGACGACGGTGGCGAGGCGCAGCTTCACGGCGCGGGCGTAGGGGGTGAGGGCATCGGTGACCTGCTGGGCGAGTTCCCGGGTGGGGACCAGGACCAGGGCCAGCGGCTGACGGGGCTCGGCGCGCTGTCCGGCGGTACGGGCCAGCAGGGCCAGGCCGAAGGCGAGGGTCTTGCCGGAGCCGGTCCGGCCGCGGCCCAGGACGTCACGGCCCGCCAGGGAGTTCGGCAGCGTCGCGCCCTGGATGGGGAACGGCACGGACACGCCCTGCGCGGTGAGTGCCGCCAGGATCTCCCTGGGCATGTCGAGGTCGGCGAACGCCTCGACGGCGGGCAGCGCCGGAGTCGTCGTCTTCGGCAGGGCGAACTCGCCCTGCACCGCGGCGGGCCGCCTGCCGTGGCCGCCCGAGCGCTTCCCGCCGCCCGAGCCGTTCTGACCGCCGCCCGAGCCGTTCTGACCGCCCGAGCGGTTCTGGGCGGGCGAGCCGAAGCGGCTGCCGCGGCCCGAACCGGCGGCGGAGCCGAACGCGGGGGCGCCGGTGCGGCGACGGGCGCCGGAGGAGCGGCTGTTCGTACGTGTGGGGTTCATTCAGAACCTTCCTCGATGCGGCGCGTGTCGAGGAATTCCGCACTCCGGCAGCGAATGAGCCGCTGGAGGGAATCACAGGAACGGGCCGGACGGAATTCAAAACCGAACTTGGTCGACGGGAAATCCGTGGCGACGCAAGCGGAAACAGGTGATGCCCCGTGGAAGTGAATCCGGCGCATCGACGGGTGCGGCTCGGTGGAGGCCGTGTCCCTGGGAGATCCATTCCGCAGGTGGAACCACTGCGGAAAAACGTATAGCTGAGGCCCGCACCCCTAGGGATGCGGGCCCCAGCTACGAACTACGCGTCAGCTTTAGGCGGGAACGATGTTCTCGGCCGTCGGGCCCTTCTGGCCCTGCGCGATGTCGAAGGAGACCTTCTGGCCCTCCTGGAGCTCGCGGAAGCCCTGGGCGGCGATGTTCGAGTAGTGGGCGAACACGTCAGGGCCGCCACCGTCCTGCTCGATGAAGCCGAAGCCCTTTTCCGCGTTGAACCACTTCACGGTGCCAGTAGCCATGTCATATCTCCTTTGGGCAGTACACCGACCTCCGTACTTTACGGACGCCGTGTCGCCGCGATGATGCCCTGCCCGGAAAATGACCGGAAATGCGAAGCGCTCCCTGCGGCGCGGAGGCCGGTCGGAGGCGCTTGAAGCTTGGGGTACCAAAACTGCAACTGAGTTCAACAGTAGCACGCCACCGTGTCTCGTGTGCGGCAAATATTTCTCCCTGCGTGTTTACTGCAAAAACTCTCACAGGGAGGGCCGTCAAATTCTCAGACCGCGAACACAGGTATTCACTCACCCCGAGCACAGCGTTTCGGTGGCGGTCGTCACAACGGCCCCGGCGCATTCACTCCGTCGGGGCCGCCCTTCCGGATCGCCACACGTGAGCGTGCTCGATCCACGTCCAATTGTACGACTTTGGGCCGGAACGGCTGGGTGGAGAGCGGGTCATCGGGCCATCGGGTGGTCCGGCCATCGGGCGGTCCGGCTCAGCCGCGTGCTTCCTCTTCGGCCTCCATGCGGCGGATTCCCTGGTGGGTCAGGGAGACCATCGCGGGGGTGTTGCCCGGTTCCCAGTCGACGGTGATCAGTTCCTCGCCGGCGAGGTAGGTGCAGGCGGCGGCCAGGTCCTCCTCCGGGATGCGGAGGTCGTTCCGCAGCTTCCGCCCCGGGACTCCGAGGAGGCGGTTGCCTTCGGTGGCTTCGTAGAGGGCGGTCAGGACCCGTTCGCGGTAGACCTGTCGCTCGGTGAGTGTCGCCATGGCCGGGTCCTTCGGTTCATGCGCGGGTCCGATGCCTCTCAGACCTCGTCGACGTGGGTGCCGGTGCGCGTGGACGGTCTGCTGGTGGTGAGCCAGGAGTGGGCGGGTTCCGACGCGGTTTCGGTGTCGACGGTGAGGTGGAGCCGGGTGCCGCCTTCGGGGACGGGGTAGCTGCGCTGTTCCGTCCCGGCGAAGGAGCGCCGGATCGCTTCGGCGACCGCGCGGGCTGCTTCGGGGGTGGCGGCGACGATGCGGATCTCGGCGTGTCCGGCCGAGGGCAGGGTCGCGGTGTCGGTGGGGTACAAGGGGCGTGGTCCCTTCATGGATGAGCGAGAGGCCGGCGGGCGGGTTGTCCCGGGTGTCGGGTGCCCCACCCGCGGCCTTCGGTCGGAGGAGTGGTCTGAGGGGTCAGGGCCAGGTGCCCGTGGCCCGGCTACGGGCGGCTCGCCCTGTCGGCGGGTGGGGGCCGTGGCCGGGTGGCCGGACGATGGCCGGGAAGGGGTCGCTGAAGTGGTGGGCCGCGATGCGTGCCTCGTGCTGGGCGTTGAGCCGGTGGATCAGGCTCATGCCGAGCGCGATCAGCAGGACGACTGCCGCGAGAGCGATCAAGGTCTCCATGACGTCACCTCCGCGGCTTCCCGGGCTGCATGATCATCCGAGCCCCGACGACCGGGTGCCGGAGGGGCGGTGGGGCGGACCCGCCGTCGGTCTCCCAGGCGTCCTTGCTGCTGCGGGCGTCCCGCATACGGAGGCCGGTCGCGGTTTCGTCGGACATCAGGGCACCGGCGGTGAGGACGCCGCCGGGGATCGCTGCGGCGGTCATGAGCCGGGCGGCTGCGGCGGGTTCGGTCTCGGGTGGGATCACCAGCAGGTCGCAGCGGCCGACGGTGTAGGAGAGCAGGATCATCTTGTCGGGATCCTGTTCGGTGAACCAGCCCACGTGCACGGTGTGCCCGGTGGCGGGGACCTTGTGCGGGACGGCCGGCCAGTGGGTGGGGTTCACCATGACGCGCGTGATGCGTCCGTACCGCTCGTCCAACGCGTCGACCAGGGCCGGAAGTTCGGCGGTGAGGTCACGTGAAAGAGGCCACCATGCGCCGTCCAGGAGGCCGGCGAGTGTGGTCTTGGGTGTCAGCGACAGGCGCGCCGAAAGCATGGGTGCGAGGGTGGCGGTCATGATCGCGGACCCGTCTCCGGGCCGTCCTGCAGGACGGCCCAGTGTCTCGATCGCCGGAAACGACGTCCGCGTGGGAGCGGGTGTTCGAGTTACTCCCGGTACATTCAGCCTACTCCGCCCCATGGGCCGACGAGTGGTTTCCTATCAGGCGATTTCCGCCAGGGAACGCCACCCGGACGACGGCCGCGGGCGTGAGCGCGGGCGCGCGAAGTCGTGAGCGCGGGCGCGCGGAGTACCGTGAGACCACGGCGGTATCTCGCCGCCCATGAGGTGACGGCGTCCTCGCGCAGGCAGGCGGACCATCATGGCCGAATCCGACACTCCCACCCCTCGGAAGCTCCTTCCGGACGAGATCCACCGAGCGGTGAAGCCCGGCGCGGCCCTGCTCCGGCTGCAGACGACACACTCCCGCGAAGGCGTCCTCGACGGCGCCTGGTGGCCCCGTTCCCGGGACGTCGAGACCGAGTTGCCCGCCCTGATCCAGGCGCTCACCGTGCACCTCGGCCCCATCACCCGGGTCGGCCTGGACACCGATGCCTGGGAGGGGGTCCCGACGCGTGTGGTCGTCGACGACAGGGTCGTACGCCTCGACTCCTTCCCCGTCGGCGACGACACCGTCCTCATCACCCGTGGCGACAACGACCACTTCGCCCTCCTGGTGGTCCCCCCGGACACGGCACCCGACGCGGCACGTGACGCCATGGCCCGCGCGGTCCGCGCCGGCAACGTCGCCCAGTCCGCCGAGATCCTCCTCGCCACGCCTCCCGAACCGGCGGCCGACCGCCAGGGGCCGACATGATCCGGATGGCGGACATCCGGGCGTGGCGAACCCACGACGTGCTGGACACGCGGGGCCACAGGATCGGTGAGCTGGAGGCGATCTACGTCGACACCAGCACCGACGAGCCGGCCATGGCCACGGTCCGGGTCGGCCTGCCCACCCGGCACCGTCTGGTGTTCGTTCCCCTGGACGGTGCGACGGTGGGGCCGGGCTACGTGCAGGTCGCCCATGACAAG
This sequence comes from Streptomyces sp. NBC_00094, assembly GCF_026343125.1. NCBI lineage: Bacteria > Bacillati > Actinomycetota > Actinomycetes > Kitasatosporales > Streptomycetaceae > Streptomyces > Streptomyces sp. NBC_00094. The sequence goes on along the minus strand of NZ_JAPEMB010000001.1, from coordinate 3,882,723 downwards.
GCGCTGGTGAAGCGGTGTCCTTCGGTCGGCACCGACGACGTACTTCCCGCCGGGGACGAGGAGGCGGTCTTCCGGCACTACGACCTCCCCTACCAGCCCGGTGCGAACGGTGAACGGCAGCTGGCCCGCCGCTGAGCCCCGGAACCGAGCGAGGGGGCAGCCCTCATGACGCTCTTCCTGTCCCTGATCATCATCGCGATCGTGCTGGGCATCATCGGTGCCACCGCCGACGGACTGTTCTTCCTGCTGGTCATCGGCATCGTGGTGTTCGTGGCCGACCTCGTCTACCTCGCCCTGCGTCTGCGCCGCTCCGCCCGCCGCCGCCCGGTTCGCTGACCCGGCGCACCGGGTCACGTCGAGGTCGACCGTGGTCAGGTCCGGACGATGAAGAAGGCCCAGGTCGCCGACCTGGGCCTTCTCGGGAGAGCGGATGACGGGAATCGAACCCGCGGCGTAAGAGGCGGCACACCATGGCTGCCGATGGCCGCGGTTCGGCCGTGGCGGGGTCAGGCCGTGGCCTCCACCCGTGCGCGGCTCGGAGTCTCCTGCGGTACGACACGCCGGCGCCGGGTCGGCATGCCCACGGTCGGGTTGGCGGCGCCCCAGGCGGCGCCCTTGCAGATCAGTTCCTTGTAGCGGGCGGCCAGACGGCCGGTCAGGGCGCGCTCGACCGCCTGGTCGTCGGCGGTGACGAACTGGATCAGGCCCTCCTTGCGGCCGAGGGAGATGCACTGCTGGGAGTAACGGATGCCGATGTGCGGGACCTTGGTGCCGGCGAGGCGGGCGGCGATGGCGTCGGCGGCCTGCCAGGCCGTGGGGACGCCCGAGGCGCAGGACATGCGGAGGGGCTTGTCGCCCGGGCCCATCGCCATCGCCGCGTCGCCCACCGCGTACACGTCCGGGTGGGAGGCCGAGCGCATCGTGGCGTCGACCACGATCCGGCCGCCGTCGGCGATCTCCAGGGCGGTGGCCCGGGCGATCGGGTGGACGGCGAAGCCGGTGGTCCAGACCGTGACGTCGGCGGGAATGCCCCGGCCGTCGGCGGTCGTCACGCGGTCCGCCTCCACGGCGTCGACCGCGGCGTGTTCGTGGACCGTGATGCCGAGCCCGTCCACCACCTTGCGCAGGTGGGCGCGGCCCTTCTCGGAGAGCCAGTCACCGAGGGCGCCGTGGGCGGCCAGGGCGACGTCGAGGTCCGGGCGGGCCTCGGCGATCTCGGTCGCGGCCTCCACGCCCGTCAGGCCGCCGCCGACCACGACGACCGGCCGGCCGGCGTCCAGGGCGGCCAGGCGGTCGCGGAGGCGGAGGGCGCCGGGGCGGCTGGAGACCTCGTCGGCGTGCTCGGCGGCGCCGGGGACGCCCCCGTCGTTCCAGCCGCTGCCGAGGGCGTAGACGAGAGTGTCGTACGCCAGCTCCTCCCGCTCGGGGCCGTTCGCGGCGGCGACCGCCACCGTCTTGCGGTCCACGTCCACGGCGGTGACCTTCGCGAGCTTCAGCTCCACGCCCGTGCCCGCGAACATCTCGGCGAACGGGCGGGGCCTGAGGTCCTCGCCGACCGCGAGCTGGTGCAGCCGGACACGCTCGACGAAGTCGGGCTCGGGGTTGACGAGGGTGATGGTGACGTCCTCGCGGTGCAGTCGCTTGGCCAGGCGGCCGGCGGCGATGGCGCCGGTGTAGCCGGCTCCGAGGACGACGATGCGGTGCTGCATGTCCGTGCTCCTGTCTGGGCGGGGCTGCCGTTGTCCGGCGTGGTCTCGCCCCTTGAACCGGACAGCCCCGCGTTCCCTGACAGGATCGAGATGTGACCCGCGTCACACTCGCTCAGAGGGTGACGAGCGGGCCCTCCCCGTGGTCCTCGCCGGCCCACTGTTCGGTCGCGCGGACGAGCTTGTCGGGGTTGACCTGGTGGCGGATCGCGGCGATGCCCTCCGCGGTGACCTCCAGGCAGGTGATGCCGACGACCCGGCCGTCCACGACCGCCACGATGGCGGGCTCGCCGTTCGCGGTCGTGGCGTAGATCTCGGGCGCGCCGCCGACATGGGCGCGCTTGGCCGCGCTGGGCTTGAACAGGCCGCGCATGAACGTGGCGACCGCGAGCGCTCCCTCGAACGCCTTCGCGCGGGCCGGGACCTTCCCGCCGCCGTCGCCGACCGAGACGGCGTCCTGGGTGAGCAGACGTACGAGGGGTTCGGTGCGGCCGGTGGTCGCCGCGGCCAGGAACTCCTCGACGATCCGCCGGGCGGTGGCCCCGTCGATCTCGGTGCGCGCCTTGCCGTCCGCGATGTGCTTCTTGGCCCGGTGGTAGATCTGCTGGCTGGCGGCCTCGGTGATGTCCAGGATCTCGGCGATCTCCCGGTGGGGGTGGTCGAAGGCCTCGCGCAGCACGTACACCGCCCGCTCGTTGGGCGACAGGCGCTCCAGCAGGACGAGGACGGCGTACGACACCGACTCGCGCTGCTCGGCGGTGTCGGCCGGGCCGAGCATCGGGTCCCCGGCGAGCAGCGGCTCGGGAAGCCACCTCCCCACGTACGTCTCACGCCGGGCGCGTGCCGAAGTGAGCATGTTGAGGCACCAGTTGGTGAGGACCTTCGTCAGCCAGGCCTCGGGCACGTCGATCCGCTCGATGTCGGCCGCCTGCCAGCGCAGGAACGTCTCCTGGACGGCGTCCTCCGCCTCGCTCGCCGAGCCGAGCAGCCGGTAGGCGATGGCCTCCAGCCGGGGCCTGGCAGTCTCGAACCGGTCCACGTCACTCATGATCAAGGCCATGCCCGCGATCCTAGGCACCCCGGGGCGGGAGCGGCAGTGAGCCGGCACTCGGGTCACGGATCCTGAGCATGCGGCGCTCCATCCCGCCCGCCATCCCGCCCGCCCCTGAGCTCGGTGCCGGACGGTGACTGCGGATGCGCCCTGTGAGGCAGCGTGACATTTTTGAGCGAAATATGCGCTTTGGGTGATGAGGGATGACGTGCCGGAGCTCGGTCCTGGACGGCTCGTGGTCCATGCCTGCCCTGAGCGTTGACGAAGACTGACAGGAGTCGCACGTGACCAGCAGCAACGACCTCTCCGCCCTGGCTGCCGACGCGTACGTCTACGGCTACCCGCTCGTCTTCGACCTGTCCATGGTCGGCGCCTTCATGACCAAGGGCTTCGGCAGCCTCCCCCCGGCCCCCTTCAACGAATTCGCGCACGGCGACCAGCTCGCCGACCCCTCGACGCACTTCGTGTCGGTCAACAACGACACCGTGTACACCGTCGCCCAGGTCGACCTCTCCGGCGGACCGGTGCGTCTGCGCACCCCGGACACGGCCGGGGCGTACTACGTGCTCCAGTTCGTCGACGCCTGGAGCAACAACTTCGCCTACGTCGGCAAACGGGCCACCGGTACGGAGGCGGGGGAGTGGCTGATCGTTCCGCCCGGCTGGACCGGCACCCCGCCCGCCGGCGCACGCGGGGTCATCGAAGCCCCGACGAGCGTCGTGTCCGTCGTCGGGCGCAACGTCTGCGACGGCCCGGACGACATGACCCGGGTGCGCAACCTCCAGAAGGGCTTCACCCTCGACCCGCTCCACCCCGGCAGCCCCGGCGTCGCCGGACTGTCGGCGCCCGACCCGGGCGTTCCCGAGGAGCTGCTCTTCTTCGAGCGGCTCCGCGTCTGGATGGCCGAGTTCCCGCCCGCCGGTCCGGACCAGGACCACCAGGAGCGGTTCCGGCCGCTCGGCCTGCTCGAAGAGGGCCCGTCGCCGTACGTGAACGCCGCCCCCGCACTCGTACGGGCCCTCACCGCCGGCCTGGCGGAGGGGAAGGCCCGCGTGGAGGCGGCGACCAGGGAGCCCGCCGACGCCGAACGGCCTTCCGGCTCCTGGGAGATGGACCCCCACCTGTTCGACTACAACCTCGACCACTTCGGCATCGGGACGATCGACTCGCCGCAGTGGAGGATCGCCGACCGGGAGGCGTCCTACCTGGTACGGGCCACCGCGGCGCGCACCGGGCTGTGGGGCAACCACGGCTACGAGGCGGTGTACGCGCACACCTTCACCGACGCCGACGGCGAGCAGCTGAACGGAGCCCGGTCCTACACCCTGCGCTTCGAAGAGCCGCCGCCCGTCGAGTCGTTCTGGTCGGTGACCATGTACGACACCCCCGACTACTACCTCGTCGACAACCCGGCAGGCCGCTACTCGCTCGGAGACCGCACCCCCGGCCTCGTGTACGGCGAGGACGGTTCACTGACCGTCGTCATCCAGAGGGAGCGGCCCGACGACCCGGCCGAGGCGGCGAACTGGCTGCCCGCCCCGGCCGGCGACTTCCGGCCCGTGATCCGCCTCTACACCCCTGGGCGGTCCGCCCTCGACGGCACCTACCGGCTGCCGCCCATCGTGGCGAGGGGCTGAGGCCGCGGGTGCTCCAGCCGGCGCAGAGGTGTCCCCCGTGCGGGGGCGAACGAACGTTTCCCCTGTTCAGGCCGCGTCACGGCCGGCCATGAATCGCGAAGTTCGCCCCTACCCCGTACCGGGAATTCCCAGCCGCCCCTCGGAGGCATCCGCCCGTGGTCCTCGTCATCGTCGTCGCCGCACTCGCCCTGATCGCGGGTCTCGCCGCCAACCGCTACCTGCGGCCCCGACTGCTCAGTGAGGACGACGACGCGGGCATGGCCGTCAAGGACCTGGTCGGTCCGCTGCTGACGCTGACCGTCCTGCTGCTGGCCTTCGTCCTGGTGACGGCCAACGGTTCCTACGGCAAGGCCGAGGTCGCCTCGCGCGGCGAGGCCCGGGCACTGGACCAGCTCGTGGAGACCGCCGAGTACGCGCCCGAGCTCCAGCGTGCCCGGATCCAGGCCGACGCCGTCTGCTACGCACGCGCCGTCCGCACGCAGGAATGGCCGGCCATGGCCGACGGCAAGGGCTCCGCCGCGCCGAGCGTGTGGTCGACGGACTTCCGGCAGACCTTCCGCACGATGGAGGGCAAGCCGGCCTTCGGCATGCTGATCGCCGCCGACAACAAGCGCTCCGACGAGCGGGAGGAGCGCCTCACCCAGGCCACCGCCAGCATCCCCAGCGCCATCTTCTGGTTCCTGCTCGCCACCCTGACCATCACCGTGGTGGCCCTCGGCATCTGTCTGCCCCGCAGGAACAACCGCGGCCAACTGGTCACGCTCGTCGTGATCACCGCGTTGCTGACGACGGCGCTGTGCATCATCCGGGACGTCGACCGTCCCTTCGGCGGCATCATCGACATCAAGCCGACGGCGATCACCGAGGCCGAACGGCAGGCGACCCGTGACTTCACGACGAACCACCCGGCCTCCGAACTGCCCTGCGACGACCGGGGCATCCGCCGGGCCGCCTGACCGCGACTCCGTTCCCGGCGGCCGCTTCCGTCGGGCCTGGGCGCGCCTTCGGACGACCACCGGGTGGCCGTGGCTCCCCGGGAGCCGTCGGCGGCGTGGCTCCAGCCGGCGCCCTCTGGCGGTTCGTGCCCACCCGCGCCAACGGCCGGCCCGCCCTCATCGCCTACGGGAACGCGGGCGACGGCCGGTACGAGGCGTACGGCGTCCAGGTCCTCACCTTGACCGGGACGCGGATCGCCCGCATCACGGCATTCAACGACCCCAGCCTGGTACCGACGTTCGGTCTCGCCCCACGCTCGCGTGAAGGCGACAAGGCGCGGCGGGTTCCCTGCCCGGAGAGACCTGGGCAACGACGAAGCCCCAGGTCGCTGACCTGGGGCTTCGTGGAAGATCGGATGACGGGAATCGAACTCGCGCTACAAGCTTGGGAATCACCCGGTACTTGACCCCTCTCAGGGCTTCCGACCTGCGAAAACAGTCACTTCCGGTTCTGTTCCGGCCGCCTCGGCGGAGCCCCTGGTGACCGCTGTTCACCGCCCCTACTGGCACGTTGTGGCACGCGGTGCTGCGGCAGGATCCGCGGTCCGGCTGACGGCGCTTTCGGCGCGTCCCCCATGTGGCGTAGCAAAGCAGCGTGGTGGTGGGGAGGCATCCGTAGGTTCAGGTCATGTCGCCCTTCGGATCTGCCGCCTCTGACCGCACCGGCTCCGCCGGCCCCTCCGCCGCGCTCGCGCCCCCCGTCCCCGGATCGCGGATGACCGACGCGTATCTGCGGGCGATGGGGCGGATGGCCTATCTGTGGGGCTGGCCGCTGGTGAACATGCACAACCGGCTCTCGATCATGGAGCAGGTGCCCGCTCCCGGGCTGCTGGGCGGCGTGGTCCCGGTCGGCCCGCCGGGGACGCTGGGGATGCTGCACGACTACATCACCCCGGACGAACGGCTCGTGGCCTGCCCCAACCAGGACGTCGTCTACGGCTTCGGGATCCTCGACGCACGGCGCGGTCCTTCGGTGATCCAGGTCCCGGACTTCGGCGGCCGGTTCTGGGTCTACCAGGTCGTCGACCAGCGGACGGAGTCGATCGCGCGCCTCGGCGCGATGTACGACACCAAGCCGGGCTACTACCTGCTCGCACCGACCGGGTGGGACGGCGAGGTCCCCGCGGGCATCGAGGGCGTGTTCCGCTTCGACACCCGGATCGCCGTCTGCATCCCCCGGGTCTTCATGAACGACACCGACGAGGACCGGGCCGCCGTCCAGCCGCTCATCGACCGGATCGTCGCCTACCCGCTCGCCGAGTACACCGGAGAGCCGCACACCACCGACTGGTCGCAGGCGCCGTCCTACCCGGCGGGGGACTCGACCAGCGGCGAGCAGGAGACCCAGTGGGTCGACCCGAGGACGTTCTTCGACCTCCTCCCCGCCGTCCTGGACGAAGTGCCCCCGCGCCCGGGCGAAGAGGCCCTGTACGGACTCTTCCGCTCCCTCGTGGACGAGGCCGCCGCCAACCCGCAGTCGGCCGAGGTACTCCGGGAGGAGGCCGTCGACGCGAACACCACCCTGGTGCAGGAACTCTTCCGGTTCCGCAACATCGGCGTCCCGCTCGACCACCACTGGAGCACCCAGCGCAACGGCGCGGCGTTCGGCGGCGACTACCTGAGCCGCACCGCCATGGGCAAGGCCAACATCTTCGTCAACGCCCCCACCGAAACGGCGTACTTCTACCAGGACCAGGACGCGACCGGGGACCCGCTCACCGGCGAACACGGCTACGCGCTCACCTTCCCCGCCGGCTCCCTGCCCCCGGTGAAGGGCTTCTGGTCGGTGACCCTCTACAACGAGCACCACTTCTTCCACCGCAACGACCTGCACCGCTACTCGCTCGGCACCAAGAACACCGGCCTGCGCCTCGGCGCCGACGGCTCCCTGACCCTGTACGCCGGAGCCCGCCCGCCCGCCGACCCGCAAGACCTGCCCAACTGGCTCCCGGCCCCCACCGGCCCCTTCGCGCTCTACCTCCGCGCCTACTGGCCCGACCCCACCGCCCTCGACGGCACCTGGCGCCCCCCGGCCGTCACCAGGTCCACGGACTGACGTCCCTGGCCGGCCGTGGCCCACCTGCCCCCAAGGTGGGGACAACAACGAAGCCCCAGGTCGCTGACCTGGGGCTTCGTGGAAGAGCGGATGACGGGAATTCACTGCTCCGAAGGACACGGGCGGGCACGCGCCGACGGAAGACGTTCAGGGCGTCTGCCCGGCTCCCGAGTGGTCGATGACGTTGCCGTTGGAGCAGTTGTTCTTGTGGTTCCCCGTCCAGTCGCTGAGTGCGGGCACCACGGCCAGCTCCTGGATGCACACGTCGGCGGCGGTGAAGTTCCAGTTGTTGGCGGCGTTGACGCCGCTGCCGAAGTTGGTGTCGTTGTCGGCGTGGGCGGGGGCTGCGAGGGCAACGCCGGCGAGGGCCAGCACAGCGGCAGAAACGATCTTCTTCATGGCCTGGGAACGATCTACGAGGATCGGCGACACGCCCGTTCACTCTCGGTTCTACGCCACTCGGCGGCTTCGGCGTGGCAAGGTCACATCGCCGTGCAGTCCAGTACCCACGTCGCCGACGGGGCGTCACCGGGATACGGGTCGAGGAGTTCGGCCGGGCGGTCGCGCCGTTGGACCGCGACGGCCGCGACCTCGGCTCGCAGGGGGCGCGTATCGGAGCGGAGGCCAGCGCGTACGCCTGCTGTCTGCGATCAATGAGTTGGCGGCGCTTTCTGCAGGTGAGCGACCATGCCAGAGTGCGAGTCCGGGCGTCCGCTGTCGGCGGGCGCCCGGACCGGGGTGGTTCAGGAGAAGAGCAGGCGGAAGATCTGGTTGTAGACGAAGAAGCCGCCGGGCTGTCCGGGGATCGGCTGGAGGTTGAACGTCTCGGCGAACAGCATGGGCTTGTCGAAGGCGTTGTCGACGGCGAGGCTGCCGGTGACGGTGACCAGCACGCCGCCACCCGGGGCGGGCTGCGCGTCGTTCGAGGTCAACGAGTGCTTGACCGTGTCGAGTTCGGGCTTGGTCAGGGTCGCGGTGATGCTCTCCGCCCCCTGAACCTGCTGCCCCTCCCAGCTGAGCATCGACTCGGGGCGGTAGAGGCTCGCGAGTGCCTGGCGGGTCGCGCCGCCCGCGTCGAAGCTCGCGTAGTAGTGGCTGGTGAACGAGGCGGCGATCGCAGTGAAGTCCATGCGCGGAAAGTATCAGCATGCTCACTGTGAGTGTTGGGGGATTGTGGGACTCGGCCGAGATGAAGAAGTCGGCTGGTATTCGTGGGTGTTCGTCGGCGAATCGCTCGCACCGAGCCGGCCGTGGTGCGCGTACCTGACGTGCTGGAGACAACGACAAAGCCCCAGGTCTCTGGCCTGGGGCTTCGTGGAAGAGCGGATGACGGGAATCGAACCCGCGCTATAAGCTTGGGAATCACCGACGCCCGTCTCGATCAGCTGTGGTCTGACCTGCGGAAATGCTTCTTGGTATGGCATTCCTCGCCGGTCCCGAGACGCCCGTGTTGACCGCTGTTCACCGCCCTGAAGGGCACGGCTGGGGCACGCTGCCAGAGCCTGGAAGCGATCTACGTCGACACCGGCACCGACGAGCCGGCCTCGTGGCCCGATGCCGAAGCCATCGTCACGAGTGGGAGCTAGCCTGCCTCGCGTCGAGCCGCACTCGTGCCAGAGGCTGACGCTTGCGCATCCTCGTCGAACAGGAAGGCTTCGATCTCCCCGAAGTCGGGCGCCTGGAAGGGATTTGTGGTGGGATGCGGTGATGCCGCAGCGGCGCAGGGGGACACCCCTTCCGGAGCGGAGAACGGCGAGGTCAGGTCGATGGGAGGGGTCCTCTTCGTAGCGGGTCCATGAACAGATCTGGTGTGCCGTGGCCGGGCACGGCGGTCCTACAGCTTGCTCATCTTGGCGTACGGACTCAGGATCCGCTCTTGCGTCGAGCCGAAATCCACGATCGTCGCGATCCCGTCCTCGACGCCGACGACCCGGCCGAGGCCGTGCACGTCGTGTGTGACCTGGTCGCCTACGGCGAACTGCTTAGGAGGCAGCGCGACCGGGGCTTTGAATGGGCTGGTGGGCAAAAAGCGCTTCGGTGCACTTGGCTTTGTCATTGCTGCCAGTATGCGCCCGCACGTATCCGCTACGGCCGTTCACGTCCGCAGCGCGAAGTAGCTGAGAAGAGTCGCGCCGAAAAGCAACAGCCCCAGGTCGTTGACCTGGGGCTTTGCTGTGGAGCGGATGACGGGAATCGAACCCGCGCTATAAGCTTGGGAAGCTCATGTTCTACCATTAAACTACATCCGCACAGCGGCCGGATGAACCGTGCCGCATCGTTGCACACTGTACCCCATGCGCCACTTGAGGCGAAGCTCACGCCTCCGCGTGTGCGGAGCGCCGCCTGGAGGGTGTCCCGTTGATCCCCTAATGTGGCTGTCTCGTCCACCGCATGTGTAGGGGAAGGGACTTGATGGGTTCCATGGAGCGCACCGTCGTCCGCTGTGCCGAAGGGCACGTGTTCAGTACCGCCTCGTTCCCGCTCCAGCAGCTGGGGGCCGGGCGGATCGGGCCCGGGCGGCTCATCCGGTGTCCGCGGTGTGCGCGGTTGCGTCATGCGGTGCCCGTGGTGTTCGAACAGCGCTGACGCGGGCGGCGCCGGGAAGTGCCGGGGCGCGGGGCCCTGCCGATTGGGGCAGGTCCGCGCCCTCTGCGTATCGTGGGGGCGTGCTTCTCTCAGACAAGGACATCCGGGCCGAGATCGATGCCGGACGGGTGCGCATCGACCCGTACGACGAATCCATGGTGCAGCCCTCGAGCATCGACGTGAGGCTTGACCGCTTCTTCCGGGTGTTCGAGAACCACCGTCACCCCCACATCGACCCCGCCGTCGAGCAGCTCGACCTGACGCGTGAGGTCGAGCCGGAGGGCGACGAGGCGTTCATCCTCCACCCGGGCGAGTTCGTGCTGGCCTCGACGTACGAGGTCATCACCCTGCCGGACGACATCGCGTCGCGCCTTGAGGGGAAGAGCTCTCTGGGGCGGCTCGGGCTCGTCACGCACTCGACCGCCGGGTTCATCGACCCCGGGTTCTCCGGGCACGTGACCCTGGAGCTGTCGAACCTCGCCACCCTGCCGATCAAGCTGTGGCCGGGCATGAAGATCGGCCAGCTGTGCATGTTCCGGCTGAGCTCGCCCGCCGAGTTCCCGTACGGGAGCGAGCGGTACGGCTCGCGGTACCAGGGCCAGCGGGGCCCGACGGCCTCCCGCTCGTTCATGAACTTCCATCGGACCCAGGTGTGAGGCGGTAGCCGGCATGAGTGAAGTACGCGAGAACCTGACGTACGAGGGCTTCGGGATCGCCGTCCGCGAGCTGGCGCAGACCATCGCCGACGACGGCTACGAGCCGGACATCGTGCTCTCCATCGCCCGCGGCGGCGTCTTCGTCGCCGGCGGTCTGGCCTACGCGCTCGACTGCAAGAACATCCACCTCGTGAACGTGGAGTTCTACACCGGGGTCGGGACCACCCTGGAGATGCCGGTCATGCTGGCGCCCGTGCCGGACGCGATCGACTTCTCCGACAAGAAGGTCCTGATCACGGACGACGTCGCCGACACCGGCAAGACGCTCAAGCTCGTCCATGACTTCTGCGTCGACCACGTCGCCGAGGTCCGCTCCGCCGTCATCTACGAGAAGTCGCACTCCCTCGTGAAGTGCGAGTACGTGTGGAAGAAGACCGACGAGTGGATCAACTTCCCCTGGTCGGTCTTGCCGCCCGTCGTGAAGAGGGAGGGGCAGGTGCTCGACGCCTGACGTCGAGCACCTGCCCCTCGGACCTGGAACCAGGTCACCTGGTCACCTGAGTCGGCTCAGGTGACCAGGGTGTTCAGCGCCGCGTACGTGTTCGTGCCCGGCACCCCGTCCAGCGGGCCCGAGTAGCCGCCCGTCTGGGCCAGGCGCTGGACCGCCACGTACGTCCCCGAGCCGGGGACCCCGTCGATCAGGCCCGAGTAGCCCCAGCCTCGCAGGCACGTCTGGACGCTGGCCCAGCTGTACGAGCCGAGGACGCCGTCCACCGGGCCCGTGTAGCCGCCGAAGGCCCCCATCCGCTGCATCGCCGCGTACGTGTTCGTCCCCGGGACTCCGTCGATGGGCCCCGTGTAGCCGAAGCGGCGCATCACGGTCTGGACGCCCTTCCACGAGTTCACGCCCATGACGCCGTCGATCACGCCCGTGTAGCCGCCGGCCGTCGCCAGGGTCTGGAGCCCCTTGTACGTGTTCGTGCCGGGCGCCCCGTCGAGCGGGCCGGTGTAGCCGTAGCCCCGGACGACCGTCTGGACGCCCTTCCAGCTGTTCACGCCCATGACGCCGTCGATCGGGCCGGTGTATCCGCCGCCCTTGGCGATCTTCTGCAGGATCGTTCCGTTCGCCACCGAGATCGGGCCGGGGCCGCTTCCCGTCACGCTCAGGTACGTCCGGAGGCCCGCGTACGTGTTCGCGCCGGGGACGCCGTCGATCGGACCCGTGTAGCCGTAGTCGGCGGCGAGGCGCTGGACGCCCTTGTACGTCTCCGGGCCGGGGACCCCGTCGGCCGGGCCGCTGTAGAGCCCCAGCCGGGCGAGGACCGTCTGGACGCCCTTCCACGAGTTCACGCCCATGACGCCGTCCACCGGGCCCGTGTAGCCGCCGCGCTGCGCCACCTGCTGGAGCGTCTTGGCGTCCGCAGCCGAGATCGTCACGCTCGCGGTCCCGCCTGCCTGCGCGAGGTAGTTCCGCAGCCCGGTGTACGTGTTCGGGCCCATGATCCCGTCGACCGGGCCCGTGTAGCCGCCGCGCTGGGCGAGCTGCTGGAGGCCCTTGTACGTGTTCGTGCCCGGGGCTCCGTCGACCGGACCGCTGTACAGCCCCAGCTGGGTGAGGAGGGTCTGGACGCCCTTCCAGCTGTTCGGCCCGAGGACCCCGTCGATCGGGCCCGTGTACCCGCCGAACTGCGCGATCTTCTGGAGGGTCACGCCGTCGGTGAGCGGGATGGCCGGCGTCCCGCCGGGGACCGGGTTCGCGCCCGGGGGCGGCAGGACCGCTGTCCCGAAGGCGTCCGGCTTCGCCTGGTTCATGTCGACGGCGACGCCCTTGACGGACCCTTCGTCACTGAACTGGTGGATCGCCCAGCTCGGATACGCCGTGCCGATCCGCGGGCTGCCCGCCGCGACGCCGTAGTCCGCGATCCACAGTTTCGCGCCCGTCGCGATGGTCAGCGGCCAGGACCGGGACTGGAGCAGCGAGGAGTACGTGTAGAGGAACGGGGTCGTGCCCAGCCGGGCCTTCACGATGTCGATGAACTGCGCCGTCTGCGCGTCCGTCCACACCGGGCTCTGGTCGACGCCCTCGACGTCGACCATCAGCGGCTCGCCGGGGCGGTAGTCCCGCAGATGGGCGAGGAAGTACTCGGCGTCGGTGGACGCCGCTCCCCAGCCCGTCATCCAGTAGTGGCCCACCAGGAATCCGGCCGCCCGGGCCGCGTCGACCTGCTGGACGTAGTAGGGCGAGGTGTAGGGCTGGTGGGTGCCGTCGTTGGAGCCGCCCGCCTTCACCACGCAGAAGCGGAACCCGGCGCTGCGCGCGGCCAGGAAGTCCAGGTTCGCCTGGCTGGTGCCGACGTCGATCCCGTACACCGGGTCCGTCGGCGACGGCGTGGGCGCGGGACCCGGCGCCGGCGGGGTGGTGGTCTGCGGGTGGGCGGCGAGCCAAGCCGAGACGCCGAGGATCGTGTTCGGGCCGAGGGCGCCGTCGACCGGCCCGCTGTAGCCGCCGTCCCTGGCGAGTTCCTGCACGGCCTTGTACGTGTTCGTGCCGGGCACGCCGTCGATCGGGCCCGTGTAGCCGTAGCCGCGGACGGCGGTCTGGACGCCCTTCCAGCCGTTGACGCCGATCACGCCGTCCACCGGGCCCGTGTAGCCGCCGCGCTGCGCGAGCGTCTGCAGGACCTTCTGGTCGGCCGAGGTCAGGGTGTACGAGCCGGGGCCGGTGCCGGGGCCCGGGGTGCCGAGGTCGGCCATCCGCGCACCGACGTTGTCCAGAGTCCAGCCCAGGTAATCGAGGCCGGAGAGCGAGTTGTACCGGGCGATGGACTGGGTGCCGATGCGGTAGCCGCCGGGGGCGAAGTCCTCACCGCCCGACAGGGCGCTCGACGCCATCAGGCAGCGGGTGCCGCGGCCGTCGAGGTCGAGGGCCACGTGGCCGGGCGTGAGCGACCCCGGATCCGCCCACCAGTGGAAGGCCCCGCGCGGGGCCGCCGACCAGTCGTCGTGCCCCTCGCCGGACGCCACCCACGCGTCGTACGCCGTCCCGCGCGAGTCGCTCAGGTCGCAGGCCCGGAACATCAGGGACTGGCACATCTCGGCCCAGTTGTAGCCGTTGTCGAAGCCGAGGGCACCGCCGTCGGTCGTGTGCTGGCGGGCCCACTGCTCCGCCCCGGCGACCGTTCTCGTCAACGCGTGCTCCTCAGGTCGGAAACGGACAGGCGGGAGGTGGCGAGGATGGTCTCGGTGCCCACCAGTTGGGCGCGCAGCTCAAGGCCCGCCGCGCCGGTCGGCACGGCTCCGTGCCGCAGCAGGGAGCCGAGGGTGACCCGGCCTCGCGCGTCCGTGTCGAGGTCCATGTATCCGTACTTCTGGGGGGACTTGCGCCCCTTGGGTGCCGCGTCCACCTCGAACCAGAGGCTCGGGAGGACCGTGTGGAACGCGCTCAGGGAGAAGCGGACGCGTCGGCCGGACAGCGGCCTGCCGTCCGGTCCGGTGAGCGTGAACACCACTCCGGACGCGGCCCCCGATCCCGGGACCGCCGTCCAGTCGTAGCCGGGCGACGAGAACGTCCCCCGGGGGGCCGTGTCGGCCGCCGTCCTCGGAGTGCCCGCCGCCGTCGCCGTACCGGCCGCGCCGCCCACCCCCAGGACCAGTGCCGGCAGCAGCGCGCCGGCCGTCCGCAGGAGGGACCGCCGGGACGGTCCCCGCTCTTCGCCATCAACCCACTCGGGCACCTGACCTCCTGAAATCCCCTGTGCTGCCGCTGGAACCACGGACCGCCCAAGACCACCCCATGGCTCGTACGCCGACAACCCAACGAATGAGCGGAATCGGATCTTCAGTCCCGCGCTTTCGTTGGGTTGTCGGTGCCGGGGCGAGCGGCTGGGATGAGCGGGTTCGTGATCTTCCGAAAGAACTCGCCCGTCGAGACCGGCACAGGGAGAAGCGTTGACCGAGAACGAGGCACTGCACCGTTGCGGCGGTGGCCAGGGCTGCCACCACGTCCCGGCGGGCGTGAGCCGGCGCAATCTGCTCCGCGGCGCGGTGGCGGGCGGTGGGGCGCTGGCCGTCGGCGGGATCGTCCTGCCCACGAGCGCTCATGCCGCCCCGGTGTTCTACAACCCGTTCACCGCGTATGCCATCACGGACCCGTGGAACCCGCCGGAGCACAACGGCGTCGACTTCGCGATGGCCGTGGGGACCGCGCTTCCCGCCCCGGCCTCGGGAACGATCGAGAACATCCCCTACAACGGCTCCGCCGGGCACACCGTCAGCATCCACCACGGCGACGGATACCGCAGCCAGTACCTGCACCTGTCGCAGTTCCGGCTGAGCAACGGCACCTCCGTGTCCGCCGGGACGATCGTCGGGTACTCCGGCGGCGCGATGGGGTCCGACGGCTCGGGCAACTCGGACGGGCCGCACCTGCACTGGCACGTCGTCAACCCGAGCGCTGTCAGGCAGAGCCCCTACGACTTCATGGGATCCGGGCCCACGCCGCCCCCCGCCCAGGGCGAGGGACTGACGCTGCAGAAGATCGCCGGCGCCGGCGGCTACACCGGAGCCCTGGACGGCGTGCCGGGCACCTACACCTGGAGGGGCGTGCAGCAGGTCGTCACGGGCTACGGCTACACCGGTCCGGTCGACGGCGCGCCCGGCACGTACACGTACATGGCGTTCCAGCGGATGGCCTACAAGGGCGGGTACGGCGGCACGATCAACGGTGTGATGGACGCCAACACCTGGAAGGGCGTCCAGACCATCTGCCGGCGCTTCGGTTACAGCGGTCCGATCGACGGCGCCCCGGGGCCGAACACGTACGCGGCGGTGCAGCGGATCGCCAAGCTCGGCGGGTACACCGGCCCGGCCGACGGCGTGATGGGCCCCAACTCGTGGAAGGGCCTGCAGAGGCTGTTCACCGGCTTCGGGTACACCGGCCCGATCGACGGCGCCCCCGGCAAGAACACGTACATGGGGCTCCAGCGCATGGCCCAGCTCGGCGGCTACGGCGGCCCGGTCGACGGCATCCCCGGGGACTACACCTGGGCGGCGCTCGCCAAGCTCGTCTGATACGTCCCCTCTCGTCCAACTCTCCAAGGGCAGGGTCTCTTTCCGAGGCCCTGCCTTTAGGCATGCCGCTCAACTATCTTCATCGTGCGTGCCGGAAGGCTGCCCCGGAGCCGAGGAGGACGATGAGGATCCGTAGCGGGCTGTGGCGGGTCGCCGAACTGCCCACCACCAAGGCGGGTGTCGAGCGGGCCTTCTCGTACTTCACCGCCGGGGTACGCCTCGGTACGGTCGCGCAGATGGTCCCCGCCGTACAGCTCGGCGCGGCCAGGGCGCCGCACGAAGGCGCCTACCTCGCGTGCTGGGGCGCGGCGGCGCTCGCCTCGACCGTGGTGAGCGTGGTGGTGCTGGTGCGCCGGAGGCCGCTGGGGACGCTCGCGTCCGCGCTGGACTTCGCGCTGGCGTGCACCCTGCTCGTACTCGGCCCGCTGGTCCTCGCGCCCTGGGACCGCTTCGGCACCTGGACCGCGTTCCAGCCGGGGTACGCGCTCTGCGTCATCATCACGGCCGGAGGCGTGCGCGGCCTCGGCCTCTGGGCGGCCAGCCTGCTCGCCGTCTCCCTCTCCTACGTCGTCTATCTGGGCGGCGACGTGGGCGTCGACATGGCCTCGACCGCCGTCGGCAACGTCCTCACCTACGTCGTGTACGCGCTGGTCGCCCGCATGTTCTTCGGGTACACCCGGCGCATCGCGCACGACGCCGACGCGTCACGCGCGCGTGCCGCGGAGCTGGCGCGGCGCGAGGAGGAACGCCGGGCCCAGGTGATGATGCACAACGGCGTCGCCGTCATGCGCCTGCTCACCGAGCAGGGGGACGACGTCTCCCGCGCCCGGCTCGTCGGCCAGGCGGAGGTGGAGCTCCGGCGCATGCGGTCCTACCTGCGGGGCGGGGAGGTGTACGCCGCCGACGTCGCCGGGCCCTCGGTGGGGCTCACCGCGCTGGTCAGGCGGGTGTGCGACCGCTTCGCCGACCTGAACGTCACCGCGTCTCTCGACCTCGGCGCCGGCCTGCGGATTCCCACCGCGCAGGCGGAGGCGCTCGAGCGCGCCTTCGAGAGCGTCCTGCTGAACGTCCGGGCGCACGCCCGCGCGCACGAGGTGGTGGTACACCTCGACGGAGACGGATCCGGCGACGGGGGAGGCTCCGGGGTGGCCGGGAGCGGGGCCTGTTCCGGGGGCTGGACGCTGACCGTGCACGACGACGGCGTCGGGTTCGACCCGGCGTCGGCGACCGCCGGGGTCGGGCTGCGCGAGGTGGTCGTCGGCGAGCTGCGCCGACGGGGCCTCATGGTCGGGATCGAGTCCGCCGTGGGCGAGGGAACGACCGTGACGGTCCACTCCCGCCCGGGGCCGGAGGCCGGGACGACGGGTCCCGCGGGCCCTGCCGGTCCGACCGTACGGGCCGCCTTCGCGGACGCCTCATGAGGCCCGCGGTGGCGGTCGTCGACGACGCGTCACTGATCCGCGAGTCGTTCGGCCTGCTCATGCCCGGGCTCGACGTCGTCGCCGCGGTCGCGACGGTGGAGGAGCTCGTGCGCCGCGCACCCGTGGCCGACGTCGTCCTGCTCGACCTGCACCTCGCCAACCTCGAACGGCAACCCGACGTCCGCCAGGGCATCGCCGCCATCCGCACCCTGACCCGCCACGGCTACCGCGTCTGCGTCTACAGCCAGGAGGAACGCCGGTTCGTGCTCGCGGCCTGCGTGGCGGCCGGCGCCGTCGGCATCGTCTCCAAGGCGCTGCCGCGCGAGCAGGCCGAGCGGCTCTTCCTCGACGTCGCCGCCGGCGGCACCGCCGTACCGCAGCCGGTCGTCGGCATCCTGGAGGTCCTCGTCCGGCGCGACTGCATCACGCTGCTCAGCGAGCGCCAGCGCCAGATCCTGCACGGCCGGGCCCGCGGGCTGAGCTACGCCCAGGTCGCGCGGCAGCTGTTCGTGAGCGAGACGACGCTGCGTGGCTACTGGCACGACCTGACCCGGTCGCTGTCGGAATCGCTGCGCAGCCTCACCCCCGGGGAGATCGAGCGGGCGCTCGGGCTCGCGCCGGGCGACCTCCTGGAGTTCTGGGCGGACGGGACGGACGACCGCAAGGAGTGGTGGCGCATCGGCCGGAGCCGCTGAACGGACGGGAGGCCCCCATCGCCGTGCGAGGGGGGCCTCCGGTGCGTCCGTACGCGGGGGTACGCCGTTACAGCGTGCCCAGCTTGATCAGGCTCAGCAGGGCCACCAGCTGGATCGCCGACGCGCCCAGCGCCTTCGGCCACGGCAGGTCGTGCGAGCGGCTCACCATCAGGGTGAGGAGGGCTCCGAGCGCCAGCCAGGTCAGCCAGCCGACGACCTGGACGAGACCGTTCTCGCCGCCCAGGAAGAGCGCGAAGACGAGCCGGGGCGCGTCGGTGATCGACATGATCAGCATCGACAGGCCCACGGTCGGCTGCCAGGAGCCGTCGCCGCCGAGCTGGCGGGCGAGCGTGTGCGTGACCGCGCCGAGGATCAGTCCGCCGACGACGAAGCCGAGGGCCGTCATCAGGACGTACGGGATCGCCGTCGACAGGGTCGCGTTGATCGCCTCGTCGCGCGCCTTGTCGAAGCCGAAGATCGCGAGCAGGCCGTAGAGGAACGTGACGATCAGCGCCGGGCCCCAGACGGCGTGGTCCCGCATCCGGAGGAAGGTGTCCGCCGGGCGCAGCACGATGCCGCTCAGGAGCGCCTTCCAGGGGAGGCGGGGGCCCGTGGGCGCGGGGGGCGCCTGGTATCCGGCGGCGCCGCCGTACGGGTCGTCGACGCTGAACATCTGCGTGTGGCCCGGGTTGTTCGCCGTGCCGGGGTGCGGCTGCTGCGACCGCGGCTGCTGCCCGTGGGGGTCCCCGAAGTACTCCGGCTCCCCGTACGGCTGCTGCGACTGCCCCTGCGGGCCGCCGTACTGACCGCCGTACTGACCGCTCTGCGGACCGCCCTGCTGACCGCCGTACTGGCCGCTCTGCGGGGGCCACTGCTGCTGCTGCGGGTACGGCGGCGGGGCCGCGTCGTACCCGTAGGGCGCCTGCTGCGGTTGCTGCTGCTGTTGCTGCGGGGGGCGGTTGTCCCGGCCGCGTCCGTTCCTGAATCCAGCCACGCCCTTGAACGTACCCGCTCCGGCTGTGGGGGCGCTCGTCCGGCCGAGCCTTGCCACTGAGCTGTGACATCCCCTAAGGGATCCCCAGGGGACGGCGGGGCCGTGACATGGCTGGTGGGCAGGCGCGCGGACGCTGTGACAAGTCCGGCGTACCACCTCAAACGGAGAGGGCCGCCCCGCGATCACGCGGGGCGGCCCTCTCTCACGTACGGACCCTTACGCGGCCGGCTCCGGCTCCGGCTCGGGCTCCGGCTCCGCCGGGGCCTTCACCGAGTCGAGGAGCAGCTGGGCCACGTCCACGACCTGGAGGTTCTCCTTCGCCTTGCCCTCGTTCTTCTTGCCGTTGACGGAGTCCGTCAGCATGACGAGGCAGAACGGGCAGGCGGTGGAGACGATGTCCGGGTTGAGGGACAGGGCCTCGTCGACGCGCTCGGTGTTGATGCGCTTGCCGATCCGCTCCTCCATCCACATCCGGGCACCACCGGCGCCGCAGCAGAAGCCGCGCTCCTTGTGGCGGTGCATCTCCTGCTGGCGCAGGCCGGGGACGGCGGACATGATCTCGCGCGGCGGCGTGTAGACCTTGTTGTGACGGCCCAGGTAGCAGGGGTCGTGGTAGGTGATGAGGCCGTCGACCGGGGTCACCGGGACCAGCTTGCCCTCGTCGATGAGGTGCTGGAGCAGCTGGGTGTGGTGGATGACCTCGTACTCGCCGCCGAGCTGCGGGTACTCGTTGGCGATGGTGTTGAAGCAGTGCGGGCAGGTCGAGACGATCCGCTTCGCCGACTTCGGCTTCTTGGTCGACTCGTCCTCGTCGTCCTCGCCGAACGCCATGTTCAGCATCGCGACGTTCTCCTGGGCGAGCTGCTGGAACAGCGGCTCGTTGCCGAGGCGGCGGGGGGAGTCACCGGTGCACTTCTCGTCGCCGCCCATGATCGCGAACTTGACGCCCGCGATGTTCAGCAGCTCGGCGAAGGCCTTGGTGGTCTTCTTGGCCCGGTCCTCCAGGGCGCCGGCGCAGCCGACCCAGTACAGGTAGTCGTACTCCGAGAGGTCCTCGACGTCCTTGCCCACGATCGGGACCTCGAAGTCGACCTCCTTGGTCCACTCGACGCGCGCCTTCTTGGCGAGGCCCCAGGGGTTGCCCTTCTTCTCCAGGTTCTTGAGCATCGTGCCCGCCTCGGACGGGAACGCGGACTCGATCATCACCTGGTAGCGGCGCATGTCGACGATGTGGTCGATGTGCTCGATGTCGACCGGGCACTGCTCGACGCAGGCGCCGCAGGTGGTGCAGGACCACAGGACGTCCGGGTCGATGACGCCGTTCTCCTCGGCGGTGCCGATGAGGGGGCGCTCGGCCTCGGCGATCGCGGAGGCGGGGACGTCCTTGAGCTGCTCGGGCGTCGCCTTCTCGTTGCCCTCCATGTCCTTGCCGCCGCCTGCGAGCAGGTACGGGGCCTTGGCGTGCGCGTGGTCGCGCAGCGACATGATGAGGAGCTTCGGGGAGAGCGGCTTGCCGGTGTTCCAGGCGGGGCACTGCGACTGGCAGCGGCCGCACTCGGTGCAGGTGGAGAAGTCGAGGATGCCCTTCCAGGAGAACTGCTCGACCTGGGAGACACCGAAGACGGCGTCCTCGGCCGGGTCCTCCCAGTCGATCTCCTTGCCGGCGGTCGTCATCGGTTGGAGCGCGCCGAGGGCGGTGGAGCCGTCGGAGTTCCGCTTGAACCAGATGTTCGGGAAGCCGAGGAAGCGGTGCCAGGCGACACCCATGTTGGTGTTGAGCGAGACCGTGATCATCCAGGTGAAGGACGTGACGATCTTGAGCGCCGCGACGAAGTAGGTCAGGTACTGGATCGTGCTCAGGCTCAGGCCGTCGAGCAGCGCGATCAGCGGGTACGAGGCGAAGAAGCCCGGCTCCCAGCTGGTCACGTGGTGCTGGACGCCTTCGAGGGCGCGGAGCGTCATGATGCAGGCGCCGACGATCAGGATGACGGCCTCGACGAAGTACGCCTGGCCCGTCTTGGAGCCGGTGAAGCGGGACTTGCGGCCCGCCTTGGTCGGCTTGCTCAGCTGCCGGATCACGATGAGCGTCACGATGCCGAGGACGGTCATCAGGCCGAGGAACTCGGTGAAGATCTCGTACGGCAGCCAGTCACCGATGATCGGGATCAGCCAGTCGGCCTGGAACAGCTGGCCGAAGGCGTTGACGATCGTCAGGAGCAGTGCGAAGAAGCCCACCGCGACGAACCAGTGCGCGACGCCGACGATGCCCCAGCGGTTCATCCGGGTGTGGCCGAGGAACTCCTTGGCCAGGGTGATGGTGCGCTGCGTGGGGTCGCCGGTGCGCGTGCCCGCGGGGACGGGCTGACCGAGCCGCACGAAGCGGTAGATCTGCACGGTGGCACGGCCGAACAGCGCGACGGCCACCACCGTGATGACGATCGACACGACGATCGCGGCGAGTTGCATGAAGGGCTCCTCGGGCGGGCCTCGCGGGCCTACTACTCGCGGGCCTACTAAGCGGTAACTTATTGAGTCCGTGCTGAGATTACCGGGTCACGGCCCCGCGCTGTAGCGGCACTCACGGTGATCTGTGTCGCTCAGGCAAACCTTGCCGCGCGACGCCTGCGGACTGCAGGAAGCGTACGCGCCAGGATGGTCAGGTCCATTCCGAGCCAGTGGTGGTCCACATAGTGGAGGTCGAGCAGCTCGCGCTCCTCCCACGGCAGTTCCGAGCGTCCGCTGATCTGCCACGGACCGGTGAGCCCCGGTCGTACGGAGAGCCGGCGGCGTCCCTCGCCCGCGCACTCGCGGTGGGACGGGGCCAGCGGACACGGTCCGACCAGCGACATCCGGCCCCCGACGACGTGCAGCAGCAGGGGCAGCGCGGCCAGCGGGCTCTTCGTGCGGAAGGTCAGCATCGTGAAGGTGCGCCCGTCGAGCCCCGCCACCGTCCGGCGCCGCAGCACGCCGTGGCCGGGGGTCGCGCCGCCGAGCGCGACCGAGAGGGCGACGGCGACGAGGACCGGGGCGAGGGCGACCAGCAGGGCGAGTCCGCCCAGGACGTCGAAGGTGCGCTTGGCCGTCATTCCCCACACCCTTCCGAGTGAGCCGATGAGAATCATGGGATATTCGTGGGATATGCCTGCTTTGCCCGGCAAGGAGCATCCGGACTCTCTCACGCACGACCCCGCGCGGAACGGGATCGACGCGCTCGCCCTGGCCTCCGGACCCCCTTCCGGCCCCTCTTTGAGTGACGCGCCGGGCGAAGAGTTGAGCCGACTCCGCTCAGGTCTGTTGACTCGTCGAGGGGTGTCGTGCATCCTTGAGTCAGATCCACTCAAGTCAGTCAGCTGGAGGAATTGAAATGGCACGTGCGGTCGGCATCGACCTGGGCACGACTAACTCCGTCGTCAGCGTTCTGGAAGGCGGCGAGCCCACCGTCATCACCAACGCCGAGGGCGCCAGGACCACGCCGTCCGTCGTCGCCTTCGCGAAGAACGGCGAGGTGCTCGTCGGCGAGGTGGCCAAGCGTCAGGCCGTCACCAACGTCGACAGGACCATCCGGTCGGTCAAGCGCCACATGGGCACCGACTGGAAGATCGAGATCGACGGCAAGAACTTCAACCCGCAGCAGATGAGCGCCTTCATCCTGCAGAAGCTCAAGCGTGACGCCGAGGCGTACCTGGGCGAGAAGGTCGTCGACGCGGTCATCACCGTCCCGGCGTACTTCAACGACTCCGAGCGTCAGGCCACCAAGGAGGCCGGTGAGATCGCGGGCCTCAACGTCCTGCGCATCGTCAACGAGCCGACCGCGGCCGCCCTGGCCTACGGCCTCGACAAGGACGACCAGACGATCCTCGTCTTCGACCTCGGTGGCGGCACCTTCGACGTGTCCCTCCTGGAGATCGGCGACGGCGTCGTCGAGGTGAAGGCCACCAACGGTGACAACCACCTCGGTGGTGACGACTGGGACCAGCGCGTCGTCGACTACCTGGTGACGCAGTTCCAGAACGGCCACGGCGTGGACCTGGCCAAGGACAAGATGGCGCTCCAGCGCCTGCGCGAGGCCGCCGAGAAGGCGAAGATCGAGCTGTCCTCCTCCACGGAGACCTCGATCAACCTGCCGTACATCACGGCCTCCGCCGAGGGCCCGCTGCACCTGGACGAGAAGCTCACGCGCGCCCAGTTCCAGCAGCTGACCTCGGACCTGCTCGACCGCTGCAAGGTGCCGTTCCACAACGTCATCAAGGACGCGGGCATCAACCTCTCCGAGATCGACCACGTCGTTCTCGTCGGTGGTTCGACCCGTATGCCGGCCGTCGCCGAGCTCGTCAAGGAGCTGACCGGCGGTCAGGACGCCAACAAGGGCGTCAACCCGGACGAGGTCGTCGCCATCGGCGCCGCGCTCCAGGCCGGTGTCCTCAAGGGTGAGGTCAAGGACGTCCTGCTCCTCGACGTGACCCCGCTGTCCCTCGGTATCGAGACCAAGGGAGGGATCATGACCAAGCTCATCGAGCGCAACACCACGATCCCGACCAAGCGGTCCGAGATCTTCACGACGGCCGAGGACAACCAGCCGTCCGTGCAGATCCAGGTCTACCAGGGCGAGCGCGAGATCGCGGCGTACAACAAGAAGCTCGGCATGTTCGAGCTGACCGGTCTGCCGCCGGCGCCGCGTGGCGTCCCGCAGATCGAGGTCGCCTTCGACATCGACGCCAACGGCATCATGCACGTGACCGCGAAGGACCTGGGCACGGGCAAGGAGCAGAAGATGACCGTCACCGGCGGCTCCTCGCTGCCGAAGGACGAGGTCGACCGCATGCGCCAGGAGGCCGAGCAGTACGCGGACGAGGACCACCGTCGCCGCGAGGCCGCCGAGTCCCGCAACCAGGGCGAGCAGCTCGTCTACCAGACGGAGAAGTTCCTCAAGGACAACGAGGACAAGGTCCCCGGTGACGTCAAGGCCGAGGTCGAGGCCGCGCTCGTCGAGCTGAAGGAGAAGCTCAAGGGCGAGGACACCGCCGAGATCCGCACCGCCACCGAGAAGGTCGCGGCCGTCTCCCAGAAGCTCGGCCAGGCCCTCTACGCCGACGCGCAGGGCGCGCAGGCCGCGGGCGGCGAGGCCGGTGCCGGCCAGGCGCAGGACGACGACGTCGTCGACGCCGAGATCATCGACGACGAGCCCAAGAAGGGTGGTCAGGCGTGACCGAGGAGACCCCGGGCTTCGAGGAGAAGTCCGACGTCCCCTCCGGCGCCACCCCTGACGACGCCGCCGAGGCCGCCGACTCCTCCACGGAGGAGAAGGCGGCCCCGGCCGGGGACGCAAGCGACCAGAAGTCGGCCGGTACCGCGGGCCTCACGGCCCAGCTGGACCAGGTGCGCTCCGCGCTCGACGAGCGCACCGCGGACCTCCAGCGGCTCCAGGCCGAATACCAGAACTACCGCCGCCGCGTGGAGCGGGACCGGGTCACGGTCAAGGAGATCGCCGTCGCGACGCTCCTGTCCGAGCTCCTGCCCGTACTCGACGACGTCGGCAGGGCCCGGGACCACGGCGAGCTCACGGGCGGGTTCAAGTCGGTGGCCGAATCGCTGGAGACCGTCGTCGCCAAGATGGGTCTGCAGCAGTTCGGCAAGGAGGGCGAGCCCTTCGACCCGACGATCCACGAGGCCCTGATGCACTCGTACGCGCCGGACGTCACCGAGACGACCTGTGTGGCGATCCTGCAGCCCGGGTACCGGATCGGCGAGCGGACCATCAGGCCCGCCCGGGTCGCGGTGGCCGAGCCCCAGCCGGGCGCCACGCCCGGTGCCAAGGACGAGAAGGCGGCAGACGAGGAGAGCGGTGCCCCCGAAGAGGGGTGACGCAACGATCGTCCGGAAGGAGGGACGTCGATGAGCACGAAGGACTTCGTCGAGAAGGACTACTACAAGGTTCTCGGCGTCCCCAAGGACGCCACCGAGGCCGAGATCAAGAAGGCGTACCGGAAGCTCGCCCGCGAGAACCACCCGGACGCCAACAAGGGTGACGCCAAGGCCGAGGAGCGCTTCAAGGAGATCTCCGAGGCCAACGACATCCTCGGCGATCCCAAGAAGCGCAAGGAGTACGACGAGGCGCGCGCCCTCTTCGGGAACGGCGGCTTCCGGGCCGGCGGCCCGGGCGGCGGCTCGTTCAACTTCGACCTGGGCGACCTCTTCGGAGGCGCCCAGGGCGGCCCCGGCGGTGCCGGCGGCTTCGGCGGCGGCGGCATCGGGGACGTCTTCGGCGGCCTGTTCAACCGCGGGGCCGCCGGGGGTACGCGTACCCAGCCGCGCCGCGGCCAGGACATCGAGTCCGAGGTGACGCTCAGCTTCACCGAGGCCATCGAGGGCGCGACCGTACCGCTGCGGATGTCCAGCCAGCAGCCGTGCACGGCCTGTTCGGGCACCGGCGACAAGAACGGCACCCCCCGGGTGTGCCCGACCTGCGTCGGCACCGGGCAGGTCTCGCGCGGCAGCGGCGGCGGCTTCTCGCTCACCGACCCGTGCGTGGACTGCAAGGGCCGCGGCCTCATCGCCGAGAACCCCTGCGAGGTCTGCAAGGGCAGCGGGCGGGCCAAGTCCTCCCGCACCATGCAGGTCCGCATCCCGGCGGGCGTGAGCGACAACCAGAAGATCCGTCTTCGGGGCAAGGGCGCTCCGGGCGAGCGCGGCGGGCCGAACGGCGATCTGTACGTCGTGGTGCACGTCGACGACCACCCGGTCTTCGGCCGCAAGGACGACAACCTCACCGTCACGGTGCCGGTCTCCTTCACGGAGGCGGCGCTCGGCGGCGAGATCAGGGTCCCGACCCTCGGCGGCCCCCCGGTCACGCTGAAGCTGCCCGCGGGCACGCCGAACGGCCGGACCATGCGCGCCCGTGGCAAGGGTGCCGTCCGCAAGGACGGCACGCGGGGCGACCTCCTCGTGACGGTCGAGGTCGCGGTGCCCAAGGAGCTGGACGACAAGGCCCGCGAGGCCCTGGAGACCTTCCGGGAGGCGACCGCCTCCGAGGACCCCCGGGCGGAGCTGTTCCAGGCCGCGAAGGGAGCGTGACCCGTGGACGGACGCCGACGCAATCCGTACGAACTGACCGACGAGTCGCCGGTGTACGTCATCTCGGTGGCGGCCCAGCTCTCGGGTCTGCACCCGCAGACCCTGCGGCAGTACGACCGTCTCGGCCTGGTCTCCCCGGACCGCACGGCGGGCCGCGGGCGGCGCTACTCGGCCCGTGACATCGAGCTGCTCCGTCAGGTGCAGCAGCTGTCGCAGGACGAGGGCATCAACCTCGCCGGCATCAAGCGCATCATCGAGCTGGAGAACCAGGTCGCGGCGCTGCAGAGCCGGATCGCCGAGCTGTCGGCGGCGGTCGACGGCGCGGCGGCGGCGATGCGGCAGCGCGAGGCCCAGGTGCACGCCTCGTACCGGCGCGACCTGGTGCCGTACCAGGACGTGCAGCAGGCGAGCGCGCTGGTGGTCTGGCGCCCCAAGCGGGGCGAATAGCTCCGCACGACACGTACGAGGCCCCCTTCACGACCGTGGAGGGGGCCTTGTCGTACCCGGTCGTACCCGGTCGTACCCGGTCGTACCCGGTCGTACCCGGTGGTGCCCGGTGGTGCCCGGTGGTGCCCGGGCGTATCCGACGGGCTTACGGGATCAGCTCGGCCACGATGTCGCCGACGGTCTCCCACCAGGGCGCGGCGCCGGTGCCGAACGCGGCGGCGAGGGCGGCGCCGACGGCGTGGTCGAGGGGGGTCGGGTCGGCCGCCGGGTCCCAGTCGGTGTCCACGCGGCCGTCCCCGGAGGACTCCAGGGTGCCGATCCGGCGCCCGTTCCGGGTGAGCCGGCTCTCCACGTACGAGCAGGGCACGAGCCGGTAGCGGACCCCGTCGACCCGGGCGTCGACGCGGTACGAGGAGCGCAGCAGCCGCCCGCGCGCGGGCTTGAGGCGGGCCGGCTCCCCGTCGACGGTGAGTGCCAGCAGGTCGGCCTTCCGGGTCCCGATGGGGGTATGGGTGTCGGGGCGGGTTCCCGGGGCGCGTACGAGCTCCACGGTGGGCAGTCCGTACCCGGAGACCCGGAGCGTGCCCGCGGGTCCGTCGAGGTCGATCTCTACGTACACGGTCGTCAGTTGTCCCGTTCGAGGATGCCGGACTGGGCGATGAGGTAGCCGAGCTGGGCCCGGCTGCCGCTGCCGAGGGCGGTGGCGAGCTTGGCGATGTGGGCGCGGCAGGTGCGGACGTTCATGCCGAGGCGCCGGGCGATGGCCTCGTCGACGTGGCCCTCGACGAGGAGTTTGGCGATGGAGCGCTGGACGCCGCTTATCCCGTCCCTGGGATGGGTGTTGGGGAGCTGTTCGCCGAACGGGGTGGCCCGTGCCCAGGACTGTTCGAAGACGGACGCCAGGTACTCGACGAGACCGGGGTGGCGCAGTTCCAGGGCGACCTGGCGGTCCTGGCGCGCGGGGATCAGCGCCACCGAGCGGTCGATGATGATGAGCCGCTCGATGCTCTCCTCCAGGGTGCGGACCTGGAGCCGGTCCATGCCGTCCTGTTCGAGGTAGACCTGCATGCCGGGGCTGTGCCGGGCGGTGTGCTGGTAGAGCGTCCGCACGTGGACGCCGCGGTCGAGGAGCGGCTGGATCCGGTTGAGCGCGGTACTGAGGGTGTGCTCGCTGCGTCCGCCGCCGGGCTGCACGGTGAGGAGTTCCTGGGTGCACTCGGCCGTGGCCCGGCCGAGGACGGCGTCGATGCGGTGGATGCCTTCGAGGACGGTGATGGCGTGGGTGGTCGAGGGGTCCTGCGCGCTGATCGCCAGGAACTGCTCGAACGTGCTGGACAAGCCCATGGTCAGGGCCCGGCGTTCCTGTATCTCCCGCTCCAGGGGGTGGACCAGCCGGGCGAGGGCCGCCGAGGGCGGGACGGGACGGAGCCATTCCGGATCATCGGGATCCGGGTGGAGCAGATCGAGGTCCATGAGGCAGGGTGTGGCTTCTGCCTCGCTCCGTGTGATTCGTCCGATGCGCAACGCACGTGCGTACAAGTCCGATCCGGCTGTACACAGGTCGACATGCCCGTGAGGATGTGTCCCGTCTATGTCTTTTTGTGGCATTTGATCACCCCCCAGGATCCTGCATTTCAGGAACATGATGCATTGCCCTGGTGGTGTGAGCGCAAAGAGTGAGCCATCGTCTAGTACGCGGGGGAGAGGAAACCATCAAGTGAGGTCGAAGCCGCTCATGTCCAGGAAAATGCTTCGCTCGATACTTGCTTCCGTCTTTATTGGGGCGGCGGCAGTAGGAGCGCTGGCCGTCAGCGACCCGGTGTGGGACAGCGCGCCCGCCACGGTCGTGGCAGCCCCGAACGACCCGGTGTGGGACGTCGCCCCGGCAGGTCTGCTCGACCCGTCGTGGGATGTCGCCCCGGCACGCCAGAGCGACCCCGTGTGGGACGTCGCTCCGGCGGGTCAGAGCGAACCCGACTGGGGTGTCGCCCCGGCACGTCAGAGCGACCCCGTCTGGGATGTCGCCCCGGCGGACACGGAAGCATGAGCGTTCCGCCCGACGATCGCCGGTTCCGTCGGGAGATGGCCTCGGCCTACCGGTCCGGCTGGCACTTCGTCGATCTCGCCACGGCAATCCCCCACCGTGGCGACTCGCTGAAGGTGACCCTCGTCGGAGAGCCGATCGTCATCGCACGTGAGCAGGACGAGGACGTCCGCGCTTACCGCTGTCTCCGCCGTCCCCGCGGCGCCCCACAGCCGATCCGCTGTGCCATCCGGTACGGCATGATCTTCGTCAATCTCGACCAGCGGGACCACCAGCTGATCGAGCCCGAGACCATCACCGCCACCCCCCGCAGTGCCTGAGCGGTTCCCCCGTCGTTGTAGATCGCTCAGGCACTTCCCCCACACAGCGGCGCCATCGCGGACCTGAAACGCGATGGCGCCGCTGTGCTGCGCCCGCGCACTTCTCAGGCGCGGCCCATCGCCCGCGTGAGGGCGATCTCGATCACGACCCGGTCCGGGTTCGGGGCCGGCGTGCGGCCGTACCGCCCGGCGTAGCGGTCGACGGCGTCCGCGACGACCTCGGCCTCCGTACGGATGTGGGCGACGCCCTCCAGGGTGGCCCAGCGCCCCTTGTCGACCTGGCAGACCGCCACCCGCGCCCCG
Source organism: Streptomyces sp. NBC_00094 (assembly GCF_026343125.1). Taxonomy (NCBI): domain Bacteria; kingdom Bacillati; phylum Actinomycetota; class Actinomycetes; order Kitasatosporales; family Streptomycetaceae; genus Streptomyces; species Streptomyces sp. NBC_00094. The sequence goes on along the minus strand of NZ_JAPEMB010000001.1, from coordinate 3,853,671 downwards.
TCCGCGCCCGCCGCCAGGACGTTGGCGACCTTCCGGCTGTGCTTGTTGGTGATCACCCGCGCGTATCCGCCCTCGGGGTCGTACGTGACGCCGACCGCCACCACGTGCGGGGTGCCGTCCGGGCGCGGGGTCGTCAGGGTGCACATGTGGTACTCGCGCCAGAAGCTGAGGTACGAGTCGGAAGGGTTCCTCGGGTCTGTGGCCATGCCCCGGAAACTACCCGGGGGAGAACTCCCTCCGATACCTTGAGCGGAATAGGCTCAACTTTGTGTACGTTGGAAGAGTCATAGGGCGTGTACCCGTACACGAGCCCGTACGACCCCGCACAACGAGGAGGAACACCGCACGTGGACGTCGAACTGACCAACCGGAGCCGGGACGCGATCAACGCGGCCACGAGCCGCGCCGTGTCCGAGGGGAACCCGGATCTCATTCCCGCGCACCTGCTGCTCGCGCTGCTGGCGGGTCAAGGACGACAGGAAGCCGCGAACATCACCGACCTGCTCGTCGCCGTCGAGGCCGACCAGGCGGTCGTGCGCTCCGGCGCGGAGCGGCTGATCGCCGCCCAGCCGAGCATCACGGGGTCCACGGTCGCGCCCCCGCAGCCCAACCGCGAGTTCCTCGCGGTCATCGCCGACGCCGACAGGCACGCCAAGGAGCTCGGCGACGACTTCCTCTCCACCGAGCACCTGCTCATCGGGATCGCCGCCAAGGGCGGCCAGGCCGGTGAGATCCTCGACCGGCAGGGCGCGAGCGCATCGAAGCTGCTCGACGCCTTCGAGAAGAGCAGGGGAGGACGCCGGGTGACCACACCCGACCCGGAAGGGCAGTACAAGGCGCTGGAGAAGTTCGGCACGGACTTCACGGCCGCCGCGCGCGAGGGCAAGCTGGACCCGGTCATCGGCCGGGACCACGAGATCCGGCGCGTGGTGCAGGTGCTGTCCCGCCGTACCAAGAACAACCCGGTCCTCATCGGTGAGCCCGGCGTCGGCAAGACCGCCGTCGTCGAGGGGCTCGCCCAGCGGATCGTGAAGGGCGACGTACCCGAGTCGCTGAAGAACAAGCGGCTGGTCTCGCTCGACCTCGGCGCGATGGTCGCGGGAGCCAAGTACCGCGGCGAGTTCGAGGAGCGCCTCAAGACCGTCCTCTCCGAGATCAAGGCGAGCGACGGCCAGATCATCACCTTCATCGACGAGCTGCACACGGTCGTCGGCGCGGGCGCCGGCGGCGACTCCGCCATGGACGCGGGCAACATGCTCAAGCCCATGCTGGCCCGCGGCGAGCTGCGGATGGTCGGCGCGACCACCCTCGACGAGTACCGCGAGCGGATCGAGAAGGACCCAGCCCTGGAGCGCCGCTTCCAGCAGGTCCTGGTCGCCGAGCCGACGGTCGAGGACACCATCGCGATCCTCCGCGGCCTCAAGGGCCGGTACGAGGCGCACCACAAGGTCCAGATCAACGACTCCGCGCTGGTGGCCGCCGCCACCCTCTCCGACCGGTACATCACCTCGCGCTTCCTCCCCGACAAGGCCATCGACCTCGTCGACGAGGCAGCCTCCCGGCTCCGCATGGAGATCGACTCCTCGCCCGTCGAGATCGACGAGCTCCAGCGCGCGGTCGACCGGCTCCGCATGGAGGAGCTGGCGCTGAAGAACGAGACGGACGCGGCGAGCAAGCAGCGCCTGGAGAAGCTGCGGCGCGACCTCGCCGACCGCGAGGAGGAGCTGCGCGGCCTCACCGCCCGCTGGGAGAAGGAGAAGCAGTCCCTCAACCGGGTCGGCGAGCTGAAGGAGCGGCTCGACGAGACCCGGGGCCGGGCCGAGCGCGCCCAGCGCGACGGCGACTTCGACACCGCCTCCAAGCTGCTGTACGGGGAGATCCCGGCCCTGGAGCGGGAGCTGGCGGAGGCCTCCGAGGCCGAGGCCCAGCAGGAGTCGTCGAAGGACACGATGGTGAAGGAGGAGGTGGGGCCCGACGACATCGCTGACGTCGTCGGTGCCTGGACCGGCATCCCCGCCGGCCGCCTCCTGGAGGGCGAGACGCAGAAGCTGCTCCGTATGGAGGACGAGCTCGGCAGGCGGCTCATCGGCCAGTCCGAGGCCGTACAGGCCGTCTCCGACGCCGTGCGCCGCACGCGCGCCGGGATCGCCGACCCCGACCGTCCCACCGGCTCCTTCCTCTTCCTCGGCCCGACCGGCGTCGGCAAGACCGAGCTCGCGAAGGCGCTCGCCGACTTCCTCTTCGACGACGAGCGGGCCATGATCCGCATCGACATGTCGGAGTACGGCGAGAAGCACTCCGTCGCCCGGCTCGTCGGCGCGCCCCCCGGCTACGTCGGCTACGAGGAGGGCGGCCAGCTCACGGAGGCGGTCCGCCGCCGCCCGTACAGCGTGGTCCTGCTCGACGAGGTGGAGAAGGCGCACCCGGAGGTCTTCGACGTCCTGCTCCAGGTCCTGGACGACGGCCGGCTGACCGACGGGCAGGGCCGGACGGTGGACTTCCGCAACACCATCCTGATCCTGACGTCGAACCTCGGCAGTCAGTACCTGGTCGACCCTCTGACCTCGGAGGACGTGAAGAAGCAGCAGGTCCTGGACGTCGTCAGGGCGAGCTTCAAGCCCGAGTTCCTCAACCGCCTCGACGACCTCGTGGTCTTCTCGGCGCTCGACCGGGCCGAGCTGGGCCGGATCGCGCGGCTCCAGATCGACCGGCTCGCCAAGCGGCTCGCCGACCGGCGGCTCACCCTGGAGGTCACCCCGGAGGCCCTGGAGTGGCTCGCCGAGGAGGGCAACGACCCCGCGTACGGAGCACGGCCGCTGCGCCGCCTCATCCAGACGGCGATCGGCGACCGCCTCGCCAAGGAGATCCTCGCGGGCGAGGTCGTCGACGGCGACACGGTCCGGGTGGACTGCTTCGAGGACGGCCTGATCGTGGGTGCCGCGAGGTAGCCCGGAGGGGTCGGGCGGCGACGGAGGGTGCAGATCTTGTCAGCCCGCAGCGGATCGCGGCTGGTGGGGCTCCCCCGAACCGCCCGACATGGGGGAGGATGGCGAGCATCCGTACGAAGGGAAATACACGGTGAGCATCGACCCGTCCTCGATTCCGAATTTCGGGGGCCAGCCCCAGCCTCAGGCCGCAGGACCGGCGGGCCCCGTCGTCCCCGACCAGGACCTCGTCAAGCAGCTCCTCGAGCAGATGGAGCTGAAGTACGTCGTCGACGACGAGGGTGACCTCGCGGCTCCGTGGGAGGAGTTCCGCACGTACTTCATGTTCCGCGGCGAGGACGAGCAGCAGGTCTTCTCCGTGCGGACGTTCTACGACCGCCCGCACTCCGCCGACGACCGCGCCAAGGTCCTCGACGCGATCGACGACTGGAACCGCCGCACCCTGTGGCCCAAGGTCTACACGCACCTGCACGAGGAGGAGGACGGCTCCGCCACCCTCCGTCTCATCGGTGAGGCCCAGATGCTGATCGGCACCGGCGTCGCCCTGGAGCACTTCGTGTCCTCCACGGTCAGCTGGGTCCGCGCCTCCATCGAGTTCGACAAGTGGGTCGTGGAGCAGTTCGGTCTGGCGACCCCCGAGGAGAAGGCCGGCGACGAGGAGGCCTGAGCCTCCCTCGACGGCCGTCCGCAGTACGCCGAAGCCCGGCCGGGGGCTGTGACTCTTGTACGTCACGGCCCCGGGCCGGGCTTTCGTGTTGCCGGGGAGCGGGGAGCGGGGAGCGGGGAGCGGGGAGCGGGGAGCGGGAGCGGGCCCCGGGCCCCGGGCGGGGGCCTCGGCCTCAGGCGGGGCCTCGGCCTCGGGCCCCGCTCCGGTCTCAGGCGAGGCGCTTGAGGCGGGAGACGGCCTCCTCCAGGACCTCCGTCTTCTTGCAGAAGGCGAAGCGGACGAAGGGGGCGCCGGCCTCGCGGTGGTCGTAGAAGACGGCGTTCGGGATGGCGACGACACCCGCGCGCTCGGGGAGCGAGCGGCAGAAGGCGAAGCCGTCGTCGGCGCCGAGGGGGCGGATGTCGGTGGTGACGAAGTAGGTCCCCGCCGGGCGGTAGACCTCGAAACCCGCCTGCGCGAGGCCTTCGCTCAGCAGGTCCCGCTTGGCCCGCAGATCGGCGCGGAGCTCGTCGAAGTACGTGGCCGGGAGGCGCAGCGCCTCGGCGATCGCGTACTGGAACGGGCCGGCGGAGACGTACGTGAGGAACTGCTTGGCCGAGCGGACGGCGGTGGTCAGCTCGGGGCTCGCGGTGATCCAGCCGACCTTCCAGCCGGTGAACGAGAACGTCTTCCCGCTCGACCCGATGGTGACGGTCCGCTCCCGCATCCCGGGGAGGCTCGCGATCGGTACGTGCTCGGCCCCGTCGAAGACCAGGTGCTCGTACACCTCGTCGGTGACGACGAGCAGGTCCCGCTCGATCGCCAGCTCGGCCACGGCGGTCAGCTCGGCGCGGGTGAGGACGGTGCCGGTGGGGTTGTGCGGGGTGTTGAGCAGGATCAGCCGGGTCCGGTCGGTGACGGCGGCCCGCAGTTCGTCCAGGTCGAGGACGTAGGCGCCCTCGTGCGGGCGGAGGGTGACGGGGACGCGGGTGCCGCCGGCCATCGCGATGCAGGCCGCGTACGAGTCGTAGTACGGCTCCAGGGCGATCACCTCGTCGCCCGGCTCCACGAGGGCGAGCAGCGAGGCCGCGATCGCCTCGGTCGCGCCCGCGGTGACCAGTACCTCCGTGTCGGGGTCGTACGCGATCCCGTACCGCTCCCGCTGGTGGTCGGCGACGGCCTGCCGCAGCTCGGGCACGCCGGGGCCGGGCGGGTACTGGTTGCCGCGGCCGTCGCGCAGCGCGCGGACGGCGGCCTCGCGGATCTCCTCGGGGCCGTCGGTGTCGGGGAAGCCCTGGCCGAGATTGATCGACCCGGTCCTGGCGGCGAGCGCGGACATCTCGGCGAAGATCGTCGTCCCGAACTCGGCGAGCCGTCGGTTGAGCAGCGGTCGTGTCATGACCGCCATCCTGGGGGGAAGCTCTGGACTTGCTCAAGTGCGCTTTGGCGAGGACGTGCCGAGGGGATCGCCCTGGCATGAACATCGCATTCTTCATCCTCGGGATCGCGTTCGTGATCGCGATCGTGGTGTGGGTCGTCGCGCTGTCCCTGCGCGGCACGGTGCGGTCCGGTGGCGGTTCCGGTGCCACCGACAGCTGGTGGGCCGGATCGTCGTCCTCGTCCTCGTCCTCGTCCTCGTGCTCGTCGTCCTCCTCGTCGTCGTCCTTTTCCTGCTCCACCTCCAGCTCGTCGTGTTCGAGTTCGTCCTGTTCGTCGTCCTCCTGCTCCAGCTCCTCGTCCTCGTGCAGCTGAACCTCTGGACTCGCTCAAGTCGGCTTTGACGGGGGGCTGCAGAGGGCATCCCCCTCGTACAGAAGAACGGGGGTAGTACACATGGAACTCTTCATCATCTTCATCGGGGCGGTCGTCTTCATCGGTCTGGTCGGCGCGTTCCGGGGCCGGTCCGGTGCCGGAGTCCGGCACGGCAGCCGACGCGGCGGGCGGAGGAGCGGTCGCAGCTGGGCCGACGGAGGCGGCAGCGGTTCCGGGGGCTGCGGAGGGGGCGGAAGCTCCTGCAGCTCCGGATCCAGCTGCGGGGGTGGCGGCGGCTGCGGCGGCGGCAGCTAGGGGGCGGCGGCTGCGGCAGCCAGGGGGTGGCAGCCGCAGCAGCCAGGGGGCGTCCGGTCCGTCGGACAGCGCCCAGGGGGGCGGAGCACCCACTGGGCGCAACGGACCCGGAGGCACGTGTCGTTGGCATTTCGTCGGATCTTGTCGATCGATTCTGATTGAACAATTGAACTGTGGGGTCCCCGAAGGGGTTGGAAACCACGGCAAGTTGGGTAAAAACGCTGCGAGTCGCCCGGCGTCCGTGGTTCTCTCGCTCCTGACAGAGACAGCCCTCGGACCGTGTGTGGAACCGAGCCGGCGATCCCCCACTCCCGTTGGACCCTCTCCGGGGCGCCCCCGGCCCACCCGTCAAACCGTGTTTGCGGAGCCGACCCATGCTCACCACCCTGAAAACCTCCTACACCGATACGCGTGCGGCCGATCTGGCCTGGGCCCTCGGGCGCGAGCCGCTGCCCGCCCTCGCCGTACTCGATCTCGAACTCTCCGGCGCCAGACTCCAGTTGAGGCTGCTCGGCGCCTCCCACCAGGTACTCCTGGAGGAGGAGGGCCGCAGCTGCTCGGAGACCGTCGCCTGTATGCCCGGCAGCAGCACCCCGCTCCCGCTCGGCGTGTCCAAGCGCGTCGGCGAATGGGAGTACGAATTCGCCGCACGTGTCGAGACGCTCTCGCACGGCTCCTTCGCGGGCCGTGCGCAGGAGCTGCTCGCGCTCGTCGCCGACCACCCGAACGGGCTCGCGGGGACCTTCCCCGGGTCCCCGCACGCCTTCACGGCGATGCTGGCACAGCGTCACGAGGGCCAGGTGCGCTGGCGCACCTGGCACGCCTACCCGCAGGAAGGGCAGTTGGTGGTGACCAGGACCCGGATCGGCGTACGTATGCCCGCAACGCTCTGATACGCCCTCCCAGAGCTCCAGGTGCACTCGTGTGGGTGACAAGGAGCGAGTAAGTCGTGACGTAGCGTTACGTTCATGATCGAGCCGACCGTGACCATGCCACCCACCAGGGTGCGCCAACCGCCCGTGCGGCGGCGCGAGCGGCCACCCCGGTCGTCGCGGCCGCCGCGATCGGGCGACGCGGTGCGGGTCCCGGTCCTCGCCGTGGTCTTCGTCTGCGCCGCCTGCGGCCTGGTCTACGAACTCGAACTGGTCGCGCTCGCCTCCTACTTGATCGGCGACTCGGTCACCCAGGCCTCCGTCGTGCTCTCCGTGATGGTCTTCGCGATGGGGGTGGGCTCGCTCCTCGCCAAGCGGCTGCGCTGCCGCGCCGCCGTCGGCTTCGGCCTGGTCGAGGCCGGGCTCGCCCTCATCGGAGGCTGCTCGGCGATGGCGTTGTACGCGGCCTTCGCCTGGCTGGGCGAGTCGCGGTACGTCGTCGTGGGGTTCTCGCTCGCCATCGGGGTGCTCATCGGCGCGGAGATCCCCCTCCTCATGTCCCTCATACAGCGGGCCGCCCTGTCCGGGCCCGCGAAGCGGGCGAGTCGGCGGACCCCGCCCGTCGAGCAGGACGACGCCGCGGGGACGGTCGCCGACCTCTTCGCCGCCGACTACGTCGGCGCGCTCGTCGGCGGCCTCGCCTTCCCCTTCCTGCTGCTGCCCTGGCTCGGCCAGCTCACCGGCGCGCTCGTCACCGGCGCGGTCAACGCGATCGCGGGCGGCGGGCTCGTGCTGTGGGTGTTCCGCCGCGATCTGACCGCCCGCTCCCGCGCCCTGCTGATCGGGGTGAACGTGTCGGTCCTGGCGGTCCTCGCCACGGCGACCGTGCTCGTCGACGACTTCGAGGAGGCCGCGCGCCGGGCCGTGTACGGGGAGCAGGTGCGGGTCGCCGTCCACACCGACTTCCAGGAGGTGGTCGTGACGGGGGGCCGCGAGGGGCCGCCCGACCTGTTCCTGGACGGCCGGCTCCGGGTGGCAGGCCAGGACGAGTACCGCTTCCACGAGGCGCTCGTCCACCCCGCGATGAGAGGCCCGCACGCGCGCGTCCTGATCGTCGGCGGCGGGGACGGCCTCGCCGCCCGGGAGGTCCTGCGCTACCCCGGCGTCCGCTCCGTCACCGTCGTCGAGCTCGACCCCGGGGTCGTACGCCTCGCCCGCACCGATCCGGCCCTCGCCACGCTCAACGCGCAGGCGTTCCGGGACCCGCGCGTCCGGGTGGTCTACGCGGACGCCTTCAACTGGCTGCGGGGTGCCGCCGATCATCTGCAGGAACGGTACGACGTGGTGATCTCCGACCTTCCCGACCCGGGCATCACCCCCAGCACCAAGCTGTACTCGGAGGAGTTCTACGGGCTCGCGGCCCGGGTCCTCGCCGGCTCCGGACGGTTCGCCGTCCATGCCGGTTCGGTCACCGACCGCCCCCACACGTACTGGACGGTGGACGCATCCCTGCGCGCCGCCGGGTTCGCGACCCGCCCCTACAGCGCGGGCGGCCGCACCCCCGGCTTCGCCGCCGGTCCCGACCGCGCCGACCGCACCGGCGGTACGGAGCAGGGGCCCGGGGACTGGGGTTTCCTCCTGGCGGTCGTGGGAACGCAGCCGCCCGCCCTCGGCCTCGCACCCGACGCACCCCGGCTGCGCTCCCTCGGCGCGGGCACCCTGGAGGCCGCCGCGCGCCGAGCCGAGCGGGCCCGGGGAGCCGAGCTGCCGCCCTCGACCCTGGTGCACCCGCGGTACGGCGGCTGAGGGCGGGGGAGGGCCGCGGGTGGTGGCGAGGCGCGGTCGAGGGCGCGCGGGCCCCGGCGCAAAGAGGCGACGCCACGCCCCGGCCTGAGTAGGCTCGGCTTCCATGGAGCATGAGGTGTTCGTCCCGGTACCGGCCGAGGTCCTGCGCGCGACGCTCACGGACCCGGCCCGGGTGGTGCGCTGCGTGCCAGGCCTCCAGCGCGACGCCGACGCGGAGGCGGGCCCCCTCGCGGGCCGCCTCAAGGTCCGCGTCGGCGGCCACACCATCACCTACCGGGGCACCCTGCGGGTCGTCGAGCGGGACGGTGCCATCACTTACGAGGGGCAGGGCGCCGAGGCCCGGGGCAAGGGCTCGGCCGAACTGTCCCTGACCGTCGTCCTCACTCCGGTGGACGAGGGAACGAGCCTGAGCTTCACGGGCGCCCTGACGGCGGAGGGCCGGCTCGCCGAGGCGACGGACGAGGCCCGGAACACGGCGGGCGCCCGGCTGCTCGACAAGTTCGTGGAGGCGGTGGCCGCTCTCGCGGAGGAGCCGGGGGACGCGGCCGAGGAGGACGGCGCCGACTCCGGTACCGGCGGCGAATCCGGTACGCGCGGCGACTCCCGTGCCGGTCGCGACTCCCGTGCCGACGCCGACCCCCGTACCCCCGCCGACGCCGGTTCCGACGTCGGTCCCGAAACCGATCATGACGGGGTCGACGACGGGGTCGAGGAGCCCGGGCGGTCCTCCGGCTTCGGCGTGGAGATCCCGCCCCCCTCCCTCGACCCGCTGCTCGACGAGGAGTTCGGCGTCACCCCGGTCGAGCTCCCCTCCCCGCAGCCCGCCGCCGAGGCCGCCCACGCGCGGCGGACCATGATCGGACGGAGCGCCGAGGAGGTCGACCACGCCCCTCCGCGCGGCCGGTACGCCCCCGTTCCCGCGCCCGAGTCCACCCGCGCGTCGGACACCCTGCGGTGGATCGCCCCCGCCGCCGTGCTCGCCCTCGCCTCCGCCGTCGTCGTCGGCCGGGCCCTGCGTCGACGCCGCTGAATCGGCCCGGCACGATTAGGGTCGGGGCGTGAGCATGCAGACACGACTGACGGCGGGCGACGCCGAGTTGACCATCAGCCCCGAACACGGCTGCCGGATCGAGGGCCTGCGCATCGGCGGCACCGAGGTGCTGCGCCAGGGTGAGCGGTTCGGGAGCTTCCCGATGGTGCCCTGGTGCGGGCGGACCGAGGAAGGTCGCTTCCGCAACGGGGGGACCACCCATCAGCTGCCGGTCAACGCACCCCCGCACGCCATCCACGGCACCGTCCGCGACCTCGCCTGGAAGACCGTCCGGACCTCGGAGACGGAGGCGGTCTTCACCTGCGAGCTCGGGGACCCCTGGCCGTACAAGGGCCTGGTGACCCAGGTCTTCGAGCTGGCCGAGGACTCCCTCACCCTCCGGTTCGGGATCGAGACCTATGACGACTCCTTCCCGGCGCAGGCCGGCTGGCACCCCTGGTTCCTGCGCAACCTCGGCGAGGGCGGCCAGGACGTGCGGCTCGACTTCACGCCCGCCTGGCAGGAGGAGCGCGGCGAGAACCACCTCCCCACCGGCCGCCGGATCGATCCCCTCCCCGGCCCCTGGGACGACTGCTTCGGGATGCCCGAGGGCGTCGACGTCACCCTCACCTGGCCGGAGGAGCTGGAGCTGAAGGTCACCAGCCGCGCCGAGTGGGTCGTGATCTACGACGAGCCGGCGGAGGCGGTCTGTGTCGAGCCGCAGTCCGGCCCGCCGAACGGCCTCAACACCCACCCGCGCCTGGTCACCCCGATCGACCCGCTGGAGATCGCGAGCGTCTGGAGCTGGCGGCGGCTCCGTCCCTGACCCGCGGCGGCTCCGTCCCTGACCCGCCGGACACGCCCTAAGCTGCTGACCATGACTGACGTACGTGCTGAGCTGCTCCAGCAGATCAAGGACAAGGCCGTGGTACACGGCAAGGTGACCCTCTCCTCGGGTCTGGAAGCCGATTACTACATCGACCTGCGCCGCATCACGCTGGACGGCGAGGCCGCGCCGATGGTGGGTCAGGTCATGCTCGACCTCACCGCCGACCTGGACTTCGACTGCGTCGGCGGTCTGACCCTGGGCGCCGACCCGGTCGCGACCTCGATGCTGCACGCCTCCGCCGCGCGCGGGCAGCGCCTCGACGCCTTCGTCGTACGGAAGGCGCAGAAGGCGCACGGTATGCAGCGCCGTATCGAGGGGGCGGACGTGAAGGGCCGCCGCTGCCTCGTGGTCGAGGACACCTCGACCACCGGCGGCTCGCCGCTGACCGCCGTCGCGGCCGTCCGCGAGGCGGGCGGCGAGGTCGTCGCCGTGGCCACGATCGTGGACCGGGGCGCGGCCGACGCGATCGCCGGGGCGGGTCTGCCGTACCTCACCGGCTACCAGCTGGGCGATCTCGAACTGGGCTAACTGCCGCGAAGTCGTGACTTAGGTCCCGGACTCTGGTGAGAGCGGTCCTGACCTGCGTTTTCCCGAAGGGGCGGGGTGTTTCACGTGAAACACCCCGCCCCTTGGCATGCCGTGCCCGTGGGAGCCCGGACGAGAGTCTGAAAGGATGGGGTCGACGATGACGTCGCCCCCAGGTCAGGGACAGCAACGCACACACCCCGCACATCACAAGGAGCGGACGAATGCCCATCGCAACCCCCGAGGTCTACAACGAGATGCTCGACCGGGCGAAGGCAGGCAAGTTCGCCTACCCGGCCATCAATGTGACCTCGACCCAGACTCTGCACGCGGCGCTGCGAGGCTTCGCGGAGGCCGAGAGCGACGGCATCATCCAGATCTCGACCGGTGGAGCCGAGTTCCTGGGCGGTCAGTACAACAAGGACATGGTCACGGGCGCCGTTGCCCTGGCCGAGTTCGCGCACATCGTCGCCAAGAAGTACGACATCACGGTCGCGCTGCACACCGACCACTGCCCGAAGGACAAGCTCGACGGCTACGTCCGTCCGCTGCTCGACATCTCCGCCGAGCGCGTCGCCCGTGGCGAGAACCCGCTGTTCCAGTCGCACATGTGGGACGGCTCCGCCGAGACCCTCGCCGACAACCTGGCCATCGGCCAGGAGCTGCTCGCGAAGGCCGCCGCCGCCAAGATCATCCTTGAGGTCGAGATCACCCCGACCGGCGGCGAGGAGGACGGCGTCACGCACGAGATCAACGACGAGCTGTACACCACCGTCGACGACGCCATCCGCACCGCCGAGGCCCTCGGCCTGGGCGAGAAGGGCCGCTACCTCCTGGCCGCGTCCTTCGGCAACGTGCACGGCGTCTACAAGCCGGGCAACGTCGTGCTCCGCCCCGAGCTCCTCAAGGACCTCCAGGCGGGCGTCGCCGCGAAGTTCGGCAAGAACGACCCGTTCGACTTCGTCTTCCACGGTGGCTCGGGCTCGACCGCCGAGGAGATCGCCACCGCGCTGGAGAACGGCGTCGTGAAGATGAACCTCGACACCGACACCCAGTACGCCTTCACCCGTCCGGTCGTGGACCACATGTTCCGCAACTACGACGGTGTCCTGAAGGTCGACGGCGAGGTCGGCAAGAAGTCCACCTACGACCCGCGCACCTGGGGCAAGCTGGCCGAGGCCGGCATGGCCGTCCGCGTGACCGAGGCGTGTGCCGCGCTCCGCTCGACCGGCACGAAGCTGAAGTAAGCGTGTGAACGACGGGCCCGGTACCTCCTGAGGTGCCGGGCCCTCGTGCGTCGACGAGGAGGGCCTGATGTACGACTTCGACCGCGAGATAGACCGACACGACACCTGGTCGGTCCAGTGGGACGGGATAGCGGACCGCTTCGGCGTGCCCGATCTGCTCCCCTTCACCATCTCCGACATGGACTTCGCTTCCCCGCCGGAGGTCCTCGCGGCCCTCCGCGACCGAGTCGACCACGGCGTCTTCGGTTACACGGACTGGCGGCTCGGGGACTTCCGGGAGGCGATCCGGCACTGGTACGCGAGCCGGTACGCGACCGACATCGACCCCGGGGCGCTCGTGTACGCGCCCTCCGTGCTCAGCCAGCTCTCGCAGCTCCTGCAGATGTGGACGGAGCCCGGCGACGGCGTGGTCGTCCACACCCCCACGTACGACGGATTCCGCAAGGCCGTCACCGGGCTCGGGCGCGAGCTGCGGGGCGTGCCGCTCGGAGACCTCGACGCCCTGGAGCGGGAGCTGGCCCGCCCCGACAGCCGGATGCTGCTGCTCTGCTCCCCGCACAACCCGACCGGCCGGGTGTGGACGGAGGAGGAGCTCACCGTCTTCGCCGAGCTGGCGGAACGACACGGCGCGGCGGTCGTCAGCGACGAGATCCACGCCGACCTGACCACCGAGGGCCACCGGCACATCCCGTGGACCCGGGTGGCCGAGCCGGGCCGGGGCCGCCGCTGGGCGCTGGTCACCTCCGGCACGAAGGCCTTCAATTTCCCCGCGCTCTCGGGCTCGTACGGGATCGTCGGCGACCCCGACGCACGCGAGGCGTTCGTCCGGCGCATGGAGACCGGCGAGGGGCTCGCCTCGCCCGCCGTCCTCTCGCTGACCGCCCACATCGCCGCGTACCGGCAGGGCGCGCCGTGGCTGGACGAGCTGCGCGGCTATGTCGCGGGGACGATGAGGCTGCTCCGGGAGCGGATCTCGGAGGGCCTGCCCGGTGTCGTGTGGGAGCCCCCGCAGGCCGGATACCTGGCCTGGATCGACCTGCGGCCACTCGGAATCGAGGAGACGCGGCTCCAGGAGGAGCTGGTGTCGGTGGAGAAGGTCGCGATCATGCCGGGTGGGGTGTACGGGACGCCGGGCTTCGTCCGGCTGAACGTGGGCTGCCCGAGGAAGAAGGCGGAGCGGGGCGTGGACGCGCTGATCCGGGCGGCGACGCGGCTGCGGACGAGCTGACCCGCTGCGGGTGACGGACTGACCCGCTGCGGGCGCGCCGACCCGCTGCGGATGCCGGCCTGACCCGCTGCGGGCGCGCCGACCCGCTGCGGGGCGGTTCGAAGGGCGGGTTCGTCCTCTTCGCGGGACCATGCAGGCATGGGTGAGCGGGACGTGCGGATGGCCTCGGCGACCGGCCGGTGGATCGTGTTCACGACCGTGCTCGGCTCCGGGATGGTGCTGCTCGACTCCACCGTCGTCAACGTCGCCCTGCCGCACATCGGCGAGGACCTGGACGCCGACCTCGGCGCGCTCCAGTGGACCGTCAACGCCTACATGCTGACCCTCGCCGGGCTGATCCTGCTCGGCGGGGCGCTCGGCGACCGGTACGGGCGGCGCCGGGTCTTCGTGATCGGGGTGGTGTGGTTCGCGCTGGCCTCGCTGCTGTGCGGAGTCGCGCCGAACGCCGGGGTCCTGATCGCGGCCCGCGCGCTCCAGGGCGTGGGCGGGGCGCTGCTCACGCCCGGCTCGCTCGCGCTGATCCAGGCCAGTTTCCACGAGGACGACCGGGCCAAGGCGGTCGGCCTGTGGTCCGGCTTCGGCGGAGTGGGCGCGGCGATCGGGCCGTTCGTCGGCGGCTGGCTGGTGGACGGTCCCGGCTGGCGGTGGGTGTTCCTCCTGAACGTGCCGCTCGCCGTCCTCTGCGTACCCGTCGCCCTGCGCCACGTGCCCGAGTCGCGGGACGAGACCGCGCACGGCCGCTTCGACGTCCTCGGCGCGGTCCTGGGCGCGGCGGCGCTCGGGCTCGTGACGTACGCGCTGATCGGCGCGGCCTGGTGGGCGGGGGTGGCCGGGGTCGTGCTCGGGGCCGGGTTCGTGGTGGTGGAGCGGCGGCGGGGGGAGCGTGCGATGGCACCGCCGTCGATCTTCGAGTCCCGGCTGTTCACGGCGGTCAACCTGGTCACCCTCTGCGTGTACGCGGCGTTCGGCGGCTTCTTCTTCCTGGCCGCGCTGCAGCTCCAGGTGGTCTCCGGCTACTCGGCGCTCGGCGCCGGTACGGCGTTGCTGCCGACGACCGTGCTCATGCTGCTGTTCTCGGCGAAGTCCGGGGAGCTGGGGGAGCGGATCGGGCCCCGGATCCCCCTCACGGTGGGGCCGCTGCTGTGCGCGGCGGGGATGCTGCTGATGCTGCGGGTCGGGGAGGACGCCTCGTACGTACAGGACGTGCTGCCGGCCGTGCTGGTGCTCGGTCTCGGCATGACGGCCCTGGTCGCGCCGCTGACCGCGACCGTCCTGGCCTCGGTGGACGTGGCCAGGGCGGGGCTCGCGAGCGGGATCAACAACGCGGCGGCGCGGGCGGCCGGGCTGCTCGCGGTGGCCGCGCTGCCGCTGCTCGCCGGGATGGGCCCGGAGGCGTACCTCTCGGCGGAGGAGTTCGACGAGACCTTCCGGCGGGCGATGCCGATGTGCGCGGGGATCCTGGTGGTGGGGGCGGTGCTGGCCTGGACGACGATGCGGACGCCGGCGGCGCGGGCGGAGTGCCACCCGGAGTGCCGGGTGCACTGCGGGGTGACGTCGCCGCCGCTGGACCCGGGGGAGCGGGACGCCCCGACCTGAGGCGGGGAACGGGACGCCCTCCGCGTGAGCCCGGCCGCCGAGTCCCGAGACGGCGACCCCCTAGGGGGTGTCTTGCCGATCAGGCCGGGCTCGCGGGGTCTGGTGCCGCGCCTCGCCGCGTTGTCGTCACTCGCCGACGTCCCCCGTAGCCCTTCGGGCACGGGAGGTGCCCCCACCGCGTCGACTCCCTCCTCCGCCTTGCGATCCACGGCACCAGACCCCGCTCCCTGATCCGGCCTGATCGACAAGACACCCCCTAGGCTGGGGCCCATGGCCATCCACGAGAACCTGCTGGGGGGACCGGCCCCCACCCACCTGCCCGACGACCCGGGGCCGCGCGAGCTGCTCGCGAACGGTACGCCGCCCGCCGACGTCGCCGCGCAGTACCCGACCTCTTCGCTCGCCTGGGCACAGCTCGCCGACGACGCCTTCGAGGGCGGCCGGGTCGTCGAGTCGTACGCCTACGCCCGTACCGGCTACCACCGCGGTCTGGACGCGCTGCGCCGCAGCGGCTGGAAGGGCCACGGCCCGGTGCCGTGGGAGCACGAGCCGAACCGCGGCTTCCTGCGCGCGCTGCACGCCCTCGCCCGCGCGGCCGGCACGATCGGCGAGAAGGAGGAGTACGAGCGCTGCACGACCTTCCTGCGGGACTCCTCGGAGACCGCGGCGGAGACGCTCGGCTGACCCTCGGCTCAGGCGTTCGACCGACCTGATCCGTCCCGATTTCCTCCTGTCCTTCCGGGCAGGGGGAAATCCGGACAGACTCCTCGGCGCGTTCGATGCTGTTCGAAGCGGCCGGTACGATCCCCGGGACCGCAGGACCGACACGCCGGTACCCGAGGCCCCACGTCCTCTTCCCCCACACCGGCCGAACCAGGGGAGAAGACCGTGGGCAAGCGTGCCGCACCCGCTGGACGGCGAAGGGCCCAGAGCCGCCGACGGGGCAGGGACAGACGCGGCCCCGTGAGCCGGCTCGCACTCCCGGCGCTCGTCCTGATGACGGTCGCCCTCGGCGGCGGCGCCGCCCTCGCCCACTTCAACGGTCAGGCCGCCGACGACGCGGCGGCCCCCGCGGTGGAGACGACGACCGCGACCCCCGCCCCACGGCCCACGACGACGCAGCCGAAGCCGAAGCCGAAGCCCACCACGAAGCCGCCGACGCCCAAGCCCAAGCCGAAACCGACGCCGAAGAAGACCGTCGTGCCGCAGTCCGGCGCCGGGACCTTCACCACCGCGCAGGCCTCCGGTGACGCGGTCGGCACCGGCGGCTCCCTGCGCCGCTACCGGGTCCAGGTCGAGGACGGCAGCGGGCTGTCGGCGCGGGAGACGGCCGCCGAGATCCAGCGGATCCTGGCCCATCCGCGCGGCTGGGCCGCACACGGCCGGGGCCGGTTCCAGCTGGTCTCGCGGGACGCCGACTTCGTCATCCGGGTCGCCTCCCCGGACACGGCCGACGCGCTCTGCCTCCGGCAGGGCTTCCGCACCCACGGCGAGCTGAACTGCGAGACCGCCGACGGTGTCGTGGTGAACCTCAAGCGGTGGATGCTCGGCTCGCCGACCTTCGCGGGCGAGGCGGCCGAGTACCGGCATCTGATCATCAACCACGAGGTCGGTCACGAGATCGGCATCCGGCAGCACATGGGCTGCCCGGGTCCGGGCAAGCTCGCACCGGCGATGATGCAGCAGATCAAGGGACTGAACGGCTGCCGCTCGAACGCGTTTCCGTATGACGAAGACGGGAGCTACATCACGGGGCCGATCGTGTCATGATGCGTTTGGGACGGCGCGCGACGAAGCACGCCTCCCGAGGGGACCGGGGCTCCCGTACCGCAGGGAAGTACGTGCGGGCGGTGGAGCAGACCGCTACCCGGTAGTTCGTATCGAGGAGACAGAAATGTCACTCCCCCCGGGTTCTCCCGATTCCGCAGCCGGTTCGGTCGCCGTCGACCCGAACCTCGACTTCGCGGGTACCACGCCGTACGAGGACTACGTCCAGGCGGACGTCCTCACGCACCTCCAGCACCTCCGCTCGGACGACCCGGGCGAGATGGTCTTCCTGGTCACCACCCAGGTCATGGAGCTGTGGTTCACGGTGATCGTCCACGAGTGGGAGACCGCGAGCCGCGCCCTGCGCGAGGACCGCGTCCCGGTCGCGATGGACGCGCTCAAGCGCTCGGTCCGCGAGCTGGAGGCCCTGAACCACTCCTGGCGGCCGCTCGCCCAGCTCACCCCCGGCCAGTTCAACGCCTACCGGGCCGCGCTCGGCGAGGGCTCCGGCTTCCAGTCGGCGATGTACCGGCGGATGGAGTTCCTGCTCGGCGAGAAGTCCGCGTCGATGCTCGTCCCGCACCGGGGCGCGCCCCGCGTCCACGCGGAGCTGGAGAAGGCGCTCCAGGAGCCGAGCCTGTACGACGAGGTCCTCGGCCTGCTGTCCCGGCGTGGCCTGCCCGTGCCGCAGGCGGTCCTCGGCCGTGACCTGTCGCAGCGGTACGAGCCCTCTTCCGAGGTCGAGGCCGTCTGGGCCGGGATCTACGCGGACGCCGACCAGAACACCGAGCTCGTCCGGCTCGGCGAGGCCCTGAGCGACGTCGCCGAGCTGGTCTGGCGCTGGCGCAACGACCACCTGGTCGCGACCCGGCGCGCGATGGGCGCGAAGACCGGCACCGGCGGTTCGGCCGGGGTGGCCTGGCTGGAGAAGCGGGCCCAGAAGAACGTGTTCCCGGAGCTCTGGACGGCCCGCAGCCATGTCTGAGTCGTACGAGGAGAGGGCCGCCCGGCTGGACGCCGCCGACGGCCTGGCCAAGCACCGCGAGAAGTTCGCCCTCGACGCCGGCACCGTCTACCTCGACGGCAACTCCCTCGGCGCGCTCCCCGCCCACGTCCCGGCCCGCATGGCCGACGTGATCACCCGCGAGTGGGGCGAGCTCCGCATCCGCTCCTGGGGCGAGTCCGGCTGGTGGACCGCGCCCGAGCGGATCGGCGACCGGATAGCCCCGATCGTCGGCGCCGCCCCCGGGCAGATCGTGGTCGGTGACTCGACGAGCGTGAACGTCTTCAAGGCGGTCGTCGCCGCGGCCAGGCTGAACGGTGACGACCGGGACGAGATCCTCGTCGACGCCACGACGTTTCCCACGGACGGGTACATCGCGGAGTCGGCGGCCCGCATGACGGGTCACGCCATCGTGGTCTGCGACCCGGCCGACATGGCGGACGCGGTGAGCGACCGCACGGCCCTCGCGCTCGTCAACCACGTCGACTACCGCACGGGCCGGCTCCAGGACCTGCCGGGCCTCACCGCCGCGCTCCACGCGGCGGGCGCGCTCGCCGTCTGGGACCTGTGCCACAGCGCCGGCGCGCTGCCCGTCGGCCTGGACGCCCATGGCGTCGACCTGGCCGTCGGCTGCACCTACAAGTACCTGAACGGCGGCCCCGGTTCGCCCGCGTACCTGTACGTGGCCGAGCGGCACCAGGCGGGCTTCGACTCGCCGCTGCCCGGCTGGAACTCGCACGCGGACCCGTTCGCGATGACCCCCGGCTACGAGGCGGCCGCGGGCGCCCTGCGGGGCCGGGTCGGGACGCCGGACATCCTCTCCATGCTGGCCCTCGAAGCGGCGCTCGACGTCTGGGACGGGGTCGCGATCGAGGACGTGCGGGCCAAGTCCCTCGCGCTGACGGACTTCTTCCTGGAGTGCGTGCGGGCGTACGTGCCCGAGGGCCGCGTCGAGGCGGCGACGCCGCAGGCGCACGACGAGCGCGGCAGCCAGGTCGCGCTGCGCTGCGCCGGGGCCCCGGCCGTGATGGAGGAGCTGATCCGGCGCGGTGTGGTCGGCGACCTGCGCCGCCCCGACGTGCTGCGGTTCGGTTTCACCCCGCTGTACGTCGGCTTCGCGGACGCGGAGCGGGCGGCCCGGGTCCTGGCCGACGTCCTGGCCGAGGTTCCGGCCGTCTGACGTCGGTCGGTCCGGCCGAGGTTCCGGCCGTCTGACGTCGGTCGGTCCGGCCGAGGTTCCGGCCGTCCGAGGTCGGACGGGTCGGTCGACGTTCCGGCCGACGTCGGTCGGTCCGGTCGACGTCCCGGCCGTCCGAGGCCGATCGGTCCGATGATCGCCTGATCTGCGGGGGCTCCGGTGCTGGTACCGTCCCCGCAGGTCAGGCCAATTCGGCCGCGTCACCGAGAGGTTGGAACAGATGCCGGACCCCGCCGCGCGCGATGCCGCCGAAGAAGCCTCGGCCTTCTCGCACCCGGCCGTCGCCCCGGACGCCTCCGCCGCGTACGGCGACCACCCGGACCAGGTGGTCGACTTCTACGCGCCGCGCGACGGCCGCACCAGGGCCCCGCTCGTCGTCGCCCTGCACGGCGGCGCCTGGCGGGCACCGTACGACCGGCAGCACCTGACCCCGTTCGTGGACTTCCTGGCCCGCCGCGGCTTCGCCGTCGCCAGCGTCGAGTACCGGCGCGGCAGCGACATCCCCCGCCAGGGCGGTACGGCCCCGGTGGCCGGCCGCTGGCCGGAGACCTTCGACGACGTGGCCGCCGCGCTCGACGCCGTACCGGAGCTGGCCGCCGCGCACCTGCCGCAGGCCGACACCGGCCGGATCGTGCTCACCGGCCACTCGGCGGGCGGACACCTCGCGCTGTGGGCCGCCGCCCGGCACGTCCTGCCCACGGGCTCCCCCTGGCGGCTGCCCGCCCCGCCCGCGCTGCGCGGCGTCGTCGCCCTCGCCCCGATCGCCCACTTCGGGCGGGCGGTGGAGCTGGGGGTCTGCGGCGGCGCGGTCACCGAACTCCTCGGCGGTGAGGCGCCCTTCGCGGACCGGGTGCCCTTCGCCGACCCGGCAGCGCTTCTTCCGACCGGCATCGCGACCACCGTCGTCCAGGGCCGCGAGGACGTCGTCGTTCCGTACCCCGTCGCCGAGGCGTACGCGGACGCGGCGGCGAAGGCCGGCGAGGAGGTCGGCTTCACGCTCCTCGAAGGCATCGGCCACTTCCCGCTGATCGATCCGGCGGCGGACGCGTGCGCGGTGGTCGCGGAGGAGATCGCCCAGCTCGCCTGGTGAGGCGCGAAGTCGATCGGTTCACCGACGCCTTCGTACAACCATGCGACCCGGTCGCGAGTCTGATCGGGCACGCCACTCGCGTGTCCGATCTTCTTGTGGGGGTTCACCTTGCAGTTCCGCTCCACCGGCAGCCGTCTCGCCACGGCCGTCACGGTCGTCCTCGCCGTCACGGCCCTCGGTGCCGGCACGCTCGCCACCGCCCCGGCCGCCTTCGCGGCCACCTCGGCCCCGGCCCCGGCCGAGCAGTCCACCGCCGGCCTTCCCGTCTTCCCCGAGGACGCCTACCTCAGGGGCGTGGGCACCACCGGATTCCTCAGCTACTCCTTCGACCGGTCCGGGAACGAGACCCTGTCCTGGACTCCGTACGACGGGGGAACCCCGACCCGGATCCAGGAGCCCGAGGACGGCAGTGTCACCCCGACGGGCAGCGACGTGGTCGTCCTCGGCGACGGCGACTGGGAGAGCGATACGACTCCGCTCACCCTGCGGAACATGGCCGACCCGGCCGCCCCGGGCGTGGAGATCGACCTCCGCCCGCTGAACGGCCGTCACGTGGCCATCCTGAGCCCGACGAGCGTGCTCGCGCAGGTGACGAAGGAGGACGGCACGGCGGAACTGCACGTCGTGACCAAGGACGGCGCCGCGACGACCAACCGGAAGATCGCGGGCCTGCCGGCGGACGCCACCGAGTTCACCAGCTCGGTGGTCCACGACGGCGTCGTCCTCGTCGGGTACGCGACGGGTCCGCAGGACGCGCGGGTCGGCGGCCGGGCCCTGATCGACGTGGCGGCCGGAACGGTCTCCACGACCTACTCCTCCGTCGAGTCCGGGTACGGCTTCACCAGCCTGATGTTCTCCGGTTCGCACGTGGCCTGGCTCGACTACGCCTACGGCACCGGGCTGTACGTCACGTCCGTCGACCGCGAGACGGGCGAGGAGAAGAAGACCGTCCTGGGCAGCCGCGCCGACGAGTGGTACCACGAGCTCGTGGGCGGCTGGCTGGTGTACGGCGGCGCCGAGACGCCCCTCAAGGCCGTCTCCCTGACCACCGGCGAGACCCGCGACCTCCTCGACCACGTGTCCGGCACGTCGCCCTCGGTCGACGGCAGCGCGGCGGCGAGCGGCAGCCGGGCCGCCGACGGCGACGGGCTGTTCCGGATCGCGGCCGCCGCGGACGGCGCCCCGACGGTCACCAAGGTGGCGGACACGGGCCAGGTGGTGATCCCGCTGGAGATCGACCAGGTGCACGTCCCCGACGTGGCGGAACTCGACAAGGCCCCCGGCACGGTGACCCTCGGCTGGACGCTGTCGCGCGCCGACGCCTTCGTGGACGTCACGCTCACCCACATCGCCACCGGCAAGGAGTTCAGGAAGCGCCTGGAAGGCCCCTCGGCCGGCACCCTGTTCTCCTTCGCCTGGGACGGCGTCATCGAAGAGGTGGACGCCACGAGCAGGGTCACGACCGTGGACGCGCCGAACGGCAAGTACGCCGTCGAGGCCGAGGCGACGCTGCGCGACGGTTCCGGCGAGCCCGCCTACCAGGGCTGGTTCACGAACATCGTCCGCAAGGCCAACCCGCACGACTACAACGACAACGGCTCCACCGACGTCCTCGCCCGGGACGCCAACGGCGTGCTGTGGCGCGACGACCTGCAGAACCATCCGTACGAGGGCCGGATCGTGACCTCCACGTCCACCCGCCTCGGCGCGGGCTGGGGGGTGTACAAGCAGATCGAGGCCGTCGGCAACGTGGGCGGCGCCGCCCACGGCGATCTGATCGCGGTCGACGGCTCCGGCGTGCAGTGGCTCTACCTGGGCAAGGGCGACGGCACGTTCGCCACCCGGCTGAAGCTCAGCGGGGGCTGGCAGATCTACAACAAGCTCGCCGGAGGCTCGGACCTCGACGGCGACAACCGTCCCGACCTGGTGGGCACGGACAGCGCCGGTGTCATGTGGTTCTACAAGGGCACCGGCAGCTACGCGAAGCCGTTCGCGACCCGGGTCCGGGTCGGCGGGGGCTGGCAGATCTACAACCACGTCACCGCCGTCGGGAACGTCGCCGGCACGGCCGCCGGGGACCTTGTCGCCCGCGACGCCGCCGGCGTCCTCTGGCTGTACCCGGGCAACGGCCGCGGCAACTTCTCCACCCGCGTCCGGATCGGCGCCGGCTGGGGCGGCTTCTCCCAGCTCGTCGGCGCCGGCGACCTCGATGACGACGGGCGCCCGGACCTGATCGGGTACGGGGCGAACCGCACGTACGTCTACCGCTCGACGGGCGTCGCCGCCACCCCCTTCGTCCGTCAGGACACGGACCTCTACGCGAACCGCTCGCCCTACAACAGCGTCTCCTGAGACCTGCCCCGGACGGGCCCTAAGGCCTGCCCCAGGACGGTTCTAGTCCTCAAGGGGGACCCGGAAGGATCCGCATCCAGCGGGACGACCGGGTCCCCCACCGCCCGTACCGTGGTCGGCGTGACCCAGACACAGACCTCCGAGACGGGCCGCAGCCCCGAGTTCCGCCTGGTGCAGGCGGCCCTCGGCGGTCTGCGTCAGGAACTCTTCCACGACGCCTTCGCCTACCGGCCGCTGCCGCGCATGGACGTGGGCAGCGGGTCGGCGCGGTTCCTGCCGGCGCGGATACGCGTCCACGCGGGGCTGCTGCCGCACGCGATCGTCGTCTTCCTCGCCCTGATCGTCTTCCTCATCGGGTACGACCGGGTCGATTCCGGCTTCGGTCCGGCCGCGTTCGTGTTCGCCTGGGTGTCGCCCACGATCGTGCTGGCGACCCTGATCAGGCCGGTCTTCGCCTACTGGGCCTCGCTCTGCTCGACGCCCTTCGTCGCGTTCCTGTCCGGCTACTGGGGCGGCTGGCCCTGGCCGGACAACGCGTTCGCCGCCCACCTGGTCGTCCTCACCGTGGTCGCCGCCCGTACCGGGCCGCGTACCGCCGGGTGGATGTGGGCGGGGACGGCGGCGTACGCCCTCTTCGCCGAGATGTTCCTCGGCGTGGGGCGCAGTTCCGACGCGATCCCGCTGCTCTTCGTCTCGGCCCTCGCCCTGCTCACCGTCTCCATGATCCAGATCCGCCGTCAGGCCGACCGGGCGGTCACCGCCGAGCAGACCGTGACCGCCGAGGAGCGCTCGAAGCGGACCGTCCTCGAAGAGCGCACCACCATCGCCCGTGAGCTCCACGACGTCGTCGCCCACCACATGTCGGTGGTCGCCATCCAGGCGGAGGCCGCCCCCTACCGGGTCGAGAACCCGCCGCCGGAGCTGGAGCAGGCCTTCCTCACCATCCGCGAGAACGCGGTCGCCGCGCTGACCGAGCTGCGCCGCATCCTCGGGGTCGTCCGCGCCGAGGACTACGAGGCCCCCGACGCCCCGCAGCCGACCCTCGCCGATCTCGACGCGCTCGTCCGCAACGTCACCGAGGCCGGGCTCGACGTCGAGAAGACGGTCACCGGCGCGGTGCGCGAGCTGCCGCAGGGCGTGGAGCTCTCCGCGTACCGCATCGTCCAGGAAGCCCTGTCGAACGTGCTGCGGCACGCGCCCGGCGCGGCGGCGAAGGTCGAGGTCTCGTACGTCCTCGGCGGCCTGGGTCTGCGGGTCGCCAACGGTCCGGCGCGCGGTCTCGTGAAGCCGTCGCCGGGGGCCGGCCACGGGATCACCGGGATGCGGGAGCGTGTGACGATGCTGGGCGGGGAGATGACGGCCGAGGCGACGGCGGACGGCGGCTACGAGGTGGCGGCCTTCATCCCCGTGAGCCGTGAGGAGACCGTGGAATGAGCATCAAGGTGCTGATCGTCGACGACCAGATGATGGTCCGCGAGGGCTTCTCCGTGCTGCTCGGCGCGATGCCCGACATGGAGGTCGTCGGCGAGGCCGTCAACGGCCGGGAGGCGATCGCCCAGGTCGCCGCGCTCCGTCCGGACGTCGTCCTCATGGACATCCGGATGCCCGAGCTGAACGGCATCGAGGCCACCCGGGAGATCGTCGCCGCCGACGCGGACGCGAAGGTCCTCGTCCTGACCACCTTCGACCTGGACGAGTACGTGTACCAGGCGCTGCGCGCCGGGGCCTCCGGATTCCTGCTCAAGGACGCCTCGGCCCGGCAGCTCGCGGAGGGCGTGCGGGTCGTCGCGGCCGGCGAGGCGCTGCTCGCGCCGACCGTCACCAGGCGGCTGATCACCGAGTTCGCGAAGGCGCCGGGCAACTCCCCGCGCCCGCCGGCGATGGCCCGGATCGGGGAACTGACGGAGCGGGAGACGGAGGTGCTCGTGCTCATCGCGCAGGGCCTGTCGAACGTCGAGATCGCCGAGCACCTCGTCGTCGCCGAGTCCACGATCAAGACGCATGTGAGCCGCATCCTGGTGAAGCTGGGGCTGCGCGACCGTACGCAGGCGGCGGTCTTCGCGTACGAGGCGGGCCTGGTGCGCGTCGGCGGCTGACACCTGCCGGGGCCGGGCTTCGGCGGTAGCGTCCGGTCATGGACGCTGTTGACGTTGACGCCGTGTACGACCCCTGGTCCCCCGAGTTCGTCGCCGATCCGTACCCCGCCTACGCCCGGCTGCGCGCCGCCGGCCGCGCGCACTGGCACGGTCCGACCCGGCAGTGGCTGATCCCGCACCACGAGGACGTGTCGGCGCTCCTCCGGGACCGGCGGCTCGGCCGGACGTACACGCACCGGTTCACCCACGAGGAGTTCGGGCGGGAGGCACCGGCCGCCGCGTACGAGCCCTTCCACACGCTCAACGACCACGGGCTGCTCGATCTGGAGGCGGCCGACCACACCCGGATCCGGCGGCTCGTGTCGAAGGCGTTCACGCCGAGGACGGTCGAGAACCTGGCGCCGACGGTACGGCGGCTCGCGTCCGGCCTCGTCGGGGAGCTGGTCGCGCGGGGCGGCGGCGACCTGCTCGCCTCGGTCGCCGAACCCCTCCCCGTCGCGGTGATCGCCGAGATGCTGGGCGTCCCGGAGGACGACGAGGAGCGGGGGCGGCTGCGGCCCTGGTCGGCGGCGATCTGCGGGATGTTCGAGCTGAAGCCCTCGGAGGAGACGGCCCGACGGGCGGTCGCGGCCTCGATCGCGTTCTCGGACTACCTGCGGGAGCTGATCGCGCGGCGCCGGAAGAGCCCGGGGGACGACCTGATCTCGGCGCTCATCGGGGTGGAGGAGCTGACGGAACAGGAGATGATCTCCACCTGCGTGCTGCTCCTGAACGCGGGCCACGAGGCCACCGTGAACACCACGGTCAACGGCATGTGGACGCTGCTGAGGAAGGGCGTCCGTCCGGATCCCGAAAAGTTGTCCACAGCTGTGGACGAACTTCTGCGGTACGACACCCCGCTCCAGATGTTCGAGCGCTGGGTCCTCGACGACATCGAGGTCGGCGGCCAGGTCATCCCGCGCGGCTCCGAGGTCGCGCTGCTCTTCGGCTCCGCCAACCGCGACCCGGCCCGCTTCGGCCCGACCGCCGACGAGCTCGACCTCACCCGGGCCGACAACCCGCACATCACCTTCGGCGCGGGCATCCACTACTGCCTCGGTGCCCCGCTCGCCCGCCTCGAACTGGAGGCGGTCTTCGGTGAGTTGCTCCGCCAGGCGCCGGGCCTGCGGCTCGCGGCGGAGCCGGTGTGGAAGCCGGGGTACGTGATCCGGGGCTTCGAGGAGCTGCTCGTGGAGGTGTGAGCAGCCCCCTCGTACGGGCTCGTCGTCAGCTCGTCGTCAGGTCGCGGCGGCGCAGTCCCGCAAGGCCCGCCGCGACCAGGGCCGCCGCCAGGGCGGTCAGGGCCAGGACAGGGGCCCAGGTCATGTCCTGGCCGGGGAGCTTCGGCAGGTGGCCGAAGGGGGAGAGGTCCAGGGCCGCCTGCGGCAGGTCGAGCGCCGGGCCGATCCAGCCGAGGGCCAGACAGATCCCGGCCGTGCCCCACGCGGCGGTCGCGGCCTTCGGGGCGGCGCCCCAGAGGAGGACGGCGAGCCCGGCGAGGGTCCACACCGCCGGGAGCTGGGTGAGGGAGGCGGTCAGGATCGGGCCGAGGTCCCGCCCGGAGGAGAGGGTGAGGCCGAGTCCGGCGAGGAGCAGGATCAGGGCCGAGCCGCCGAAGGCGATCACCAGATGGCCGGCGGCCCAGCGGGTCCGGCCGAGGGCGTTCGCGAGGAGCGGTTCGGCCCGGCCGGAGGTCTCCTCGCCGTGCGCCCGCAGCACCGACCCGACCGCGAAGAGCGCCGCGATCATCCCGAAGAGGGAGACCATGGTGGCGAGGAAGGCGTTCGTGAGACCGCTCTGCCCGCCCATCCGCTCGAAGATCCGACGGGCCTGCTCGTTGTCGCCGACGATGTCGGCCGCGCCCTCGGCCATCCCGCCGAAGACGAGCCCGCCGAGCAGGAAGCCGAGCGACCAGCCGAGGAGCGAGCCGCGCTGGAGCCGCCACGCGAGCCCGCCCGCCGAGGCCAGTCGCCCTTCCGCCGGGCCCGGCCGGGTCGCGAGGAAGCTCGCGCCGACGTCGCGGCGGCCGGTCAGCGCGTACGCCACCGCCGTCTGCACCAGGACGGCCGCGCCGATCAGGCCCAGCACCCACCAGCGCTCGCCCGCGAAGGCGCGGACGTTCTCGGCCCAGCCGAAGGGCGAGAGCCAGGTCAGGACGGAGCCCCCGGAGGCCGTACCGGCGTCGCCGGCCGCCCGCAGGACGAAGGCGAGGCCGAGGACGGCCGCCGCGAGGCCCCGGGCGAGCCGGGCGCTCTCCGTGAGCTGGGCGGTGAGGGCGGCCGTGGTCGCGAAGAGCATGCCGGTGCCGCCGACGGCGAGGCCGAGGGCGAGCGCCCCGGCCGCGCCCTGCCCGGCGAGGCCCGCCGTGACGATGAGGGCGACGGCGCCGTTGAGGGCGAGCGCGGCGAGGAGGGCGGCGGTGAGCGGGGCGCGCCGGCCGACCGCCCCGGCGGAGAGCATCTCCTGACGGCCCGTCTCCTCCTCGTCGCGGGTGTGCCGGACGACGACCATCAGGCTCGCGACGGCGGCGAGGACGGCGGCGAAGGTGCCGAAGCGCCAGGCGACGAGCCCGCCGAGGGAGTCGCCGAAGACGGGCCCGTAGAACGAGCGCATCGAGCTGTTGGCGGTCATGGTGGCGGCGATCTCGGCGCGCTCGGCGGCCGTCCCGTACAGCCCCTCCAGGGAGCCGACCCCGCCGGCGACCAGGCCGCCGGTGACGACGGCCCAGAGCGGGATCATGACCCGGTCCCGGCGCAGGGCGAGCCGGGTGAGGGTCCCGGTACCTGCGAGGGCGCTGCTCGTGTTCATGACGCGACCGCCTCGTCGGCGTAGTGGCGGAGGAAGAGCTCTTCCAGGGTGGGCGGGGTGCTGGTCAGGCTGCGGACGCCCGACGCGGTCAGGGACCGCAGGACGGCGTCGAGCTTGTCGGTGTCGACCTGGAGATCGACCCGGTGTCCCGTCACGGCCAGGTCGTGGACGCCGGGGAGGTGGGCGAGCCCGTTGGGCGGCGAGGCCAGTTCGGCCGTGACGCTCGTACGGGTCAGGTGGCGCAGCTCCGCGAGCGAACCGGACTCGACGGTCCGCCCCTTGCGGACGATGCTGACCCGGTCGCAGAGGGTCTCGACCTCGCCGAGGATGTGCGAGGACAGGAGCACCGTCCGGCCGCGCTCCCGTGCCTCGGTGACGCAGCTCTGGAAGACCTCCTCCATCAGCGGGTCGAGGCCGCTGGTCGGCTCGTCGAGGACGAGCAGGTCGACGTCGGAGGCGAAGGCGGCGACGAGGGCGACCTTCTGGCGGTTGCCCTTGGAGTAGGTGCGGCCCTTCTTGGTGGGGTCGAGCTCGAAGCGCTCGATCAGCTCGGCGCGCCGGGCCCGGTCGAGGCCGCCGCCGCGCAGCCGGCCGAACAGGTCGATGACCTCGCCGCCGGAGAGGTTGCGCCAGAGCGTCACGTCGCCGGGGACGTACGCGATGCGGCGGTGCAGCTCGACGGCGTCCCGCCAGGGGTCCCGGCCGAGGACGGCGGCGGCACCGGAGTCGGGGCGGAGCAGGCCCAGGAGGACCCGGATGGCGGTGGACTTCCCGGCGCCGTTGGGGCCGAGGAAGCCGTGGACCTCGCCGGCCTCGACGGCGAGGTCGAGACCGTCCAGCGCGTGGGTGCGCCCGAAGGACTTGTGGAGTCCGGCGACGCTGATTGCCTTCGTCATGCTTCAGAACGTACGGTAGTTTCACAAATTTGTGAAGTTAAGGAAGCGTATAAAGTCGGGGTCGGAAGGCGAACGAAGGAGACGATGACCGGCATGAGCAGCACCGAAGGCACCGGAACCGAAGGCGCCGCCGTCGCGGGCACCGCCGCCGAGGACGCGACCTCGCGCTTCGTCGAGCGCTTCGCCGCCGAGATGACGGAGGCCGGCATGCAGCGCATGGCGTCCCGGGTCTTCGCGGCGCTCCTCGCCTCCGAGACGGCCTCCATGACCTCGGCCGAGCTCGCCGAACAGCTCAGGATCAGCCCGGCGGCCGTCTCCGGCGCCATCCGCTACCTCAGCCAGGTCAGCATGGTCAGCCGCGAGCGCGACCCGGGCACGCGCCGCGACCGGTACGTCCTCCACAACGAGCTCTGGTACGAGACCTTCACCCAGCGGGACCAGGTCCTCACCCGCTGGGAGCGGGTGCTCCGCGACGGCGTCGAGATGCTGGGCCCGGACACGGCGGCGGGCCGGCGGACCGCCGACACCGCCGACTTCTTCGCGTTCCTCCAGACGGAGATGCTGGGGATCATGGACCGCTGGCGGGCCCACAAGGAGGGTCAGGCCGGGGGCTGAGGGGGCCTTCGCAAGGAGGGTCAGGCCGGGGGCTGAGGGGCCTCCTCCTGGTCCTCCTCGCCCGGCGCCAGCCACTCCAGCTGCCCCTCGAAGTCCGTGCCGCCCGTCTCCCAGAGCGGCTCCGCGGGCCAGAGCGGCCGCCCCTCGACCCACGGGACGACGACCGGCAGCCCGGACTCCGCCCGGTCGAGCCAGCCGTGCAGCTCCACGGACCCGGTGGGCGCCGAGGGCAGCGCGCCGGTCGGCGGGAGCATCAGCAGCCCGTCGGGCAGATCGTCCGGCCGCTCGCCGTCCGGGAACAGGAACAGGGTCGGACGGCCGCCCGCCGGGCCCCGCAGCAGCACGTACCGCCGGGTGGCGGGTGCCGGGGCGGTCGCGGCCCGGGCCAGGCGCCGGGCGGCGTGACGGCCGGTGGTCAGCAGCCGGTAGCCGGAGACCAGGAGCGCGCCGAGCGTCAGGACGCCGACGGTGTACGTTCCGACCTCGATGCCCTCGTTGAGGCCGGTCACTGACAGAACGCCCAGGCCCGCGCAGACGGCCACCAGGATCAGCACCTCGTTCAGCCCGGAGACCCGGCGCAGACTCCGCACCCGCCACCAGGGCACGGCCCGGACGTCCGCCTCGGGACGGTGCGCACGGGCCGGCGCGACGACCTCACGCCCGGCCTCGGCGGCGAGCAGGGCGTACGTCGGGGAGGGCGCGGTACCGGTCTCGTCGAGGCTCACGGGCGGAGCGTAACCGGGGGCGGGGCCGTAGGGGAGGGGCAGGGAGCGACGGGGGACAGGCGGGGGCAGGCAGGGAGCGGCAGGGGACAAGCGGGAGGCAGGCAGGGGGCGGCGGGGGCAGGCAGGGGGGGACGGCGGGGACCGCCGCGAGCGCCCCTCGTGAGGGATCCCAGGGATCCCTACAGCCCCGCGACGTCCTCGGGAAGCGTCAGCCCCCACGCGCCCGCCCGGGCCGTCCACGTCCGCCGCCGGACCGGGCCCGTGACGCGGCCGTCCGCGCGGTAGCGGAAGTCCGGGCCCGAGACCGTGAGCGTGCGGGCCAGCGCGAGGTGGGCCGGGGCAGTCGCCGGGTGGACGGTGACCTCCGCCGTACCGGCGACGGAGCGGACCGAGACGCCCTCCACCGGTGTGTCCACATCGGCGAGCAGCACCCCGTCCGCCTCCACCCGCAGCCGGTGGGTGCGGACCGCGAGGGCCGTCGGGGCCGGGCGGACCAGCGTGCGGACCAGGGAGCGGCAGGTGCCCCAGACGGACGAGGTCGGTGCGGCCAGGACGGGCACGGCCGGGACGAGCAGGTCGGCCAGGACGACCCCGTCGCTGTCGTCGACCAGCAGGTCCAGACGTCGTACCGCCCCGTCGAGGACCGCCCGCGCCGCCGCAGGGACGGAGCGCGGCACGCCGAGCGCGTGCGCGAGTTCCAGGGCGTCCGGCGGGCCGATCGGGACCAGGGAGAGCGCCCCGTCGGCGAGCTCCCGCTCCCGGTGCAGCAGCGTCACCGTACGGAGCAGCGCGCGGTCGTCGCCGAGCACCACGGGGTGCCGGGAGCCACGCCGGGCCAGGGCCCGGGAGAATTCGTCCGGGCTGTCGGGCAGGCAGATCTTCGCTTCCGCGCCCGCCGACAGAACATCCTTCGCGATCCGTACGGACTCGCCGTCACTTCGGCGGGCGACCGGGTCGATGACCACCAGCAGCTGGTCGTGAGCCGACACCTCGGTCCTTCCTCGGGTAGCATCTTTGTGCAAGAGCCCCTTGCGCTATTGCGCCAGGGGCTTCGTCTATTCCGGGGCACACCGGTGAGGCGGCCTCGGCCCCTGACCTTGGACATGCCCCACCCGGAAGGGGTGTACGCCTGTGCCCGCACTTGTGCTGCTCGGTGCTCAGTGGGGTGACGAGGGCAAGGGAAAGGCCACCGATCTCCTCGGTGGATCCGTTGACTATGTAGTGCGTTACCAGGGCGGCAACAACGCCGGCCACACCGTCGTCGTAGGCGACCAGAAGTACGCGCTCCATCTTCTCCCTTCCGGAATCCTCTCACCGGGGTGTACCCCGGTGATCGGAAACGGTGTCGTCGTCGACCCGGCGGTCCTGCTCTCCGAGCTGAGCGGACTGAACGAGCGAGGCGTGGACACGTCGAAGCTCCTGATCAGCGGTAACGCTCATCTCATCACGCCGTACAACGTCACCCTCGACAAGGTGACGGAACGGTTCCTCGGCAAGCGCAAGATCGGCACCACCGGTCGCGGCATCGGGCCGACCTACGCGGACAAGATCAACCGCGTCGGCATCCGGGTCCAGGACCTGTACGACGAGTCGATCCTCATCCAGAAGGTCGAGGCGGCGCTGGAGGGCAAGAACCAGCTCCTCGCCAAGCTGTACAACCGTCGCGCGATCGACGCCGCCCAGATCGTCGAGGAGATGCTCCAGTACGCGGAGCAGATCAAGCCGTTCGTCGCGGACACCACGCTGATCCTCAACAAGGCGCTCGACGACGAGAAGGTCGTGCTCTTCGAGGGCGGCCAGGGCACCCTGCTCGACGTCGACCACGGCACGTACCCCTTCGTCACCTCCTCGAACCCGACCGCGGGCGGCGCCTGCACCGGTGCCGGCGTGGGTCCGACGAAGATCAGCCGGGTCATCGGCATCCTCAAGGCGTACACGACCCGTGTCGGCGCCGGCCCGTTCCCGACGGAGCTCTTCGACGCGGACGGCGAGGCGCTGCGCCGCATCGGTGGCGAGCGCGGTGTCACCACCGGCCGTGACCGTCGCTGCGGCTGGTTCGACGCGGTCATCGCCCGCTACGCGACCCGCGTCAACGGCCTGACCGACTTCTTCCTCACCAAGCTGGACGTGCTGACCGGCTGGGAGCAGATCCCGGTCTGCGTCGCGTACGAGATCGACGGCAAGCGCGTCGAGGAGCTGCCGTACTCGCAGACCGACTTCCACCACGCGAAGCCGATCTACGAAATGCTGCCGGGCTGGTCCGAGGACATCACCAAGGCCAAGACCTTCGCCGACCTGCCGAAGAACGCGCAGGCGTACGTGAAGGCCCTGGAGGAGATGTCGGGCGCCCCGATCTCCGCGATCGGCGTCGGCCCCGGCCGCACCGAGACGATCGAGATCAACTCGTTCCTGTAGTTCTTCCCGCAGGAGCACGCACGACGAAGGGCCCGCACACCGGCGACGAACCGGGGTGCGGGCCCTTCGCCATGACCGCACCGGCGACACCCGCCAGGGGGTGTCTTGTCGATCAGGCCGGGCTCGCGGGGCGGCCGAAGTAGGCCCCCGGAAGTCCTGAACTGGCCTTGCAGACAAGGGGTGTTGGGCGCTTAATGAGTCTCCACTCGCGTACGGTTCCGTCCCAGGGGGAAGCATGGACACGACCGGACCTCTCCTTCCACCTCCACCGCCGAACCATCCACCCGCTCCGCCGCCGAGAGACGTCAGAACCGTCGACGTGAGCGTCAGCAAGCGTCTCCTGTGGGTGAACCGCGCGTGCTATCCGCTGGGGAACATCGCCCGCGTCCACACGTACGTCGTCACGCCCGACCGCGGGGCCGCCGTGAAACGGTTCCTGGTGATCGCGATCCTCCCGATCCTGGTGCTGGCCCTGGCCATCGAAGCCTCCGGCGACGGCGCGGGCGTCATCCAGCTCGTCTGCATCGCGATCCTCGTCTATGCCGTCGCCGACCTGCTGGTCGTTCTCTTCCGGCAGCCGCACTCGGTCCTGGCCATCGAGACCACGGGGGCGGCACTCGCCGTGCTCACCAGCGGCGACGCGAGCCTGCTCGCGGATCTCGTCCGCCGGATCGCGCTCGCGATCGAGAACCCGGACACGGAATTCCATGTCCGGGTGGAGGAGCTGACGGTCAACACGAAGAACTACACCGGGGACACCGTCAACATCATCGGGGGCCGCGACCACACGGGGATCGTGAAGTGATGGCCGGAGACAACTACGGCGGCGGCGACCAGGTCAACATCTTCGGCGGCACAGCCCACACCGGCATCGTCCACCATCATGTCGCCGCCCAGCCGACCCTGGAGGAGGCGCTGCGGGCCGTCGTCGCGCTCATGCGGGAGCTGCGCGCCGAGGTGGCGCCCGAGGACCGGGGCGCCTTCGACGAGGCGCTGCCCGTGCTCGCGGCGGACGTACTCGCGGCGCCCGCGCCCGCGGTGGACGCGCCCGCCGACGCGCAGCAGACGCGGCGCCGGGCCCTGGTGACCGTCGCCGGGATCGCCGCAGTGCTCGGGACCGTCGGTACGCCGCTCCTGGAGGCCGCCCGCGCCGCCCTGGAGCTCCTCGGGGTCGGCGGTTAGAGCCGCAGGAACTCGCCCGGCTCCGAGTCGATCATCGGGTAGACGCGGAGCAGGTCCTTGCCCTTCCACTTGTCCACGACCAGGTAACTGGAGCCGTTCTCGGGGCACTCGGGGTCCAGGGTGCCCGCGTCGCTGACCTGCGGGCCGATGACGAGGAGGTCGCCGACGCCCGCGAGGACGGCCGTGGACGAGCAGCTGACGACGTCCGAGGTCATCTGGCCCTCCGCGTCCGTCCTCGGGAAGACGTCGGTGATGCGGACCAGCGGGGTCCCGATCGGGCCCTGGCTGACCGTCACCTCCGTGGTGAAGCGGTCGTCCGTGTCGCCGTAGATTTCCGGCATGGGCTTGCTGCGCCAGCGGCCGAGGAAGCGGGCGGGGACGACGGTCGTGCCGGTGGGCGCCTTGCGGAAGGTGGCCTTCGCGGCGCCCGAGGTCCACTCCAGGACGTCGGGGGAGCGCAGGGTCAGGGTCTGGTGGGGCGCCGGGGTGCACCGCGCGGCGGGCACGCTGTTCGTGACGTCGGACTCGCCGAAGACGACCTTGTCCTCGTCGGCGGAGACGAGCCGGGAGCGGCCCATGCACAGCCGGTCCTCGGCGACACGGACGTAGACGGCGTTCTTGGCGCCGGCCGCGCCCTGCGTGATCTCGATCCGGGCGGTCTCCCGGGGGTGGTCGGCCGCGCCCTGGAGCACACCCTCCCAGGCGCCGAGGAAGCCGGCCGGGACGATCCCGGCGGGCCGGGCGGAGATGCCGTCGGTCTCGCCCTTGCCGCGGTTCTTCTGCTCGTCGGAGCCCGTGTCCGGGTCGGGCCAGAAGGTGTACGTGACGGTGGCCGCGGCGGCCACCACGAGCGCCGCCAGGGCGGCGACCAGGGCCGTACGCCGCCGGGGGCGGGCCCGCTCCGTACGGGCGGTGGGCGGCAGGGGCGTGGAGGGCGTCGGGTCACCGGCGGAGAGGGCGGAGCCCCCGGTCCGTGGCCCCTGGCTTCCGGCACCCGCCCAGGCTCCGGCGTCCGTCCCGGCCTCCGCCTCCAGGAGGCGGGCCGCGTGCCGGCCGAGGCGGGCGAGGACGTCCGCCGGGAGCCAGGGGTCGGCGACCGGGAGGGTCTCGACGATCTCGGTCGCCGAGGGCCGCGCCGCCGGGTCCTTGGCGAGGCAGGCCCGGATGAGGCCGGCGAGCTCGGGCGCGAGGTCCGTCAGGTCGGGCTCGTCGTGGGCGATGCGGAACATGGTGGCGTGGACGCCGCTGTCCGCCGTCCCGAAGGGGGAGCGGCCGGTCGCCGCGTAGGCGAGGACGGAGCCGAGGCAGAAGACGTCCGAGGCGGGCGTGACGTGTTCGCCGCGGACCTGCTCGGGCGACATGAACCCGGGCGAGCCGACGACCGCCCCGGTGCTGGTCAGTCCGCCGCCGTCGGCGACGGTGTCGACGGCGCGGGCGATGCCGAAGTCGATGAGCCGGGGTCCGTCGACGGTCAGCAGCACGTTGGAGGGTTTGAGGTCGCGGTGGACCAGCCCGGCGTCGTGGATGTGGACGAGGGCCCGGGCGAGCCCGGAGGCCAGCGCCCGCACGGTCTCGGGCGGCAGCGGCCCGAACTCCTCGCCGACGACGGCCCGCAGCGACGGCCCCGGCACGTAGCCGATGGCCACCCACGGCGCCTCGGCGGAGGTGTCCGAACCGAGTACGGGCGCCGTGCCCGTGCCACCGACCCGCTCCAGGGCGGCGACCTCGCGGGAGAACCGGCGCCGGAACTCCTCCTGGGCGGCCAGCTCCGCGTGCACGACCTTCACCGCGACGGTCCGACCACCGGCCGAACGCGCCAGGAACACCCGGCCCATGCCCCCGACCCCGAGGCGGCCGATCAGGCGGAACGGGCCGATGCTGACCGGGTCTTCCGGGTTCAATGGCTCCACGTCGTCAGAGCATGCCAGACCGCGCGTCAGCCGTCTCCGCAGATCCGCAGCCCCTTCGGGGTGGCGCAGGGCAGATGGCCGTGGGTGAGGATGACGTCCTGGCCGCTGCCCCGGATGAGATAGGTGAGGAAGCTGGAGGTCAGGGAGTCGGCCGGCGGCTGACCCCAGGTGTAGGCGTACTCGATCTCCCGGTACGGATAGCTGGATTCCCCTATCTCGTCGACGAGGGGCCTGCGTTCGTCGATGGCCACCCGGTGCAGCCCCTTCAGGCCGCTGCCGCTGCGGAGTTCGGTGTAGCCGATGGCCCCGGGGAGCTTGGCGACCGTCGACAGGACCTGCTCGGTGGAGTCGAGCTCGCAGCGGATCACCTTCGACGCGGGGTCGTCGAGGGTCGAGCAGTTCAGCGAGGAGTTGGCGAGCTCGTTGCGGCCGAGGACCCGGCGCTGGAACACCTCCCGCGTACCGGAGTTGGCGTCCCTGCTGATCAGCAGCACCGGCTGGTCGAGACCGGGGACCAGCTGCTTCCAGTTGGTGATCTCGCCCCGGTAGACGCGGCGGATCTCGTCCAGGGTGAGGCTGTCCACCGGTATCCCGTCGTTGAGGACGAGGGTGAAGAGGGAGACCGCGACCATGCTCTCCCGGAGCTGCGGGTAGCCGCTCGGCTTGCGCCCGTCGGAGAGGGCGATGAGGGCGGGGGAGCCCTTGGCGGACTTCGGCCCGGTCTCGGCCAGCCCCCGTATCCCGGAGGTCGAGCCGTGCGCGCTCACGGTCACCTTCGATCCCTCGCAGTCCTTCTCGTACTTCTTCGCGAGCTCCCGCACGACCGGCGCGAAGGCCGTCGAGCCGGTGACGGTGAGCTCGCCCCTGGCGCAGCCGATCGGCGGCGGGGTCTGCTCCCGGACGATGATCGCCGCGAGCGCGACGACACAGACGGTGAGGACGACCGTGACGGTCCGCGCGACCCGGCTGAAGACGGGCGGCTTGTCGTCGGGGGTCGTGCTGTGGTTGACGTGGACGTGCCCCTCGGCGAGGTTGCCGTCGACCGACACCGGGTCGCCTATCGGGCCGCCGGTGAGCAGCACGAGCAGCTTGTAGTGGGCGCCGCGGTTGAGCGGGACCTTGGGCAGCAGGATGGTGGCCGCGCCCTCCGCCGGGCCCTGCCAGCTGTCGGGGAAGTGGCTGAGCAGCCGGGGGTGGTCGGGCGCGGTCACCACGACCGCCTTCACCCGCCGCTGTGCGAACTCGACCGTGAGTCCATGGTCGTCACCGTCCGTGTAGTGGTCGGCGCCGATCGACATGGCCCCGTCGTTCTCTATCCGGAGCAGGACGAGGGTGGCGTTCCGCAGGTCCGGGCTCGTGTTGAAGAACCCTCGCCGCACGGCCGCGCCGGGGCCGGTCACCGCGCCGTTCGCCGCGGCGTTCCCGATGGTCGTGTCCAGCTGGACGCGGTAGCCGATCCGCCGCTGGTGCGGCACCCGCCGCTCGTACCAGACGGCCCCCGTGGAGACGAGGACGCCGAGGAGTGCGGTGACCAAGGCGATGAGGTTCTCAGCGGTAAGCCAGTCCACCCGCGCGACGGTACGCACGCGTGTGCGGTTCCGTGGGGGTGTGCGGCGGCTCGTCACCCGGAGTTCTCCCTTCCTTCGGTTGGGGCGACAGGTAGGTCCTTCAGCCGGGCCAACAGGGGTTGCTGGGGGGTGTCGAGCGTGGGTGTAATGGCCACGAGGGGGCTTTCCGTCTGAGGAGTACCCCATGCGTGTCGTCGAAGTGACCGCCTACGGCGGACCCGAGGTCCTCCGAATGGCCCGCCGGCCGGAGCCGGAGGCCGGGGACGTCCCGGGAAGGGTGCGCGTGCGGCTCAAGGCCGCCGGTGTGAACCAGGCGGACCTGCGGATCCGGGCCGGCCGGTACGCGGACGCGGTCGGCGCGCTCAAGCCCCCGTTCGTCCTGGGGACGGACTTCGCGGGGAAGCTGCTCGATCCCTTGCCCGGGATGCCCCCGGGAACCCGTGTGGCCGGTTTCGTGCCCTGGTACGAGGAGCTGACCGGCGAGGGCACGTACGCGGAGGTCGTACGGGTCGACCCGGCCTGGCTGGCCCCGATCCCGGACGACGTGGAGTTCACCGTGGCCTCGTCCGTCCCCCTGGCCTCGGCCACGGCCCAGCTGGGCCTCGACCGGCTCGGCCTCCCCGAGGGGGCGACGCTGCTGGTGACCGGTGCGAGCGCCGTGGTGGGCCGCTTCGCGGTCCAGTACGCGGCGGCGGCCGGACTGCGGGTGGTGGCCGTCGCCCACGAGGGTGACGAGAGCGAGCTGAAGATCCTCGGCGCGGAGCACGCCGTGCCGCGCGGCACGCCGGAGGAGGTGCTGGCCAGGGTGCTCGCGGTCGCCCCGGAGCGGGTGGACGGCATCTTCGACGGGGCGCTCGCCGGCGAGGGGCTCCTCCCGGTGCTGAAGGACGGCGGCGTCTTCGCCGCGATCGCTCCCGACCGGATTCCGGCCGCCGAGCGGAACATCCGTGTCGAGGCCGTCCGGGCGGCGCCGGACGCCGCCCGCCTGAAGGAGACGCTGGAGAAGGTGGCGGCCCGCGAGGTGATCACCCGGGTGGCCGACGTCCTGCCCCTTGAGGAGGCCGCCGAGGCCCACCGGCGCGCGGAGGCGGGCCACCGCCCGGGCCGCATCGTCCTGATGATCTGACCCCCTGCCGGACCTGCCGGACCTGCCGGACCTGCCGGACCTGCCGCCGGCCTGTCGGGCCTTGACCTCTGCCGGGGGCCGCCAAGGCCCCCAGGGGGTGGATGGGGAGCGTGTACCGGTACCTGGGGCGTGGGGGATCGTTAGCGGGGCATGAACTCTTCCTCCAAGCGCGTCATCACCGCCCTCGCCCTCGCCGCCTCCGCCATCGGTCTCGGCGCGGGTGCCGCCGCCGCGGCCGGCGACCCCCTGGCGGGCGCGACCGGTCTCCTCGGCCCCGTCACCGGTGCCGCCAGCCAGCCGGACTCCCCCCTGAGCGCCGTCACGGGCGGTGCGGCGACCTCCGCGCTCCCCGACGTCACCCAGGCCCTGCCCCTGTAGTCGGCGGTCTCCCGCACCCGTGCCCTCCCCGGCCCCCGGTGGAGGGCACGGCGCTATCCGAGGCCGTGCAGGTCCGCCCAGGCGGTGAGCGCCTCCGCGATCTCCTGCGGCCGGTCCTCCGGGGCCTGGTGCCCCGCCGGACCGCACGCGACCGTGGTCAGCGCGGATATGTGCTCCGCGCACCACTCCGCCGTAGGGCCGTCGATCATCAGTGTCGGGGAGCCCTCGAAGGTCAGCAGCAGCTTCGGCACCTCCGGACTGGCCGCCAGCCACTTCCCGTACTCCTCGATCCGTGCCACCACCTGGGCCGGCTCCCCGTCCAGCGGCATCGCCCGCGCCCACTCCAGCATCGGCCGCCGCGACTCCGGCGTCGGAAACGGCGCCCGGTAGGCGTCCAGATCGGCCTCGGCGAGGCCCGTCAGCACGGTCTGCGTGAACGAGTCCTCGATGAAGAGGTTCTTCTCCAGGACCAGCTCCTCGCCCACCCCCGGGGTGCGGAAGGCCCGCCAGCGGTCCCGCGCCTTCTCCGGGAACTCGGCCCAGGCCATCGGTCGCAGGATCGTCTCCATGAACGCCACCCCGCGCACCCGCCCGGGGTGCCGGGCGGCCAGGTCGAAGGCGAGCGATCCGCCCCAGTCGGTGCCCACGAGCACCACCTCGTCGAGCCCGAGCGCCTCGCACCAGGCCTCCAGATACCGGGCCTGCTCCCCGTACCCGTACGTGATCTCCGGCTTTCCGGAGCGCCCCATCCCGATCAGGTCGGGCGCGAGCAGCCGCCGCCCGCCCCCGACCGCCGGAAGGACGTGCCGCCAGAGGTGGGAGGAGGTCGGGTTGCCGTGCAGGAAGACGAAGGGCGTCCCGGTCCCCTGGTGCGACCCGGTCCCCTCGTACGACTCGTAGTACATGGCCGAGTCGAGGACGTCGATCATAGGCATGGCGTTCACTCCTCTAACGTTCAGATCACTAACGTTCGTGGCACTAACGAATCTAGATCGTTCGGACCACTAACGCAAGAGGTAATCTGCGCGACATGAGCGAGCAGCCTTCCGAGACCCCCGACATGGACGAGCGCCAGACTCCGGAGCGCCTCCGCGCCCTCCCCAGTCGCCTCCTCGCCCTCACCGCGGCCCAGGCCGACCGTCTCGTCAGCGCCTGCCTCGCCGCCGAGGACGCCCGCAAGTGGCACTACGCGGTCCTCGTCTCGCTCGACGAGCACGGCCCCACCAGCCAGGCCGGCCTCAGCCGCCGCACCGGCATCTACCGCAGTGACCTGGTCTCCGTCATCAACGAACTCGCCGACCAGGGCCACGTCGAGCGCACCCCCGACCCCGCCGACCGCCGCCGCAACGTCGTCACCATGACCGACCGCGGCCGCGCGCACCTCCGGCGCCTCGACGAGGTCCTCGCCGACGCCCAGGACGAGCTGATGGAGCCCCTCTCCGTCGCCGAACGGGCGCTCCTTGCAAGCCTGTTGGAGCGCCTCATCCAGCGCTGAGGTAACTCGGGGCAAGCGGAGCCCCGACTGTCACGAGTTTTGGTCTAGACCTTGACAGGTCCAGACCAATCACGCTTTTCTGTGGCTTCCCCCACCCGGCCCCACCCGGAAGGAAGTACGCATGCTGCGTAAGTTGGTCACCCTGTTGGCCGCGCTCTGTACGGCCGTCGGAATCGCCGTCCTCCTCCCCGTCGCCTCCGCCGGAGCGGCCGCCGCCTGCGCGGCCGCGTGGAGCTCCTCCAGCGTCTACACGGGCGGGATGACGGCCTCGCACAACGGCCACAACTGGTCGGCCAAGTGGTGGACCCAGAACGAGACCCC
The DNA here is from genome assembly GCF_026343125.1 of Streptomyces sp. NBC_00094. NCBI lineage: Bacteria > Bacillati > Actinomycetota > Actinomycetes > Kitasatosporales > Streptomycetaceae > Streptomyces > Streptomyces sp. NBC_00094. The sequence continues at coordinate 3,813,836 of NZ_JAPEMB010000001.1, read as the reverse complement.
CGGCACGACCGGCGAGTGGGGCGTCTGGGCCGACCAGGGCGTCTGCGACGGCGGCGGTACCACTCCGCCCACCACTCCGCCCACCACCCCGCCGCCGAGCTCCGGATTCGTGGTCTCCGAGGCCCAGTTCAACCAGATGTTCCCGAGCCGGAACCCCTTCTACACGTACGCGGGCCTCACCGCCGCCCTCAAGTCCTACCCCGGCTTCGCCAACACCGGCAGCGACACGGTGAAGAAGCAGGAGGCCGCGGCCTTCCTCGCGAACGTCTCCCACGAGACGGGCGGCCTCGTCCACATCGTCGAGCAGAACACGGCGAACTACCCGCACTACTGCGACGCGAACCAGCCCTACGGCTGCCCGGCCGGCCAGGCCGCCTACTACGGCCGCGGCCCCATCCAGCTCTCCTGGAACTTCAACTACAAGGCCGCCGGTGACGCCCTCGGCATCGACCTGCTCAACAACCCCTGGAAGGTCGAGCAGGATCCGGCCGTCGCCATGCAGACGGGCCTCTGGTACTGGAACACCCAGAACGGCCCCGGCACGATGACCGCCCACAACGCCATGGTCAACGGCGCCGGCTTCGGCCAGACCATCTGGGCGATCAACGGCTCGCTGGAGTGCAACGGCGGTAACCCGGCCCAGGTCCAGAGCCGGGTCACCAAGTACCAGCAGTTCACCCAGATCCTGGGCGTCCCCGCCGGGTCGAACCTGTACTGCTGATCAGTCCTGCCAGGCAACGAACACGGTCCAGGCGGCGGGCTCCACGACGAACGTGGGCCCGTCGCCGACCTTCGAGTCCCGGAGGTGGACGGCGTGGGCGCAGGTGGCGACCTCTACGCAGTTGCCGCCGCCGCCGTCGCTGTAGGAGGACTTGTGCCAGTCGAAGGCGACCTCGACGCAGCTGCCGCCTCCGTCGTCGCTGTAGCTGGACTTGAACCAGTGCAGGGTCTCGTTCATCTCCGTGCTCCCGCCAACTCCTCGATGACGCCCAGCGACCTGCGCGGATCCAGGGCCTGTGCCCGGATCCTCGCATATCGCTGCAGGTGCGTACTGACCTTCGCCCGGTCGGTGATCAGCAGACTCTCGCCCTGAATCTCCAGGTAGGTCACGCGGTCGTGGGCCGGAGTCTCGACGATCTCCAGGGTGCCTCGTGCGCCCGCGTACTCACCTCCCAGACCCGCATCCAGCGGCAGCACCTGAAGGTTCACGTTCCGCCTCCGCGCGCACTCCGCCAGGTGCGCCAGCTGCTCTTCCATCACCTCCTTGCCTCCGATCGGCCTCCGCAGCACCGACTCGTCGAGGACCAGCTCGATCTCGCACACCTGCTTCCGGTCGAACAGCGCCTTCCGCGCCATCCGGCCGACCACCAGCTCTTCGACCCGTTCCGGGGTGGGATCCGGGTAGCCGCCCGCAATCAACGCCCGCGCATATGCCTCCGTCTGAAACAGCCCGTGGACCACGTGGTTCGCGTACAGCCACAGCGCCACCGCCTTCTGCTCGATCGGCGCGTACCCACGGAACTGTTCGGGCAGCTTCTCCAGCCGTACGAGCTCCCGCATCTCCTCGAAGATGCCCGTCCCGCCGCCCAGGACGCGTTCGAGATGCACCAGCATCTCGTCGCTCACCGGGTGGAGCAGCCGTTCCATCGCGCTGATGGCCGCGCCGGTGTAGCCCATCTGCGCGCCGAGCTGTTCCTGCGTCAGGCCCTTCTTCACGCGCATTCTCTTCGCCACCGTCGCGGCCATCCTCGCCGCAGGTCCCACCGATTCCTTGTTCTCTTCTCGCGCCATCGCGATCCCCATCCGAACTCAACCGATCTCAACCGGTCTCAACTGCTCCCCGCCGAATTCGACTGCCCATAAGGTGCGTTGGTGCAGGTCAAGGGGTTGCCGACGCGCCCACCGCAGTCGTGGAAAACGCTAGCGTCGGCGCGGGAACATGACCTCGTGAATGCAGAGAATCGGGAAGTAAACGCGGACTGGATTCCCAGTTCCGGATTCCAACTCCGCAAGGCAGGGGTGCAATTCGACGCCGTTCGTGTCGACGGTGAGGAGGGGCGACGGCTCGCGGACTGGATAGAGGTACTCACCGGGGGCGACCCCGGCCCCGTCGTCATCGAGGCGAACGGCCGGCAGGGGGTCTATTTCCTGGTGCCGCCGGGGTCGACGGCGCACCGCTCGTGGCCGCGCGGGGTGACCCGCTTCAACGCGGGGCCCGCTCGTGTGAGTTACGTACCCGTGCCCGCGTTGACGGGACGGACCTGGCCGCTCGCGTGGCGGTTCCCGCCGGCCGGGCCTGACAGGTTCGTGCACACGCTGCTCCTGCGGAGCGCCGTGACCGAGCTGTTCGCCGACCCGTACGCGTACGCGGACACGCATACGGCCGCTCGGGATCAGTGAAATTTTATTCTCGGCGTGAGGCGGCGGTATGCGCTTATTGTGCCGCTGTGACCGACTGGAACGGCATCGAAGCCGCCGACTACGCCATACCCGCCGACCGTGACCTGGAAGAACTGACAGGAGAGCTGTCCCGCGCGCTCGCGGATCCCGACCCGGGGATCCGTGACGGGGCGGCCTACTCCGTCCTCGCGACCTGGATCGAGCGAGGGGTGATCGACGAGCCCCGGAGGCTCGCGCTCGGCGACGAGATGGCGGCCCGCTTCGACGACCCGGAGATCCAGGCCCGCACCTTCGCCCCGCTCGTGCTCGCCATGCTCGTGCGCAAGGGGGACTTCAGGTCGGAGTGGGTGGACGCGTTGGCGCGCTGGTACCCGGCGGAGGAGGACCTGCGGGGCCACGACGAGAAGCTCGGCTGGCTCCACGCGGTCGCCCACGGGGCGGACCTTCTCGACGTGTTCGGGCGCCACGCCGAGGTGGACCCGGTGCGGATGCTGGAGCTCGCCGCCGCGCGGCTGACGGCGCCGACCGCGCACGTGTGGGACCAGCTGGAGGACGACCGGCTGGCGAGGGCGGTCGCCCGTATCCTCACCCGCGCCGACCTGAGCGAGCACGAGGCGACGGCCTGGCTCGACGTGGTCGCCGCCGACTTCGGGGCGGACGACATCGGCGTCCCCGTCCCCGCGCACCTCTCCAACTGCCTGCGCACGCTCCGCATGTTGTACGTTCTCGCGGACCGAGGCGTCCGGATAGCCCGCGACGACGAGCCGCAGCCCCTCCACCACGCCCCGGCGCTCAAGGCCCGCCTCGCCGAGGTCCTCGACCGGATCGTCAGGCGCTGATCGGCGGTCTTCAGGGAGGGCACGGGGATGCGCGGATCGACGACGAAAGGCGCGCCGCCGCCCGTTTCCGCTCCGGGGTGCGGCTGGTACTGGATGGCCGGCGCCCTCGCTGCCCTCGGCACGTACGGCGGCACCGCGTGGACCGTGCGGTCGTGGGCGGGCTGCCCGCTCGGGAACGACGCGAGCAGCAACATCGGGCTGAACGCGTTGATGCTGCTCATCTGGGTCTGCATGACTCTGCTGCTGTCCCTGCTCCCCTTCGCACTGCGGCGCCGGCCCTTCCGGGGCGGGCGGGCGGTCATGTGGCTCGCGCCGCTCGCGGCGGCCATCGCGCTGACCGTGCTGTACCGGGTCGGGATGGAGTGGCCGTACGACCCGCCCGGGGGTCCGTGCACGGACGGCTACCCCCTCTTCCCGTTCACGGGCAAGACGGGCCCGTAGCGGTTCGGGCGATTGCGTGCATGCAGATGTGCATGCAACCATGGTGTGCATGGTTGCACTGCAGATTCGTGACGTGCCCGAGGACATGCGTGACCGGCTCGCGGCCATAGCGGGTGAGCGAGGCCAGTCGTTGCAGGCGTACCTCTTCGACGTGCTGAGCGACGAAGTGCGGCGTCGGGACAATCTGGCCGTGCTTGAGGGATTCTCCGCAGGGCGGTACGGGGTGCGGCTCGACGCCGCCGATGTGCTGGGCGCCCTGCGGGGCGGGCGTGAGGAGCGCGACGGGGCCCTTGGCGTACCTGAGGGCGACGAGTGATCGTCGTCGACGCCTCGGTCTTCGCGTTCTCACTGCTCGACGAAGGCGCCATCGGCGACCGCTGCCGGGCAGCCCTCACCGCCGACAGCAGGTGGATCGCGCCGGAGCACTGGACGATCGAGGTGCTGTCGGTGATCCGGGGCAATCTGCTCGGCGGGAAGATTTCGAAGCAGCACGCGGAGGACGCCGTCGTCGCGCTCGTGAAGCTGGAGCCCGTCGTTCCACTGTCGCGCGTCCTGCTGCCCCGCATGTGGGAGCTACGAGGGAACCTCACCGCCTACGACGCCGCCTACGTCGCCGCGGCGGAGGCGTACGGCTGTGCGCTGGTCACCGCGGACGGACGTCTGGCCCGAGCCTCTGGCATCCGCTGCCCCGTGGACGTGATCGGCCGCTGAACCGAAGCGCGCGCGAGAAGCGGCTCGGCGGACAGGTCCTAGTCGGCCGCCTCAGGGGCCGAGTAGGTCGCGTTGACCGCCTCCAGCGCGCCCGAGAGCCGTTCCAGTACCCGTACCGTCTCGTCGAAGGCCTCCTGGCCGCCCAGCTCGTGCATGAGCAGGGATGCCAGTTCCGCGTGGCCCGGTTCGATGCGGTCGATCGCCGCGCGGCCCGCCTCCGTGGGGGTGAGGAGCTTGGCGCGTCGGTGGGCGGGGTTCGCCTCGTACGCCGCCAGGCCCTCCCGTACGAGAAGGTCCGCGATCCGCTGGACGCTCTGGCGCGTGATGCCCATGACGCGGGCGATCCCGGCGACCGGCAGCGGCTCGGGGAGGACGGCGCCGAGGACCTGCCACCAGGCGGCAGTCAGGCCCGCCGGCTCGGCCAGCTTCTCCGATACGGCGAGGAACTGGCCGTTCAGGCGGAAGACGCCCAGGGCCGTACGGGACAGGGCGTCCTGCTGCTGCCGGCGGCTCGCGGGGTCGCCGCTCACGAGTTCAGCTCGACGAACGCCGCCGGGTCCGAGTCGTGGAAGAGGCGGTACCAGGCGTCCCGCTTGCCCTCGTACGCGCCCAGCCGGGCGAAGATCTCGCGGGCGAACGCGACGGGCTCCGTCGGGCCCGCCGTGATCAGGTCCCCGTCGGTCACGGCGTCCGCGTCGACGTAGTGCTCACCGCCCTTGTAGCCGGTGGCGGCCAGGTAGAAGGAGACGGCGCTCGTGTGCGGGCGGTCGTCGAGGAGGCCCTCCTTCGCGAGGCCCGCCGTGGCGCCGCAGATCGCGGCGACCGGCACGCCGGCGTCGAGGAAGGTACGGGCCTTGGCCGTGAAGGGGGCGAGCTCGTCGCCCTCGTCGTACTTCTCGGCGCCCGGAAGGATCAGCAGGGCGCTGTCCTCGGCGCGGAGGTCGGCGAGCGCGAGGTCGGGGACGATCCGGATCCCGGCGATCGTCGTGACGGGCTCTCCCGCGACCGGGCCGACGGTCCGGATCGTGTATCCGGCACGGGCGAGCCAGGCGGTGGCGTGGCCCGTCTCCCAGTCGGCGAGGGTGTCGTAGACGGCGAGATGAACGGTCTTGGTGTCAGTCTCGGTTCCCATGACAGAAGGCTGTCATGATGACAGCTTGCTGTCAATTGGGATGTGGCTTCCTCCGAGCCGCCGGTCGGGTTCAAAGCGGGACAGAGCAAGGTGTCGCGTCCGGCCCGGTCTCGGTGGACAAGATGGCCATGGCCCGCCCCACCTGCGATTCCTTACCCTCGACCGCATGACCCCTCATGTCGCCGCACCCGATCCCCAGGCCGGCGCGGCCGTCAAGGCCGCCGACCGCGCGCACGTCTTCCACTCCTGGTCCGCCCAGGGTCTGATCGACCCGCTCGCCGTCGCCGGCGCCGAGGGTTCGTACTTCTGGGACTACGACGGAAACCGCTACCTCGACTTCACCAGCGGTCTCGTCTACACCAACATCGGCTACCAGCACCCCAAGGTCGTCGCCGCGATCCAGGAGCAGGCCGGGAAGCTCACCACCTTCGCGCCCGCCTTCGCCATCGACGTCCGCTCCGAGGCCGCACGCCTCATCGCCGAGCGCACCCCGGGCGACCTGGACAAGATCTTCTTCACCAACGGCGGCGCCGAGGCCGTCGAGAACGCCGTACGCATGGCCCGGCTGCACACCGGCCGTACGAAGGTGCTCTCCGCCTACCGCTCGTACCACGGCGCCACCTCCACCGCGATCAACCTGACCGGTGACCCGCGCCGCTGGCCCTCCGACACCGCCTCCGCCGGTGTCGTGCACTTCTGGGCGCCGTTCCTCTACCGCTCGCCCTTCTACTCCACCACCGAGGCGGAGGAGGGTGCGCGTGCCCTGCAGCACCTGGAGGACACGATCGCCTTCGAGGGTCCCGCGACCATCGCCGCGATCATCCTGGAGACCGTGCCCGGCACCGCCGGCATCATGACCCCGCCGCCCGGCTACCTCGCCGGCGTGCGCGAGATCTGCGACAAGTACGGCATCGTCTTCATCCTCGACGAGGTCATGGCCGGCTTCGGCCGCACGGGCAAGTGGTTCGCCGCCGAGCACTTCGACGTCGTGCCCGACCTGATGACCTTCGCCAAGGGCGTGAACTCCGGCTACGTGCCCCTCGGCGGCGTCGCCATCAACGCCGAGATCGCCGCGACCTTCGACAAGCGCCCGTACCCGGGCGGTCTGACCTACTCCGGTCACCCGCTGGCCTGCGCCGCCGCCGTCGCCACCATCAACGTGATGGAGGACGAGAAGGTCGTCGAGAACGCCGCCCGCATCGGCGAGACCGTCCTCGGCCCCGGCCTGCGCGAGCTCGCCGAGCGCCACCCGTCGGTCGGCGACGTGCGCGGCATGGGCGTCTTCTGGGCGCTGGAGCTGGTCAAGAACCGCGAGACGCGCGAGCCGCTCGTCCCGTACAACGCGGCCGGCGAGGCCGCCGCGCCGATGGCCGCCCTGGGCGCCGCGGCGAAGAAGAACGGCCTGTGGCCCTTCATCAACATGAACCGCACGCACGCCGTCCCCGCCTGCAACGTCTCCGACGCGGAGGCCAAGGAGGGCCTGGCGGCCCTGGACGCGGCGCTGTCCGTGGCCGACCAGTACACCGTGTGAGCGAGTCGTGACGTAAGGCGAATTCGGGGAGGTTCCCTCCGTTTGGACTAGGGTGTCCGAAGCCGGACGGAGGGGGCCGACCACATGCCCGCGAGCGGAGCTGTCACCCGCAACACCCTGCGACGGCAGATCGCGGACGCGCTGCGTGACGAGGTGCTCGCGGGCCGTCTCCAGCCGGGGCAGGAGTTCACGGTCAAGCAGATCGCGGAGCAGTACGGGGTGTCCGCGACGCCCGTACGGGAAGCCCTCGTCGACCTCTGCGCGCAGGGGCTCCTCGACTCCGACCAGCACCGCGGTTTCCGCGTCCACGAGTTCTCGGTCGACGACTACCGGCGGATGGTCGAGGCCCGGATGCTCGTCGTCGACGGCCTCTTCCGCCGCCACGCGCCCGCCGTCCTGCCCCCGCCCGCCTCTTCCTCTTGCGTCTTCCCTTCCGCTTCCTCTGCCGCTTCCTCCGCCTCCGCCGTCTCCGCCGCGGAACGGGAGCCGGAACCCGACCTCGGCGTCGGGGTCGCGCTCGTCTCCGTACGGCGCCGGGGCGAGGCCGCGGCCCGCGCCGCCCGCGCCGGGGACCTGGACATCCTCATCGGGTACGACATCCGCTACTGGCGTGAGCTGGGGCGCCTGGTCGCCGGCAACGACTACATCGCCGACTTCCTGCACAAGCTCCGGGTTCAGGCCTGGGTCTTCTCCGTGCCCTACCTGCGCTCCGAGCGGGACGTGCTCGGCTGGCTGTGGAGCGGACACATCGAGCTGGTGGACGCCGTCACGCGCGGCGACGCGGACGCGGCCGTCGAGGTCGTCAGGGCGTACAACACGCACTCGCTGGAGTGGGCGGACCGCCTGGAGGGCCGCGCGCGATGAAGGGAACCCTTCGGATTGAGGCCGGGGATACGGGGGCAGTTCCTGAGCGGGTGGGCGTCGTCGGCCGTGCCGACTACCCTGGCCGTCCCTGCAACTGACGGAGAGCGAGCCTCCCTTGGCCTGTGACCTGTGGCTGGTCCCCCTCGTCGACGTGCTGTGTCACAGCCCCGACAATCCCTTCGCCGAGGAGATAGCGGCCTACGACGCCGTGCTCAGCGCGTCCGGCCTGCCCACCGTGCCCGTCTACGCGTACATGCCGGGGCTCGCCGGCGACGTCGCCCCGGTCGCGGGCTTCGACTACGAGGCCCTGCACTTCCTGCGCCGTGTGTACCTCCTCCAGATGTGCGGGCTGCCGGTCGAGCCGGTCGGCGAGCTCGGCGGGGACTACGAGCAGCTCCTGGAGATGTTCGAGGCGACCGCCCAGCAGTCGCACCTGGTCTGGCACTACGACCACGCGGGCGCGTACGTGCCCGTCGACTTCCCGGTGCCGCTCTCCAGCGACGAGCTCCTGGAGGGAGGCGGTCCGCTCGGCTCCTCGTACGGGCTGCTGCGGGAGCTCGAGTACGTGGCGCCCTCGATCGGCATCGACCCGATGAACCCCCCGGCGCCCCCGGCGCCGCCGGACCGGCCGACCTCCCTGGAGGAGCCGGCAGGACCGATTCCGTACGACGACAGCCCCTTCGCGCGGGAGCGTCACGTGTGGCTTGGGCTGCACGCGGCGGCGACCCGGAGCCTGGCGCAGGGTTCGATGATCATCCTGAGCTGACCTCCCGCCACGCCCTCCGGAGGCTCGGCGGGCCTCCGGGGGCTCAGCGGGCCTCCGGGGGCCGCTGGCGCGGCATGTTCGGCCGGGTGCCGGGCATCAGGGGGAAGCGGCTCGCGGGGTGGGCGTTCTCCGTGCGCGCGGGCATCACGCCCACCGACTGGAGCGCCAGCGGAGCCGGGCCCGAGCGGAACTCGACCATCCAGTCCGCGGTCTCCGCCCGTACGAGCTCGGTCACGTCCTCCGAGAAGCGGCGCAGCACGCCGAGACATCGCTCGGCCGCCTCGCTGGCGGTGCCCTCCGTCGGGCCCAGGACCTCCCGGACGCTCTCCGAGGCCCAGTCGAACTGCAGGGCCTGGAGCCGGCGCTGCACGGCCTGGGCCGTCGCCACGTCCCTCATCCAGCCGGACGTCAGCCCGAAGTACCGGTCGCACGCGATGCAGGCGGCGCCCAGCAGCAGCGACAGATAGCCCCAGCCGGCGGCGCCCTCGGCCACCCCGGTCAGGTCGAGCAGCGGCAGCGCGGCGCCCGCGATCACCCCGAGCGCGGTGCCGCACCGCAGGATCCGGGCGCTGCGGCGCTTCCGGACGCGGTCGGAGAGGTACCACTCGGCGGTGCGCAGGGCGTTGGCCTCGACCCAGCGGTACAGCTCGTCGAGCCGCTCCGCGGGCTCGCCCCAGTCGCCCAGGGGGAAAGACCCACCGGTCAGGTCGCGGATCGGTGGGTCGGCGTCTTCCCCGGGCTGCCCCGGCGGCTGCATGTCCGGCTGCTGGCTCACCGGGGTACTCCTCTGTTCAGCTCAGCGCGCGTGTCCTGCTGTGACGTGCGGTGCACGTGGTGCCTGCCCTTCCTACCGCCGAATGGTGGGCGGTGGGCCCGGAATCCCAGGATTTCCGCCCGCAAGAGGGTGTTGATCAGGTAGAGGAGCCCGCAGTTTCTCACTCGAAAGAGTTGTTGCGGCAGGGTGGTCGGCGACCACGTAGGCTCGGGCGTATCGACATACGGACGTACCGAACCTCAGGAGTGACCGTGATTCCCGGTGGTGGCCAGCCCAACATGCAGCAGCTTCTCCAGCAGGCCCAGAAGATGCAGCAGGACCTCGCCCGCGCCCAGGAGGAACTGGCCGCGACCGAGGTCGAGGGACAGGCCGGCGGCGGCCTGGTGAAGGCGACCGTCACCGGCTCCGGCGAGCTGCGCGGCCTCGTGATCGACCCCAAGGCGGTCGACCCGGAGGACACGGAGACGCTGGCCGACCTGGTCGTCGCCGCCGTGCAGGCCGCCACCGAGAACGCGCAGCAGCTCCAGCAGGCGAAGCTGGGCCCGCTGGCGCAGGGCCTGGGCGGGATGCCGGGCCTGGGCTTCTGAGCCTCGTCCTTTTGTGGCCTTCTGCGGGCTTCTAAGGCTCGCTTTCAGCCACTACCGTAAGAATCAAGCACCCCCGAGAAGGGCGTTCCGTTGTACGAAGGCGTGGTTCAGGACCTCATCGACGAGCTGGGCAGGCTGCCCGGCGTCGGTCCCAAGAGCGCGCAGCGGATCGCCTTCCACATCCTCCAGGCCGAGCCCACCGACGTACGGCGGCTGGCGCACGCGCTCCTGGAGGTCAAGGAGAAGGTCAGGTTCTGCGCGGTCTGCGGCAACGTGGCGCAGCAGGAGCAGTGCAACATCTGCCGGGACCCGCGGCGCGACCTGACCGTCATCTGTGTGGTCGAGGAGCCGAAGGACGTCGTGGCGATCGAGCGGACGCGCGAGTTCCGGGGGCGGTACCACGTCCTCGGCGGCGCGATCAGCCCGATCGAGGGCGTCGGCCCGGACGACCTCCGCATCCGCGAGCTCCTCGCGCGACTCGCGGACGGCGCGGTCACGGAGCTGATCCTCGCGACCGACCCGAACCTGGAGGGCGAGGCCACCGCGACGTACCTGGCGCGGATGATCAAGCCCATGGGCCTGAGGGTGACGCGGCTCGCGAGCGGGCTCCCGGTCGGCGGCGACCTGGAGTACGCCGACGAGGTGACCCTCGGCCGTGCCTTCGAGGGGCGGAGGCTGCTAGATGTATGACGACGAGGACCGAGCCCACGCAGGTGCGCCCCGAGGAAGGCTGCTCGATGTCTGACGCCACGCTCCACTCCGTCACGCAGGACCCCGACGACTTCGCGGTCCAGATCGCCGACTCCATCGAGAGCTTCATCGTCGCGACCACCGAGGTGGCCAAGGGCGACGAGCCCGACAGCGCGGTGCCGTTCATGCTCCTGGAGATCTCGCAGCTGCTGCTCGCGGGCGGGCGGCTCGGCGCGCACGAGGACATCGTTCCCGACGAGCGGTACGAGCCGGACACCGGTCCTGAGCCGGACGTGGACGACCTGCGCGAGCGCTTCGCCGTGCTCCTGGAGCCGGTCGACGTCTTCTCCGAGGTGTTCGACCCGTACGAGCCGCGCAAGGCTCCGGTCCCGGCCCGGATCTCGGACAACCTCGCCGACATCGTCACCGACCTGCGGCACGGTCTCGCCCACTACCGGGCGGGGCGGACCAGCGAGGCGCTGTGGTGGTGGCAGTTCTCGTACTTCTCCAACTGGGGTCCGACCGCCTCGGCGACCCTCCGCGCCCTCCAGTCCCTCGTCGCCCACGTCCGCCTCGACCAGCCGCTGGCGGAGCTGGACGGGCTCGACACGGACGAGGACCTGGCGGAGGAGGAGCTCGCGGAGGAGGCGGGGCGCGTGATGATCGAGGAGATCGCGGGGCCGCTGGGCCTGCGGAGCCTCAAGCGCTGAGAATCGCATCGTTGTGATCACTTCTTGAGCGTCACATCTCAGGATGTGATATACGGTCGGCGTTTTCGGGTCGCTCGTTAGACTGAGCCGATCGCAGCGCCGGCTGCGGCACACACTGAGCGAGGAGCGCACGTGGGCCTTGTCGTGCAGAAGTACGGAGGCTCCTCCGTTGCCGATGCCGAAGGCATCAAGCGCGTCGCCAAGCGGATCGTGGATGCCAAGAAGAACGGCCACCAGGTGGTCGTCGTGGTTTCCGCGATGGGCGACACGACGGACGAGCTGATCGATCTCGCCGAGCAGGTATCCCCGATCCCTGCCGGGCGAGAGTTCGACATGCTGCTGACCGCCGGAGAGCGGATCTCCATGGCCCTGCTGGCCATGGCGATCAAGAACCTGGGCCACGAGGCCCAGTCGTTCACGGGCAGCCAGGCAGGTGTCATCACCGACTCGGTCCACAACAAAGCGCGCATCATCGATGTCACGCCGGGCCGGATCCGCACCGCCCTCGACGAGGGCAACATCGCCATCGTCGCCGGCTTCCAGGGTGTGTCCCAGGACAAGAAGGACATCACCACGCTGGGCCGCGGCGGTTCCGACACCACGGCCGTGGCGCTCGCCGCCGCGCTCGACGCCGAGGTCTGCGAGATCTACACCGACGTCGACGGTGTGTTCACGGCCGACCCGCGCGTCGTGAAGAAGGCGAAGAAGATCGACTGGATCTCCTTCGAGGACATGCTGGAGCTCGCCGCCTCCGGCTCCAAGGTGCTGCTGCACCGGTGCGTCGAGTACGCGCGCCGCTACAACATTCCGATCCACGTCCGTTCGTCCTTCTCGGGACTGCAGGGCACCTGGGTCAGCAACGAGCCGCAAGGGGACCGCAAGGTGGAGCAGGCCATCATCTCGGGCGTCGCCCACGACACCTCCGAGGCGAAGATCACCGTCGTCGGCGTGCCGGACAAGCCGGGCGAGGCCGCGGCCATCTTCCGTGCCGTCGCGGACGCCGAGATCAACATCGACATGATCGTGCAGAACGTGTCCGCCGCCTCCACCGGGCTCACGGACATCTCCTTCACCCTCCCCAAGGCCGAGGGCCGCAAGGCCATCGACGCCCTGGAGAAGGCGAAGAGCGCGATCGGCTTCGACTCGCTCCGCTATGACGACCAGATCGGCAAGATCTCCCTGGTCGGCGCCGGTATGAAGACCAACCCGGGCGTCACCGCGGACTTCTTCAAGGCGCTCTCCGACGCGGGCGTGAACATCGAGCTCATCTCGACCTCCGAGATCCGGATCTCGGTCGTCACCCGCGCCGACGACGTCAACGAGGCCGTGCGCGCCGTCCACTCCGCCTTCGGACTGGACAGCGACTCGGACGAGGCCGTCGTCTATGGAGGCAGCGGCCGATGACGTCGAAGCCGACGCTCGCGGTCGTCGGTGCGACCGGAGCCGTCGGCTCGGTGATGCTCCAGATGCTCACGCACCACGCGGACGTCTGGGGCGAGATACGCCTCCTCGACTCCCCGGGGACGGCCGGCTCCAAGGCCGCCGTCCGCGGGGAGGAGTGCGAGGTCCTCGCGCTCGGCGAGGAGTCCCTGGAAGGCGTCGACCTGGCGCTCTTCCTCGTGCCCGAGGCGGTGGCGGCGCAGTGGGCGCCCATCGCCGCCGCCAAGGGCGCGGTCGTCGTGGACACCTCCGCGGCCTTCCGCGGCGACGCGGACGTGCCGCTCGTGGTCCCCGAGGTCAATCCGCACGCGGCACGCGTACGCCCCCGGGGCATCGTCGCGAGCCCGGGCTGCACCACCCTCGCGCTGATCGCCGCCGTGGGCGCCCTGCACGCCGAGTTCGGGGTCGCCGAACTGGTCGTCACCGCCCAGCAGGCCGCGAGTGGCGCCGGTGCCGGTCAGGCGGGCGTCGACACGCTCCGCGCGCAGCTCGGACTGGTGGCCGGCGACGGCGAACTCGGTACGCACCCCGGTGACGTACGGCGGGCCGTCGGCGAGAACGGTGGTCCCTTCCCCGGTCCCCTCGCGCTCAACGTCCTGCCCTGGTCGGGCGAGGCGGGCGCCGACGGGGCCTCCTCGGAGGAGGAGCGCGTCCGGGACGAGACCCGGCGGATCCTCGGGCTGCCGGGGCTGCGGGTCGCCGCCACCTGTCTGCGGGTGCCCGTCGTGAGCGGCCACTCCGTCTCCGTACATGCCCGCTTCGAACACCCCGTCACGGTCGGGCGCGCGCACGAGGTCCTGGCGACCTCGCCGGGGGTCGTGCTGTACGACGATCCCGCCGCGGGCGACTTCCCCACCCCGGCCGACGTCGTCGGGACCGATCCCGCGTGGGTCGGACGGGTGCGGCGCTCGATGGGCGACGAGCGAGCCCTCGACTTCTTCGTCTGCGCCGACAATCTCCGTAAGGGTGCCGCCCTGAACGCGCTGCAGATCGCGGAATCCGTTGTCGCGGATTTGTAGGATCTGTGAACGACCTGTGATCAAAAATGCGTCAGAAACCTCTTGAACTGCGGTGATGTCGTGTTCGACGATGCATTTCCCCCTTGCTGCAACCAGTGGTTCGGTGGGGTGCGTCTCTGTGTTCACCCATGGTTGTGGGGCACGGGCGCGCTGTGAAAGCGGGGCATCGGGGGAGAACGGTTACGCATGAGGACATACGGGTCACCGTCGAATTCGGTGGCGTACGCGTACAACCCTGGCAGGGTGAAGCGTGTCCAACAAGCGTGGCAGAGGTACTCGACATCGCGACCGTCACCCCGTTGCGCGGAGCAGGCACGGCAGTGCTTCCCGTGCGGGGTGCCCTCGGCGTCCCCGTACGCGGTTCCGTACGCGGCCCGGAGGTCCGTCCGTTCGGGCGGCAGCGCGGACTCGGCGGTCTGCCGGTGATCGCCCCCGTACCCGCGGGATCCCGGGTGACCGGGATGGACGGCATCCCGTCCCCCCGCGCGAGCACCGACGGGGTACCGGCCGCCGGGACCACCGTCGACCACCTGACCGAGACCTACCGTGCCCACTACCGGTCGCTGCTCGGTCTCGCGGCACTCCTCCTCGATGACACGGCCTCCTGCGAGGACGTGGTCCAAGAGGCGTTCATCCGCGTCCACTCGGCCCGTAAGCGGGTGCGCGAGCCCGAGAAGACGCTCGCGTACCTGCGTCAGACCGTCGTGAACCTCTCCCGGTCCGCCCTGCGTCGACGCATCCTCGGCCTCAAGCTGCTGTCCAAGCCGATGCCGGACATGGCCAGCGCGGAGGAGGGGGCGTACGACCAGCTGGAGCGGGACGACCTCATCAAGGCGATGAAGGGGCTCCAGCGACGGCAGCGCGAGGTCCTCGTGCTGCGGTACTTCGCGGACATGACGGAGGCCCAGGTCGCGGAGACGCTCGGAATATCCCTCGGCTCGGTGAAGGCGTACGGTTCGCGAGGCATCGCGGCGCTGCGTGTCGTGATGGAGGCGAACGCATGAGCCACGAGGAACGCGATGCCGATGAACGTGACGACCTGACTGGACGACGGATGCTGAACATCGATCCCGATCCCGAGCCCGAGACCGATCCCGAGACCGACCCCGACTCGGAGGACGGCGCCGGGACCGAGGCCGAGGCCGGTGTCGATTCCGGTCCCGTGGCCGGTGCCGAGGCCGGGGCCAGTGTCGGTGTCGATCCCGATCCCGGTCCCGTGGACCGCGTCGAGGACGGCGAGAGTGCCGAGGGCGGGGCGGGCGACGAGCTCGCGTTGCGGCGGCTGCTCCAGGGCGCCGTCGCGGGGCTCGAGCCCACGACCGGTTCACTGGACCACCTGCGCCGTGCCGTGCCCGCGCGACGTGCCCGCAAGCGGCAGGCCCTCGTCGGCGCCGCGGCCGCCGCGGTCCTCATCGGGACCGCCGTGCCCGCCTTCGTGCACGTCGCGAACTCGGGCGGGATCACCGCCGCCAACCCCGTGAACGCGGGCCACGGCGAGGACGCCCAGGGCGGCACCGGAGCCGAGACGGGTGTCGAGGGCGGCCAGTCGGCCAAGCCCCCCGCGTCCCAGGTGTCCCCCAGTCAGGGCACGGTCGACGGGGCCTCGGGCAAGCCGCAGCGGCCGGGGGCCGGCGCGACCGGCGGCGGCCCGCGGAGCTCGCAGAACCCGGTGCCCGGCGGCGTCCCGCGGTGCGGGGCGGACCAGCTCGGCGTCAGCGCGGCGCAGACGGGTGGGCCCGCCGGCTCGGGGAACGTGTACGGCACGTTCCGCGTGGCCAACGTGTCCGGACAGACCTGTGTCGTGGACGGCAGCGGCATCGTCAGCTTCGAGGCCAGGGGAGCCGCCGACCCGGCGCGGATCTCGGTCGTCCGGCACACCTCCGACGACGGCAGCGGGTTGCCCGACCTCTCCCTGGAGGCGTCCGCGCTCGTCCTGAAGCCCAACGACTCCTACGAGGTGCGGTTCGCCTGGGTGCCGAGTGACACCTGTCCTTCGACCGGGACCACGCCGACGACCGAGCCGCCGACGGAGCCGCCGACGGAGCCGCCGACGACCGAGCCGGTGACGGAGCCGCCGACCGAGCCGCCGACGACCGAGCCGCAGACGACGCCCCCGAGCACCCAGGACCCCGGCACGGATCCGGGTGCGGGGACGGGCACGGGTGCGGGCACCGGCACGGACAGCGGGACCAGCGCGGAGGGCGCGGAGAGCGGTATGGCGGCGCAGCTGATCCGGGAGGACGGCGGCACCGCGGACGGCAGCGTCTCGGTCAGCCACACCGCGGAGCCGGGCGGCCCCGTCGCCGTGGCGACCGTCTCGGACGCCTGCGCGGGCACGATCTACCGGACCGGCATCCTCTCCGGCTCCTGACCCACCCCGTACGGAAGGGGCCCGGAGGACGACCGTCCTCCGGGCCCCTTCCGCAGGGGTGTCCGGCTACAGGCCGAGCGCCTCGTCCCGGGAGGCCTCCGCCTCACGGCGCACGAGGCGGAACCACATGAAGAGCACGAAGCCGGCGAAGACGAACCACTCCGCCGTGTAGCCGAGGTTCTGGAAGGCCTTCACGTCCAGGCTCGTCCCCGCCGCGGCGGCCGCCGGGACCGGGGTGAGACCGGCGGGGGCGTCGGCCAGGGTGATCCAGGCGTCGTACACCTCGTCGGTGATCACGTTCACCAGGGACGCCGCGCTGATCATGCCGAGCTGACCCTCGGGCAGGCCGCCCGCGGTGTGGACGCCCTTCGTCCCCGGGGTCTCCGAGGCCTGGAGCGCGCCCACCACCGTGACCTCGCCGGACGGCGGGGCCGGGGCCTTCGCGCCCGTGGGGAGCCAGCCGCGGACCACCGGCAGGGACCGGCCGCCGTCCGTCTTCAGCAGTGTCAGGACGTACGAGCCGGTGCGGCCGTCAAGGTCGCGCTCCGGGACGAGGAACTGCTCCCCGAACCGGCCGCGCGCCTCGGCGGGCCGCCCGGAGGTCTCCGTGTCCACCGGCAGGAGGGTGTCCAGCGGCGCCGCCTCCAGCGAGCTCGCGGCGGGCCGCTGTTCGGCCTCCCGGTGGGAGTCGACGCGATCCTCGAACTTACCCAGCTGCCAGGTCCCCATGAAGACGCAGAACGGGATCGCCAGCAGGACGAAGATGTTGATCCCCCACCAGCGGGGCGTTCTCAGGAACCGGTACACACCCCCACGGTACGCAAGCGGGATCAGCTCCCCGACGGCCGGGTACCCAGGTGCTTCGCGGCGAAGGCCAGGTCCAGGGCGACCTGCTTGATCCGCTCCTCCACCACGAGCGAGCCGTGGCCCGCGTCGTACCGGTACACCTCGTGGACCGCGTCGCGGGCAGCCAGCCGGTCCACGTAGTTGTCGATCTGCCGGATCGGGCAGCGCGGGTCGTTGACGCCGGCCGTGATGTGCACCGGGGCCTTCACCGCGTCCACGTACGTCAGCGGCGACGAGGCCGCGTACCGCTCGGGCACCTCCTCCGGCGAGCCGCCGAGCAGCGTCCGGTCCAGCGCCTTGAGGGCCTCCATCTCGTCCTCGTACGCCGTGACGTAGTCCGCGACCGGGACCGCGGCGAGGCCGACCGCCCAGACGTCCGGCTGGGTGCCCAGACCGAGGAGCGTGAGGTAGCCGCCCCACGAGCCGCCGGAGAGGATCAGCCGGGACGGGTCGGCGAGGCCGCTCGCCACCGCCCACGCGCGGACCGCCTCGACGTCCTCCAGCTCGATCAGACCGACCCGGTGCTTCAGGGCGTCCGTCCACTCCCGGCCGTATCCCGTCGAGCCGCGGTAGTTGACCCGCACCACCGCGTACCCGTGGTCCACCCAGGCCGCCGGGCCCGAGGCGAAGGCGTCGCTGTCGTGCCAGGCGGGACCGCCGTGCACCTCGAAGATCGTGGGGAAGGGCCCCTCGCCCTCCGTGGGGCGCTGCACGAGCGCGTGGACCCTGCCGCCGGGCCCGTCCACCCACACGTCCTCCACCGGCACCGACGGCGGCGCCTTGTGGCCGGGCGGGTCGAGGACGATCCCGCCGTCCGTGGAGCGCACCACCGGCGGCTCGGCGGCCGAGGACCACAGGTACTCGACGCTGCCGTCGGGCCGGGCCGTCGCGCTCTGCACCGAACCGGCCGGGGTCTCCACCCGGACCAGGGCGCGGGTGGCGATCTCGTACCGGAAGAGCTCGCTGCGGGCCTCGAAGCTGTGCACGATCAGCAGACCGGAGCCGTCCGGGTACCACTCCGCCGACACGTCGCCCGGCAGGTCGAGCCGGAGGTCGGTCTCGGTGCCCGTCACCACGTCCCAGAGCATCGGCTCCCAGTGGCCGCGCCGCTGGTGCCCGACGAGCAGCCGGGCGTCGCCCGCCACCGGGGCGAAGCCGAGGACGGCGAGCCCGAGCTCCTCCGTGCCGTCCTTGGTGTCGTCGAGCTCGGCCAGCACGCTCGCGTCCGAGGCGCGCAGCACACGCAGCGCCGAGTGCATCGCGTCCCCGTGCTCGGTGTGCTCGATCGCGATCAGCGAGCCGTCGTGCGAGAGGTCGCCGACCCCGGCCGACTCCGGGTGCCGGTAGATCTCGACCGGGGCGTCGGCCCCGGGCCGTACGAGATGGATCGTCGAACCGTCCTCGTCCGTGGAGCAGCCGATCACGAGGGTGCCCTCACGGCCGATGGAGAGACCGCCCGGGTAGGAGGCGGCGAGGCCGGGCACGGCGGGCTCGTCCGCACCGCCCGCGAACGGCTGACGCATCCACACCCCGAACTCGTCCCCGTCGGTGTCCGCGAACCACCAGATCCACGCGCCGTCGGGGGAAAGCGTCCCGTCCGTCGTGCCGTTCGGCCGGTCCGTGACCTGCCGCTGCTCGCCGCTCGCCCGGTCCCAGGCGTACAGCTCGTACGTCCCGGTGGCGTTGGAGGAGAACAGCGAGCGGTCCGGGGCCTCTTCGGCCCACTCGGGCAGGGAGACGCGCGGCGCGCGGAACCGCTGCTCCCACACGGGGGTCTGGGTGAAGTCCTTGCTCTCAGTCATGGCACCCATCATGCTCCGCGCGGCCGTCAATCCGGTCGCGTCCTCCGCAACCTGTGGATAACCTCGCGAACATGTACTCCCCGACCCCTGAAGACTGGCACGAGGGCAATCGCGCGCGCTGGGACGAGCGCGTCCC
Source organism: Streptomyces sp. NBC_00094 (assembly GCF_026343125.1). Taxonomy (NCBI): domain Bacteria; kingdom Bacillati; phylum Actinomycetota; class Actinomycetes; order Kitasatosporales; family Streptomycetaceae; genus Streptomyces; species Streptomyces sp. NBC_00094. Next base: position 3,794,776 of record NZ_JAPEMB010000001.1, on the reverse strand, counting down.
GATCCACGCGGCCAGCACGTTCTACGACCTCGACTCCTTCCGCGCGGGCAAGGACGCCCTGCGGGACTTCGAGCTCGCGGAGGTCGGTGACGTCACCGGGCGCTCCCTGCTCCATCTCCAGTGCCACATCGGCCTGGACACGCTCTCCTGGGCCCGGCACGGCGCCGCGCACGTCGTCGGTCTGGACTTCTCCGAGCCGGCCGTCGAGACCGCCCGCTCGCTCGCCGCCGACCTCGGCTACTCGCAGGACCGCGCGGCCTTCGTCGCCGCCGACGCGTACGAGGCCGCGGAGGCCGTCCCGGACAGCTCGTACGACATCGTCTACACCGGGACCGGGGCGCTGTGCTGGCTGCCCGACATAGAGCGCTGGGCGGAGACCGCCGCCTCGCTCGTCGCCCCGGGCGGCTTCCTCTACGTGGCCGAGTTCCATCCGCTGACGGACTCGCTCGACGACGAGACCGGCTCGCGGATCGTGCACGACTACTTCGTCCGCGAGCCGTGGGTGGACACCACGCCGGGCACGTACGCGGACCTCGACGCCGAAACCGTCCACAACCGCAGCGTGGAGTGGGTGCACCCGGTCGGCGAGGTCGTCACGGCGATCGCGAAGGCCGGCCTCAGGATCGAGTTCCTGCACGAGCACGAGGCCTCGCTGTTCCCGCGCTACGGCGCGCTCCAGCGGCACGAGGACGGCTACTACCGCTTCCCGGCGGACCGTCCGCGGATCCCGATGATGTACTCGATCAAGGCGTCCCGCCCGGCCTGATCGTCAGGACGGCCCCTGGGGAGTGTCTTGTCCCTAGGCCTGCCTGCCGAGCCTGATGACGGCGCGCCCGCCCCGCAGATCCACGGTCGAGTGGTGCGGCGGGGCGCCGTCCTCCTCGTCGTCGCGCATCACCAGGGAGCTCTGCCGCTGCTTGAGCTCGTTCTGCTTGCCCGGCGAGAACGTCGCGTGCAGCTGCTCGAAGCCCGTGGAGGAGACCTGGCCGGTGCGCTTGCCGCGCCCGGTCGCCCGCAGCAGCTGGTCGGCGAAGGCGATCACGGTCAGCAGGATGACCAGTCCGGGCAGCGTCACGAACACGGCGAACTCCATGGCGCCATGAGAACACGCGGAACGGCGCGGGGGAACAGACCGGTGGGCCTCAGTGGCCCGGGTCCGGCCGTATGTGGTGGGTCCGCCGCCCGTCCGGGCCGATCACCTGCGCACCCACCTTGTGGGTGCGCAGCGAGAGCGAGGTGCCCGTGATCCGCAGCGTGGGGGAGGCCCGCGTCATCGCCGCCGTCACGTCGTGGAGCTCGTCGACCGTGCGGAGCCACATGGAGAGGGCCAGGTTGTGGCGCCCGGTGACCGAGGTGATCAGGCGGGACGTCCGCAGCCGGGTCAGCGCCGCCACCGTCGCCGCCACGTCCAGCGGCGGGGCGTCGGCCGTGACCAGTGCCCACACCGGGCGTCCGGAGAACCTGGGGGCCGGCAGGCAGTGGTGATGGAGCGCCCCGCTCCCCGCGAGGGCGTCCAGCCTGCGCCGGACCGTCGACTCGCTCGTACCGCACTGGCGGGCGAGTTCGGCGGCGCTGCGGCGGGCGTCGCCGGCCAGCTCGGCGATGAGCCGCCGGTCGAGCTCGGCGAGCGGCGGATTACCGCGCGCCTGCGCGCGTGCCCGCCGGTCCGCGCCCGTGACCTCCCTGAGGTGCCGTGCCTGACCGGGGGTGAGCTGCTCGATCCGTGACTGGAACATGCGGTTGTGCATGCGGGTGACGATCTGCGTACGGGTCCGCAGCACCCCGGGCAGCCGCCGGGTCCGGTTGGTGAGGTAGGCGTCGAACGCGTACAGGTCGGGACAGCGCACGAGCAGGAGCAGATCGGCTTCACCGGTCACCTGGTGGACGGCGAGGGTGTACGGGTCGCGGGCCAGCGCGATCGCGGTGGCCTCGGTGTCGCCCGCGACGCAGTCGAGTTCCACCCACGCGTACAGCGCGCCCTCCCCTTGGGGAACCCTGATCAGGGAGCTCCACGCGTACCCCCCGGCCGTGAGGTGGTCCCAGCGTCGGGCGAGCGTGTCGGGGCTCGATCCCAGGACGGTCGAGAGCTGGGTCCAGCTCGCGCGCGGAGCGATCTGCAGTGCGTGGATCAGTGACAGATCCGCCTCTCCCAGGACGGATTCCCCGGTGTGCATATGCCTCCTTGGCCGATCCCTGGAAAACCGTGGATGTGGGCACCAGGGCGCCCCAGGATGTGGACTGAGGCATATGCATTCAAGCCGTGCTGGCGATTGTTCGCCATTAAGGCTGGCATAAGTCACAGAATCGGACATGACCAGGACAGGACAGAATAGGACAGGATGGTACGGGGGATGGAATCCATGGGGCACATGGGGAGTCCGAGGAACCCGAGGAGTTCGAGGAGTACGGGGAGCACAAGGAATACGGGGAGTGCGAGGAGTACAAGGAGCGCGGGAAGCGCGGGCAGTGCGGCGAGGTTCGCCGGTCCCGGGAATTCCGGGGCCGTAGAGGCGGGCGAGTCGCCGGAGGCGGAGCCGGAGCTGCTGTGGGGTGAGCCCGTGAGTCCTGACCAACTGGCGGCCGCCGAACGCGGCTACGCGCGGTGCGGCCCCGCCGAACGCCTCCTGTGGGAACGGCTCTCCGTCTTCGAGGGCGCCTTCGGCCGGGAGGCCGTCCGCGAGGTCTGTGCCTCCGGCACACTCCCCTCGGAGGAGATCCAGACCGTCCTCGACCGGCTCGCGCCCCTCGCGCTCCTCCCCGTGGACGACCTGTTCGACGGGGAGGACGGCGCCCCCCGCTACTGGATGCCGCACCCGATGCGGGCCGTCGGCGCCCGCCGGCTCACCGAACGCGGCAACCGCTGGGCCGTCGTCCTGCACCACCGGAGGTGGTGCGTGAAACTGGCCCGGCAGGCCGCCGACTGGTGGCAGAGCGGACGGCAGGTCGACGCCAGGAACCTCGCCCTGCGCGAGCTCCCGGACCTGGCCGCCGCCATGGACCCGACGACCGCACCGCTCTCGCCGAGCGCCGAGGCCGACACGGCCGTCGAGATCGCGGTCTCCCTGTGGTTCCTGTGGCTGGCCTGCGGACGGGTCGCCGAGGGCAGGACCCGGCTGCGTCACGCCCTCTCCCTGCACTCCGGACAGCCGTCCGCCCGAGCCCTGTGGCTCGCCGCCTACCTGGAGCTGGAGTCGGGCCGCCCCGAGGACGCCGACCCGCTCCTCGTCCAGGCATGGGCGGCGGCCGTACGGGACGGGGACGACCGGTGCCTGGCGATGCTGGCCCATCTGCGCGGCGCGACCGCCCTCTACCAGGGGCGTACCCGTGAGGCGGCGGTCGAGTTCCGGGACGCGCTGTCCCTGATGGGGGAGCACCCGGAGTTCGGGCCGACCCGGGAGCTGTGCTGGGCCGCGCTCGCGCTCACCCTGAGCCGGACCGACCCGGAGGCGGCCCAGGAGGCCCTGGACCAGCTCCTCCTGGACACGACGGGCCGCCGGACCTGGGCGGGCCGTGACCTGTGGGCCGACGCCTGGGCGCACCACGCCCGGGCCGAACTCCTCGCCTGGGACGGAGAACGCGAGCGGGCCGCCGAGCACGCCCGGCGGGCGCTCCTCGGCCATCTGACGCTCGGCTCCGCGGTGGGGGCGGCCTGCGCGGCCGAACTCCTCGCCCAGATGCGGGTCGTGGGCGGCCGGCCCGCCGACGGCGCCCATCTCCTGGGCGCGGTCGACCTGTTCAGAGCCTCCGTCTTCGACATCTCGTACCGGCCGGCGACGTACTGCGTGACGGCGCGGGTGCGCGTCGACGAGGCTCTGCGGGCCCTGTTCGGCGACCTGGAACTGCGCCGCGCGTACGAAGAGGGCGCGCGGCTGGGCCTGTTCGCGCTGGCGGGTGAGGCCTGACGGATGGTCCGGTGACGGCCGGGTTGTCGGTGGCGGTGTCTACGATGTCGGAATGTTCGCCTTCGTCGTAGCCGCCGTCTTCCTGCTGCTCTTCGGGGCCGGTGTGCTGCGGGACCGGCGCCGCTTCGGCAATGCCGTCCACCTCGGCCTGGCCGTCACCGCGCTCGGGATCGGGCTCCTCCTGGAGATCGACGCCGCCCCGCCCGGTGTCTCCGAGACCGTGATGATCCTGGTGCTGCTCGTCCTCGGCCTCGGCCCGATCGTCCTCGCCGGACTGCTCTGCGCGAACGGGGTGAAGATGGTCCGCAAGGAGGGCAGACGTCCGGCGAACCTGCTGTCGCTCCTCGCGGGCCTCGGCATGTTCGGCGTGATGGGTCTGATGATCGCCGCCGTAGTCACGCACTCGCGGGCCCTGGGACTGATCGTCGTCACCACCCTGCTCGTGTTCGGCTACGTCTCGTTCCTCTTCCTCTGCTTCGTCGGCTACGCGTTCCTGTACGGCCGGATGCGGATCCGTCGCGACGCCGACTACGTCGTCGTCCTCGGCTCCGGGCTGATCGGCGGCCGCCGCGTGCCGCCGCTCCTCGCGAGCCGTCTGGACCGAGGCCGGCAGGTGTACGAGACGCTGGCCGCGCGCGGCGGGGACGCGCCCGTCCTCATCACCTCCGGCGGCCAGGGCCCCGACGAGGCGCTGCCCGAGTCGCACGCGATGGCCGACTACCTCGTCGAGGGCGGCTTCCCGGCCGCCTCGGTCGTGCGCGAGGACCGCTCGCGCACGACCGAGGAGAACATGCTCTTCAGCAAGGAGCTGATGGAGCGCGAAAGGCCCGGCTCCTCCTGCGTGATCGTCACCAACAACTTCCACGCCTTCCGGGCCGCGCTGATGGCCCGCCGCGTGGGGGTGGACGGCCAGGTGGTGGGCTCGCCCACCGCGGCCTACTTCTGGCCGTCCGCGACCATCCGCGAGTTCGCCGCGGTGTTCCTCCAGTACAAGGTGGTGAACCTCGGGATCTGCGCGGCGCTGATCCTGCTCGGCATACTGGCGTGGCTCGTGCGCTGACCGTCCGGTGCGCGCCGCTCCCGGCGGTCCGGGTGGGACCGGCCGCTCACGGCGTGACGATCGGGAACTGCGGGTCGGGCTTCGTCACGTACGAGAAGAGACGCCCGAGCAGCGCCGGGTCGCCCTCCGTCCCGATCCCGAGCTCCTCGATGCTCCGGCCGGCCAGCAGGCCGAGGAGCTGCGCCTTGGCCAGCGTGAGCGTGAGCCCGGCGGGGGTCCGGGGCTCGGAGATCTCCCGGTGGGTGAGGGCGCCGTTGTGCAGGGTGAGACGTCGGCGCGTCCCCGCGCCCGTGGGGCCGTCCGTCAGGACCAGGTCGACGGTCAGGTCGTCGTGCCAGGCGCGCGGCCCGTCGATCCGTACGGCGATCGAGTCGATGAGCATGGGGACGGTGAGGGCCATCGCCATCTCGGGGTTGGTCAGGTCGAGGTCCGTCTTGACGATGCCCTCGCGGAGCTCCAGCGCGGAGGTGAGGTAGAAGTTGCGCCAGGTGCCGTTCTCGGAGCCGTACCCCAGCCGGTCGTAGACCGCGGCGAGCGCCTCCTTCGCCTCGACGTTCCCGGGTTCGGCGAAGACCAGGTGGTTGAGCAGGGTCGCCGCGAACCGCAGGTCGCCCGCGTCGACGTACTCGCGGGCCTTGGCGAGGGTCTCGGCGGGGCCGCCCGCCACGGCCACGTACCGCTTCGCGGTCTCGACCGGCGGGTGCTCCCAGAGATGGGCCACGTTCCCGTCGAACCAGCCCAGGTAGCGCTGGTAGATCGCCTTGGCGTTGTGGCTGAGCGAGCCGTAGTAGCCGCGCGCGTGCCAGGACGTGGCCAGGGCCGGCGGCAGCTCGATCCGCTCGGCGATCTCCGGGCCGGTGAGGCCTTCGTTGAGCAGCCGCAGCGTCTGGTCGTGCATGTACGCGTAGAGGTCGCGCTGTTCGGTCAGGAACCGCACCACGTTGTCGTGGCCCCAGGTCGGCCAGTGGTGGGAGGCGAAGCCGACGTCGTACTGCCCGTGGAAGTACTCGACCGCCTCGTCGAGGTAGGCGGACCAGATGCGGGAGTCGCGGACGACGGCCCCGCGCAGGGTCAGGATGTTGTGCATGTTGTGCGTGGCGTTCTCGGCCAGGCACAGGGCGCGCTGGTCGGGGAAGAGGAAGTTCATCTCGGACGGGGCCTCGGTGCCCGGCGTGAGCTGGAAGACGATCCGCACGCCGTCGACCGTCACCTCCTGGCCGGTCTCCGTGATGTCCACGGTCGGCGGGATGAGGCTGATGGTGCCGAGGGAGGTGGTCTGGCCGAGCCCGGCGCTGATCTGGGCGTCCGGGGACTTCGGGAGGTTCGCCCCGTACATGTAGGCGGCGCGGCGGGTCATCGCGTTGCCCGCGTACACGTTCTCGCTGACCGCGTGCTCAAGGAAGCCGGCCGGGGCGATGATCGGCACCCCGTCCTCGGTGCCGTGGGGCAGGATCCCGCGGGCACCGCCGAAGTGGTCGCCGTGAGAGTGCGTGTAGATCAGACCGGTGAC